>JARLGV010000071.1 GCA_031292555.1 Fimbriimonas sp.
ATTCCGGCCACCTAGTCCCAAATGGCGTAAAGCGTCCGGCCAAGTTCCTGCCGATAAACTACGGCGCGAACTTCGATCCCGAACATCCCCGAGGCTAGACGGGTTGGGACTGGGTTCAGCGGTCTGGGGTCTGGTTCTGGGTTCTGGGTCTAGGTCTGAGGTCTGAGGTCTGCGTTTTGGGTCTGAGGTCTGGGTCAGGGGTCGGGTTGAGAGTCGGACAGCCCACGAGCATAGAACGGTGTCCCCTGACTGCCAGTCCGGTGACCCGTGAAACAAGCCCCATGCCCCGTAAGTTATCGCCTTGCTTCGTTTCGGATGGCGATTAGATCCTTCATGACGTGGGCGAGGTTGCCGGTCCAGGTTCGGGTGCCGAAGGCATCGTGCAGGTCCGAGTAAAGCTTGAACAATCGCGCGTAGGTCGCGGCGGCAGCGGGATCCGGGGCGAAAACACGGTCCTTGACGCCTGTCATCTTCGCCTGTGCCTCGCCTACCGATTCGTAAGCTCCGCCGACAACGGCGCCGAAGATCGCTGAGCCGAGAGCACAGGTTTGCGCCGAGCGAGACACCTTCATTGGGCGGTTGCACACGTCCGCATAGATTTGCATGACGAACGGGTTCTTCTCCGCGATGCCGCCGCAGTTCACGACCTCTTCCACCATCACGCCGTACTCTTCGAGCCTATTGATGATCTTGAGGGCTCCGAAAGCCGTCGCCTCGACGAGGGCGCGATAGATCTCTGCCGGAGTTGAGTGCAGGGTAAGGCCGACGATCATTCCGGTCAGGAGCGGATCGACCAGCACCGTTCGGTTGCCATTCTCCCAGTCCAAAGCGATGAGGCCCGACTCGCCCGGCTTCTGCTTCGATGCCTCTTCCGTCAGCGCCTCGTGGCCGGCGGTTCCCAGTTCGGATACGAACCAATTGAAGATGTCGCCTACCGCCGACTGCCCGGCTTCCAAGCCGTACATGCCGGGGATAACCGAGCCGTTTACGATTCCACACAAACCGGGCACATCGGCCAATGGCTCATCGAGCGGGTGAACCATACAGTCGCAAGTGGATGTGCCGATGATCTTGACGAGGGTTCCCTTCTTTGCGCCGGACGCGACTGCGCCAAAATGGGCATCAAACGCGCCGACCGCGACCGGAAGTCCTTCCTTCAATCCGGCACGTGCCGCGACCTCGGCTGACAGCCCGCCTGCCGAACAGTCGCTCGGGACCGCCTTTGCGTAGAGCCGCTTTCGAAGATCCGCCAATCGCGGATCCAGAGTTCCTAGAAACTCCTCCGATGGAAGTCCACCCCAAGCGTCGTTGTACATCGCTTTGTGGCCCGCAGCGCAGACTCCGCGCTTGATCGTCAACGGGTCTGTTTGGCCGGTCAGATAGGCAGGCACCCAGTCGGCGAATTCGACCCACGAATAGGCCGCTTCAAACACCTTCGGCGCGGTTCGGGCGCAATGCAGGATCTTCGACCAGAACCACTCGGATGAATAGGTCCCGCCGCACTTGGCCAAGTAAGGTTGGCCTTGCTGCCTGGCCTTCTCGGTGATCTCGGCCGCCTCGGCGTGAGACGTATGGTCCTTCCAAAGCCACGTGTAGGCCGCAAGTTCGTCCTTGAAACGAGGATCCAAAGCGAGAGGCATGCCGCTCCGATCGACCGGAATCGGGCTCGAGCCAGTTGTGTCGACACCAATGCCGACGATCTCGTCGGCACTGTGCCCCTTCATCACTTCGCGAACGGTTGCAAAGAACCCCTCGATATAGTCGGCCGCGTTTTGGCGGGCCAAGTTAGGGTCTTTTTCGTCGTAAAGCACCCCGGCATCGCCCGAGGGGTAGTTGAAGACGCTGGTCGCGACCTCTTCGCCGTTCGCGACATCGACGAGCAGAGCCCGCACGCTGTTCGTACCGTAATCCACACCGATCGAATACTTGGACATCGACTCAAAGAATACTTCGTGAGGAGCGGCGAATTGGCGATTGCGCGTATGACGGACCACTCAAACCACGGGTTCCAAGGGTGCCAGCGGCCTAGATCTCTCTCAGTATCTCCTGCCTTCTCTGCGTGTACTCGTCCTCGGAAATGACACCTTCGGTGTAGAGGTCCGCGACCTGCTGCAGTCGGGCCGTAACCGTCGGCTTTGAGTCAGCCGCAACGGGTCCGATGGGCGGAAGAAACCTTGCGCCTTCGGCAACCAGGTCGAGGTCGTTTCGCAGGGCTACTTCGTCGAAGTCACGAGACTCGTACGGCCTGCTCCCATCGGAGCCGCCTCCCCGAAAGGCTCGAGTCGAGAGTGAATAGGCCCTCCCTGCTTGCATCGCCTGCTCCCTCAGAGCGAGGTCAGCGGGAGCTCTTCGATACGCCGCCAATGCCGCATCGTAATCGAACTTTGCGGATTCCCGTCTCTTTCGTGCTTCCGAAACCGCCCAAATTGCGTACCCTATCACCACCAAGAAGAAGCAGACGAACAAGACCGGAATGTTGGCCATGATCGACGTGTAGCTGTTCTGTCCGTACCCGACTGGAGTTCTATCCATGTCCCACCGAGTCCCAGCATAGACGAATCAACCTACCCGAGTGCATTCATACTGCGGACAAGCCACGGAAAGCCTGATTTCAAGCTATTATTCCGATCGTGATAGCAATCGTTCCCGCAGCCGGCAAGGGGACCCGGATGAATTCGGTCACGGGTGGAAAGCCTAAGGAACTCCTTCCCCTGGGGTCCAAGTCGGTACTCGAACGAATCATGGACGAGGCGCGAACTGCCGACGTCGACGGCGTGTCGGTGATCAATTCCCACTTTAAGCCGGAGATCGACGACGCCATCGACGAATGGTCGCATGGACCGTTCTCCGATCTTCCACTCCGCGTCGACTTTCAGGTCGAGCCTCGGGGTCTCGGACACGCGATCGCGTGCGCTCACACGGAGTCTGAAGCGCTTGTACTCCTGGGCGACAACGTCTACCATGGCGGATCGCCAGTTCACCGGATGGCCAGCCTCGTTTTTCGCGGCATCGACGGATGCATCGCAGTGGAGCACGTGGACGAGTCGCTGGTTCACCTTTACGGAATCGTGGAGATCGACGAGTTCAACGGCAATATACTACGTGTCCTGGAGAAGCCCGATCCCTCTCAGACCAAGAGCCGTTGGGCGGTCGCCGGTCGATTCGCTTTCGGCAAGCCGTTCATGGGTCTTCTGGCGGAATATTGCGAGGACCCGGTTCGCTTGATTCGTCCCGAAGAGATCGGGCTCACCGAAATTATCGAAGTTGCGATTGGACAAGGAATGGACTTTAAGGCAGTCGCCCTGCAGGCAGGTCAGAAGAGAGTGGACTGCGGCAGCGCAGCCGAATACGCACAAGCAAGGAGATTGGATTGGGATTGAGTATCGTGGCATCGGCGCCCGGTCGATGCGGCATCATCGGCAACCCTAGCGACATTTACGGCGGTCGCGTTCTTTCGTGTACGATTCCGGCGCGTGCGACGTGCCGCCTGACATTGGACGTGGAAGAGCAGTTACCCAGCGATCTTCTCCTGTGGCATGCGGCCACCGCTCGCTACCCTATCAACCGATCGGCGCGGGTGGAGTGGTCCACCGATGTACCGCGGTCCTCAGGATTGTCGGGCTCGACCGCCATCTTGGCGGCCACCCTAGCATGCGTACTCAGCGTCCACGGCCAAGAACCCGATTTGGAGTCACCAAAGGGTCTGGCGGACTTCGCCGAGCTGCTTGGTAACACCGAGCGCAACGAGGCCCACATCCCGGGCGGGTTTCAAGACGCCTACGTGATCGTTCACGGCGGGCTCCAACTCATGAATTTCGCAGGGAAACACCCGGTCGTACCCGGCCCGAACGCAACGCTGACCGCTCTCGAATCACCACTTCCCTTCCTACTCGTGACGACGGGTGTCGAGCGCCTGAGTGGATCGGTTCACGGACCGATGGCCAAGCGATGGATGGACGGCGAGCGCCTAGTAGTCGATTCGATGAGCACGATCACGAAATTGGCCGACGTCGGAGTCGAGGCAATCCGAAAGCAGGACTGGGCCCTCCTCGGCAAGGCGATGGACGAAAACTACCGGTTGATTGCCGACTTAGGTGGTTCGGGAGAGGCGATCGATACGCTTATTGCTCACTGCAAGCGTCACGGAGCCCTCGGCGCCAAACTCGCGGGAGCTGGGCTGGGCGGCACCGTTATCGCACTCACCGAAGATCCCGATGGCTTAGAAGCGAGTCTACGGAACGACGGATACTCGCGTTTTCTAAGACCGGCAATCGGACCCGGAGTCCGTTACGAAAGCGAACCATAAGAGGTAACGTCAAGCAACATGTTGCCCAGCCAGCGTTTCACGCTTTCGGCGTTTGCCGACGAAATCAGCCCCGATCTGAAGGTCCAGGTCGAAACGCTGGAGAGGCTAGGGGTGTCCGGCCTTGACCTTCGTTCGGTGGACGGCGTCAACGTCCTTGACCTAAGCCAGGACGACCTGCAACGCGTCCACGACATGTGTGGCGAACGGGGGCTTCACGTTCAAGCGATCGGCTCGCCCGTCAACAAGGTTCAGTTCGATTTGTTGAACGAGGCCCGCGAGTACGATCGACTCAAGAAGGCGATCAGAGCCGCCCACCGGGTCAACGTCAAACGAGTAAGGATCTTCACGCCGATGGTGCCGGACCAACTCCATGACCAGATGGCGGAAAAGGTGATCGCCTGGATGTTCGCCCAGAAGCGCCTCGCCGAGGGCGAGGGAATCGTGCTCATCCACGAGAACGACGACCGATATTGGGCAGCTCACCCAACGAACGCCAAGCGGCTCATGGAGGAGATCGGTGGCGAGAATTTCCGCTTCGCCTACGACTTCGCCAACACGGTTCTTCAAGGATATCGGACGATGAAGGATTGGTTTCCATGGATCATTCCTTATATCGATACGCTGCATATCAAAGACGCAATCGAGGAATCCCACCAGATCGTTCCGGCGGGCGAAGGCGAAGGCCAATTGCTTGAGGGAATCGAGGCCTTGGTCGAAGCGGGCTGGCAGGGACCGTTGACGATCGAGCCGCACCTCGCGGCAGCGGGACCGTTCGGAGGATTCTCCGGAGTCGATCTGTTCGAAGTGGCGGTTAACGCCTTGAGGGGCATTGCGGCCAAGGCGGGGGTGGAATTCGATGATTAGGTATGGGGTGGTCGGCTGCGGCGCGATTCATGCGATGCACTGCGACGCAGCCAAGAACATCGACGGGGCGGATCTGATCGGCGTCTATGACGTCATTCCCGAGAAGGCGGCCAAGACCGCCGAGAGGTACGGCGTTCGAGCGTTTGCGTCCCTGTCTGAGCTACTAAGCGAGGTCGACGCGATTACCGTCTGCGTCCCAAGCGGGCTCCATGCTGAGGTGGGCATCCGGGCCGCAAATGCCGGAAAGCACGTGCTGGTCGAAAAGCCGATCGACGTCACCCTCGCCAAAGCAATGGCCCTGGTAGATGCCTGCGAAAGCAACGGCGTCAGATTGGGCACGATCTCTCAACATCGATTCTCGGAGCAGATTCGCAACCTGCATGACGCTGCTCAGAACGGCTCCCTCGGACCTCTCCTTCAAGGAGACGCCTATATCAAGTGGTACCGAACTCAAGCCTATTACGATAGCGGTGATTGGCGCGGCACCTGGGAATTGGATGGCGGAGGATGCCTCATCAATCAGGGAGTGCATTACATCGATATGATCCAGTGGATCATGGGCGGCGTGAAAGCCGTACAAGCGCAGGTGCGAACCGCCGCACACCAGATCGAAGTCGAAGATATCGCCAACGCACTCATCGAATACAAGAACGGGGCGATTGGGGTTATCCAGGGCTCGACGAGCTTCTACCCGGGTCTGGCCGAAAGGCTCGAAGTGCACGGACGATATGGATCGGTCATCATCGAAGGGGATCGGACCAAGCTATGGAAGGTCGACCAAGTCGCGGCGAACGAGGGGCTATACGGCGGAGGAGTTCAGATGCAGCCGACGCCCAGCCTGCACATGCACGACCCAGAAGAAGCCGTTCAGAACGCGTCCAGCGATCCGACCGCGCTGTGGGGAGAACAGCATCGCCTGCAGGTCGAAGATTTCACCAAAGCGATTGTCGAAGACCGCGAACCGTTCATGACAGGACGCATGGCACTCGAACCGCTCAAGATCATACTCGCCATCTATGAAAGCAGCCGCCAAGGCGGCGCGAGGATTGAAATCGCATGAGATTCGGAGTTTGTTGCGGACTTGATGACGCGCCGACCGTGTTGGCCGCCGGTTACGATTACGTCGAACTTGGAGCGAGCGGACTCAGCGACGACACGGCCCTCTATGCGGGTCTACCGGTGGAGGCGACCAACCTGTTCTTCCCCGGGTCGATCAAGCTGTTCGGTCCCGACGCCACCCCATATTTGGACCTTGCCCGCGCCACCGTGGACCGGGCAGCAAAGCTCGGGGTCCAGACGATGGTTATCGGTAGCGGTGCTTCGCGCACTTCACCCGCAGGCGTCAACCTTGAATGGTCCGAGCGAGAATTCACGCTTGTTGCGGCGGCGGTGGCCCATCATGCCAAGCAATATGGGATCACGATTGCTCCCGAATCGCTCAACCGCACCGAGACGAACGTCGGTAACGATCTAGGATGTCTGGCGCGGGGTCTCAAGGCGGCCGGCGTCGGCTACACTGCCGATTCGTTTCACATCCTTTACGAGTGGCACGCCAACTTCCCTAACGAGGCGACCCCGAGCCAAGCGGTCTGGGAAGATCAGATGCCATTAGCTCCGAATCACGTCCACATCGCCGACCTCCCTAGGTTTGCCCCAAAACCGGGCGATCCGATGGTTGAGGGGTTCGCAAACCGCCTGCTCGAACTGGGCTACGACGGTCGGATCAGCCTTGAATACCGTCGAAGCGACGACTTCGCCGACGAGCTAAAGCGGACCCTCGACGGCCTCCGAATCCTGTTCAAGCTCCCATAGCGCCCATCACGCCGATTTCGCCAGAGTCAATCATGCCTATCGTCGATCTACCCTTAGCCGAACTCGAGAAATACCAGGGCCGAAACCCTCGCCCTGACGACTTCGATGCATTCTGGGATGCCAGCCTTGCCGAGATGCGTTCCATCGATCCTCAGATCGAGTTGAAACCGTATCCGCTTCTCCAAAACGTCGCCGACTGCTTCGAACTTCGATTCACGGGCGTTGGCGGCGCGCGGATCTACGCCAAGCTGCTGCGTCCAAAGAAGATCGAATCGCCGGCTCCTGCGCTCGTGCAGTTCCACGGTTACAGCGCCAACAGCGGCGACTGGACCGACAAGCTGAACTACGTTGCGACCGGCAACGTGGTGGCGTTCTTGGATTGCCGGGGTCAAGGGGGGCTCTCCGAGGACGTCGGCGGGGTCAAGGGCACTACCCTGAACGGCCACATCATTCGCGGGTTGAGCGATGCGCCCGAGAAGATGCTCTATCGCCAGATATACCTCGACTGCGCTCAACTCGCCGGAATCGTCATGGACATGGAGGAGGTTGATGCGGCGCGAGTCGGGGCGACAGGAGGCTCTCAAGGCGGTGGGCTGACCCTAGCCTGCGCAGCGCTCGAACCGAGAATCGCCCGGGCCGCTCCAGTCTTTCCGTTCTTGTCCGACTACCTTCGCGTCTGGGAGATGGATCTGGCGGTAGCCGCCTATTCCGAGCTTCGCAACTACTTCCGAAACCACGACCCGCGACACGAGCGCGAGGCACAGATCTTCAACCAACTGGGCTATATCGACGTCCAGCACCTGGCGCCAAGAATCCGAGGCGAAGTGATGATGGGCATCGGACTGATGGACACGATCTGCCCACCGTCGACCCAGTTCGCCGCCTATAACAAGATCCAGTCGAAGAAGTCCAAGGTGATCTATCCCGACTTCGGCCACGAGGGCTTGCCCGGACTGAACGACCTGATCTTCGAGTTCATGGGAGGCTTATGACCCTTCCGTCACCTCGTTGAACCTTAGCGCCACCCCTCATAATCGAGCCTCCGAGCACGCGATCGAGATCTATCGGCAAGTGATCGAAGCTGTTCGCGCCGATCGACTTGTCTCCCGCGCCGTCCAGCGGGCAGGTGATTCGCTCTTCATTCAGCAGGATCGCATCGACCTATCTCAGTTCGATCGCGTTTGGATCGCCGGCGTCGGGAAAGCATCCTGCGCGATGGCTCAAGCGCTAGATGGGATTCTTGGAGATCGGCTCTCCGGTGGCTTGGTGATCACCAAGACCGGTCACGGCATTGAGGTCCCTAAGGTGACGGTCATCGAGGCAGCGCATCCGGTTCCAGACCGAACGTCGTTGGACGCCGGCGTCCGGATGCTCTCATTCGCCGAGTCAGTTGGAGAACGAGACCTCGTGTTCTTTCTATTGTCCGGGGGCGCCTCAGCGCTCATGGAAGCGCCCAAAGACGGCATCGAGCTTGCGGACCTTCAAGACGTCACACGCCATTACCTCGCCTCCGGCGTCGATATCGGCACGCTCAACCACATACGTTCGCGCCTGTCCGACATCAAAGGCGGCGGGCTCGCGAAGGCATTCTCCCATACGACGGTGGTCGCCCTCGTGGTTTCCGACGTTCTGGGGAACGATTTGCGAACCATCGGCTCAGGGCCGCTGGTCTCTCCCGGTCTGACGGGCTTGAAACTAGGTCCAACGTGGGTCTCTAGTTTCCAAGGGCCATTTCGGGACAAGGTGAACCAAGCTCTGCGAACTCCGGCTATGCTACCTGGCGCCGTGGGTCACCAGATTCCCCATTACGTGATCGGCAGCGTTTCGCTCGCGATGATCGAGGCGGCCGATGCGGCGAGGCGCTTAGGCCTCGAACCTCTGAGCTTTGCCGACCCGCTTAGGGGTGAGGCGCGAACGATGGCGCGCAAGATCTGCCGTCACGCGATCGACCGGCTTCCACCCGGCGCGTGTATGATCTTTGGCGGCGAGACTACGGTGACGATCAAGGGCCAGGGCCGGGGTGGACGATGCCAAGAGATGGCAGTTGCCGCGGTCGACTCGATGCGGAGCTTGCCGGATACCTGCTTTTGGGCAGCCGGAACCGACGGTACGGACGGACCGACCGACGCGGCAGGCGGATTCGTGGATCCGGATTCGGCCGGACGGGCACTCGGCAACGGCTTTCGAACCCGAGTGTCGCTGAGGGACAACGACTCGTACGCGTTCCTTAGGGCCTGTGGCGGGCTGATTCAGACCGGTCCCACCGGCAGCAACGTCAACGACATCGTGCTGGTCGTGCGGTCAGAATCGATCTAGCCAGTTCGCTCCTAGCGGGGCGGTTCGATCCCAATCGGGTTCCACGATGCCGGCTCGTTCGGAGCGGGATAGAAGTTGCTGTAGGTGAGCGCCTGGGCCATGACGTACACCGGGAAGGTGAAGAGCATCCCGATGCAGAAGGCACAGATGCCCGCCGACGAGATCAGACCGAGGACGAACAGAAAGCCGAACATCGCCCATGCGAACGGTTTGAGCGCACGGTAGCTCTCTTGCACGGCCTCGATCGCGCTCATCCGCCGATCGACGATTAGAAGCGGTACAAATGCCACGACGCCAAAGACATAGAAGCTCGGAATGATGCAACAAAGGAATCCGATCGAAGTCAGGAGGCCCATCAAGAAATAGCCGAAGACGACTTGTCCTGTCATTGAAAAGCCGGAGAATACGTCGCCGGGTTGAACCTGGTAACCGCGAACCTGGCGGAGCGCCATATTGAGCATTCCCGCCTGGATTGGGTACGTGATGAATATCCCGAGTATCTCGATGGCAAACGAAGTCAGGATGCCCGGAATCGTGGGTGTACGTGTCGCACCAAGCACGGAACCATAGGCGACGTAGTTTCCAACCAAGCTGAGCGGAATGTTCACTCCGTAGGTGATGCCAAAAAAGATCAGCGTGCTGAGGACCCACGTGCTAAGGTTGGAACTGACCAGCCTCCAGGCTTCCGAAATGTAATCGAAATAGATACCGGGTGGCCTTGACGGCTCACCGGGAATGAAACCAGACCTCGGATAGTTCGAAAAGCCCGGGTTGTTGTACGGAGGAGGAGGAATATCGGACATGATCTAGTTCCCCCTGAGCAGGGAGGCACCTCATCATATCCGATATTCATGGCACTTGCCTCACCGTTTTTAGTGGGTGAGGCAAGTGCATTTTGGAGCTAGCCGTTGATGCGAATCATCTCGTATGCCTCGACGATATCGCCTTCCTTGAAATCGGTCCAGTCGTCGAATGTTAGACCGCACTCCATACCGAGCGTAACTTCTCGAACGTCGTCCTTCAAATGCTTCAAGGTCGCAACCTTGCCTTCGTAGACCATCGAACCGGCACGCCGGACTCGGCACAAGGCATTGCGGGTGACCTTGCCTTCTGTCACGTAGGAGCCGGCGATAATTCCCTTCTTCGAGAACTGGAACCTGACGCGAATCTCGACGGTGCCAAGATGCTGCTCCTCGTACTTCGGTTCGAGCATGCCCTTCACGGCCGCTTCGATATCCTCGATCAGTTCGTAGATGATCGTGTACGTTCGGATTTCGACGCGTCGCCTTTCGGCCTCGCGCTTGGCGCCTGGTTCGGGCTTTACACCAAATCCGATGACGATGGCTTCGGAAGCGCTTGCCAGCAGGATATCGCTTTCCGTGATCGAACCGACGCCGCTGAGGATGACCTTCGACTCAACTTCGTCGTTCTTGACCTTCTCGAGCATGCCCTTGACCGCTTCGACCGAACCCTGCACGTCGGCCTTGATGATCAAGTTCAGTTCTCGTAGTTCCTGAGCGTTGAGCCGCTCGCGCAACTGGCTTAGGGTCATGCCTCGCGACGGCGCTTCGAGCGATTTGGCGCGCGAAATGTTTGCCCGTTTCTCGGCGATTTCACGGGCGCTCTTTTCATCAGGAGCGATTTCAAGCTTGTCGCCCGCCTGAGGAACATCGCTCAGGCCAAGAATCTCGACCGGCGTCGACGGGCCGGCTTCAGTCATTCGCTGACCGCGATAGTCCGTCATCGCCTTCATGCGTCCGTATGTCTGGCCAACGATTACGGTGTCGCCGATCTTCAGGGTCCCGTTCTGAACCAGCACGGTCGCAACCGGACCGCGCCCTTTCTCCAGTTTGGCCTCGATGACCGAACCCTCAAGGTTGCCCTTGGGATCGGCGGTAAGTTGAAGCACCTCAGCCTGCAGCAGAATCATCTCCAGCAGGTGAGGAATGCCTTCGCCCGTGATCGCAGAAACCGGGCAGATAATGGTGTCGCCGCCGTAGGCTTCAGGAACGCAATCAAACTCCGGTAGTTGCTGCATCACGCGGTCCGCATTCGCGTCGGGGCGGTCGATTTTGTTGACTGCAACGATGATCGGCACCTTGGCGTTTTTCGCGTGCTGAATGGCCTCTCGCGTCTGGGGCATGATTCCATCGTCGGCGGCAACCACCAGGATCGCTATATCGGTTACCTGCGCCCCACGGGCCCGCATATTCGTAAAGGCGGCGTGGCCGGGCGTGTCCAAAAAGGTGATCGTACCTTCGGGCAATTCCACTTGATAGGCGCCGATGTGTTGGGTAATTCCGCCGTGCTCCTTGGCCGCGACATTCGCCTTACGGATGTAGTCCAGTAGCGAGGTCTTGCCATGGTCGACGTGTCCCAGGATCGTAACAACCGGGGGCCTTGTCTGCGCGCCCCCCCTCTTACCCGCGGTTCCGGTCCTCGGTTGAGCAGGCTTTGGCGCCGGTGCGTCCTCCAATCGAACGGTGAATCCGAAATTGGAGACCAACTTTTCGACCACGTCCGGCTTCAGTACGGTCGTGAGCGTGGCCATCACTTTGAGCTTCGTCAAAAGCGCCTTCTGTACTTCGGCCTGAGGTACGCCGAGCGCTGCCGACACGTCGCGAGGAGTCGGACTGGTTTTGAGGACAACCGCCTTTGATCCGATCTGCTCAGACAAGGTCTCTCTGATCAAATCCAAAGTGTCCTTATCTGCCTCAAACGACATACCGTCGTGCTCCAGCCCGAGGTCGTTGAGGGCGCCGAAAACTGTTCCTGGCGCCATTTCAAACTCTTTAGCGAGATCCGCGATGTTGACCGTCATATTCGTTTTCTTTACCTCAGTTTGCATTCTAATTCTCCTCGCAGGACTCGCCGGTCCTCGCTGTCCACCGGACCGCGCAGGGCACGTTCCAGCCGTCCTTTCGTCCATGCCGTTTCCAGACAAGCGCTCGTTCGGCAGATATACGCGCTTCGCCCATGACCCTCCCACAGCGCGACGCGCCCCTCGTGATTCCGAGAGACGCGCCAAAAAGAGTCCTGATCCGCCTTGCGTTTACAAGCGATACATGTTCTTTCCGGCATCTTGGCCAACAGACGTCCAAAGAAGTAGCAACATGCTACTTCTTACCTTCCGCGGCGGCTTGGCTTTCGCTGCGTATGTCGATCTTCCACTCTGTGAGACGTGCCGCCAAACGCACGTTTTGTCCTCCCTTGCCAATTGCGAGCGATAGCTGGTTGTCCGGCACAACCACGTATGCACTCTTTTCCGTCTCATTCAGTTTGATAGAGTTGACCTTAGCAGGCGACAACGCATCGGTTATGAACGTTCTGGCTTCCTCGTTGTAGGGCACGACGTCAATTTTCTCGTCGTACAACTCATCGACAATGGCTTGCACGCGGGCGCCTCTCGGACCGATACAGGCTCCGATGGGGTCCACGCGCTCATCCGAAGACTGCACTGCGATCTTGCTTCGCTGTCCGGGTTCGCGAGCGACGCTCTTGATCGTCACGATTCCCTGGGCGATTTCAGGCACTTCCAACTCGAACAGTTTCCGCAACAAGTTCGGATGCGTCCGGCTGACGATCACCCTGAGTCGTCGGGAGCTATCGTCCACCTTATATACGTAGACTCGCATCCGATCGTTGGGTCGGTACGGCTCCGTCGGCACTTGTTCTCGGCGAGGCAGCTCTGCCTCGACTTTGTTGACTTGGATATACACGCTCTGGCCATCCTTACGGCTGACAACTCCGGTTACGACGTCGCCCATTTTCTCATGGAAGACGTCATGGATCCGGCGGGTTTCCGCTTCGCGAAGCTTCTGGCTAAGAACCTGCTTTGCGGTTTGGGCAGCGATGCGTCCAAATTGGTTGGGGTCGACCTGAATCTGCACGAAGTCCCCGATCTCCACGTCTTTCTGACGTTTGCGCGCGTCGTCGAGACTGATCTGGTACCTCGGCTCGGTCACAAAAGCAACCACTTCTTTGCCGACAGTGGCGCTTAGGGGACTCAGTTTAATAGTAACGGTAACTGAAACGTCGTTCTGAATGCCGATAAACTTCTTATAGGCAACAGCAAGCGACTCCTCCAACTCGTGTTGAAGCTCGTGGAGCGGGATGTCCCTCTCCTGCGCAATTTGGTTCAGTTGCTGCAGAATATCCATCGGTCTCTTGCCTTCGTCCGGTACAAAAAAAGGCGGCCTAGCCACCCTTTCGCCGGTCGCTGTTGATTTGTTATGAAAAGTATAGCACGCCAGCCGGGTCTAATTCAGCCATGATTACGCTCTTCATGACCGGACTTGAGTTCTACGGTTACCACGGAGTGTCCGACGAGGAGCAGAAGATCGGACATCGATATCGGATCGACATCGAACTGACGGTCGATGGAACTGCCGATAGGACGGATCGCGTGGAAGACACGGTCGACTATGGCGAGGTCGGCAAACTACTCTCGTCAGTCGGATCGACCACTCAGTTTCGAACTGTCGAAAGACTTGCTTCGGTGATGGCAGACCGGTTGCTGGACAGTTACCCGAGCATCTCGACTGTATCGATCCGTTTGGCCAAACTCCTACCTCCGGCGCCGGTCATTGCCGAGGAAGCAGGAGTCAAGCTGACGGTCTCTCGCCGATGATCGCGGTGCGGGACCTAGTAAACTACTGAGTGTGGAGCGAATCCTTCTTGCCGCACCCCGCGGTTTTTGCGCCGGCGTGGCCTATGCGATCGAAGTCGTGGATCTGGCCCTGAAGATCCATGGCGCCCCCCTCTATGTGAGGCACGCGATCGTACACAACGAGTGGGTCGTTAAGAGCTTCGAATCTCGCGGCGTGATTTTCGTGGAGGACCTCGACGAGATTCCAAGCGGCATGCCGGTCGTGTTCTCCGCTCATGGAGTGTCTCCCGAGGTGCGTAAGCATGCGTCCCGGCGCGGACTCACTATCATCGACGCGACTTGTCCCCTCGTTACCAAGGTGCACAACGAGGCAAAGCACTTCGCCGCGAAAGGCTACTTCATGGTCTATATCGGCCACGAAGGGCATGTGGAATCCGAAGGCACGATGGGCGAAGCGCCCGATCGCATGGTTTTGGTAGAGACGCCCGATGACGCGCGGCGGTTGGATATCCCCCACTATGACAAGTTGGCGGTGCTAACCCAAACAACGCTGAGCGTTGACGAAGTCAAGGCGACGATGGAGGTTCTGAAGGAGCGATTCCCCCACATCCACACCCCATCGAAGGAAGACATCTGCTACGCCACGACAAACCGTCAAAGTGCGATCCGGCAGCTTGCGCAGCAGTGCGACCTGGTCCTTATCGTGGGCTCGAACACGTCGTCCAACTCAAATCGGCTACGCGAGGTCGCCGAGTCGCTCGGAACCGAATCCCATTTGCTGCTGAATCCCGATCAGGTCCAGCCTCAGTGGCGGACCGATCACAAAGTCATTGGAATCTCATCCGGCGCCTCCACCCCCGAGAGCCTGGTCGAAGACGTGATAGGCGCTCTCCTGGACGGACGCTCCGACGTCCCCGTCACAATCCTCGAGACGATCAAAGAAGATGTCAGCTTCAAGCCCCCCCGCGACCTAATTCAGCTTGCGCTCGCGAGATAACGGCCGAAAGGTAAGGCTCGGGGCTGGGAACAGTGCACAAACTTCTCCAGCCCTTAATGCGAGGTAAGGGCTGCTGGTACAGACAATCGGGCCAATACAACCGGCACACATCGCCCCGAAGCGTCTCTACGCCAAGGGTCGGATCTACTTTGTGTGCTGATCGTAAGTCTCGAACGGGTCGAGCATTTCGACGTAGTTGTGGCGATCGAGGGCGACGCCGTTCCAATCGAACAGGTAGAAGCGAGGACCTTTTCGGGCCAAGACGTGTTCGACCAGCTGAGACCTTCCCTTCGCGCGGGTGTTTTGAGGTGGATCGGTCATAGCGGTCACGATGTCCAAGTCATCGAGGACCCGCTTCGTCTTCCCCATTTGCTGCCAAGCGTAGAACAGGCTGCTCTCGGGATCGATGTTGTGGTACTCCAAGTCCACGGAGTGAAGCGCGTCGTCGCGCCAGCCGATTTGCTCCTCCTCCCGATACTGCTCCACGATGTGCAGCTTGGCGACCCAGTCGATCCGGTCTCCCATCGCAAGTGGCTCTTTCTCGAGGCCGTTTAGAACTGATTCCCATTCGTCGAGGATCCAATCAGTCTGGTCGCTCTCGCCCCGATATGCCTGGGCAATCTCCAGATACATACGCTGAAGGTCGATTGCGCTTAGCGTTGTTCCATCCATCAGCGTGACCATCCAGCGATAGGTGGGATCCCGGCTGACCTCTCTCAAAGCAAGCAACGGGTTCGCCATCGTGATGTCGATCGGCACAAGATGGTCTTCCAGCAGACGTAAAACCAGCAGCGTCGTTCCGATTTTCAGGGCGTACGCGTATTCGTTCTGATTCGACTCGCCGAACAACAAGTGAAGCCGGGTCATCCCCTCGTGAGAGTAAAAATGCTCCCACTTCGGATTGATGAGGGCTCGATTAAAGCGAACGCGGCTCGCGATCGTCTTCAGGATATGATCGGCACGCTGGCTGAGTTGGAAATCGACGTCCCAGTCGGGGATGACGCCGTAGACTTGCGACACCCAGATGTAGTCGACCGGATTGTCGATGACCTCCTGGTAGCTGGGCCGGGCGGTGTTCGAAGTCAGGATGTGCCCGCCAACTCGACCAACGCCGGCGAAAATTTGACGCGTCACCAAGAACGGGTAGAGCATCTGAACCGACGTGTTCAGAAAATCATCGTCTCCTCGCACGAGGTAGTTCTCGTGACATCCGAACGTGTGCCCTCCGAAGTGGTCAACCGAATTGTTGTAGACGCTGATGACGTCTTCCAGTCCGAGTTCGTGGATCGCTCGAACAATCTGCCGCTGGCCGGCTCGGTCGTTTGCCACCAGATCCCACAGGCTACGACACTCTGCGGTCGCGTATTCCAGGTGCGAACCGACCGCATCGATGTACATTCGAGCGCCATTCATCAGAAAACCACCCGACTCGGCAGGCTCGAATACATCGTCTCGAGCATGCAAGTCGATCGCCCCTAACCTTAGGTCGTGAAAGAGGTAGTTCTTGATCGTCTCGACTGCGATCTCGGGTGTCCCGTACGTGTCGTCAGACACAAGACAGCCGAATTCGGTCTCAACCCCAAAGATTCGATCGCCCGGCATTCTCGCCATATGGATTAGATACTACAGGATGCTTCCATCTGTTCGTTCGCATCTCTCTTTACGCTTTTTGGGTCTCACGCGGTATCCTGACGTCCTTGAGCAATAAGGCAGAGACCAAATCCGAAGGGTTTTTGCAGTGCGCCAACTGCAAGAAAATTCTCTTTTCGGTCGATTTCGAGCAGAACCTGCGCGTGTGCCCTAACTGCGGGCACCATCATCGGCTTTCTGCAACTCAGCGTATCGACATCACTTTCGATCCAGGCAGCTTCGTCGAGTTAGATCGGGACCTTCGATCGGTCAACCCGCTCGAGTTTCCGGAGTATGCGGACAAACTGGCCGCCGCCATGGAACGCCAGGAAGCTAACGATTCGATGACGAGCGGAACCGCCACTTTGGGTGGAATCGCGGTCACAACGGCAGTAGCCGATTTCCACTTCATGGGTGGGTCGATGGGCTCCTTGAATGGCGAGAAGATCACGCGCACGCTCGAACGCGCGCGCGAATCGAATTGCCCGGCCATCGTGTTTTGTGCGTCAGGCGGAGCGCGTATGCAGGAGGGCCTTCTCTCTCTCATGCAAATGGCGAAAACCACGGCCGCTGCCCAACGGTGTTCCAAGGCAGGCGTGCCGTTCCTCGCTGTATTCACCGATCCGACGATGGCGGGAGTTCTCGCAAGCTACGCCTCGATCGCCGACGTCATCCTCTCCGAGCCCAGAGCGCTTGTCGGCTTTGCGGGCTTACGAGTGAGCAAGCAGGCTGGAGTTGGCAAGGTGCCCGACGATTTCCAGACTGCGGAATTCGCCTTCAACCACGGGATGATCGACCGGATCGTTCCTCGCAAGGAGATGCGAACGACCCTCATCACGCTTATCAAATCCCTTGGAGGAGGCAAACCCAGTGGAGCATAACCTGGACGGTTCCGAAATTCAAGAACTCCTTGCCGGCGCGCTTCAACAGGCGGAAAAACTCCAGGCAAGGATTGAAGCCGGCGAGGAGATCGACGAAAAGGAACTCACCGCACTCTCGCGGGTCATCGCCACTCAAATCGAAGAGGTCCGATCGCGGCTTGAAGCTGCCCTCGGTCCCATCGACGGCGAAGCGTTGCGTGAGCGCCTCCAAACGAATCTGACTCCGGAGGAGTTCGCTGAATGGGAAGCCGGCGAGGCCGAACGCCGGAAATTTCGAGACGAATTCGCGCTTGAGCAGCCAATCCGACGGCAATTGGAGGACCGCGCCTGAGCATGTACAAGACGCACAAAGAGTGGGAGCGGCCCCTGTACGAGCTTGAGGACGGAATAGCCAAGCTCAAAGAGATCGCCAAAAAGGAAAAGGACCCGCAGAAGCGGGAACAGCAGATGGCCAAGATCGCCGAATATGAAACTCGGCGCAACCGGTACGTCGAAGTAATGTACTCCAACCTCGGAGCGTGGGAGAAGGTACTAGTCGCTCGGGCGGAGAGGCGTCCATACACCTTGGACTATATTCAGGCCGTTTTCCATCACTTCATCGAACTGCAAGGGGATCGCAACGGTTTTGTGGACCACGCGATCGTCGGCGGGCCCGCCATGCTCGACAACCGGCCGGTGATGGTCGTCGGGCACCAGAAGGGCCGAACGATTCAGGAGCGGCAGTTACGCAACTTCGGCTACGCGCGCCCGGAAGGCTACCGCAAAGCTATCCGCCTATTTGAGATGGCTGAGCGTTTCCGGATGCCAGTCATTACCCTCATCGACACGCCCGGAGCAGACGCGGGTGTCGAGGCCGAGGCAAGAGGCATCAGTGAGGCCATTGCCGCCTCGATCTTCAAGATGTTCGAACTCACCGTTCCGTCCATTTCCGTGATTATCGGCGAGGGCGGCAGCGGAGGGGCGATTGGGATCGCTGCGTCGAACCGAGTCTTGATGCTGGAACACTCGATCTACTCGGTCATCGCCCCAGAGGGGTGCGCATCCATCCTTTGGCGACAAGCCGAAAGGGCGCCCGATGCGGCAAAGGCACTCAAACTGACTGCCCAGTCCGCCCTCGAATTCGAGTTGATCGACGAGATCATTCCCGAACCCACCGGTGGATCGGACAAAGACTGGCCGGCGACGTTCGGTCACGTCAAATCGGCGATTGTGAAGCATATCGGACTCCTTGATAAGTTCTCGCCTGAGGAAGTGTACGAGGATCGATACGCTCGATTCCGCAAGATGGGGATCTTCGAAGACCTCCTGAACGACTGAGCCGGTCAGGCTGAGTAGCGCAGGTCACGATCGCAGTTCCTCGGGGCACGCCAACCTGGTGCGCCCCGGGGTTGTTTTGCTTCGACAGAGGTCTAGGGTACACGTCTCCTATTGCCATTTAGCACAGGCTGGCTGATTGGCCAACGAGTATGCCAGGTTCCGCAGACAGCAGCCACCTTGCGCCGCTGACGCAACCGGTTAAATAAATCTCGCGAATTCTCTCAAGGGAGTGATAGATCATCTATCGAATCGCAGTTATTTCAGCAGGAGGGCTCAAATGGGTCTTTCAGCGGAATTGACATGACTTGCGAATCGCCTCGAAACTGTGTGGCCTCGAAGCTTGAGGAGGCTCTCCACTACGTTGCCTTGCCGTCGATCTGCGCAGTCGCGTGCCTAGTAGTCCTCGGATTCAGGTCGCTTACGCAAAGTGATTCCACGGCGCCGACTCGGAATCCCAGCGTCGTGGTCAGTCAACACACGGCCTGTGAGTCCGAATGGCCGGGCAAGGACAACATGATCATGGCCGGCCATACGCGCATGATGACGAACCGCCGGAAACTCGGCCGAGCAAGGCGGAAGCGACGGGTCTAGAGATGGCTTTAATGTTAAAGTTTCGCGGGAAACTTTCCCCATATCATTGGCATGTACGAAAAACGGTTGTAAAGTAATGTAACTCCCTCGCTTCTGCTGCATCGAGTCCACGTGTTGGGGTGACCTTCATGACCGCGTTTCCGATTCCACAGCCAAAACCGTCCGGAGGTCGGCCGCCCTTTGAGCCTCCGATTCACACGACCTACGACTCTTCGCCTGGAGACCACGGCGATCCGTTGCACGTCGTGTACGCAGACAGCGTCAAACAGCTTCTAAAGCATGTCGAGTCCGCAGAACCGGACCAATATTCGGTCTACTTGACGCTCATTCAGTTGCGAAAGAAGAACATCGAGCGCGAACTCGGCTTCGAACGTATGCTCGGCTTCGATTTGATGCCGCCCACGCTGTTCAATCTCTATTCACTTGAGGCGATGCTCGAGGAAAATGAGGTCACTCAGACGTACATCGGCCTTCTTGAGACTCTCGATCGAGTAGAAGGGAAATTGCTGGACAAGATGCGTGATCTAAACATCGACCCTCCTGCGTCTCATCTTTAGATGCAGGGCGAGGAGTCGAACGTAAATCCGAGCGCAGATCCCAAACAGGTTGAGATCGATGCCCTTCGGGCCGAGTGGAATCGGCTGAAGGTCAAGTGCGCCGAAACAAAGGACCGGGACATCCTGTCGGTCCTCAATATGCGGATCGACCAAATCGAGATCTCGCTCAAAGGTCTTGGCACCGATCAATCGGTGGAAGGCCACGCGGCAGCAGAGCCCGGGTCAAAGTCTGACGCCGAGGAAGTCGATGTCCTGGTGAACCTTCCTGAGCCAACTCCCGCCGAACTTGAGGAGGCGGAAAGACTCATCCGTCAAGCGCGCTTGGAGAAGCAGCGCGGAAACCAAAAGGCCGCTACCGCAGCACTCACCAAAGCAACCGAAGTCGCTCCCGGTTCAGCGGTCGTGATTGAAGCGATGGCAGACGACTTGCTTGAACGCAAACTCATCAAGGAAGCCCGCAAGCTCCTAAAGCAGGCGGTGCGGCTCGATCCAAAGAACGTCGGGCTTGAGCGCAAGTATGCCGAAACCGTCCTCAGGGGTACATCTTCGATGTCGGTTGAGGATCAGCTTCGGTACGGGGTCAGCGATTCGGTGCTTTTGAGCGGCAACGACAACGTTGCGGGAATCGTCGCTGCCCGGTTCCTGTCCGCATTCATTCCTGGCGTTGGGCAGATGGTGATCGGAAGATCGGGGAAGGGCATTGTCCTGTTTGTATGCTATGCACTGTGCTTCGGGCTCCTCGTGCTCTGGCAAGACGATGTGAAGGCACTGCTCCTCATGTTCTCAAAGACCCATACCGGTTCGATCCATCCTCAGGTCTTCGTTCCGATCGTCGTCGGAACCATCGTGTGGATTGCGGCGATGGCCGATCTATCAGGAGGAGGATCTCGGACCCAGGCACGCCACACGAAGGTCGACCGGCCCATACCTCCCGTCGACCTTCCCTTCGAATAGTTACTTCACCGCCCCTTCGAAGAGTCTCGTGAACTTCTCTCCGCTTTTGGAGACGGTGGCGCCGTCCATGTAGCAAACACTGAACGCACGCCGAGGGATCTCGGTACGGTTGACGTCGGAACTATGCAGGAGCCAGTTGTGCAAAAGGGCGACCTCTCCGGGCGCCAACTCCATGTAAACGATGTCCTCCGACCGGCAGTACTCAACCGCCTGCTCCTCAGTCAAGAAGCCAGAACCGTGGCTCGGATTGATTAGCCCTTGCCGGTGGCTGCCTGGAATCACTTCAACGCATCCATTCGCCTTCGTCGCCGGATCCAATGCCGTCCAGAGGGTGATGAGTGGCTGGCGATCCAGGTCGGTCCACGCATCCTGGTGCCACGGGAGTTTGGTTCCCTGGTTGGCCGGCTTGTTCATAAACATCGCCCGAAAGCAACCGACCGGTGTATCGTGCCCATACACTCGGGTGCAGATCTCATGAAAGATCGGATGCTCAAGATACTTCCGAAACAGGTCGTCGATCTCCAAATTCTGGATCTTCCGGTAGCCGAGGGTCTCGCCTTTCCAGCCGTTCGACTGTTCACCGGCGTCGTTATACTTTCCGGTCACACTGTCCAACTGCATCATAAGGCGGGAGTAGTCCAGACTTGCCTTGCCAAGCATGATCTCGTCGATCCTCCCCTGAAGCGCCGCGAGTTCCTGATCGCTGATCAACTGTCCCAAATTGAGATAGCCTCGCTCTTCGTATCGTGCCCATATATCGTCGGTGATGAAGGTGCTCATAGCTGTTCAGCATAGTATGAAGCCAGTAAATATCCCATGCATTCTAGAGCCTCTGTTTTATACTATCTGTTCGAATGGATGATCTCTCCTTCATCGTGGCCACCCATGTTCCCCACGCGACCCACTCGGTGGCGAAGCACTTAGTCGGATATGCGACGATCCAGTACATGGAATATGGCAGCCTCTTGTTGCGATACGACGACCGCCACTATTCAATGGAAGGCAAGTGGTTCTGGACGGCCTACCCTGGTCCATACACGGTATTCCATCGTGCCGACGGTTCCCGCTCATGGAACCATCGGCACCTGGCCTTTCAGGGCCCGCTCGTGAGCCAGTGGATGTCGGACGGTCTCTGGCCGACCGAGCCCCAGCCGGCCCCGGAGGGTAAAGAGTGGTCAGCCTATTTTGATGAAATGGCCCGGCTCGCGCTGACGCCGAGCCGATGGGGCCGATTGCGCGGCCTTAACATGCTTGAAGGACTCCTGCTGGAGTTGGCAGAGGCACGTCAGGCGCCCGATGCATCGGACAGTTGGCTTGCCGGCGTACTTACGGACCTGCGGTCGGGCGGCATGGACTACCAGGCGATCGCGGATCGGAGCGGCGTTTCCTTGAGCACGCTTCGAAGGCGATTCATCCAAGCGACCGGTACACCGCTTCACAAGCACGCGCTTTTGGCCAAGACGGCCAAGGCGAGGACCCTTCTCGTCGAAACCGAATTACCGGTAAAGGCGATTGCCGACAGCCTTGGCTACCAGAATGTGTACTTCTTTTCTCGCCAATTCAAGCGGTTCACCGGCGTCTCGCCCGCCACATATCGCGGCAGAGGTCCGGAGTAGCCGGAAGGAGTATCAGCCACGGCCGGTACCGCGGCTGAACATCTCCCGCGCTGCCTGAAGTTCGCGAACGAGCTCCTGTTGCGAAGCCGTCGCGGTCAGGTCGCTGCGAGTTCGCTCGATGACCGCCCTTAGCGCATCGCAGGTTCGGCGCAGGCCGCCTGTCATCGAATCCGCATAGTCGAATGTGATGAGGTCGTCGTAGATCGTTTCCATCTGGATCAGAATCGCCGTTGCGGCCCCAATGTTGCCGCGCCGCATTTCGTCCAGGGCAAACCGTCTGACTTCGCTCGCCGCCTCACCCATTCCGTTCAGATAGCTCATTACCTGAGCGCCGAGGTCGCCGACCGTCGGATATGGCCTACCGAGGACGATCGCAAGTACCGCGGCCGCTTCGACCATCTCTTTTTCCGTGTCGTGCAGATACGCCGGGTTCAACTCGGGATGGGGCTTGAGCAGATCTCGAGCCGCCTTGGCCACGACTTTGGCTTCTTCAAGGAGTGTTTCGGCCTCCTCAAACTGGTGTCGATGGACATGGCGGATCGACTTGGCTGCCAATTGTCCCAGCTTCCGGCATTGGACAAGCACCGCTTCCCTTGCCTCGTGCATCCCCTGCGCCTGTTCTTTCAAGCTCGCAACGATCGATTCCCAGTTATCCGCCAATCCTTACTCCCGATACCACGCTTACAGCGTACCGTTCGCCGAGGACGATATGATCGTGAACGGGAATGTCTACTAGCTCGCCGATCTCTCGAAGCCGCTTGGTGACAGTGTGGTCTTCAGGGCTGGGGGTGGGATCGCCGCTCGGGTGGTTGTGGGCGACGATCAGGGAGGATGCGCCCTCTCGAATGGCTTCACGGAAAACCTCACGGGGTCCGACCAGGCTCATGGTCAAGGTGCCGATATGTACTTCAACGACGCGCATGACCGCGTTCTTCGCATCGAGGAGAATCGCCAAGAAGAATTCCTTCTTCATGCGTCGATAGTTGGCAAGCAGTTCGACCGCATCCTCCGGGCATTCGATATAGTCGATCTGCCCCCGACCAGACCCAGCGGTTCGTCGCCCCAGTTCGATCAAGGCGAGGCATCGCACCGCTTCGAATCCGTAGAGCCCAAACGAGTCGCCTAGGTCGTGGGCGGCAAGATCGCGAAAGCGATGGATCTTGCCGTACTTGCGAACGAGGTCGATTGCGCTCGGCTCATTCCCTTCCACGTCCTCTTCGCGGCGCGAGAAGCCCACACTTACTAAGTCCGTAAGCGACGCGGAACTCGCGCCTGTAAGCTGCACCCTCCTATAGGCGTTCGTCCCATCGCTTTCCATCCCAGTATTATTGCAGACCGCCGAAGGCTCGGCGCCCCGAAGTTGCGGAAGCGCATCGAACAAACGAGACAAGCGGACAGAATTCGTAGTCGCACGCATGCCACCCGCTTGGCCATCATCCGCAACCCCCGTAGCCGCTGCCTCCGCGGCAGCGGCCATGCGGGCTGCGGGCATGACGGCGTCAGCTGTTTTTGACGGATAGGGGGATTCGATCGGCGGACCTCTTGCGGTCGGCGGAGGGTTCTTCCCAGCGACCGTCGGTTTTGAGAAGGTCGATCAGGGCCTCGACTCCTTGTTCCTGGGGGATGCCGTTCCGGACGATCTCCCGCTTTCGGTAAAGAGTGATCTTCCCTCCTGCCGCGCCGACATAGCCGTAGTCGGCATCCGCCATCTCTCCGGGACCGTTCACGATGCAACCCATCACGGCGATGTCGAGGCCCAGGAGGTGACTCGTCGCGTCGCGGACCTGATGCAGAACGGTCGGCAGGTCGAACTTGGTTCGCCCGCAGGAAGGACATGCGATGTACTCAACCTTCGTCTTTCGCATTCCCAAGCCCTGGAGAATGTCGTAGCAAACCGGTATTTCGCGAATCGGGTCCTCGGACAGGGAGACCCGAATCGTGTCACCAATGCCTTCCATTAGCAGCGTTCCGATACCGGCAGTGCTCTTGATGCGGGCATACATACCGTCTCCCGCCTCGGTGACGCCAAGATGCATCGGAAACGACATGCCTTCCTCATCCATCCGCTTCACCATGAGACGGTTGGCGGCGACCATCACCGGAACCCGGCTGGCCTTTGCCGAGATGTTCAGGTTCGTATAACCATGGCTCACACAGATCCGGAGGTACTCCATCGCGCTTTCCACCATTCCCGCCGGAGTGTCTCCATAGGTCACAAGCATCCGCTCTGAAAGCGAACCATGATTGACACCGATCCGCATTGCCCGATCGTGCTTCTTGCACGCTTCGACGACCGGAACGAAGCTCGCCTCGATGGCCGCACGCTCCTCGATATGCTCCTGTTCAGAGTATTCGATCTGATTCGTGTGCTTGTGGAAAACGAACAGGCCCGGATTGACCCTTACCTCGTCGACGTGTTTTGCCGCTTCGACGGCGATCGCGGTCCCCTGGTGATGAACGTCAGCCGTCAGCGGGACGTACTGGTAGCGTTCGGTCAGCTTGGCGCGGATCTCTTCCATCGCCTGGGCCTCGCCAAGGCTCGGCGTCGTGACGCGCACTAACTCGCATCCCTCTCGATGGAGGGCAATGATCTGCTCAACGCAGGCATCGACGTTGCGGGTCTCCTCCGTGATCATCGATTGCACGACGACTGGATATCCCGATCCCATAGTTATGGGACCGACGCGGCACGGCGTCGTCTTTCGGCGTGGGTAAGTAACGTCCAAGTTCATGGTCTCGTTGTCTCCGTTCGCAGATGGCCGATCTGATTCTATTCCCAGGTAACGAGGCTGAGTTCACTCGGAACACTGATATCGCTGTTTCTCGGCACGACCCTGACGGTATAGCCCTGGTGCCCCGGGTTTTCGCAGACGATGTTCGCCTTGAGAATCGCAAGGTCCCCTTCATTACCGACGTAGGTGAACGGGTGAACGAGGCAGTGCGAGATCTCCCGATTCGGTCCGATCCGGCCAACCAGCGCTTCCACCTGCACATCGTCAGGATGCAGCCCACCCAAATATACGGCTGCTTGAATCGATATCTCTCGTCCCAGCGGGTTAGAGCGAGACGCCGTATCCTCCACGCGGACAATTCGCACGTTGCTCCACGCTCCCTGTACTCGGTCACGCCAATTCAAAACACGCCTGGCATGAACCAATCCCTCGGATGCTAGATGGGAATAGGCGTTCGCCGAAGGCACGTAGAATTTCTCGGTGTATTCCCTGACCATGCGGCTCGTGGTGAACTCGGGCGCAAGCTTGATCATTGATCGCTTGACCATCTGAACCCAACCTCTTGGTACGCCATTTTCGACCCGATGGTAGAACATGGGCGAGATCTCGTTCTGAAGGAGGTGATAGAGCGAGCGTGAATCAAGCCAGTCCTGATGGACCTCGTCTTGCACTTCGCTCCGGTCGCCGATTGCCCAACCGACAGATGAGTCGTATCCCTCGTCCCACCAGCCGTCAAGGATAGAGCAGTTCAAACCGCCGTTGGGCACCACCTTCATTCCGCTCGTACCGCTCGCCTCATGTGGGCGGCGTGGATTGTTCAACCAGACGTCTACGCCCTGAACCAATGCCCTTCCAACCTGCATGTCGTAGTCCTCCAAGAACACGATACGGGTGAGGGCTTCGTCGTTAATGAAGCGGACGAGGTCCTGAATGATCCTCTTTCCGCCGTCATCCTTTGGGTGACTCTTTCCGGAAATAATGATCTGAATCGGACGTTCGGGATGGCACAGAATCTTCTTGAGTCTATCCCGATCCGTGAGCATCAACGAACCCCGTTTGTAGGTGGCAAAGCGGCGCGCGAAGCCGATCGTCAAGACCCGCGGGTCCAGAACCGAATTCAGGATTCCATCGTCGGCACGGTTAAGGGTGCGCTGCTCGATGTCTCGCTGAAGCCGCTTTCGGACGAATCGGACAAGCGAACCTCGCTGGTCCTCCAGGACAGCCCAAAGGTCTTCGTCCGGGATCTGCATGACTTGCTCCCAGGACTCTCGGTTTTCCGGGTTGCGACGCCAATCGTGACCGCAGTAGCGGTCGAGCAGTGACGCCATTCGACGACCCATCCAGGTCATTGTGTGAATACCGTTCGTCACTGCCTGGACTGGCACTTCGTCCTCCGGGAATCCCGGCCAACGGGGGGAAAACATCGTCCGCGTAACCTTGGCGTGGAGCTTGGAGACGCCGTTGACGTAGTCTGCGTTCTCCATCGCCAGCACCGCCATGTTGAACGCTTCGCCGTGGTTCGAAGGATCAATACGGCCCAAGCTAACGAAATCCGAGAAGCCCAAGCCAACCGATTCGATCGATTTGCCCATATAGCGTTCGAGAAGGTGCGGAACGAAGATATCGAAGCCGGCCGGAACCGGAGTGTGGGTCGTAAACACGTTCCCGTTCACGATAACCTGCCGCGCGGTTCGGAAATCGCAGCCGTTATCGATCATGAACTGCCGAATCCGTTCGATCGACAGGAACGCAGCATGCCCTTCGTTCATGTGGCAAACAGTAGGTTGAATGCCAACCGCCTTGAGCGCGCGCATGCCGCCAATGCCCAGGATCATCTCCTGGCGGATACGCATCTCTTCGTCGCCGCCATAGAGCGTATCGGTAATTCCTTGGTCGGCCGGGAGGTTGTCCAGCACGTTGCTGTCCAAAAGGTAGAGCGGAATTCGTCCGACCATCGCCTTCCAGACCTGGCAGGTAACGACTCGGTCCGGGAATTCGACTTCGATGCGGAGAGGTTGGTCGGCTTCATTCCGAATCAGCGTCAATGGCATCTGATAGAAGTCGTATTCGGGATAAACCTCCTGCTGCCAACCATCGAAGTTCAGACGTTGCCGGAAACTTCCACGGTTGTAGAGCAGGCCAACGCCCACTAAGGGAATTCCGAGATCGCTTGCCGCCTTCAAGTGGTCGCCAGCCAAAACTCCCAGGCCGCCCGAGTAGATCGGAAGGCCCTCGGAGATACCGAATTCGGCACAGAAATAGGCAATCGTCGTCCGGTCCCGCTCACCCGGATAGGCTCGGTCAAACCAGGTCTCCTGCGTGAGGTAGTTGTTCAGAATCTCGACGCAGCGCTGAATGCGCGCAATAAATGCCGTGTCTTTCTCCAGCCGGCTCAATCGTTCCTTCGAAATCCGGTTTAGAAAAAGGATGGGATTGTGGTCCGAAGCATCCCATTCCTCCCGGTCCATTACGCGGAAGATCTCGCGGATCTCATGTTCCCAAGTCCACAGATAATTGGAGGCTAGAGTCTTGAGCGGTTGGAGGCGAGGTGGTAGATCGTTGACGACTTCAAAAGCGTGCGAGAACTTGGGGTTCTTCATAGGGTTTGACGGAAGGGGACGGAGTAAAGGCGCGGGATCTAGCGATCCAAGATACACGGCAACACGGCTTCGTGAGACCGGTGCTGCACCAACGGTGGAGTAGCCCGTCCCCAGATGATAGACCAAATTGGCCTTTCGACGGCGGTTAAGTGACTTACTTCAGGCCGTTCTGAGGGATATGGCGAACCTGAAACGGAGTTCCTTGCGGATGAGAACTTTCGCTTGTCCCCGATTTCTGGTAGAACATGCGCACGACCTATGCTCGATATCAAGGACATCAACGTTTTCTACGGGGCTATCCAGGCGCTGAACAATGTGTCGATCAACGTCCAGAAAGGAGAGATCGTCGCAATTATCGGCTCAAACGGCGCCGGCAAGAGCACGCTCCTTCGCACGATCAGCGGCATGTTGCACCCGCGTACTGGAACGATAATGTTCGAGGGTAAGAACATCACGACGAGTCCCGCCCATGAAATCGTCAAGGCAGGCATCTCCCACTCTCCGGAGGGCCGCCGAATCTTTACGAACATGTCGGTACACGAGAACCTCCAACTGGGTGCATACATCCGCAAAGACGCCGAAATCCAGAGGGACATGGACGCAGTTCTCAACCGGTTTCCACGACTGAGAGAGCGCTTTCGGCAGAACGCCGGAACCCTTAGCGGAGGGGAGCAGCAGATGCTGGCGATCGGACGCGCCCTCATGTCGAAGCCCGATCTGCTTCTTCTCGACGAACCGAGTCTCGGTTTGGCGCCTAACCTCGTTGCGGAAATCTTCAACATCGTTCTTGATTTGAACAAAGAGGGTTGCACGATCTTGATCGTCGAACAAAACGCGAACCGAGCGCTAGAGATCGCCCACCGGGCATACGTTTTGGAAACGGGCAATATCGTTTTGACCGATACGGGTCGTGCGTTGCTCACCAACCCGAAAGTCAAAGAGGCGTATCTCGGCGGATAAGGCTTGCTTCCAGCTCCACATCGGGTATCAAGGTTCCGGGGCGCTTTTGCGCCGATGGGACGATCATGCTGAAAACCCTTCGATTCGAGCCGCTGAAAGAGTCGCATATTTCCGCGATTCTGGAGATTGAGAAGGAGACGAATGCAGCGCCCTGGTCCGAGAGGAGTTTTCGAAACGAACTCGACCACAAATACGGCGTCTTTCTGGTCGGCATCGAACAAGCAGAGGTCGTGGCGTACGGCGGGGTTTGGCTCGTGATCGACGAAGCCCATGTGACTACGGTCTCGGTGGCGCCGGCGAGTCGCCGACAAGGCATCGGGCAACGGCTAATGTGCGAACTCCTCGATCGAGCCAAAGCGGCCGGTATGGTCTGCTCCACGTTGGAAGTGCGAGCCGGCAACGAGGCCGCCATCTACCTCTACAAGAAACTCGGGTACGACGTGGTGGCCACGAGGAAGGGCTATTACCCGGACAACAAGGAAGACGCCGTCGTCATGTGGCTCTACAACCTGGACACGTGGGAGCCCCCACGCAGTTGACCCTCTATAGCAGGCCCATTCTCGCGATTGAAACGAGTTGTGACGAAACTAGCGCGGCAGTGGTTTTGGGGCATCACGTTTGTTCCAACGTAGTCGCCAGCCAAATCGAAATGCATCGAAAGTGGGGCGGCGTGGTCCCCGAGGCGGCGGCCCGAGCTCACGTCGAAGCGATCTTGCCCGTCATCTCTGAAGCACTATCAAGCGCCGGTCTTTCGTCTTCGGAAATCGGCGCGGTCGCCGTCACCAATCGTCCCGGCCTCGTTGGCGCCTTGAGCGTCGGGCTGACGGCTGCGAAGGCGTTTGCCTACGCCAAAGGGCTTCCCATGATCGGTGTCCATCATCTTGAAGGACATCTCCTCAGCACGATGGCGGCGGACATGCCTCCCAGCTTTCCCCATACGTGTCTGATCGTCTCGGGCGGCCATACCGAGTTGGTCGACGTGCAGGCGCCCGGCGACTATCGAATTGTGGGACAGACGCGAGACGATGCGGCAGGCGAAGCATTCGACAAAGGAGCTCGCTTGCTGGGCCTCACGTATCCCGGAGGGCGATCGATCCAAGAGCAGGCCCGATCCGGTAACCGCCACCGCTACCCACTTCCCAAAGGGCTTTCCGGCGACACCATCGACTTCAGCTTCAGCGGTCTGAAGACGGCGGTGCTTCGGCTCACCGAGAAAGAGGGAGAGTCGCTTAACGTCGCAGATGCGGCGGCCAGCCTCCAAGAAGCGATCGTCGCCGTGCTTACCGAAAGGGCTATCCGCGCGATGGATCGCTTGGGCAGCACTAGCCTTACGCTTGTTGGCGGGGTTGCCGCCAATCTCGAGCTGCGCACCCGGCTACGGTCGGCATGCGATGCGCACGGCTACACGTTTACGACGCCGCCAATCGACCTTTGCACCGACAACGCGGCAATGATCGGCCTAGCAGCCGCATACCGCCTGGCCAAGGGGGAATGCGACGGCTGGGACCTGGACGTCTTCCCTAACGCGGAGCTTTAGTTGACGGACTTCGACGACGATCCGCTTCCGGTCAAGCGGTGCGTCTGTTTTGAGATGTCGTTTGCATCCCTCAAAGCCGCGGGCGTCAGATCCGCTGACGAAGCCGAGGCGCGCTTCGGATGTGGATCCAAGTGCGGGGCATGCGTCCCGTATATCCAACTCATGATCTACACGGGCCGGACCGAATTCGCCGTAATCGCTCTCGACTAGTTAGGCGCTTCTCTGAAAACTAGCACGACCGGCTCTGTGCCCGACAAAGTGAATCATTCAAAATAGAGCCCATGCGCAGTTGGTTGGTTGGTCTTTCGTTGCTCCTCACATCGGTCTCATTGGCCGACAAGCCCATCACGATCACTTTGATCCACACCAACGATCTGCACGCCCACATCGAGCCGATCAAGATCAAAGGGTCCACGTTCGGCGGATACGCCCGACAGGCGACAATCATCAAGCGCGTACGTGCCACCGAACCGAACGTTCTGCTCCTTAGCGCGGGAGACACCTTCCAAGGCACCCTCTTCTTCAACACCTACGAGGGACTGGCTGATTTGGCCTTTATGAACGCGGTCGGCTATCAGGCGATGGCAGTTGGGAACCACGAATTCGACCGAGGACCAAAGCCACTTGGACTCTTTGCTACCCTCGCCGCATTTCCTCTGTTAAGCGCAAACTTGGACGTTAGCGGCGAGCCAGCACTTGCTGGCAAGATCCATGATTCGACGGTCGTTACTGTGGGCGGCGAAAAGATCGGGATCGTCGGGGCGACGACTCCAGCAGTCACTAACATCAGTTCACCTGGTCCTACCGTCAAGCTGAAGGACCTCCACGACTCCGTGCAGGCGTCGGTGGACGGCCTGCTGGCGAACGGCATTCACAAGATCATACTGGTGACTCACATTGGCTACGACGAGGATCAAGCCTTGGTCAAGACTCTTCACGGCGTGGCCTTTGTGGTCGGTGGACACTCGCATACTCCGCTCGGCACGCCAGATCTTCCCGCATGGCCCAAGTCGCAGGGCGCCTATCCAACCGTCGTCAAAGATTCACAGGGCGTCAGTGTCCCGATCGTCCAGTGCTGGGAGTGGGGTAAGGTGTTCGGCCACATTACGCTGGACTTCGATGCCAAGGGCCGGCTGGTCCGTTGGCGCAATGCAACACCGATCGTGGTTGACTCAACCATTCCGGACGATCCAACGGTCGCCTCGATGGTTGCCGCGTTCAAGCGCCCGATCGAGGCGCTCGCCAGTCAGGCGATAGGCGAGGCAACCAGCGGCGAGTCCAAGGAGAGCCGATTGGGTGAGGACAGTTCGATGGCAGACGTAATCGCGGACGGGATGCTCACCGCCACCCAGAAGGGTGGTTCGGTTGCCGCTTTTGTGAACACGGGCGGCGTACGCGGAGGTTTGGAGCCAGGCAAAATCACCTACGGAGAACTCATCTCGATCGAACCGTTTGGCAACACGCTCGTGACCCTGGACCTAACCGGGGCGGAACTTCGGTCCGCGATCGAAGAAGGGATCGGCACCGGCGGAGAGTTGATTCCCTCGGAAGGCAGTTCCTATGTCATCGACAAATCCAAGCCGACCGGCTCACGCGCAGGCGATATCACGATCGCAGGGAGTCCCCTCGACTTGGCCAAAACCTACAGGATTACTTTCCTGAATTTCACTGCTAACGGCGGGGACGCGCATGATGTCCTTAAGGGAGCCAAGGGAACGCGAACGGATACCGGATTGATCGACCTGGATGCGCTTATTGACTTCGTGAAGGGACACTCGCCGCTTGGCGCAGTCAAGACAGGACGCATCATGATCCGCTACTGAGTCGTGTCGCAAGCCCCTAGGTCGACTGCATATCGTACGCCTGATGCCCTGACAGGTATCCAGGATCGCCTGGGACATAGGTCGCTGTCGTCCGAAGTCTCTCATGCTCGAAAAAGGGCCGCACCGATTCGGGAAGATTGAGTTCTCCTTCCACATGCCACCAGGAAACCCAGTGGATCATCGCGATCATTGGACGTGGCTGGGCGGTTCGGTTCGGCATTCCGGCGTGCCACATCCGGATATCGCGTATCAACACACTGCCCGCACGCACGCTGGGCTGAATTGGAGGACAAGCGGCACGACGAGCCTCGAGGCGCCCGGAAGAGACCTTGATGTCGCCGTCCTGCCAAGCGACCGAAGTGTCCAGGTGGGTTCCCGGCCAGATCTCCGTGCTGCCATTCGAAACCGACATGTCGACGACCGGAACGTTGACGACCAGCGCATACGGCGGGGTGGCCACGGCCATGTTCGGCCAAAGGTGGCCCAAATCCGCGTGAACGGGTTGGCGCTGGTCGGTGTGCGGCAACGCGGTGTTTCCGCTGTAGAACGCATTTTGGAGCCCCTTTCCGAGCACGGCTTCCGTCACGTCGATCACGAATTCGTTGAACAGCACGTCCTTAAACAGAAACGGATGCACCGGAGGAGGGTCCTGTTGGACGTTGCTCCGAGTGAAGTTGTATGGCGTGTCTGTCCGCGCCAATATCGTCGGCAGATCATTAAGCATGCGATCACGCAGGGCGGACACGTGACGAGCATCAACCACGTCTTCGAGGACAACAAAGCCGTCGTTCATAACAGCCTGACGCGCCGTCGCGATCGACTCGGGAGTCAGCCGTCCAGCCAGAAGTTCTGCCGCCGAAACTTTCATAGGCGCAGTTTAGCTGAAGGGCCCCGAATGGTTTGAAGGTAAAACCAACTCGTGAACGCGGTGTGGAGTCTGTTTCCGAAGAACTACCGCGACTTGGACGTTCGGCGGTTGGCTGCACTGGTGCGCGAAACAGGCCTCGACACCACAAACGTCGTGGTGCGAAAGGGCTACCTGGTTGACGAGGACACACTGGGAGCGTCTTTGCCCCTGTTTGTCGAAGCGGCTCGGAAGGAAGGACTAGAGGTTCGATTCGCTTCAACAACCTTTGCGGCCGATGATATTGCTGGGCCGGACTCGCCGCTTGCCGTCTTCTCAGCGTGCGGCATTCGTGAGTTCCGGATGGGCTGGTTCCACAAGGAAGAAGAGGACGTCCGGGGAGCGATTCAACGGGCCAAGGCGGATATGGACCGAGTGGCCGAAGCCTGCAGAAAGCATCGGGTCAAAGCGATCTACCAAGTACATCACAACACGCTGATCACGTCGGCAAGCGCCGCCTACAGCCTCGTGAAGGGACTCCCGGCGGCTTGGATCGGAGTCGAGTTGGATCCAGGCAACCAAAGTTTCCAGGGGTTTGAGCCATGGCATTACTCGGTCGGTCTGCTTGGCGAGTACTGCGCTTGGGTCGGCGTCAAGGACACCGTGACGTGGCAAGAGAAAACTCGAAAGGGAGATTTGGATAAGGGCTGGAGGCGTAACTTCGCGCCGCTGTCCGAAGGAGTCACTAACTGGAGGCGTCTCGCGGAAGCATTGGTCCAAAGTGAATTCGACGGCGCCCTTGTGTTTATGCCGTTCTACGACGAGAAGGACGAGGCGTCTCGCACCAAGAAGCTCAAGGCCGAGGTGAAATACCTCCGAGGCATCTTCTCCGCTGTCCAATCTCCGAATTCACTTACGGAATCCGGGCAAGAACAATCGGACGGCTGAAACGGCCTGTCAAACTAGAACCATGATCGCCTTGGTGGCGCTGGTTTCGATGACGATGCCTTCAACCTACGACGTCCTTCGAAAGGGCTGGAAAGATGTCCCCCTGGAGTCGCGCGCCCGAATGTACTGGCGCGTGTTTGGGCCCGCATGGGACAAGCCCAATATCGAGCGTCAGTTGCGAATCGTGAAGCACGCCGGCCTGGGCGGAGTCATGACCTACTTCATGTACCCGGTCGCCGTAGATGAACCCGGCAAGTGGCGCAACCAGATTTTCGGCTCCCCCGAGTTCCTCGAAACCTTTGCCTTCGCCTCGGACGAGGCCCATAAGCTGGGACTCCGGTTCGGCGTTTGCGGAAGTACCGGATGGCCGTTTGGCGGAAGCAAGGTTTCGCTAACACAGAGCGCCCAAAACCTACGGCAAGACAGGGGAGCCGCCAAAGGAGGGATCTTCCGATCCGAGCATAAACTTGGTCCTGGTGACAACCCTCTCAAGGAGGTCTACCAAGACGGAATGGAAACGTCGTCGCCGACCGATGGCGATGCGATCCGGTTCGTCCTCGGTCCAACCAAAATGCAAGTTAAGCGGGCGTCCGTCGGCAACGACGGACTGGTCGTGGACCATTTGAACCGAAATGCCCTGCTGGACTACCTAGAGTCCACAGTTCGCCCCATGCTGGACCGAGCGGGAGGACGCGTTGAATCTGTGTTCTCGGATAGTCTCGAGGTCTACCGTCAGAATTGGACCCACGACTTCCCAGAGGCATTTCGCCATTTGCGCGGATACGACCTCATCCCTTACCTTCCCGACTTGTTCGACGATCACAGTCCGAATGCTCCCCGTTTGAAGCAAGATTTGTGGCGAACGGTGGCTGAATTGGCTGAGGAACGGTACGTAAAGGCGTTGCATGACTGGCTCCACAAGCATGGCGTGCAGTTGGAACTGGAGCCATACGGCACTCCACCATTGCCGATGACCTCATGGAAGTACATCGACCTTCCGACGGGCGAGCAGTACGAGTGGATGGGCTTCAACTTCAGCCGATACGTCGCGTCCGGCGCCCATCAGCAGGGCAAACATGTGATCGGCAGCGAGGCGTGGACTTGGGGTTCTGTGCCAAACCGCCTTATCGATTCGCTCAGCGACCTAAAGCTACTAAGCGACATGCACTTCGTGAGCGGAGTTAACGACATCACAGGCGTGGACTTCCCATACAGTCCAGAATCGGCCGGGACACCGGGATGGCTTCCCTACTACGGCCCAGTTATGGGCGAGCAGAACCCGCAGTGGGCCGTCTTTCCTCGTCTCGTGGAATACCTTAATCGTTGTTCGTGGATGCTCCGCCAAGGTCGGCCAGCCACCAAGGTTGCCGTCTATCTCCCGGTCGAGGATTTGATGGCGCAGGCTGGGACGGACCAATTCCCCCTGGATTTTGCCTTGCGCGACTACTTTGTGACGGGAGAGAAGACAGATGAATTCGGCCTCGAGAAAGCGATGCGCCATCGTTCCGACCTGGTGACCACTCTCATGGACCACGCGATTTCATTTGATGGAGTCGACTTCTGGTCCATCGACAAGCAGGGACGAGCGGTTCAGGAACCCGACGGCGCTGCTCTACAGGTCGGAGATGCCAAGTACTCAGTCATGGTCCTGCCCGCAATCGAGTCGATTGACGTCCGAACCTACGAAAAGCTGGCCGAGGCGTGTGCCCACGGCGTCACTCTGGTTGCAGTAGGACGCTTGCCCAAAAAGAGCTCCGGTTGGGTCGATCGGCCAAGGGACGGAGATGTCGCCAACCTGTCGGCTCGGCTTTTCGCTCCAATCCCTGGCCAAAGCTCGAGACCGTTCGGTGCTGGGAAGACATACTTCGTTCAGAACTACAAGGATCTCTCGTTTCTCGCCAACCTCGATGTCGCCCAAGCTCGCATCGGCGTCCAGCAGGGCAATGTTGCGGTCGTTCGGCGCGATGTAGAACGTGGCGAAATCTACTTCGTTGCCAATCCAAACGACAAACCGGCGACCTTGTCTTTGGCCCCCCTCCCAATGAGAAAGCGGATGGAGACTTGGGATCCCCTGACGGGAGACGTTCGCCCCTTCGACCCGCCTAATGACATCCTGAATCTACCGGCGCGGGGGTCGATTTTGATCGTCACTGCAGGGGACCCGATTGCAGCGAAGCCCCGTCGTATGATGCACTTGAGTCCGAACCTCGGCCATGACGTTGCCCTTCGACCAATAGATGGCTGGAGTCTCTCGTTCTTGGGGCCGGACGCTCCCACTAGCCGAAAGCTGGATCATCCCGTGTTCTGGCAGACCCTACCCGGGTGCGCTCCTTTCTCTGGGCTTGGGACTTACCGTGCGGAATTTGAGTGGCATCGGTCCGCAAACGAGAAAGTGGTTCTCCACCTCACCGATGTCCAGAAGGCAGCCCAGGTGTTGGTGAACGGCACAGAGGCAGGTTCCGTTTGGCTGCCTCCCTATCAAGTCGATGTGACGGACTTGTTGAAAGCTGGACGCAACGAGATCGAGATACGCGTCTATAACTCTATGGCCAATCGGTTCATAAGCCTTCCGGACGAAGACGTCACGGCGCTAAGAACCAAGTACGGTGTCCGTTTCGGTCTTCCAGAAGAGAAGAAGATTATGAGCGTGCCGGACCCTTCGGGCATTGGACATGATCCATACTTCACCGTATATTTGCTTGAGCCTCCCATTCGTCCATGATTCTCACCCTCGTCGCCATCGCCACCCTTCATAGACAAGCGCTCAAGCTACCCTCCGTGTTCTCTGACAATATGGTGTTGCAGCGCGACGTTGCGATTCCCTTCTTTGGATCTGCGAATCCGAACGAGGCGGTTTCCGTTCAGCTCAACGGCCAGACGGCGACATGTACTGCATCGCCCAACGGCCGCTGGATGCTGAAGTTGCCCGCGCTGCAAGCGGGAGGACCATTTACCGCCTACGTCCAGTCTAGCAACACGACAGCCGAGGTTAAAAACGTGATGGTTGGCGAAGTATGGCTCTGTTCCGGCCAGTCGAACATGGAATTGACCGAGTCTGCCGCCGACGATTACTCACAGGCATTGGAGGAAGCTAACCCGGCCGTGCGGATGTTCACCGTCGCCCAGCGCGCTTCCGACGATCCGATCGCCGATGCCAAGGGAACCTGGGTGCCTGCGACAAAGCACTCGATAGGCGCGTTCTCGGCAGTCGCATGGTCATTCGGTCGCGAGTTACAAAACCACCTAAACGTCCCTATTGGACTGATCAACGCCTCGTGGGGCGGCACCCGGGCGGAGGCTTGGACGAGCCGAGACGCCTTGATCGCCGACCCGACGCTAAAGCCGATCGTCGACAGCTATCTTGAGGAACTCAAAGACTTCCCTGCGAAATTCGCCGCTTTCAAAATCGAACTGAAGGAGTGGATCGCCTCTCGTTCTGATACCGGAAATGAGGGATTCCTCAACGGGTGGGAAAACCGCAACGTCGACGATGCGAGTTGGCACAAAGTTAACCTGCCAGGCACGATAGACACGATGGAGCCATCAGAGGAGGGGCAGCCTTTCGACGGAGCCGCCTGGTTCCGGAGGACGTTTGTGTTGCCGGATGGATGGACCGGAAAGGCGTTGCGACTTGAACTTGGTCCTATCGCCGATTACGACGACGCCTATGTCAACGGAACAAAGGTCGGGTTCACCAAGATGTCCAACCAGGACGCAGCACGAACTCCTCGATCCTATCGTATCGCCCCCGGAATTCTGCTGCAGGGCGAGAACTCGATAGCGGTGCGAGTCTACGCCTCCCAGGGCGCCTGCGGCTTCACCGGGATGGACGATCAGATGCGCATCGTGCTTGACAAAGACGACTCCGACGATCCGGTCGCCTTGGCCGGCGAATGGAAAGAGAGAGTCGAGCGCAAACTGGATACGACTGTTTTGGCTCCTCACATGCCGTTAGGTCCTGGAAGCCCGCGCGTTCCCGGCAGCCTGTTCAACGGGCTTATTGCTCCGCTCGTCCCATTTGGGATCAAGGGAGTCATCTGGTATCAGGGCGAGTCGAACGTCGGCGAGGCCGACCGGTATAAACTGCTGTTCCAAACCCTGATTCGGGATTGGCGTCAACATTGGGGAGCCGGGCAGTTTCCGTTCTATTTCGTGCAGTTGCCGAACTACAAGGCGCGAAAGGACGAACCGTCGGAGAGCAGCTGGGCCGAACTCCGGGAAGCCCAGGCCGCTGCTCTCAAGCTGAACTTCACGGGAATGGCCACCACGATTGACCTGGGAAACGAGGGCACAATCCATCCCAAGAACAAACGTGAGGTTGGCCGAAGGCTGGCGCTGATCGCCCTGTCACGGGATTACGGTGAGCACGTTCCCTACTCCGGCCCCATGTATCACTATCTTTCGCAGAACGGTGTCTCGATCCGTGTTTTCTTTCAGCATGTCGAAGACGGTTTGAAGACGGACGACGGAAAGGCGCCGACGGGATTCGCGATTGCGGGAGACGATCACCGATTCTATTGGGCGGATGCCCGAATCGAGGGCACCTCGATCGTACTATCCAATGCTAACGTGCCCCATCCGGTCGCGGTGCGCTATCTTTGGGCGGATAATCCGAAGAGCAATCTTCGCAGCCTAGCCGGCCTCCCTGCGATACCGTTTCGAACCGACGATTGGTCCGGCACTGGAGGGCAATGATGAAAGTACATCGACTATGGAACGGCAACGCTCCTGGATCGCTTGGCAACGATCCGGCGGACATTCCTACGCTAACCGAGGTATCGGACGAGAGAAGCGTGAATCCCCGCCCAGCCTTCGTCGTATGCCCTGGTGGGGGCTACGGCGGACTCGCCGACTACGAAGGCGGCCCCATCGCGGAGTTCCTCGAAACGCTCGGAATCAAAGGTTTCGTGCTAAAGTACCGGCTAGGTCCGAAGTATCACCACCCGGCGATGCTCGACGACGTCAATCGGTCCATCCGACTCGTGAGGGCGCGATCCGCTGAGTTCGGCGTCGAGCCGCAGAGGGTCGGAGTTCTTGGTTTTTCGGCCGGCGGACACTTGGCTTCCACGGCAGTCACCTACTTCGACTCCGGCAATGCTACGCATAGCGACCCTATCGAGAGGGTTTCGTCGCGGCCGGATTTGGGGATGCTTTTCTATCCGGTGATCACGATGGGCCCGTTGGGCCACGGCGGATCACGCGAGAACCTGTTGGGCAAAGATCCTCCCGAAAAGCTCGTTCACGCCCTCTCAAGCGAGCGGAATGTGTCGCTGCAGACCCCACCTTGCTTCCTATTTCATGGCGCCGACGATGGCATCGTGCCAATTCAGAACTCCCTCATGTTCGCCACTGCCCTCGCGGAGCATCGAATCCCGTTCGAGATCCACGTGCCTGAACATGGTCAGCACGGCTTTGCCCTGGGCGAACCCGGAAGCCCGCAAGATTGGCGGCAGATCGGACAACGGTGGCTCAAGCTACATGGGTTTGCCCGGTAGTTAATCGAAAGCGGCTATGAGACAGTCACAACCGCGGCGTCGCTGCGCTTCTGCTGGACCATCGCCAGGATTCCGCAGTGCTCAGGCTTTTCCAGACGCGGGTCGATTTCGATCAGCCTGAAAGCCGCCTTGCGTGCAACTTCGAGCATCCGCCCGTCCTGAACGAGGTCGGCAATCTTGTAGTCTAGGTTCCCCGATTGCTGAGTTCCGAGCATGCTGCCGGGTCCACGAAGCCTCAGATCGATTTCGGCGATTTCGAAGCCATCGTTCGTTCCAACCATCGCTTCAATACGCGCCCTGGCTTCGTCGCCCTTGGTGTCGCCAATCAAGATGCAGTAGCTCTGTTGAGCGCCGCGACCTACTCGACCACGTAGCTGATGTAGCTGCGAGAGTCCGAATCGGTTGGCGTCTTCGATCACCATCACCGAGCTATTTGGAACATCGACGCCGACTTCAACAACCGTGGTTGCCACCAAGACGTCCACATCGTGCCGTCGGAATCGTTCCATGACCGCTTCCTTTTCACTTGGCTTCATCTGCCCGTGAAGCAAACCCACGGAGCGCCCCTGAAAGACGCCTGTCGATAGCCTCACGTGTAGTTCGGTGGCGGCCTGGGCCATCATCTTCTCGCTTTCGCTCACCATCGGGCACACGAAATACGCCTGCCTTCCCTGCTCAACCAGCTTGAGGACACCCTCGTATACCGACTGCCGGTCATAGGGTTGCTTCGCATGGGTCTTGACCGGTCTTCGCCCGGGGGGAAGCTCGTCGATCACCGAGAGTTCCAAATCGCCGAACGCAGCCATCGTGAGGGTGCGCGGAATCGGTGTTGCGGTCATGACGAGCACATCCGGGTTGCCTAAGCTCTTGTCGCGCAACGCCTTTCTCTGCAAGACGCCGAATTTGTGCTGCTCGTCGATTACAACCAGTCCGAGATTGGCAAACTCGATCCCCTCCTGGATGAGGGCGTGGGTTCCCACCGCAATGTGGACCTGACCCGACTTCGTTCGTTCGGCCGACTTCTTCTTCTGAGCTGCCGTCTGCTTGCCAACCAAAAGTTCGACGTCGACTCCAAGCGGTTCGAACAAACGCTGCAGGTTCACAAAGTGCTGCTCGGCCAGGATCTCCGTGGGCGCCATAAGCGCCGCCTGATAACCGCACCGGACCGCCGGCAGCATACAGCATGCCGCGACAGCAGTCTTGCCGGATCCCACGTCGCCTTGGACAAGACGATTCATCGGGTGGGGGCGTTCCATATCGTCCCAGATCTCGGCGATGACCCGCTTCTGCGCCCCCGTGAGTTCGAACGGCAGCATCTTGTGGATCTGATCCCAAAGCGGCTGCCCTTGGTAATGGCTTCGCTGTTCCTCGACAAACAGGTGCGCCGGCTGGAATTCCGCCTCCACATAGACCGGCTTTGCAGTCGCTCCGTTGAGCGAGGTTTCGACACCATCGCCAAAGGTTGCCATTGCCCGCTCCAGGGCTGCTTTGGATTTCGCACGTTTGGACTCCCTGCCGACTTGCCTGGCGGGAACTGAAGCTTCCGGATCGATACCCTTTAGAAGATCGGAGATCGCGAATGAAATTCCCAGTTCCTGCTGCGTCTCTGCACGCCGCATCGCAAGGGCCGTCTGCATGTAAAAGAACTCTTCAAAAACCAAGCGGCGTCGCGCTTCGAGGCGCTCCTCTTCTGACGACGGGACGTGGATCTGAGTCAGAGACCACTTCAAGTCCCTCATACCTTGGCCTTGAAGGATGTCGGACGGCAGCGGATCAGTCACAAGATGCACATAGTCCTGAATCGCGTGCCTTGCTGCTTTGCGGATCGTCTTCTGAGCGAGCCCTTCAGTGAGCGGATAGACTGGGACAATTCGGGCAAAATCGTCAGGATCGTCCTCTTCGGTGAGAGTCTCCCATTCCGGCGCCGCGATCTCGTAGTTCCAGTTGGACTCCTTGACAAGGCCATACGCGATAACCTCGCCCTGAACATTCTCAAGGATGCGCTTGAGCCACGGCTGATTGAACCAAGTGAGCGCGATGACTCCGCTTCGATCCCTAAGGACCGCCTTCAGGATCACCATTCCTGCCCGGGTGGGTCGAGCTTCAACGCTCATGATCTGCCCCCGAACAGTCACATACTGACCCGGCTGGATGAGAGCGATCGGCGGGATGTTTCTTCGATCCTCGTACCGGCGAGGCATGTAGTACAGCACGTCGCCGACCGTGTTCAGGCCGACCTTTCGCAGCGAGTTCGCATTGCGCGGCCCCACGCCCTTCAGAAACTGGACCTCGGATTCCAGAGATTGCTCGAACATCGACATCGTGCACAGAAATGGCGCCGTTGGCACGCCACACTTAACATGGACGTCCGAGGGCGGGATAAAGCGCCCAATGATGTCAACCTAATTGTCTACTATACGCACCGTGCCGGGAAATATCCGAATCGGCAACAATACTGGGTGATATGGAACCTAAGCGCAACCTCGGCCCCAACACTCTCCTTCAGCACTTCGGCGAGGAAGACAAGGTTCAGGGCGCGGTGGTGCCTCCCATATTTCAGAATTCACTCTTTGTGTTCGATACGGTAGAGGATCTCGCCGGGTCGATGACGGCCGATCCAACTACGGCTCCCCATCACTACAGCCGGGTCGGCAACCCTTCCCTGGAAATCGTCGAGAAGAAGTTGGCGATGATGGAAGGCACCGAATGCTGCAAACTCCTTGGAAGCGGTCAGGCGGCTCTGACCGTCGCCATCATGAGTTGCGTTCAGCAGGGCGATCACGTGGTCTGTGTCGATACCGCCTACGGCCCTGTGAGGTCGCTCCTTTCGGACTACCTTGTACGATTCGGCGTGAGTCACACGTTCGTGGACGGGCGCGAAGTTGCGGAGATTGAGTCGGCGATCCGGCCCAACACCAAGGTGATCTACTTGGAGACCCCGAGCAGCCTTGTGTTCCGATTTCAGGACTTGGAAGCTGTCGCAAAGCTGGCACGGACCAAGGAGATTGCGACGATCTGCGACAATACCTATGCCACTCCGCTCTTCATGAAGCCGCACTCGCATGGCATCGACATCGTCTGCCATAGTGCCACCAAGTACTTAGGCGGGCATAGCGATCTGACAGCCGGCGCCATCTGCACGTCCAAGGAGCGAATGGATCGAATCATCAGGCAAGAGATCAACCTGCTCGGCAATATTCTGCATCCATTCCAGGCTTGGCTCCTGCACCGAGGCATGCGCACCCTGAGCGTACGGTTGGCGCGACACCAAGAGACTGCAAATGCAGTGGCACGATGGCTCGACGGACGCAACGAAGCGGATGTGGTCCACTATGTCGGCCTTGATGCCTTCTCCCAGCGGAGTCTCTATCAGAAATACATGACGGGCGCCGGTGGGCTTCTCTCTTTCGAGCCGGTCTGTCAAGACCCGGAGGAGGTCAGAGCATTCGTCAATCGCCTGAAGATATTCCAGCGAGGAGTTAGCTGGGGCGGATTTGAGAGCCTTGCCATCGCGATGCCCATTCAGCCTCTTGGCTATTCGGAATCACGCATGCTTGTACGGCTCTTTTGCGGTCTGGAAGACGCTCTCGACCTCATTGCCGATTTGGAGCAGGCCTTCCGGTAGCCAGAGCTACTTCTTCGTGTTCTTGTTCTGCCCGAAGTACATCGGGAGGCCCAGGTACTTCAGGCGTCCCCACGGGAAGTTGGCCGGATCGATCTTGCGGCCAGGAGGAATGGCAATGAACTCGTGGCTCACGATCTGCTTGATCGGGAACCGCCGCTTCATTTCCGCAATGACTCCGCATAACGCCTGCAGTTGCGGCTCTGGGTAGCCATCCTTGCCGTCGTCTAGGTTCACGAGTTCGATGCCGATCGAATATTGGTTGACCGAAGGACGTCCCGCCACGTCCGCGCTGACTCCGGCGTGCCATGCCCGGTCGAAGGTCGAGAGGTTCTGAACGATCGAACCGTCTTTACCGATCGTGAAGTGGGCGCTCACTGGATTCGGATTCGTTCGCTGGAAGACCTCCGTAGTCTTCTCAAGCGAAGCGATCGCGGTGGAATGCACGACGATGGTGTCGACCACGGTTCCCTTCTTTCGCGAGTCGCAGTTGGGCGATTGAATCCAGATCAGCTTCAAATAACCGGGATCCTTCCAGTTCGTTGCCGAAGGCATCGGAGTGCGGGGGTCGGGCACAAACGGCACGATCACCCCGGGCTTCTCCGCCTGAACTAGTTCGAACGACGCCACCGGAAGCGATGGAACCCCCACGACCGCTGACCGGACGGCAAGGAAGACGAGACTTGGAACCATTCGATTCTTTTACCTCAGCCCCTGCTCAAAATACGGGGCGCCTGAAGGAACCGTGGCTAATGCGCTAGAGTATGGGATTCTATGCGTCGAATTCTCGTTGGCTTCGCATGCCTGACGTCAGTCGCTTCGGCAACCGTCCACTACAAACTGATACCCGAGCCGGAGGCCCGATCGATCGTCGTTTCGATCACGGTCGATCATCCGCACCAGTTCGAAACGTTCCGGATCCCTGGCTGGAGTCCTGGATACTATCAGATGGCAAGCTACGAGAAGAAGGTCTCCGACGTCCGGGCGGCAGACAGCCAAGGTAACGGGTTGAAGGTCGATAACAGTGACATCCGCTCTTGGAGAGTGGCCAGTAACGGAGCCAGCGAAGAGACGCTAAGCTATCGCGTGCTTGGCGACGATCCCGGTCTCGGTTTCTTCGCCGTCAACGTGCAGTCGGACAAGGCCTTTATGAACGGGGCCGCCGCGTTCATGTATGTCGATGGACGGACCACTGAAGACGTCGACTTGACGATCAAGAATCGGGATGGCTGGGACGTAGCGACCCCGATGACGCCCGGCGCAAACGGCAGATTCACGGCGGGCGGATATGACGAATTTATCGACCACCCCATCCAATTGGGTGAGTTCAAGCGAAGAACCTTTACGCTCTCGGGCATCCCGTTCGAGGTCGACTTTGTCGCTCCGGAGAATCAGGTTCGCTGCAATATGGACGCCGAAACGGAGCGGCTGAAGGCGGTCAGCGCACCTGCCTTGAAGCTGTTTCACGACGCCGGGTTCAAAAAGTACTACTACATTATCCACCTCGAGGTGGGCAATTTCTCGGGCGGCCTCGAGCATCGCGCGTGCAACGTCCAGGCGGTAGCCAATAGCGGCGAACTGCATCTCGATGACCTTGCCGCTCACGAGTATTTCCATGCCTGGAACGTGAAGCAGATCCGGCCCAAAGTTCTCGGGCCGTTCGACTACACCCAGCCTCAACGAACTGGAAACCTGTGGTTTTCGGAAGGTGTCACCGATTACTATGCCAAGCTCCACACCTTCCAATCCGGTCTTCGAACCGAGGCATGGCTTCAAAACGAGATTGCGGACCAGATCAGACAGCTCCAAAGCGGGCAGACCAGGAAGATCAAGACGGTCGAAGAAGCTTCGAGAAACTGCTGGGAGCAAGACGGATTCGGATTTGGCGACCTCAGTTTCTACACAAAGGGTTTGCTCGCCGGCTTCCTTCTCGACTCCGCGATCATTGACGCAACGAACGGCACAAAGACCCTTGACGACGTGATGCGTACCCTTTTCCAGCGTTGCCGTTTGCCCAAGCCTGGTTTCGACGAGGATGAGCTTCGCACCACCATAAACGAGGTCGCCGGAAAGGACCTTTCCGGTTTGTACAACAAGATCGTTCGGTCCACTGACGAGATGCCCTATTCGATCGTCTCGAAGATCGGGATGAAAGTGGGCGTCCCCTCCCAGGAGAGGCAAAGCCCATCTGCCAACGTAGCGGAATACGTCGTCGAGACAGATCCCGCCGCATCGCCCCATGCAAAAGCACTCTATAGCGTGTGGTTACATCGTTTGAACGGCGTCGAATAGCAGAGAGGATGCCGCGCCTACGCCAAGCGTGAGCGCACCATAAAGAAAGATCGGGTGAAGCAACCCAAAGCATGCAGCGACGGGCACAGCCAGCGGCAGCGCTCGACGCCGCAGGTCCAGTTCGAGGAGGTTGTGAATCTGGCGAAAGAAGAACCGGTAGCCAAATAACGCAATTCCTCCTGCGATTGGCAAAGCAATCTGCAGACTGCCCGATATCGCGAACTCGACATAGCTGTAAAGGTTCAGGCCCGCTCGGTCACGACCATCCAGCAGTAGCCCGACTGGAGACCAGACAAAGCCGGTTTGCCACAGATGCCAAACCGCGGGGGGCCAAAGGGAAACTGGAAGCAACATCCACCATCGGAAGAACCTCTCCCCAATCATCCATGCCGCAAAGGGAAAGAACAAACATGCACCGGCTTCGGCGGACCACCAGCTCCACCCGGAAATCCCCAGCAGCCAGACGATCGCGCAAACTGTGCGGCCAAGCCAACGCCAACCTGGCCCGCAATTCTGGAGGAACGAAACGGACCCTACGAGGTAGCCGAACAGAGCGGCCAGACCAACCGGCGACACGCTCCATACTCTTCCCCCGAAGATCGGACTCATCAAACCCCATACCGGATTACATGCGGCGAGGACAACAATGCCAAACAGGCACAAAAAGGCTAGAGGGTGCGCCCTTGGCGCCACTCGCCTTTGCCATTCTCCCAGTCCAAATTGAATGGGCAGGGCAGCAAGAAACGACAGGAAGAGCCAGACTTGCCATTCACCAAAACCGAGTGCGCGCGCCAGGACTCCAGCTGCCGCCACCACGGCAGGAGACAACACGATCAGGCCAAACAGATGCGGGAGTAATCGACTCGTTCTCTCGTTGGAAACGACGACGGCCCCCCAAATCACAATCATGGCCACAAGAAACATCCAAACAAACTGGAATAGGAAACCAGCTCCATGTCCAAGCTCAAGAAAGCGGTTCGCGCCGGGCCAAGAATGTGAATCCGCACGGGTCCACGGAAATCGCTCCGGTCGCACAACAAGTTCCACTGCTTGGGTCGCCGGGATGAGGCCGGGCACCGGCCAGTTAGGCAGGTTTGGGACGTATGCTGAATTGTAGTCCGCTCGACGCGGACCTCCATCGCTTGGCCACCGGTTCCCTCGGAGCCAGAACCTGGTCCACGGGACATCTGCGCGCGGCGGATATTCGACGACCAAAACGCGTCCGGTCGTTGCAGATTCGATCTTCCTAACCTCGTCCCAGTTGGGCGCCTCCGCAACCATCAAGCTCGACGCCGGCCATGCTTCATCCATCCAATACGGCTTCACTTTGGGCGAGTCCGCGTTCAGAGCAAGGACCAGTGCGTTGTTGCTGGCGCCTCCCTTGGAGTTCAGCAAGAGGTCGGTGTGGACATCCCCGAGAACGGATTTACGCACTTCGAAGAATCCACGGCGCTTCATTTCACCAAAGCCGGTTGTTTGAAAGAAGGCAGTATTGCCTACCCAATTGGCGCCGGTCGCAAGCGACAACAACCTTCCTCCCTGGCTGGGGTCCAGCATTGGCGGCCAAAGAATCCATGTGGGGTGCCAATATGTTGCCGGATCGACTGGCGGGCCCGCTAGCGCAGGCTGCATCAGTACAAGGACGCTATTGGAATGACTTGCACGTACGCTTGCTTGGCCAGTGCAGAAGACGCCCAGAATTAGGATCGCGCAAGGAGCAAGCGGTCTTTTCATGGTCCAAAATCGGGCGTGAGCGAAAGTAAACAACGACAGCCAATCGACATCCGCCATGATTGGCCCGGAACACTGCTTGCCCTCAGGATACGGAATTTGGTTCACCAACGTTTGCGAAATGTGGAAAGCCGACGTTCTTCGTTTGTTTGACGCACTCAGATATTGGAGTTATATAAGGATTCGGCACGGTCGCTACGTGTCCAGGCGCCAAGAAGGTAAATTGTCCGTTGGCCCGCCATCTTGGGCATCACTCGATGAGCATCTACGTAGGATTAGATTGTGGAGGATCTTCGAGCCGCGTCTTGGCGGTCGACGATCTGGGCAATGTCCGATTTCAGGGGCAGTCCGGTGCAGCAAATCTCGTGTCTACTCCCGAGGCACGCCTCAGGAGAAACTTGCAGCACGCAACGAGAGGGTGCGAGCCTGCACATTATGTATGCGGCTGCTTTGCGGGCTTAGTAAGCGATGAAACGCGAGAGAAGGGCGAGGAGATCCTCCGACAGATGTTTCCAGGATCGTGCGTCCGAGCCGAACCGGATTACACCGCGGCTTTCTATTCCTCGCCAAACGACACCGACGTTTGCGTCATCGCTGGTACCGGTTCGCTCGTTTGCTCTCGGGGCGAACGCGGCATGAACAAGACGGGAGGACGCGGCTACATCCTTGGAGACTACGGGTCAGGATTCCACTACGGACGAGATGCCCTTGTTCATTTCCTGGACCATCCGGTTGATGCTTCGCCGACGCTTCGTCAAGCCGTAATCGACCTATTTGGCACCGACCACGAGGGCGCCATCGTTTCGACGGTCTATACTTCTGGTCCACCCCAGGTACTTGCTCGTTTGGCCAGGGCCCTCGGTCAAGACGCCAGAGAAGGTAGAAGATATGCGCTGGAAAGCATCGAGCGCAACCAGACCGCCCTTGCCGGCGTGGTTTACGAACACGTGAAACGATATCTTCGACCCTCGAATACGCTTTCGATCAGCCTCGCGGGAGGAGTTTGGAAGGCGTCGCCTATTTTTAAGGAGCACTTCCAAGCTTTGCTTGCCGCTCGTTTCCCCGATCACCTTCTGATCGTAAATCGTCTCACAAAACCTCCGCTTTACGGTGCGGTTGAGTTAGCAAAGGAGCTAAGTCTTGGCAACTGAATCCAGAAATCCCCGTTCACTCGGTCTCGACAAGATGTCGGCGATCGATATTGTCCACCTGATGAATGACGAGGAATCCGCTGTCCTAAGGGCCCTTCATGCGGCGGAAGCACCGCTTGCCTTTGCTGGCGAGAAGGCAGCTGAGGCGTTTCAGGCGGGAGGCCGAATTATCTATGTGGGTGCCGGCACAAGTGGCCGTATCGCTACCGCCGATGCCGCCGAAATGCCTCCAACATTTGGCATCGAAAGCAATCGCTTTGTAGCCCTCATCGCCGGCGGGACTACTGCGAAAGATCGTTCTGTCGAAGACGCCGAGGACGACCGCCACGCCAGCATCGCGGCGCTGAACGAAATGAGGTTAAGCCGGAAGGATATCGTGATCGGTATTGCGGCAAGCGGCAGCACTCCGTTCGTCGTTTCCGCCGTCCACCATGCCCAACAGAAAGGCGTTTGGACTTGCGGAATCGCCAACAATAGGGGAGCACCTTTGCTCCAAATCGCCGACCACGCGATTCTCCTTGATACCGGTCCCGAGGTCCTCACCGGCTCGACGAGGCTAAAGGCGGGCACCGCCCAGAAACTGGCCCTCAACCGAATCAGCACCGTGGCAATGGTCCTTAGCGGCAAGGTCATCGAAAACCTGATGGTCGATGTCAAAGCAAAGAACCAAAAGCTCAAGGATCGATGTGCCCGCATCGTATGCGAATTGACGCCGGTGACCAAGGACGAAGCCTTGGAACTGCTCGAGGCCAACCATTGGAGCATTCGAGAAGTCATTTCGGTAGTGCGTGAAGCAGAACTGTCGCGGGCAGTCGGGTAGCGCGGTCAAGCAGGCCTCCCACTAAGGGCGAAACGATCGTAAAGATCCTCGAAGGACCGCCTCCCAATGGCGGTCTGGGCCGTAGAATGGATCGATGATGCGCGTTCGAACCGTTTTCCTATGTTTGCTGGCAGCTGCCGGCGCGATGGCGTCCGCCCAGGGAATGCCGCCCGGCTTCAAGATGCCGAGCATGCGATATAACCCGGCCCTGCTCATGAACCCAGATGTGCAAAAGGACATGCACCTGAGTAAGGATGTCAGCGGCAAGGTCATGCAGGTCATGATGGAAGAAGGCATGAAGATGGCTCCTGCCCTGCTTGGCGCAATGGGCGGCAAGAAGCAGTCACCGGCTGAGCAACAGAAGATGATGACAGGCATGATGGACGCTTTTAATGCAATGCAGAAGCGCACAATTGCCTATTTGACGCCTCCTCAGCGTCAGCGTCTTCACGAAATCACATTGCAGTCGACCGGCGCTTCTGCTCTGCTCGACCCAATGAATTCTCGCGAAGTTGGTTTGACATCTGCCCAGTCCACAAAGCTGGCTTTCTCGATAAGTCAAATCAACCGGCGACATGCCGCTGAACTTGGATCTCCCATGCAAGGGGGATCAAGCAATATGGCCGCCTACGGCGCCAAAGCGGGAGCCTTGGCGAAGAAGACGAAGTTTGAGACCGATGCAGTGCTCGACAAACTCCTGGCGCCGGCACAGAAGGCCAAGTGGCTTCATATGCAAGGCCGTCACCTGGATCTCAAGGGCGCCGCAGGAATGGGTGGCATGTTCGGGGGCCTCTAGAGCCTGATAAACGTCTGGCAGACGGGCTACGAGTCCAATCGCCCGTCAGGCTAGCGACACCGTCTACGACCGCTTCCAGATCAGCGGATTGACGGTGTCGTCGCATAGGACGTCTCCGACCTCTAGCGATTCGAAATACTCCTTGGGAAGAACGTTCCGAACTCCGTTGAACGTCGCGCCGTCGGGCATGTAGGCGCATGTCATCGCTCTTCGGGGCCGGTTCGTGATGTTAGCCCCCGCTCCATGCGCCGTGAGACCGTTGTGAAACACGGCCGAACCAGCCGGACAGGGACATATGGCTGGAGCAATCTCAAGCCACTCGGGATAAATCTTGAAGAGCGACCCAAAGTTCTCGCCGATACCGGCATTTTCGAACCGAGCCGACTTGTGACTGCCTGGAATGTAGGCCAGACAGCCGTTCGAAAGCGTCGCGTCATCCAAAGCGACCCAGAGCGAGATCGCGTCTCTCGACGAAAAGGACCAATACGGATTATCCAAGTGCCAGCCGGTCGGATTACCGTAAGCCGGCTTAATGAGCGCCTGGTCATGCCAAATGCGGATGCCGTCTACTCCGGCAAGCGCCGCGGCAACCATACCTAATCGGGGATCGAACATGAGATCGCGCATCCCGCTATGGGTGTCGGCCAACTTGATGCACTGCGTAAAGACCTGAGCGTAGTACGCGTCTTCTTGCGACTGATTGTGGAGTCCAGCCGACGAGTTGGCCAGCCGTTGGGCAACGGCCTCGTCAGTTGCCTCTCGCCACTTGGCAAGTTCGCCTTCGTCGAGAAAGCCCTCGATTACCAAGAAGCCGTTCGCCTGATAGGACTGCATCTGCTCGTCGCTGAGGAGGTTTCGCATTCGAGCATTGTAGCCGGTCAACCTGCCCTCCGTCATGAGAAGCATGAATTTCGGCATTTGGGGCCTGCAAGTACAAGATACTTGATACGCGAGGGGGAGATCGCGAGGATTCGTTTCTTACACCGAGGGCTTAATCAGACCTAGTCTTTTAGTGTAGAGACATCCATCTGTACGCGCAGGTCCTGAGTCACGAGTGGGTTGATCGATCCATCATATTGCCGATTTCTCTGGTTCGTTTTGGATTGGGTTCCAAACCTCTGGGGGCGTCCGATGCTGAGAAGGTACCGATCCTCGGTTTCGGCGGCCAGCGCCTTTGCCATCGGCTGGTCATAACTGAGCGCTATGATCGCCAGATCGTGGGCCAGAATCAGATCCTCGGAATGCTTGCTTCGACGCAAGATAGAGGCAGCATCATAGCAGTCCTGGCCACTCTGGATCGAACTCTCCAAGTACATTGTACGGACTCGGTCGATCCTATCTGCATCGTTCTCCACCAATTTCGCAGGAGAAAGCACGACCTGGCTGATACTTGGCCGATGGTCAAGCACCATCGCATCGTACAGCTTCGCTTGCACTGGATTTGATGCTGCTATGGGCGAGTGTTCACGATCCCGATATGTCCGTCCCTCGCTGGAACCGATCGCGGATAACGCCATGATGGCAGCCAAGCACCCCATGCAAATGGGCGCCGCGAATGAAACTAGACGACTTGTCATACAAACGCTCTCCTAATACTAAAGAACCAGTTCTTGGCGCCAAATCAGCCCAAGATTATATTGGTCTTCACACTATACGAAGAGCTAGATCCCTGTGTTCCGGAATGTATCGCCGACATCCCAAACCGCCGCCCGTTCCTGCAGTTTCATCGCCGGAGACGACACGTGACTGGCCGTAGTGAGGATCTGACACAACTCGGAAGGGGGCAAGCCTGGACGCCAACTCGAGAACTCCCGGTCCAAGAAGCCAGTATCGATATCCGCACTTCGAAAGCCTGGATGATCAAGCACATCGATCAGATACGCAATATTGGTGTTCACTCCCAGAATGTGGAAGTCGAGCAACGCCGTAATCAAGCGGTCGATTGTCGATGCACGAGTCTCTCCGTGAGCAATCACCTTCGCAAGAAGTGAATCGTAGAACCGAGGCACTACCTTACCAGGTCCATAACCGCTGTCTACGCGAATTCCTGGACCCCTAGGCTCTGTCCAAGCTACGATCTTCCCGACCGAGGGCAGGAACCCGGCGGATGGGTCTTCTGCGACGACGCGCGCCTCAATGGCATACCCTTGAATCGCGGTTCGGGCCGTCAGGCGTTCAAGATCCGTGAGCGATTCGCCGGAAGCGATTCGAAGCTGCCATCTGACTAGGTCCAATCCAGTCACTGCTTCAGTGACCGGATGTTCTACCTGAAGTCTAGTGTTTACTTCTAGAAAATAGAACTTACTTGCCACCTCATCGACCATGAACTCAACCGTCGCCGCACCGACATAGTTGGCATAGGCGACGAGGCGCCTTGCCGACTCTGCCATCGCTTCCCACATCGGCGGGTTCGTGGACAGATATGGAGACGGCGCCTCCTCGATCAGTTTCTGATGTCGACGCTGAAGAGAGCACTCCCTTTCAAAGAGGCAACTTACGTTTCCCTTCGAATCCGCCAAGACCTGGACTTCCACGTGGCGGGGGCGTTCGACGAGTTTTTCCACCATCATGGTTCCGTCGCCGAACGCATTTCTGGCCTCCTCAGATGCCATCGTCAGCATCGCGTCGAACTGGCTTGGGTCGTGCAGGGCCCGCATGCCGCGCCCTCCTCCGCCGGCAGATGCCTTCAACATGATGGGATAGCCGATTTCAAGGGCGGCACTCTTTAGGGTCTCCACCGACGCTTGAGGGTCGTAGCAGCCAGGTACGATCGGCGCTCCGACTTGAACGGCGATCGCCTTGGCGTCGGACTTTGAGCCGAGCATCCTCATCGCCGACGCAGATGGCCCAACGAACACAAGGCCAGCTTCGATGCATGCCTCCGCAAATGCTGGACGCTCCGCCAAGAAGCCATATCCGGGATGGATAGCGTCTGCGCCCGTGGCGTGTGCCGCTTCGATGATACGCCCGATGTTCAGGTAGCTTGCCGACGGCTCCGGACCGCCAATGCAGACCGATTCATCGGCCATTGCAGTGTGAATGGCGTCCAGATCGGCTTCGCTGGTGACGGCAACCGATCGAATGCCCATTTCTCTTGCGGCGCGAATGACCCGAACTGCAATCTCGCCCCGGTTTGCGACCAACAGTTTTCGGATCATGGCGACACCGCGTACCGGGCGGGACGCCGCTCCAGAAAGGCCGAAACGCCTTCTCTTGCTTCATCGGTCGAACGGATCTTCGCGAGTAGCCTGGCCGACTCCTCCAACGATAGCGGAGGATTCTGGGCTATCCGCTTCGCTTCAGACACCGCTTTCGGTCCGGCCGCCAAGATAGCCTTCACTCGCCTTTCCACCGCGAAGGCTAGATCGGCATGAACGACCATGTCGTGGATCAACCCGATATGCAACGCGCGTTCGGCATTGAACAACTCTCCCGTCGTGAAAAGCGACCGGGCATGGCCTGCACCAATCTTCTGGATTACGAAGGGCGAAATGGTTGCCGGTACAAGACCCAAGCGCACCTCGCTAAACGCGAACTGGGCATCGGAGGCCGCGACTGCGACATCGGCGGCCGCGACCAAGCCGCAACCGCCACCAAAGGTGGCGCCGTGAATCTTCGCAACGATTGGAACCGGACACTCCAGCATGGATTGAAACACCCAAGCAAGGCGGAACGCGTCCTCGTAGTTCTGTTCCTCGGTATAGGCGGCCACTCGGCGCATATAGTTCAAGTCACCACCTGCACAAAATGACAGCCCGTCGCCGGCAAGCACGACCACGCGCGTCGGTTCTGCGACCGTCGTAAAGGTCTCGTAGAGGTCTTGGATCAGCTCTTCGTCCAGAGCGTTCCGAACATCCGGCCTCTCGAGAGTGACATAGAGAACGGGACCGTTCGACTCCACTCTGAGCATGAATGGCAGTATGGCACGACCGCTGTGTGGCAGAATCGATGTCGAAACGAATCCGGGACTGCGATACCGGAGCCGACCGCCGATGATCCAAAGCAACGTCTATCAAATCACCCGAACCGAACTTGCGCGCCTTGCAAGCGAAGAGTATCTGGCCCAGTTCTGGTGGTTTGTCGCCGCAGTGCCGGCCTTTGGTCTCGTCGCCATCATCTTCGCCGACGGCGCACTAAGAGTCATCGGAGGAATGGCGGTGCTTTGGCCCTTCTCAATTCCTGCTCGTTCGGTCGTTTCGACATCGAAGTCGAGCCGGCTATTCAACGCTGGATGCCATGTCGAACTGTCCGATGGCCAGATTCGCTTCATCGGTGAATACCGCAATGGCAAACGACTTCGTTACACGGTAGAACTTGATCGAATCAAGGAGGTCCGCCATCGGCGGGACATGCTGCTGGTACGCACCCGACTACCGGGGTTCCTGCCGATACGGGCAAACGCATTCGCCACTGAGACCGACCGGAATGCGTTCATTTCCGAAATCGAAGCCTCGATCGCCGCGCGCGGAGAAGAGCCTGCTGTGAGCGGCGACCAAGGCGCGCCTGGCTAGTCTCCTTGCCGCGAAGCGACCTAAGGACCGTCGATCTGCTTCAGAAGGGGGATATCGTCCGTCACCCACGGTTCCGGCTTGGCGTTCTTGAGGTAGACGTCCAAGAAGTGCCTTACTCGGTGGGCATAGTCAAGCTGATTCGCCCGCTTAGCCAGTCCGTGATTTTCGCCCGCGTATAGGAGCATGACCGCCGGCTTGCCCATCCGGCGAAGTGTATTGTACAAATATTGCCCCTGGTGCCAGTCCACTGCTCCGTCTTGATCGCCAAACGTGAACAGGATCGGTGTCGTCCGTTTGGCCGATTGCCATACGGGCGAATTGTCGAAATAGACTTTCGGATCCTCCCAGAACGGAACCTCCATGCGGCCCTGGCTGGTTTCGAAAATCTGCTGGTCCGTCATGCCCGAGTTCCAATAGAAGCTGTTGTACATGCTCGTCAATTCGCTTAGCGGCGCCCCCGCCACTCCGACGGCGAACGCCTTGCTGACGGTCGTCACGAAGGCGGTTTCGTAGGCGCCCCACGAATGCCCCATCAAGCCGATCTTTGTGCTGTCAACCCCGACGTGCTTGGCCAGCACCGCATCTACGGCCGGTTCGAGGCAATCAAGCGCCGACTTGCCGGGGTTTCGGGGCCGGTAAGCGATGTCGGGCAGGAATACGAAGTAGCCGTTCTGCGATAGGACCTGAGGGTTGTAGGCGCTCCGATCGACAGGCCCGACATAGGCGTGCAGGTTGTTGCTCTCCCTTTCATAGATGTACGTCACCATCGGATAGGTGCGTCCTTTGACGTAGTCTGCCGGGTAGATCAGGGCGCCTTGTAGTTCCTTCCCCCAACGGCTCTTGTAGGTGACAAGTTCCGATTTGCCCCATGCGAAGTTCGCCTGCTGCGGATTGGTCTTGCTCTCCGGCTTGCTTTGGCTCATCTCGGTGTTGGTCAGAAAGAGGTTGGGAGACTTCTCGAATGAACCCATTGTGAAGATCATCCGGTCGACGTCTTTGGCCTTGATCAGGCTTCCGATCGCCGCGTTATCTATGATCAGCATCTTGCCCTTGCCTTTAGAATCGCACTTGTAGAAGCCGGATGCCTTGAGGTCGTCGTCGAAGGCACTGAAGTAGAAGGGATTCTGAAGGCTAGGTCCATCCTCGGGGTGATCGGGCTGGACCAAGCGGAAGATCTCGTGGTCCTTCCGACCATTGGTAAGGGGCGTCGCTGAATTCACAACCGTCCGGAAAAGCGTGCAGTCGTATTTGTCCTCAAGAACGACGCCGTCGTCGTTCGCCAGCCAGATTGGTGGCGCCACCGGAGGCTTTTCGGGAACTGTGTGGTCATCGTCCACATCGTCGAACGGCTCGTGAATGTCGCCAGTCATGTTGAGCTTCTTGTCGCCAGCAATGTCGTAGAGCCACCAGTTTCGGCGCTCGAAGTAGGCGATGTACTTGCCCTTTCGCGACGGAGCCGGGGTCCATTGGGTCCGCTCCACCATCTTCGTTCTGTGACCGGTGTGAGTATTGACCACGACGACGTCGCGATAGGTGATGCCGTTGCTAACCGGATTCTGATAGGGCGTCGGATCGATCACCACGGCATTGTCGAATCCGTAGAGCAGCGAGGCGGACTGCACCTTCCCGTCGGAGATGGTCTGAAGCTCGTTCAACTTCGGATGCCAAACCCAAAGCGCGGTTTTCAACTTGTCCTGACCTGCTTGAACCTTTTGCTGAGGGATGGCGCGAACCGCCTTGGTGTTCCAGATCTCCACGCCTGGCTTGTCTTCCGGCTTCCCCTGAGGCTTCTTCTTGTCCTTCCAGTCAACGACGCCAAAGGCGGCGGCGGAACCGTCCTCATTCAATTGAAAGGCTCCAAACTCGGCAATTCGGCTGCTCTTCGGGAAACCGACCTGTTTCGATGGGTCCAAGGAAATGTATGTCGGATGTGGATTGTGCAGGTCGGACACGATAACCGCCACATTCGCATCGCCATCCTTCTTCTCGTCGACGGTTCCGATCAGGAACGCCAGGACGTCAGCCTTACGAGCCCAGGTCAGGTCATAGACATTCTCCTTGCCCCAGGCAAGGGTTCGAAGCACCTGAGTTGCTGGATCGTAGAGTTGAACGCCCTTTTCGCCGTTATCGCCTCGAATGGAAAAGGCGAGCAACGTCCCTGAATCGTTCGGCGTCGCCATGGCGACATTTCCGATGGTAAGCATGTCGCCGTTTGCGAGGTTGATGCACTCAACGTCGCCGCCCGCATCCGGCCTCGACTCGCCCCGGTACCGGATCAGAACTAGGGTTCGGCTGCCCTTAAGAAAGTGAAATGACTGGACAGCTTCGAAAACCCGGTCGACGCCCGTGCTCAGATTCTTGAGAGCGAACTTCGTCACAACGGGCTTCTTCTCCTCGGCGAGCTTGTCAGCCTCCTTTTTCGAGGGACCGATCAGGTAACCGCACCACTTTGAGTCGTCCGAGAACTGAGCGCCGACTCCACTTGGCACGTCGGTTCGCTCCGGCCCATCGCTGTTCTTCAAGACCAATCGAATCTCGCCGTCGACCCGCGGAAGCTGGTACGTGAGCCAGTGACCGTCGTTACTGATCTGCTGACCTACAAGTGCCTCCCATTGCCCGAAGTCCTCCGGCTTCAGTGTTCGCTTGACTTGCCCCATCGAGCAGGCAATCAGGCCTCCGGCCAAGGCAACGACAAGAATTCTTACGGGTGTTCGCGACATGACAGCTTGGTTACGCTACCATATCCCAGTGATACGGACAAGTAAGGCGGATGAGTTTGCCTCCCAGGCAAACTCCCGTTCCTGTCCACCAAAACGACTATGACTCCTTCCTTGCGCACGCCCGCGATTGTCGCCCTCATCCTTTGCGTTCATGCCGCCGGTGCGGTTCAGGACCCACCGTCATCCATGGGGCAAGAACCCGGGAAGCCCGGATCTCTCCGCAAATACGCAGACATCGTGACCAAAGACGCCGTGTCCCAAACCGGCATGTTCAAAGTGCATAGGATCGACGACCGAGTGCTCTTCGAGATCCCTCCAACGATGATGGGTCGCGACCTTCTGTGGCAAACCGAAGTCGCCGAGCTCCCTCAGAACGTCGGCTATCCCGGCACGGCGGCAGGCTCGCGCGTCGTTACTTTCACCCGGCGAAAGAACAAAATCTACTTGCGCAATGTCGACTTCTCGATGCGAACCGAGGCAGACGGCGCCCGTAAGGTCGCGATCGACGCCAATTCAGTCCAACCAATTCTAATGGCGTTCGAGGTCCAGACGGAGAATGGAGACAAGTCGGCGGTAATCGACGTGTCCAATCTCTTCACGAGCGACCCGCAGGACTTTTCCGTGCGAGAGGCAATCGGCACGGCTGGAGCCGACCCGTCCCGCTCCTACATCGACCGAGTGAAGGCGTTTCCCGACAACATCGAAGTCCGATCCTTCCTTACGTTTGGCGCAGGGATGCCCAGCTTCAGTATGTTCGGTCCGGCCAGGGGCGGGAGTTCCAGCGCCATCAGCGCGACCGTCCACTACAGCATCGTCCTCCTTCCAGAGAAGCCCATGATGGGCCGACTGAAAGATAGTCGGATCGGATACTTCACGAGCGCATTTACTGAGTACGGCCGCAAAGAGAACCGACCCATTCAGCGCGAGTACATCGACCGATTTCGACTCGTAAAAAAGTTCCCGAACCTACCGGTTTCCGACCCGATCAAGCCGATCGTGTTCTACTTGAGCCGAGAAGTACCCGAGAAGTGGCGACCTTATCTGAAGAAGGCGGTGGAAGACTGGCGCCCTGCGTTTGAAACCGCCGGGTTCTCAAACGCCATTTCCTGCCTCGATGCGCCGACTCCGCTAGACGATCCAAACTGGGATCCAGAGGATGTTCGCTATTCGGTCATTCGATGGGCACCCTCAACGACCCAAAATGCGATGGGGCCCTCTATTCAGGACCCACGAAGCTCAGAGACGATCTCCGCCCACATCATCGTTTGGGACAACGTCGTGGAACTCGTCGAGGCGTGGTATTTCTCACAGGCCGCCGCGGTAGACCCCGCGGCTCGCCACCTTCCATTGTCCGACGAACTGATGGGCACGCTTCTGCGCTACGTGGTTGCCCACGAAGTGGGCCACACGCTTGGGCTCGAACATAACTTCAAGGCAAGCTCGGCGTATTCGATCGCCCAACTTCGCGATCCCAAATTCACGTCCGAGCATGGCGTCGCCGCATCGATCATGAGCTACTCCCGTTACAACTACGTGACGCAGCCAGGCGACGGTGTGAAGCAGTTGATCGGCATGATCGGACCTTACGACAAATTCGCGATCCACTACGGCTATGCGCCGATCCCCTCCGCCAAGAACCCCGACGATGAGAAGCCCACCCTCGATCGATGGCTCTCGGAGCAAGTGACTAACCCTTGGGTCCGATTCGGCAATTACCGCTACCCTGAAGATCCCACCACCGAATCGGAGCGGATCGGCGACGACTCGGTCGAGGCGGCTCGACTGGGTCTGCTGAATATCGACCGCATCGCCAGGAACTATCTTCTGGAGGCAGGCACGAAATACGGAGAAGACTACAGCAGATTGGCCTCTCTGCTCTCGGCGCTCAGAAACCAACGCCTTACTGAACTCTTTCACGTATCCGACCTCGTAGGAGGCGTCGTCGAAACGGACTATCACTCGGGAAGGGGATCGGACGTTTTCCGCCCGGTTCCTGCCGAGCAGCAGGCAAAGGCAGTTAAGTTCATCGCCGATGTCGGCTTTCATATCGCCTCCGACCTTTACCAGCCCGCCATTCTCAACCGTATTCAGCCGGATGGAAACGTGTCTCTCGTGAATTCAGACCAGCAGATCATGCTCTCGTCTCTTCTCTCGTCGAGCGTCGTGCGACGGCTCCTGGACAACGAGGCGCTGAACGGGACCAAGGCATATCGCGTGTCGCAGCTAGTTGCTGACGTGACCAATGGCGTCTGGACTGAGTTGGCGGCGTCTCGCGTGAGCGTAGATATCTATCGCCGAGCCCTGCAGCGGTCCTATCTGGACACCTTCGACGCCAAGATCAACGGTTCGCAGAAGGACGAGCTGCGTCTCTATGCGAAGGACGCATTGAAGGGGCTGACTTCAAAGATCGACCATGCGATTGCCAGATCCTCGGACAAAATCACTTCTCTCCATCTGGCCGACTGCCGGAAACAAATCGAATCTATTTTGCTCGGCAAGACCAACCGTTCGAGCCAGTCAATTCCCCAGATGTTCAGCCCGTTCGGAGCCGCCATCGACCCGCGACAGTGCCGTTTGATGCCGCCGATACCGCCGCTGCCGAGAGAGTGAAGTGGCTAGGCGTCAGAAATCGACAGGACGCAGGTAATACTCGCCGATCGCCGATGCGCTCAGCATCGCAACGGTCGGGAGTCGTCGCTTCCAGTGAGTCGTGTCGACGCGCTTCCACACCAGTTCAACCTCAGCCGCCGCGAATCCCATCTCGATGAGCTTGTCCCTGGTGTAGCCCTGGGTCATGAAGTGTAGAATCCGATCGGCCTTGGCGTAGGTGATCCCAAAGTCTGATTCGTCCGTCTGCCCCTTGATCAGATCCGCCGAGGCAGGCTTCTCTATGATCTCCCGTGGAACACCCAACTCCTTTGCCAGTTGCCAAACCTGTGTCTTGAACATATCGCCGATTGGGTTGATGGGGGGCGAGTCATCCGCGTGCCACGTGTAGTAGCCGAAGAGCCTCTCACTCTTGTTGCCGGTTCCGATCGGCAGTCCGCCCAGTTTCGCCCCCTGATCGAAAATCACGATCATCCGAGTTCGGGCGCAAACGTTACCTAGCCTGCTTGGGCTGATCTCTGGCTCATGGCTACCGACATATCCGTCGACCATCGGCGTGATCTCAATCGTCCTGGCTTGGATCCCTAGATCCGAAACGACCAAATTGGCATGATCTACGCTCTCCTGCGACGAGATCTTGTACGGCATGCGGAACGCGAAAACGTTCTCGGGGCCGAACGCACGCGCACAAAGGTATGCGACCACCGCGGAATCGACGCCCCCGGATAGACCCAGGACGGCACGCTTGACGCCTCGTCTTCGGATGCACTCATCCTGAAGAAACCGAATGAGCCAGTCGGCGACAAGCGGCGCGTTGATCTCGAGGGGACCGTTGGAGTTCGCATCGAACGCGGGAGCGCGCAGGACCTTGAGCGGCATGCCTAATAGGATACTTGTTCGCCGGCGGGCCGATTTCGGTCAGGCATGCTCATGGCCCACCGTATATCGGACGCCTTTCACTTTATGAAGTGAATCCGCCGCGAATCATCCGAATTCTGCATCCTTCCCTCACAATCAGTCGTTAGAGGGGATAGGACTCAATCGAAGCCTATCATTGGCTCCGGGGGTAGAAAAACAAATGTCATCCACAACGCGACAAATACTCACGACGCTTGCCGCCATCGTCATCGGATTCATCGTGCTGCGATGGGCCGTCCACCTCGCAATCGGCGTAATCCTGGGCCTGCTTCCGTTGGCGCTTGTCGTCGGCGGAATCTACGTGGCCTATCAGGTTTTCGGAAAGAAGGCCCTCGGCGGCGGACGTAGAATCCTGCCATAGCGGCGGGTTAATTCGACAGTTTCGGGAGGTTCGAGCATCGTTTTTTCGGCTTCGGTTCCGCCCGTCGACCATCGCCGAGAGAACTACGCCTATGATGCTCGCCTCCGTTTTGCTCGCTTCCAGTTTCCTCGTTCCGTCGCCTAACCTATTGCGCGACACCTATGGCGTGCCGCATATCCGGGCAGCATCCTACGCCCAAGCGTTCTTCGATGCCGGCTATGCGGTTGCCCAGGACCGGCTCTGGCAGATGGAGTTGAGCCGTAGACTCGCACGTGGCCGATTGGCCGCCCTTGTCGGCCCCACCGCCGTCTCATCCGATCGCGAGATTCTGCAGACCGGATACGACGACAGTGAGCTGAAATCGGAGTTCGAGCGCCTTTCGCCCCCAGCAAAGGATGCGATCGTAAACTACGTTCGGGGAGTCAACGCGTGGATCACAACGTGCGGAGCGAATCGGCTGCCGAAACAGTTTCTCGACGCCGGAATCCGTCCAGCGGACTGGACGACACTTGACTCAGTTGCGATCTGCATTCACCTCCTCCAGATCTTCGGCCACGGCGGAGCGGGCGAGCTTCGCAACATGGCGGCGCTGGCATACCTCAAGGGGCAGAAGGCACTTAAAGGAAGGGCCCTCGATGTGTTCGACGACCTCGCATGGGCCAACGATCCGGACGCGGTGCCGACCGTAGCGAACGCAGACGACCCTCTCGCCAAGTCGCACGTGCGGTTCTACTACCCAGATCGAGAGACCACCGAAAGGCAACTCGCCGACCTCCCGAAGATCGGACTTCTCGACCTCATCGGCGCCCTCCATCTCACTTCCCGCGACGCTTCAACGAGGTTGGCTGAGAGGTTGAACGTTCCTTATCGGACAGGAAGTTACTGTGTCGTGGTAGGTGGCAAGCACTCAGTCGACGGGAGACCCCTTTTGCTTTCGGGTCCACAGATGGGCCTGAGAACGCCCTCGATCGTACATGAGATGTCGATCGAGGCCCCGGGGATTCGAGCCGAAGGTATGGATGTGCCAGGAGTCCCCGGCGTCATCGTCGGATTCACCCGCCAATTCGCCTGGGGCATAACAAGCGGCGAAGCCGACACCGACGACATCTTCTACTACGCATCCGACGGCACAACCTACCGAAATGGAGATACTACGCTTCCCGTCGAACGTGCGACGTTCACCCTAAAAGTCAAGGGCGCCCCTGATCAAATCGTAGAGCGCTCGCGAATCGACGGGAGCCCTGTCGTCCTGATGAGCGGATCCACAAAGACCGCATTCGCCAAGCGAAGCGGCTATTGGCTCCGCGAGATGGACACGTTCAACGCTTGGGTTCACTTATGGTCCGCGTCCTCATCCGATGAAATCGTACGTGCGATGAGCGGCGCGACCATGAATTTCAACTTCTTCTATGCCACGCGTTCCGGGGATATCGGCTGGCATTTCCTCGGCCTGATTCCAAAGCGTGCCGACGGGATTGACCCGCGATTCCCTACCCCGGGCGATCCCAAATATGCATGGAAGGGTTTTCTCACCTCCGCCGAAATGCCACACGTTCGCAATCCGGGCGCCGGGTTCCTTGCCAACTGGAACAACAAGCCTTGTTCGTGGTGGCCCAATTTCGACACCCCGACGTGGGGAAAGGTCTTCGAGAACACTTCACTTCTCGCCGCAATCGGAAACGGGAAGCTCTCGCTCGCTGATATGGAGGCGATACCGGAGAAGATCGCCAAATCGGACGAGACGTGGCCCTTCTTCAAGCCCTACCTGGCGGGAACAGATCTCGCCGGCTTCGATGGGAAACTGATTGACGGTTCGACTCAAGCGTCTACCTATCGATCGTTTGTGGAGCATTTGCGGGAGATACTCTTCCGCGACAAGACGGGGAATTTCTTGGATCCGGATCTCTTCCGGCTTGTTCTTCAACCTTCTGTCCTCCTTCGAGCGCTTGAAGGCAAGACACGGTTTGATTACTTGGCGGGCAAGTCGGCTCAAGATGTCGTGCGGCAGGTACTTGCCGAAGTCGAGTCAAAGGCGCGCCCTCCCTATGTAGCAGGCGGCTTCCGAACGTTCGACACCGATCCGATTCCCTACTCAAACCGCGGGACCTATATTCAAATCCTCGAATTACGGAAGGAGCACATCGTGGGATTGAATGTCCTGCCGCCAGGTGAATCCGAATCGGGCCCCCATCGGAATGACCAATCGGCACTTGCCAGAGCCTTCGAATTCAAACCGGTAAACCCGCTCCGCTGAGGCACGGCTCTATCCATCTGTTGATCGGTTCGCTTGTGCAACCAACCACTGAACGCCGATAATCGATTTTGCATCGACAATGGAGCCCGACTCGATCATCGCGGCGGCCTCTGTTACCGTGACCCGGTGCACACGAATGTCCTCATGTTCGTCGACGAGGCCACCTCGTTCGCCCGCATCGAAGCCGTTGGGAAAGGGGCAGTAGTAGAGGTGCAAGAGTTCCGAGCAGGTTCCGGGCGACGCGTAGAACTTGCAGATTAAGCGAACATCGGAGGGCGACACGCCGGTCTCCTCTTGAGACTCGCGGGAGGCCGCCGCCAATGGCTCCTCGGCGTCATCGACTCGTCCGGCGGGGAGTTCCAGGAGCCACGGATTTCCGGAATCGATAGCGGCAATCCGCATTTGCTCGACGAGGACGATCTCATCGTTTCCAAGATCGTGGAGAACGACACCCACACTTTGCCCCCGGTCCAGCACATACTGGTCGATCGGTTCCGTGCGCGTGCCATCAAACCGCTCATATTCGAACCGGAACTTGAACCAGCGGAAGAAGAAGCGGTGAAGGACCTCTTCCTTCCCCAACACGCAAACCCTAGGCTTCGCCACGAGTTGCAGTATATCCGTGGCCCTTGACCCTTCAGAGATGCAGGCATTCCGGCCACGCAGATGCAGGAGATCGCCTACCGGTTTCGAAGGAATTGTCGCAACATAGACGTGACCGTCCAGCCGTTTCGACGTCGGACCATTGTTGAGCAAACGATACTGGAGGGTGAACGAAATCTAGCGATCAAATGCACACACGTGAGATATCGAATGTAATCCGACAGCCCCATGCTGCTCGGGAGGGGTTCAAGCTGATGAGAGGATTCTGGATTGGTTTACTGGCGGCTCCGGTCGCATTGTCGATGATTGGATGCGGAGGCTCCTCAGGAGGCTCAAATGGAAGCACCCCGGCTGTCAAGGACGGAGGATTGGTCCTTCAGGCTGCTAGAGAGCCGAATGGCGATTTGACTCTGGCCCAGGTTCAAGCGTTGCCGGCGGGCACCCGGGTCGCCGTCGCGTTGGATCGCAATAACTCCGCGCCTGAAATGTACCCCGCGACGGTCAAGGGATTCGATGCGATCGACAACGTTATTTGGGTCTCGCTGGACGACTCGGTAACGACCGACGTCGCGGAGGGAGACAGTGGCAGTGTCATCTTCACGCTTCCCAATTCGTTCCGTAGCGGAGACTCCCGGAATCAGAAGCGAATCGGTTCCCTCTCCTTCGGATCCGCCGATAACTTACGCGACTTTTTCGGTACGCCGATCAGTGAGATCCGGGCAACTGGCGTCGTCCCGCAGGGCACGGCAGCGACTCCAGGAGCCCGGCCGAGTCAGCTACGCCCACTCGCGACGGCTCTGACATGCCGCGGCATTCCTGCATCGATCGTTGCGCGCATCAAGCAGCGTGCCAATCCGGCCAGCCTTCTGAGGAACCTCGTACCCATGTCGGGCGCGGCGATCACAAGACCGTCTGCTCCCGGTGCGGGGACGCCCAATCCTTTGAAGAACAACTCCATCGCAACCTTCATGGTAAGGGGCGACGTAGTCGTGAGCGGAGCGGTCGGCAGCGTAACCGCCTCAGACAACGGAGGGTTCGTAGGCTATGGTCATCCGTTCCAAGGCGCCGGATCAGTCAGCCTGGCGACAATCCCGTGCACAGTTCAGGGAATCTTCCTTTCGCCGCTGCTTGGCACATATAAGTTGGCCAACCCGATTGGGATTCCGACCATGACGATGACATTCGACGGCCTGAACGGCGTACGATTCAGCAACCAAGCACCGACTGAGGTATCGCTTGTCACTCAGTTGGTGGATAGTTCGGGTACACCGCTCAAAACGGCAAGCCACCAACTGGGTTTCGATGGGATCATTGGGGATCAAGCGCTCCTACTCACTTCAACCGTCGAATCGTCGATTCTGAGTTTCTATGATCAATCGATCGACCTCAACGGTTCGGCAACCGTTACGGTGACGACCATCCTAAATGGCGTTTCGACATCCGCGACGTTCAACATCTCGCCACGAACCGGCATCATGTTTGGCTTTGACCCCAACGACCCCAACTTCGAGATTCTCGATCAGGACATCTTCAACGTCATGTCGACGGTGGAGGCGTCCGGAGACCTTGGAGCCAGTGTCACGGTTACTGCCCAAATCACCCTGCAGGGCTCTAGTTCACCTTCAACCAGAGCAAAAGCGACTCGTCCGCGCGGTCGCTAATCTGACGATGTCCCATGCCCTTGGGGGTGTGGGACAGAAACGTTGATCGATGACCGATAAGCCAAGCGAAACTGCTCATCCTGCTTCCAGGGAGACCTTTCGGATCTTCCTGGGATGCCCGTTGCCTGCCGATTGCGCCCATGAACTGAACAAATGGGCACTGAGTTCATTCCCTTCAACCGGGTTTCGAGTCACCCCCGTCGAGCGACTCCACGCGACGATCCTATTCTTCGGCGAAGTCGATGAATCGCTTAAGGACGTACTGGCAAGGGAGACTGGCCTAGTTCGATGGGATCGACTTTCAGTCCGGTTGGATTCGGTAAGACAATATGGGCGTAACGCGATCGCCCTTCGACTCGTAGCGCCGGGCGACGTTCTCACCAAGCTTGGCCAGAGACTCTTCTCCGATGCCGAGATCCCGGATGATCCTTTGGCAAGGCTCTACCGGCAGTTGCCCAAGGCTCGAAGCAGGCGCCCGCATGAAACGCAATCCCTTGATTTGCATGTAACGGTTGCACGCACGCGGAATTCCGGCCACCCTCGCCTGGAAACTCTGATCGCTCCACAGCGATCGCTCGAACTCAATCGGCTCGTGCTGTACCAGAGCATCAACACAGAAGACGGTCTGGAATACAGAGTGGTGGCGGAGGCGGACCAACCGATCAGTTAGGTGTCGACCTAAGGTGCGTCAGCATATCGGACACGGTGACGATCTTGTATCCGCGGCTTCGGATTCCGCCGATAATGTCGTGAAGCGCCGCCGCCGTCACCGGCATATCGTGCAGTACGATGATCGCGCCGTTCTTGAGTTGCTTGAAAACGTTGTGCTCGATTGTGGCAACGTGGGTCGGAAACTCCTTGCTGCCGGGATACCACGAGTAGTCACCCTTAACGATATAATCGCCAACCGCGATGTTCTCCTCGACGGTGACGTAGTTCATTTCCTTGTCGATCCGCAGAATCTCGTCGGTGTAGCGCAATCCTGGCGGGCGAACCAGAGTCATCTTCTGTCCGGTCGCCTTGAGCACCGCCGCCGCACATCCGGCGATCTCCTTCCGAACGCCGGCGGCATCCAGAGTGATGAATCTGGGATGGGTCATCGAGTGGTTTCCAAGTTCGTTTCCGTCTCGAAGCATCTCTCGGACGATCTCCGGATGCTCCTGAACCTTCTGTCCCACGACAAAGAACGTCGCATGCACGTTGTCTTGCCGTAACACCTCCAGGATTTTGGGTACGTACTTGGGATGGGGCCCATCATCGATCGTCAGCGCGACCTCTTTGAGGTTTGGGTCGCCCCTTCGCAGGATCGCGAGTCTGGCATCGTACGTGACACCGGTCGATGGGGCGACTCCATTGGAGCCTGGGAGATGCCCGTGCCGGTAAAGGAGGAATGCGACCGACAAAAGGGCAAAGACCACGAGTGGAGTTAACCACACAACGCGATTGAGCTTGGACCCTGAATAGCTCATTTGGATTAGACTCGGTTCAGGCGGACGGCGGTTGAAGCCACTGGATTCCTTACGATCATTCAGTTCCCAATCGATCCTGGCGACCAAATAATACCTACGACAAGTCGAGTTACTCTTGCGTACCCACAAACGAACCATTTCTCCGGAGCTACCGTCCATGTGCCAAGAGATGCTGCCGTCGATTAGGCACGCGTGCCCGTAATGAATGGCCCCAACTCAACCTGGAAAGCGATCCTGGCTGGCCTCGTAACCTTGTTTGCGGTATTCGCATTTCGGTCGATACTTAAGCCAGACCCTTCCCAACTCCCCACACCGATGCCGAAGGTAGGCGTGGACTTTCGACTGCTCGCCCAGGCCGCCGCATCGCCTGGAAAGGTGATCCCAGCGGTGAAGGACGGGCGGGTGCTCGCCTCATACACTTGCACGCCTCAAGACGGCGCGATCGCATGGCTTTACGATTACGCTTCTACCCAAACCGTACAAGGATCGGTAGTCGTGGGTGCGCCGGTGCCCGGCTACGGGTACGTGGACGGCGGACCTGTAGTCGCCGACGGACGTGGCCGCCCCTTACCGGATTGGGTCCAGCAGAAGGGCCCCCTGAAGCTTGTCGTCATTCCGCGGGGGTACGCGACCAAGCCTGCTGGTGTTCGCGTCCTGGTTGCAGATGGCCTGACGCCTGACAGTTTCGAGACTATCCCAATATCTGCCTTTGCCGAACCGATCCAATGCCTTGCCAAGCCGTCTGTAGACGAGACGGCAAGTGCGGAAGAGTCTCTCGGGCTGACGGCCGTCTGCGAGGTCATCGACGGTGAGTCGGACTGGATTCAACTGCAAGACAGGCAGCATCGCGACGTGGGTGGACGAATCATCCGATCTTCATTCTGCCCCGAGGGCCTATTCGATCCACGAAACTACGGACGAGAGACCGATGCAGTCGAAGTCCTTACCGAGGACCGAAAGGAGGTCGACTCGTTCGAGACCTTGACCTATCGAAACGCTCAGATTTCCGATGTCAACGGAATCCGAGCACTTCGACTCCCCACGACACAAGTAGTGGGTCATGTGCTGGACGCCACTGCCACCATCCAAAAGCTGATGCCGTTCTCCAATCAGAGGCCGGGCCACGCATCGGCGAATGGAGACATGTTCATAAGGCTTGACCGAAAAACTCATCCAAGGCGGGACGGTATTCCAACCGCTGAGGTGGATGGGATATCGCCATCAGTCGATGAACTTGGTTTGGACCTGCTGCGGTTGAGGATTGGCGATTCCGGCACCGGCGTCGATTTGGTTGGTACCCGGGGAATTCACCGCATTGGGCCGCACACCATTCCCGTCCTGACGATCAAGATTCGCATTAGGAACTGGGTAATCCAGAAATCCAAGCGATATGTGCTTGCCGTGCATCACGTCCATAGGCCGAAGCCACCACCAGTTCCGCGAGTTGCCGGCTTTGGGCAGCCAATGCCCGGACCCGGTCCAGGCAACGGAGCCTTGCCGTCCACATTCCCCCAGATGCTTGTTCCCAAAAGGCGCATGGCAAGTTCCATACCTGTCTATCTCGTCGATGACCCAGCATTTAACGGTAAGGTCGGAGACTTCGGCGAGCAAGCGAGCTACCAGCGGTGAGTCGTCGGGACGGGCACATCTCACGACACACTAGCCAGGTTTGTTCGTTCCGATGTTGCCTGCGGATTTCGCCTCATTGGCGCTCCACGAAATAACTCGACCGCAATCAGGAACGCAAGAACCAACTCCGATTCTCAAGGACGACTCGGATCAGGACGGCTGGATACTCGCAGTACTTGAGGCTTCCTTCCGGGCGGACAGACCCGTCCGGTTGCGGGTGATAGCGCTCCCGCCAGAAGCCGTCTTCTGCTGCCTTGCTTACGAGCCTCGCCGACTCGATCAACCGTTCTCGAGCCCCCATCCGCTTGCAGGCAAGCGATTCTACATACCAAGTCCTGCCCATCGACGCCACGTCGTTCGTCGGACTGATAGCTGCAAACGGCACCTTCTCGTCCTCCCAGTCTTGGTAGGCGAACGGTTTCGTAACCGTCGCGGTCGGCATATTTCCCGGCCAAAACGCCTTATCGGCGATCAACCTCGGCCACAGAATCTCGGTCTGCCCCTTCGTGGCGAGTCCAAAAGCGATCGCTGCCCAGTTCGTGTCGGAAAGGCCGTGCGAATCCACGAGACCGCGCTCGACGTGGATATACTCGCCGAAATGATCGTCCTTCCAGAATAGGTCTCGAAAGTGCTTTGAAAGGTTGTCGGCGGCCTTTGTCCACTGATCCGCCTCGTTCCGGCGCCCGAGCGACCTTTCGAGCCGGGCCAAATCGTGGAACGCTTCGACGGCATAGCATTGGGTTACCCCGTCCCATCCGTTGCGCGGCGGCTTCTCGGTATAGAATCCCGAGCCGGAGAGCAAGCCGTTCGGTGATATCTGACCCATCAGGTATCGTCCCGTCGCTTCGACCGACCCGATGTGTTCCTTGAGCCACTCCTTGTCCTTGGTCGCATCCTCAATCTCTCGCGCCGTCAGGACGTAGCAGATTGGCCCAAGGGTTGCCAGAGGGTTCGACTCCAGTTCCCAGTGACGGAACAGCCCAACCCACTGCCGGGTCTCTTGGCTGGTTGCCGGCAACTCGGCACGCACGGGCGGCTTGTACGTGAAGCGATCTTCCGGATTGCGCATGCCGCGCAAGTAGGTGTCGCCTGCCTGAGTATCGCCAGTGAAGATCGCGAACGGGATGTTCCCATCGGCCCGTTGGGAGGCTCGCACGAAATCGAAATAGTCCTTGACCATACGAGTGCGTCCCATGAGCAGATAGGCTCCCGCCATCTGCCAAGAGTCGAGACCAGGCCAGGTAGTGTCGGAGCCAAATCCTCCGCCGTCCGCATTGATACAAAAATGCCCCGGATACACCTTCTCCGTGGCGGCCGGTAGGAGATTCTTCTCCATCGCCTCTTTCACGCCAGTGCGCACGATGGAGTCGCGCACACGGACAATCCACCCATCGTCGACTCGAAGTCGGTTCATCGTCATTGCCACCGCCAGCAGGAACATTGCCGACATTATGGGCGAGGCGTCGAGGTTACAGTACGCTAACCTTCCGTGACCCTTGCGAATAACGAGGGCGTCATAAGGTCAAGATGGTACGGCTCATGTCACTCATAGCGGTAGCTTCGCTCCTTTTTGGACGCGCCGCCGCTACCGACGCCCAGAGCATGCAGAACAACGACCTGCGTGAGATGAGCGTCTCGGTCCGCCAAATCGAGCAAGGGATCAATCGATATGTTGTCGGTACGGAAATCCGAAGCGTTCTTACTCCCGGCGAGTTCTCCCGATTCGATCTTGCTTTAAGTCAGGGTCAAGTTGTGTTTGCGGAGGCACGCAGCGACGCTTTCGACCCTGTGCTCGACATCGTGGACTCGGCGGGACGCGTGGTCGCCACTAACGACGATCGATACCCTGGCGATCAACGACCCCTCCTGTTCTGGAGGTGCGATCGGAGCGGCAGCTACTCTATCCACGTTCACTGCTTCCACGACAAACTCGGGGGCCAGTTTTTCTTCCGGGACTCGGTCTACAACACGATCGACGTGCTCTCCGACCAGAAGGTCGATCAGGAGGTCGATACCGAATCACCTTTCCTCGTGCGGGTGTCGATGAAGGCCGGACAGATTAAGGAGATGGGCCACGAGGAGGGGGGCGACCATCGGTACGACGGCATCGATTACTTCGAGTGGATTTCGCCGATTGGCCTGCCGGACCTCTCATACATGACGATCTTCCAGCCAGCCGTCTTCGCCCTGCTCGCTCCCGTATCCGGCGACTATTACGCGATGATGATGCCTCATCACAGCGACTCCCACCGCGCCCGAGTGAGGATCTGGATGCGCGAAATCGTTCCCGAAGCGCCGACGAAACAGGGGAACCGCTTGACGGCGATGGACCCGGCCGGTAAGAGTGCGATCTGGCGCGTCCACGTCAAGAAGAACGATCTGATCGAGACCCGCACGATCGGCCTGGATCGGAATTGCGTCTTCTCGACCTATGAGGTACCGGATCTGTCGAAGTTCGACCTGACCAAGCCGGAGGCGAATCCCTTCTTTCCTCAGCCCAATCGGCCCGCCGACGATAAGGGACCAGCATTTATGCCGGTTGGGATACGGTCGGATGATAACCGACTGTCGGTTTTCCATGTGTGGCGCGATGCCGACCTTTACTTGGCTTCGAACGGAGCATCCAAGGTCGCTAAGTCGTTCCAACTTCAGGTCGGGCCGGCGGCAACGAATCTGGCGGAGGCACGGAGAGACACGGGTCGCCTTGAAATCGGCTCGACCGAATTCTGGACATTCGATGCCAAGGTCGGCGACGTGATGACGCTCGACATCGAGTCGCCGAACTTCAAGCAACTTGTCTTGGTGTCCGATCCCGATATGCAGGAGCTGCGCCACTACGAAGCCGGGATCGATCAGCCATCCGATGTTTGGCGAATGGTCACTCAGAAGCCCGGACGCTATCTTGTTCGGCTGGCATGCTTGGGCAACGGCGGCAGCGGGGCCTATTCGATTTCGCGTAAGGTGCTCCACGCAAGAAGCCTTGCCCTTGGTCAACCTGCGACGGGGCAGATCGGAGACCAGCAGGTCCAGGTATGGACCTTTCGAGCCAGCCCGGAAGCGCCGATACTCGTCCATTGGAAGTCGTCGAATTGGAACTACGAGGCCAACATCTATGATGATCACGGCCATCCGACAGATTTCCAGCGCGATGACATCGACCCTCACAACCGGTTCGGAATTCTCACGGTGAAGGAGCCCCAGACCTTCGTGATCGTCCTGACTGGAAGTCGCGACCAGGCCAACTACTCGATCGACCTCGAACCGATACCAAGCGAACATCCGATTACGAAGGCGGGAGGGAGCGCAAAGTGAAGAGTTTCAATTCGAATCGGGGATTCCAGGTGCTTTTCTCGCTCCCTAGAATCGCCGTTCTGGCGGCCGGCTTGGCCCTATGCGGAATGGTGTCGGCACAAGAGGGAATTCTGAGCGCACCTGGACCAGGAGGGGATTCCATTGACCGGGAGATCCGCGGCTATCTTAACAGCCGGGAGATCAAGAGCGTGCTGACCCCAGGAGAGTTCTCGGTCTTTCCTCTGAAGCTGAAGGAGAACCAAGTCGTGGTAGCAGAGGCCTGGAGCGACGACTTCGATCCCGGTCTCGAAATCGTTGACGACAAATCGAAGGTCATGGCGCATAACGACGACCGATGGCCTGGCGACCAGAGCCCACTCCTCTTCTGGCGCTGCCAAACAGCCGGCGACTACGAGTTGCACATCCGGTGTTACCATGACAAGACGGGTGGTCCGTTCTTCGTACGATTCAACGTTTACGACTCGATCGACCTTGGCGGTGGCGACAAGGTTGAGACGGAAGTGGACAATCACAAGCCGCTGTTGTTTCGCGTGCCAATGCAAGCAGGACAGATAAAGACAGTCCAGAACGAGATAGGGGGCGATCACAACTACATGCCGCTTGACTTCAATCGAGTTATCGCTCCCGGCGGTATGCCCGATCTGAATCTGTCAGAGCCGATTCGGCCGATCTGCGGTGACTACGTTCTATTCGCTCCTGCAACCGGCGACTATTACTTCATGGAGACGCCCAACGCTCAAGATCGGGGCAAGGGCAAGATCCGCGTGTGGGCCAGTGAGGTCGTTGCCAGAACGTTACTGCCTGAAGGCAGTTCACGGGTTGGATCGGCAAGCACGCGCAATGCAGCGGTTTGGGAACTCGACCTCAAGAAGGGCGACCTCATTCACGCTACCGCGACCGGCCTGGACCGGAAGTGCTCGTTCGTCGTTGCCGAAATCCCCGATATCTCGAAGGTCGACCTTTCGAAGCCCGACAAGAACCCGTTCATTCCGCGCCCCGGCCATCCGCTTTTCGATCCCGGACAAGCCTTCGATTCGCTTCCGGCCCGCGAGGGAGATGTGCGCGAATTCGTTGTACAGGCGCGCCGCGACGTGCACCTGTGGATCGGCTCGAATGGGGACGGCCCGAATGACAAGCAGTATTCGGTAACCGTGGCTCCGGCTGCGTCCGACCTCGCAGACGGCCGATCCTCGTCTGGCAAACTCCGAGTCGCCGCAACCGATTATTGGTCCTTCGATGCCCAACCGGGTAACGTATTGAGCCTCCGATCCGGGACCTCCGGGTTCACCGGCACGGTGATCGTTCGCGACCCAGACCTAAACGAGATTCGGCACTCCGACGGCGATATCGACGAGACGTCACAAGACTGGCGCATGGTCGCGACCAAGCCCGGCCGATACCTGGTTGCCGTAAGTTGCCTCGGCAATGGAGGCAGCGGTTCGTACTCACTTGAACGACATGTCGTACCTGCCCAACCGTTCGACGCCACTCACCCCGCTAAGGGTGCCATCAAGGACGGCGAGATCCAAGTTTGGAAGTTCAACACCACTCCCGACAAGCCGGTCTTCGTCCACTGGACATCGTCGAACTGGGACTACGACGTGAACATCTACGACGACAAAGGAAATCCTGCCGATTTTCAACGCCAGCCGACAGACCAGCACAACCGATATGGCCTATTGAAAGTGTCCAGCCCCCTGACGTATTTGATCGTTCTTACTGGGAACCAAAAACCGGGAAGCTACGCGATCAGCTTGGGTCCGATTCCTGGCTTGGCCCAGTAGTGCATGGTCGCTGCGCTCGGGGTGGTCGATGCGCTCCCGGTGGGCGCTTCGCGTTGGGCGGGGGGATGGACAGGTCAGGCGGTGGCGATTGTGCCGACGGTTTCGGGCAACTGGTCCGGGGATATACAAAGTGCGACCGCACCAGCGGCTTCTAGTTCCTGCCTCGAACCATAGCCATACAATACGCCGATCGCCGACATGCCGTGGTGGTGCGCTCCGAGGATGTCGTGCTCTCGGTCGCCGATCATCAGTGCATCTTCGGCCCTGATCGCGTGAGCGGACAGCGCGTCCTCGATGACTTCGTGTTTCTCGATCCTCGTTCCACTTAGGTTGCTGCCGTAAGTTGCTTCGAAGAACTCTGCCAAGTTGAACCGATCCAGAATCCGATCCGCGAACGGCTTCGGCTTGCCTGTAGCCAGGTAAAGCGGATAGCCTTGCCCACGCAACACTTCCAGGGCCCCTGGAATCCCCGGATACACCTCGTTCTCAAACAAGCCGACCGCGCTGTATCGCTCGCGAAACAGCTTCAGACATCGATCGATTTCGGCCGGATCGTCAGTCTGGAGGATTCGTCCGAGGCTTTGCTGGATTGGGGGGCCGACGATGAACCTCAAGTCGTTCACGGCAGGCAAAGGGCGATCCATCCGTTCGAGCGCCGACAGCACGGAGCGGGAAAGACCGGGAAATGGGTCGGTGAGCGTCCCGTCCAGATCGAACAGCAAAGCTCTCCCGATGGAAAGCCCAGAGATCTCGCCTTTGGACACGCTAACGAGCGCGCCTCTGCTTCATCTTCCCTGCATCGAACAACAGCCGGCAGGCAGCCTCGAAATCGCCAGGAGTAGCAAACGCTTCCCGAGGAATGAGTATCCAGTGGCTCTTCATTGCCCAGACCCGAATTCCCTCCGGAATCGTGTCGAAAGAGGCCATATCGCTATATCGACTCAGACTTCGCCGCACACCTCCTGAGAGTTGTTCCAGGCTATCCTCCGTGAAGCGGGTCACATACGGAATATTGTTTAGCGGCGAATCCAGTACCCGCTGAACCCCCTTCCCGACCGCCATCGGGAGCATAACGGCAAAAACGATGAATGCGATGGCGGCAGCCGGATACTGGCCCCCAATCGCCAGCGAAACGACCCCCACGAATGCAAACAACTCGATCGGCCAGAATCGCACAAAATTCGTGCGGTAAATGGCTCCCCTAAACTTCAATCGATCGATGCGATACTCCGACGTCTCCACCATCCTCCGCAAAGGGTACCGAATCGACTGAACTGCCGGTCTGCATCCGCCCCGGGTCTCTCTGCACCCGGTAAGATTCCCCGTAAGATGATCGCGACGAGTTCCCTGATCTGCATCGTCCTCGCATTGGGCGCGACCTTGGCCGTCCAGACGCCAAAAGAACCGGCAAAGTCGCGCAGCAACCCACCAACGCTGGAGTCCTCGCTCTTGCGCGCTCCGGATCGGAGCGCCGAGTGGAATGCATGGCTGCAATCGCTTCCTGCCGACGAGCGGAAGGGTGGCGAATACTTGCTCACCTATATGCCGGTTTCGGATCTCAAGCACCTGAAGGTGTCGTACTTGTCGAGCGCACTGGAACTGGCATACCATGCCCGCACGACGCTTCCGTGGGGCAAGAGAATCCCTCTGGACGTCTTTCTCGACTCCGTCCTTCCCTACTCGAGCGTCACCGAGCCGCGTCAGTCGATGCGGGCCGAATTTCAGCAGAAGTATTTGCCCCTGGTTGCGAGTTCCAAGACGCCGGGTGAAGCGGCACTCGCGGTCAACAGATCGCTCTTCAAGGACTACAAGGTCACCTATAACACGCGCCGGCTTCGGACCGATCAGAGTCCCCCCGAGACGATCGCTCAGGGCATGGCGACTTGCACCGGCCTCTCGGTGATGCTCGTGGACGCACTCCGAGCAGTAGGCGTTCCTTCGCGATTGGCGGGCATCCACTCGTGGCCGGGCCGAGGAGGAAACCACACTTGGGTCGAGGTCTGGGACAAGGGCACATGGCACTTCGTTGGTGCAGCCGAGCCAGACGACGCCGGTCTGGACCATGCCTGGTTCGGCGACGAGGCGGGCCGCGCGATCGCCGCGAAACCCGAGAACTCGATCTGGGCGGCAACCTATCGGGACGATGGCACCTACTTCCCGATGGTTTGGGCGCCCGAAGCGAGAGTTCCGGCAGTGAACGTGACCAAGCGCTACAACAAGCGCCTGCTCGATCTCTCCCCGCGCCTCATGGTGGAAGTGAAGAAGGGCGGCGAGCGCGTCATCGCGGATGTGATCGCCTACAATGCTGCGACCGGCGACCGGTGCCTTATCGGCAAGAGCAAGGGTCCGCAGGCCGACATCAACCTCCACCTGGCCGCTCCAGTGACGAAAGGGGGCGAGTACCTCGTGACCACCGAGTATGCCGGACAAAGTGCCACGGCGATCGCCAAAGTCGATCAGGACACCGTTGTGCGCATCGATCTCGACAATCCGTCGGCGGGAGGCATTGAAGCGGTACTCGCCGATCGATTCAGCGGAGATACTGGAAAGGCGGAAGCGGCTCGGAAGCTCATCGAGAAGCTGCCCTTCGACGAGGCCACCGCCCGAGCCGCGTGGACCGCGTTTCGGTCGGCTCCCGACGCCGAACTCAAGAAGGAGTTCGACGCAAAGACGGTTTCGACGCCCGATCGCACGAGCCCGTATCTTTGGCGCACCGTTGGGACCAAGCCCGAACATGGCTGGGGCCTCGTCATCGCGATGCACGGGGGCGGAAATGCGCCGAAGCAGGTGAACGATGGCGAGTGGAAGTACATGTTCCGGGGCTACTACAAAGACCACGCCGAAGCCGGCGGCTATGTCTATCTCGCCCTGCGCGCTCCGAACGACACGTGGAACGGTTTCTACGACGACGCGATCTGCCCTCTGATCGAGCGGCTCATTCTCCAATTCGTGAAGTTCGCCGACGTCGATCCCAGCCGAGTCTACGCGTGTGGAGCATCGCATGGCGGCTACGGCGCCTACGTGATCGGGCCCAAGATTCCGTACCGATTCGCTGCCGTACATCCCGCCGCGTCTGCCGCCACCGACGGCGAGACCGAGGGCGTCAATTTGCGCAACCTTCGATTCACGTGGGCGGTTGGCGAGAATGATAAAGATTACGGTCGAATCGATCGGTGTCGCGCATTCGAGAAGCAATGGGAGGATTGGCGCAAGGAATACGGAGGATTCGACGGCGGACTAGAAGTAGTTCCCGGTCACGGTCACCTGATCAACGACTTCGAGGCGAACAAAACCGCCGAGTTTCTGAAGTTCACGCGGAACGCGACTCCAAGCCGAGTGATCTGGGTCCAAACCGACACCGTCCTCCATCGGTTCTACTGGCTCGAATCGCTCGCTCCGAAGCCGAAGGGTCGAATCGACGCGAACATTGCGAAGAACACGATTACGCTGAAAACGTCGGACCAGGGCGAGATCGCCTTGTGGCTGTCGCCCTCGCTTGTAGATCTGAAGAAGCCGGTCGTCGTGATCCGCGACGGCAAGCGAACCGCTTTCCGCCTGAAGCCTTCCCTTCAGACCTATGCCGACGGCCTAGCCGAAACCGGCGATCCGGCACTAACGGCGCCGGTCAGGGTGGTGGTTAAGTAGAGCACCCATTCTCGGAGACCCCCTGGAACTGCCCTCGCTCACTTAGTGTGCATAGCTCGCTTTAGGCCACGTCCGGCCCGGAATGCAATCGGTAGGTCGATGGTGGGTCCCCTTAGGAGCCTGTTGCGAGCCAGTGCGCTTGACGTGGGCTGGTAGTCGGGCTCCCTCGCCCCCAAGCGAAGCGGCGCGGGAGAGGGCCGGGGCGAGGGGGCTTCGCTAAGTCGCCGACGTAGTCGGAAGTCCTTGATTCGGTTCGACCTTGTTCATAGTTAGGGCCTGTTACAGAGCACCGAACACCATACGTTTGAGATGAGCTAAGGAGCCAGAGGCGCGATTCGACCACCTCCCCCACCCCGCCTTTCTCATGGAGAGCGAGCCCGCCGTCCGGGTGTGGAAAACCTGTGCGGTTGACTGAGTCCTTCTATCGCTTGCTTCCCGACAGTTGAGCGACGCCGATCTATAGGCTAGAGACCACCCTTGGCACTAATCCCCTTGCCTCGACTAGAACCACGGGACGGTTGGCGGCCAAGGCTCGTTTGGGAAACGCCAGAGCTGGGACGACGCCTTGGCGCCCTGTTCGGTCGGGTGCCATCTGCTGTCCGGCCAGTAGTACCAGAGCTCGATTTGGGAGCTTTTCGCTAGGAAGACCGAGCCGTCGTCTCTCACGGCGGGATAGTTCCCCTTCCAAAGCTCCACCATGCTAGATAGCTTGGGGTCTGGCTTCTCGAATTCATCGGTTGCATGGTTGTCGCAAAACGCTACGACTCTACCGGCCTCTGGCTCCAAGGGATGCCACTCGATAGGCTTGTCTCCATCGGCGACCGCCGGTTTGGCGATCTTGCGGATGTTGAACAGGTTATAGCTCATGATCTCGGAACGATCGGGTTCCGGGCACCAGACGATATTCCCGGACTTCACGTACGGCGCGATGGGAATCCAACTGTCATAGGGGTAGCTGCACCGTCCCGCCGTTGTGGAGCAGCCCTTTACGAAGTCGGTGTATTCGATCCACGCTTCGCCGTCGTAGTCGCCCCGATACATCTGCATTCCATAGGCGACCTGATGAAGCCGGGTTTGGCAATTCGTGAGCTTTGCCCTCTGCTTCGCCTGCGAGAAAACGGGAAACAACAGGGCCGCCAAGACCAGCAAAATGCCGATCACCACCAGCAGTTCCAACAAGCTGAACGCGCGGCGAACTCCCATACATTGAGGACGGCTCCGGCCCGAGATACCGTTCTCACCGTAGGCAACGAGGGGCCAATCCGAACCTGTCCGCGTCCGATTTCAAGCGCATTTGGCGCGGCGCGGACTTGTCGACATGCACCAAAGGCATCGTCGCAAAACCAATCGGACTTTTGTCGCTTGACCGACTCCCCCCTCTCCAGCCACAGCCTCCCCCGCGGCGACGGGGAAACGTGGAGCGCGAGCGACAAACGGTGATGACTGGATACGATCGGGATGTCCAGCCAGTCTCGGGAACCGGCAGGAATCTACTTCCTGCCTAGAATCAGTCGGTATTCATAACCGCGACGATGCTGTTTGACTTGCTCTCGGATCTCGAGGCCGGCGTCTTCGGCGAGTTGGTGGTGGGTGTGCTTCGGCGACCAGGGCGAACTGGAACAACCGTCTCGGTACTCAAGCAGCAGCACCAAATGGTCGACGGTTCGGTCGGCCCTCAGGCACTCCACACCGGCAAGAAACGCTTCGTGGATTGGATCATGGTCGTGGGACGTCAATCGTTGACGTCTTCTTCGATGGACAGAGGGCTTGTGAGGTTCGGAAATCAAGGTTGCTCCTCCTTTGGAGCTTGGAGTCACCGTCGATGAACCCAGGGAACCAGGGCTTGGACTTCATAGCACTAACTTCGGTGTTGTCGAGGCTCGCCATTTGTAGTCCCCTGCGTTTGTCTCCAAAGTCAATCATGCAGGGTCAACGTTGCCAATCATAGTCGGCGCTTCCGTGTCCGTCTTTCCGTGGACGGCCCAAGCAGGACGCCCGCAAATCGAGTCCGGTCACCGGTATGCTGAGGCGGCAAGCCATGGTACTTTCCCTACTGCTTCTGGCAACCAGCCACACCCAATCCGGCTCCCTACATCCCCTCTATCAAGACTCAAAGGCGCCTCTTGAGGCCCGGGTGTCCGACCTGTTCAGCCGCCTCACCGCGGATGAGAAGATGGATCTATTGACCGGAACCGCCTTTACGACCCGGCCGATTGCCCGGCTCGGCGTACCTGCCCTTTCGATGGCGGATGCCGGTCAAGGCGTGCGCGGCGGCATGGACTCCACTTGCGGCCCCGCCACTGCCTTCCCATCCGGCGTCGCGATGGCTGCGTCGTGGGACACCGACCTGCTCGGCCGTATCGGCCGCACGATCGGCACGGAGGCGGTCAACAAGGGCACGGGCATCCAGACGATGCTCGGGCCGGCGGTGAATATCCAGCGATCTCCTCTCGGTGGACGGAACGGAGAGTACTTCAGCGAGGACCCGTACCTGGCAGGCCGGCTCGCGGTCGGGTTCATCCAGGGCATGCAAAGCACCGGATGCGGCGCCTGCGCCAAGCACTATGCCGCCAACAACGAGGAGGTCGACCGGGGCTACATCAACGTTCGGGTCAGCGAGCGTGCGCTGCGCGAGATCTATCTTCCGGCTTTCGAGGCGGCGGTGAAGGACGGCCATGTCTGGAGCATCATGTCGTCCTATAACAAGGTCAACGGGTACCACTCAAGCGCGAGCCACTATCTTCTCACCGATGTGCTCAAGAAGGGTTGGGGATTCGACGGCATGGTGATGTCCGACTGGGGCGGCGTGCATGAGACGGTCGGCGCGGTAAACGCAGGCAACGACCTGGAGATGCCGGGCCCCGGCTTCCTTCGCAAGGAAAACGTTGAAAGGGCATTCAAGACCGGCCTGATCAGGCAATCAGCGATCGACGACAACGCGCGCCGGATCTTGCGCACCGTCCTTCGTGTCGGACTGCTTGACGCCCCCCGATCTCGCAATCCAAAAGTCGTCAACTCGCCCGCCCATCAGAACCTGGCGTTCGAGGCGGCGACAAAGGGGATCGTCCTTCTCAAGAACCAAGGCGCGACCCTCCCGTTGGACAGAAAGAAGATCCACTCGATCGCGGTGATCGGGCCAGCCGGGATGGACATGGAGGTTGGCGCCAACGGCAGCCCATACGTGGAGCCGTTCACCAAGGTACAGCCCCTCGAAGGACTCAAGAAACGCGCCCTGCCGGGAACCGTTTTCCACTACGTACGAGGCACGGGCACCGGCCAGCCGGTCCCCGAGACCGCCCTTGTGCCAGCGGACGGGAGCGGACACGGACTCAAGGCCGAATACTACGCGAACCAGAACCTGAGTGGCGAACCGAACCTGGTTCGCACCGATTCCCAGATTCAATTCGACTGGTCGAGCGCCTCCCTGCCAGAGATCGGCAACTCGAATTTCAGTGTCCGCTGGACCGGCAAGTTGGTCGCGCCGGTCTCCGGGCATTATCGAATCACTTTCACCGCCGACGACGGCTGTCGGCTCTACCTGGACGGCAAACGGATCATCGATCACTGGGTGTTGAGCGCCGAGGAGCCGATCACCGCGAAAGTCGACCTGGTCGCCGGTCAAGCCTATGATCTGCGTGCCGAGTACTTCCAGGCCAGTGGCGCCGCCGTCGCGCGACTCTCGTGGCTCGTCCCAGGCGCGAACCGGAACGCCGAGGTAATCGAAGCAGCCCGCAAGTCCGATGTCGTGATCGTCTGCGCGAACACGCTTGGCCAAGAGGGCGAGGGTAACGACCGGCCCTCGATGGACCTCCCGGAAGATCAGGACGGCCTGATCACCGCCGCCGAGTCGGTCAACCCCCATACGATCGTGGTGCTCAACACCGGCACACCAGTCACGATGACGAAGTGGATCGCCAAGACGCCGGCGATCCTGGAGTCATGGTTCCCCGGCGAGCAAGGGGGTAACGCGATCGCCGCCATTCTGTTCGGCGACGTGAACCCATCCGGCAAGTTGCCGACTACGTTTGCCGCCAAGCGGACCGACTACCCGGATACCGGCCACTTCCCCGGCGTGCGGGGCAATGTCGACTACGTCGAGGGGATCTACGTTGGGTACCGGCACTTCGACAAGCGGAACATCGCCCCGATCTTCCCGTTTGGTCACGGTCTTAGCTACACGACCTTCGCCTACGGAAGGTCACGGGTATCGAATCCCGCCAGAGACGGTTCGCGAACGGTACGCCTGAACATAACGAACACGGGTCATCGTGCGGGGGCGGAGGTTGTCCAACTCTACGTTCGGGACTTGAAGCCGAAGATCGACCGACCGGTCCAGGAGTTGAAGGCGTTCCAGAAGGTCACGCTTGCCCCCGGAGAGACCAAGGAGGTTTCTCTCAAGCTCGTTCCCCGTTCCTTCGCCTACTGCGACGAAGCCGGAAAGCAATGGAAGGCGGACGCGGGCAGCTACGAACTCGAAATCGGATCGTCGTCCCGCGACATTCGGAGTCATGCCAAAGTGGTGCTGAGGTCGACCTGGCGCGAGCCGATTCCCTACTCCGGACAGCCGAAAGTGGTCTCCACCGAGAAGGACCTCGCTCTCGGGCGCCCCGTTCGGGTCTCGTCGTCCGAGGTCCGGCCGGATGTCAAAGGCAACTACGCGGTTGACGGCGACGACTCGACTCGCTGGAGTTCGGCGTTCTCTGACCCCCAATGGATCTCCGTCAACCTCGGCAAGGCGACGACGATCGACCACGTCGTCCTGAAGTGGGAGACTGCGTTCGCCAAGACGTACTCCATTCAGTTCAGCATCGACGGCAAGACATGGGTCGATGCCTACCGGACCGAATTGGGTGACGGCGGGACCGAGTTCGTCCATTTCGCCCCCGTCACCGTCCGGTGGGTTCGGATGTACGCCGAAAAGCGCGGCACCGAATTCGGCGATTCCCTCTATAGCTTCGAGGTGTATGCACCCAAGAAGTGAATTGATGAGGTATCATCTTTTCCCGTCTGCTCCGGTCGTCTAGCGGTTTAGGACATCGCCCTCTCACGGCGAAGATCGAGGGTTCAAATCCCTTCCGGAGTACCAAAATGTGGCAACGGCTCTTTGGATCCAACCAGATCGTCCGCGATATTCCCCCCGAGCCTATGGTTCGGGGGTTCGGAATTAAGAGATAATCTGAGGCGACACGCCGCGGATAAACGGCCAGCTTGCGGGCACTCGTTACCTAGATCGCCATGGATCGACAGCAGTTGGTTGAAATGCAGCGCGGATTCGCCGAGATCCACGAGTTCGAGTTGAACGAGCGGAGAAATGCAACGCCCGCAACGAGAATGCGGCAACTTGACTCCATCTGGTCGATCGCCCACGAGTTGGGAATCTCCTGCGAACCACGCCCATTCGATCCCGTCGTTCGGGATCAGTGGTCTAAGCTGAGGAAGGCGATCGATGAGCGAAATCGAACAACTGCCCAGTAAGTCCGTCGGTCGGCTTTCCGCGACGCTCCGATCACTTGGAATCGAGTTCGCCATCGTTGGCGGGGTGGCCGTCGGCCTTGTATCAACTCCCCGCTTCACTGCCGACGTAGATGCGGTCCTCCTTGATCTTGATGATCGTCTCGAGTGGTTCGTTGCCGAGTTGCTAAAGGCTGGTTACGAATCTCGTGCCATGGACCCGATCGGTCTTGCAAGACGAACCCGGGTTCTCACCATGCGCGATGAAAGCGGGGTTGGTATCGATCTGATGCTTGGACTGCTCCCGTTCGACACGGATTTGGTTTCTAACGCTGTCCTAGCAACGCTGAGCGATGCATCGACCGTTCCTGTCGCGTCGCCAGGCCATCTCGTTGTAATGAAGGCGGTCGCGTGGCGCCCCCGCGACCTTGATGACATCCGAGAAATCGTCTCCGTGAATCCATGGGTCGATTGGGATGCCGTGGTAGCAACGTTCGCAGAGTATGCACAACTGCTCGAGGTGCCTGAACGCGTCGCCTCACTCAAAGATCTTATCGGCGCTTCGCTGTAGGCAGCCCGAGTCTTTGCCAGGTCTCGGATGTGGCCCGCTCGCAGCGAAGATCGAGAGTTCGAATCCCGTCTCGTGTACTCCAGTTTTTGGGCTTTAGGCCAGGTTTCCTCTTAGGTCGGGTGGGTTTTGAACATCGAACACGCAGACCAGCCCATATGCAAGTAGATCTGACGCTTTCTCCAATGTCCGGAACAAGTCAAAAAGTCTCACGTGATTTTAGGAACAAACACCAATGAGCGATGGTCATCCCGCCAATGGCACAATATACTGCTGATTGCCGGTTTCGCAATCGCGCAACCGACAGTTTCCGCATTCTTTCGCTTGGTACCGGACTCCTGGCATTTTCAGCCTCGGTTACCGGTTCTAGGCAACGTGGTGGCTGGCATTCGGTACAGACGCCGAATGTCAGCTCAAGAAGCCGCGTAGTGGCCCAAAACGAGAGTTCATGGCGAGACTTTGGCCGCATTTGGAAACTGGACTTGTGACTTGGTTACGGGGCTGTAGACGGTTACTCGAGCATTGCTGGATGACTGACTGGACGTCCCAAAATCGCTCAACCTATAGGACGCGAAGTTGATGGACGAGATGGCGAAGTCGTTGACATAGACGATGATGCTAGCGTAACCGGATGAATAGGACCAGAACGTAACGTTCAGTCCGAGCCAGGTTCCTCTGTATTCGGTCATTGTGCCGCCGCCTTGGACAGAGTAGGGCGTCGTCGAAATCGTCACGCGTCCGGACGATCCGCTAGATGCTCCGGAGGTGGCCATGTTGAAACTGGTGTCGGCACGGCGATTTGGACTCATAGGCGTGACCGGTGTGAAGTTCAGAACGACGCCGGGGATATCCGAACGTGTCAACTGAAGGCTGGAATTGCCGTTAACGGTGCCCGATAGCTGGAAGACGGTGCCATCGGCAGCCTCGCAGGTGGCAGCGGCCGAAGGGCCATTCAAGGTGCCCTCGAACGATCCCGTCTGGAAAGCATATGGCCCGGTCTCGGCCGAGACGGCGAATTCTCCCGACCAGGCACGGTTGTCGTTCGCCAAGATCTCGATTTCCATCTGGGAACCGTCGGGCAAAGTCGCCTGGTATTGGGACAGCGGAATTCCACCCTCCGAATTATTTGCGCCGAGAGTCGACGACGTCGATCCTCCGCACCCACCCAAAACGAGGAGAAAACTTGCAAAAGCGAAGGCTACACCATATCTGGACATGGCCTAGCATAGCAGTTTTACCAGGGTACGGCAACGACCGACGAACCGACTCACCTGAATTGCTCCCAGGACTCAAGTTACGGCCCATCAGTGTGCCCTCTGCACTATCGGGCTGAGATGGCTGCGACCCCCAAAGCGCTTGCCAGATACGGGGACCACTGGCGCCCCCTTAGCTGCCTCCAAGACAAGGCTCCTCGGCTAGATTCCTTTCTGCCATAGAACCGTCGACCAGTGAGAACTCACTGAAGTTGTCAGATGCGCGGACTAACACTGGATCACCATAGTTGATCGTTCTCTTTGGCTTTCGAGCCAGAATCCAGTTCGCGCCAGGATAGCGGAACCTAAACGCCTCGCCCCAAAGCACATTGCCGCGTCAAATACCAGATGAAGCGTTTGATCATCAGCCTCATTCATCGATGCTCGACCAGTTGGGATGCGGTCGAACCACGCGTTCCTTAGCCCCGTAATCGAGCTATCGTTGTCGCCGGACGAACACGGGACCAGAGTTCCAAGACTTGCAAGGCAGTTCGGGAGTGTGTCGAGCATCTCATCGGTGCTCGTCGGCGCGATTACGATGCCAAGGTTCTGCCAAAGGTAATCCTGAACTCTATGGATCCGCCTTTACTGCGAGTCGAGAACCTGGGCGAAGACTCGCTTCAGCGCGCCGTCTGTCATTCGCGTTGGACGATCACTGTATGGAACTGGTTCGGTAGTATAGGATCCTTTCATCACCATCGAAGTCGCCGTGATCAAATTCGGATGTTGCACCAAGAGCGCCTAGTGCCAGACAATATCTGTTTTTGCCGGCCTACTTTTTCGGCAAACCCAATGGCCCTTGCCGAATATCAATCCTTGGGGGGACCATTGAACATTTCAGACCCTGTTCCGTTATTGATGACCTACGACTTGGTGAGGCACATAGGAGTCTTCAAGGAAGTCCACCTCGTCCTGATTCAGCCGGACTGCAGTGGCGCCAATGGCATCCTCCAAATGTGATGTCTTGGTAGCTCCGACGATAGGCGCAACGACCGGATCTTTCTGGAGCAACCAAGCGAGCGCCACGTGGACGCGCGAAATCCCTCGTCTCTCAGCGATCTCGGCAACACGCTGCACCACTGCACCGTCCTGCACCTCGGTTGAGCCATACTTGCTCTCCAGGATTTGGTCGGTCTGGGCTCGGAGTGAACTCTCAGGGTTCCAGTCTCGGGTGAGCCTCCCAGAGGCGAGAGGGCTGTAGGGGATCACACCAATACCCTCGTCGCGGCAGAGCGGAAGCATCTCTCGCTCCTCCTCTCGGTAAATGAGGTTCAGGTGGTTCTGCATCGAGACAAAGCGCGTCCATCCATGCTTCTCCGCGACATGGAGCGCCTTGGAGAATTGCCAAGCCCACATGGCCGATGCACCAATGTAGCGGGCCTTACCCGCCTTAACCACATCGTGCATCGCCTCCATCGTCTCCTCGATCGGCGTGTCGTAGTCCCACCGGTGGATCTGGTAAAGGTCCACATAGTCGGTCTCCAAGCGCTTGAGGCTCTTGTCGATCTCGCTCAAGATCGCCTTGCGGGAGAGTCCTCCGCCGTTCGCGCCTTCCCGCATCCGTCCATGGATCTTGGTCGCGATCACGACTTCGTCGCGCCTGGCGTGGCTCTTCAACGCGCGGCCAAGGTACTCCTCGCTCGTTCCGAGCGCATAGACGTTCGCCGTGTCAAAAAAAGTGACGCCGAGTTCCAGCGCTCTTTGAACGACCACCCGGCTGCTCTCTTCATTGATGACCCACTTGTGGTGGCCGTATTGCGGGTCGCCGAACCCCATACAGCCAAGACAGATCCTTGACACCTGCAATCCTGTTCTCCCAAGCCTTGTGTATTCCATCTTCCAATTCCTTCATCTCTCGCCATCAGGGCGTCCTGCTAGATGGCTCATCTGGTGGTGGATTTCCGCAGGTAAGTAGCTCGATCAGAACTTGATAGGGCTCTCCCTCGATTTCTACGCCCTTCATGTATCGAAACGGCTTCTTGGGATCCTGAACAAACAGCCTTCGCTGTTTGAGACTGGTCTGAATGAGTGTCATACGAGTCCTGTAAGCTACGAGTGTGATCGCATGTAGTTGTCACCAAGCAGGTCGAGGTATCTCCAAATGTGCTTCTTCCATTCCTTCGCCTTCGTCAGTTCCCACCAGGTCTTACCGCCAGAGCGGTTGCCCTCCCTTTAGAATTCCGATCTTGTCCTTCATAAACTCGTGCTAGTCTGCGACTAGTTTCCCGCGTGAACTCCTCATGATCACGTTCTAGGACGGGACTTACATTGGGAATCGTTGGCAACCGGACGAGCAGCAGGCAAACCAATGAATCTGCTCTTGAGTCAATCCGATTTTTTCCAACGTAGACCGGCAAAGATAACTTGGTGTGCCAAGATCCTCTATTTTCGACTGTATGTATCGGTTACTGACGTTGTATAGACTCTGCCATCGTCGCACGTCCTCTGGACCATTCGGCAACCACAGCAGATCGTCCGATTCAGGAAACATTGAGGCATCGAGATCGATGTTCAGAAATTGGCAGTCACGTAGTTCAGCTTCACGAAAGTCGCACCGCAGAAGCCGATTAGGCTGCACTCGCCTCTCACTTGAGTGCCGGAATTCCACGCCATCAAGCACACCACGGAAAACACAGTCCTCAAGGATGGCGCCTAAAAACAGGACATTTCGGAGATTGCAGCCGTCAAATATGCAGTGCTTATACGATTCGCAGGAATGTGCCGAGCTGCGCAGATCACATTTACGGAATTGGCAACTTACAAAATGGTTAGGCCTCTTTAGTAAGGCAAAGGTGTCTATGCCTCCTAAGGCGCATCTGCGCATGTTGCAGGAGATGAATTGCGTGTCAATCACCTTAGACTTCCAAAACCCTGTCTCTGCTAGATTGCATCTGTCGAACACGCAGTTCGTGATCTCGACTTCATGAAATGAGCAAGACGAAAGATCACAGTCAAGGAAATGCAGGTCCTTCATGGACACATTCCTTAACCATAGATCTTTCTTCTCAATGGTGTAGGTACGTTCCCCAACCACGAAGGGCTCGGAGGTTTCGTGATCGCCTCTCTTGAAACACTTGATCGCCGTTCGATCTCCTATATGCGGAAGCTCAAGCCATTCAAGCGCCTGGGTCTGCTGTAGATTTTTGAGGATGTCATTCATTGTCTGTCTAGTGTGGAATCAGGATTCCATTCGCACCGAAAGTTGCCTTGCAGGCCACATGGGTCTGTGCACAGAGTCTCAAGACTCATCTACTGCATTCCGAGCTGCGACGCTGGGGTCCTTGTCACCGCCGGTCGATATATGCACCACTCAGTCGAAATTCAAACCCACGACATTATCCAGAAAAAATGATACAGCAAGTGAGCCTTTGCTTCCGAAGCCAACCCATGTAGATCCAGGACCAGTGCGGCTTTCTGATCTCTCCCAACTGAGCGAATTCAATGGTGAAGACACATGCTGGGCGACGACAACGGCCTTACAAACAACGATGGAAAGTCGAACAGCTGTTCGCTCGTCGTTGAAGTTCGACATCAGTTTGTTAGGTCAACCCCAGGTAGCTCGACTAGGAATTCTCGAACTCGAGGGTCTTTGTTAGTTCCTCTGCTTCCCCAATGAACGCCCTGATCGAGACGGCAACATGATAGGTGATCAGTGGCGAAGCATCCAGTTCTTCCCAAGGCACGTATACTACCCTCCCCGGGCTATTAACCATATCTATAAACAACTGCCCATTCCCTTGGTCAAATCCGAACGGTACCAGGCCAGGTACTAGAGATCCCGAGTCTTGGACAGCCCTTCCAAGATCGTTGTTTCCATTCGGATGGTTCACACCGTATATACCATCCAACAGCCCAGCGCCACCGAAGCAGTCAACCGTTGGGATGATCATTGGCGTACGGACATAACCACCGTTTGCGATGTGAGACAAAAACTGCCTATGTTCGTCGGAGAACCTAAGGCAGTGCCTCTCTTCGAAAACATCTAGATCTTCGACTCTTGCAAGGCCCAGAGCGCCGTGAGGGTCTACTTCAAACATATCCTAACCTACCTATGCGTCTTGTAATCCTTAACATGGGATGCTTGCAAGGCATCGCGATACATACGGACTTTGGATCATGGCTTCCCGACAAACGGTCTCCAGAGTTTGAATCCTCCATGATGGCCAGTGGCACGGTGGATATCCCCACGCACCAGCTGCATGCGGCCGTAGTCCTGATGATGATGCCAGATATAATCTGGTTCCTTAGGCAATCCTCGCTTTGCGTTTGCTGCCATTTGGTCTAAATACCTAGTCTTTGTTGGCTGAATGTGGACATCTGCAATCACGTGTTCGCCAAAGTCGGGGAATCCGTCCACCATTAACACGCCACTTTTTGGGTGGATATACCTGGTTCCCGCGACCTCAAGGCGCTCACCAAAGCTGGCACCTAACTCAGCGAGTTCACCTTCACCTCCACTTGGGACTGCTGAGAGAATCCCAAAGAGGCTTGAGCCGAAGTCCTCTGGACCGTTGTTCCCAGTTATTCCGTCCCAAAAACCGCCCCAACTTGAGACCAATACTTGTTTCCCAAACGACGCCGACCAGTCGTGTCCTGCCCAGGAGCCGAGAAACCTGGCTTCGAAATACCCGGTCACATAGGGTGATTTGAGCAGATCCCAAGCACCTTCCGCATATCCTGTGATGACTCCCATTGTTCCCGCCAGAAACCCATCATCCAACCCCGTCGGATCGGCGCCCAAGACTGGGTCGCCGTCGCAGTAGGCGTAGACGTTGACTCCGCCGTCGAGGCCGGACGGGTCGCGGGAGGTCCAGCGGCCGGATGTGGGATCGTAGTAGCGGTTCTGACAATAGTCCAAGCCGCTGGCGCCGTCGGTGTAATAGCCGTATTGGCCCTTGTACTGGAATGATTACATCATCCCGCTCTTAACGGTCAACCGGCTCCTTTCCAAGGTCATGGACGCTGGCTACCAATCGGCGCTAATGCGAATACTCAATACGCATTAGCCGGGTATCAATTAGCGTCAATGAAGCCAACGTGATCACCGGCGATCCAATAAGAGTTTGTTGTCCAACCCGTGCCGGAGAGGTCTGGAGGGGTAAGTCGATAGCCGATTTGGGAGGCTGGAACTAATCTGCCGAGTTTTGAGTTTGGATTCAGGTCGTTCTGGGTTCGTGATCGGGCCCTTGCGAGCGGTTTTCGAGCGCTCGGGACCTCAGATGAGTCTTTGGCGGAGTTTCAGGCGCTTGCCATCCTTCTCAAGTTATGAGCGATGGCGTAGATTCCGAACTGGATCTCGACTTTGTCGGTTCCTCTGAAGACCGTTTGCCTCATCCTTCCCGGTCCTTTGATCCAAGCGAAGCCCCGTTCGACGATGTACCGGCACTTCATGCTTGTTTCGTAGGAAGCCCGAGATTTCGTCCGGCCATCGATCGCCGAGCCTTTGGATTTGGAACGCACATGGGCTTTGAGGCCGAGTTTTCGAACGCCGGAAACGAAACGCTCGCAATCGTAGCCGCGATCGGCAACCGCGCAATCGCCACATTCACCATGCTCCCTTAGCATGTCGAGCGCCGCATCGACTTCGGCGGTACCGCTCGCGGGCGTTACCCGAAACGTTCGAATGATCCCGGAGACGCCGTCGACCAGGATGTGGCCCATGTGACAGAGCATCGATTCTTGACCCTTGCCCTTCCGGTACAGCCTGGCGTCTTTGTCGGTCTTGCTGGAATGCGTCTTGTTGCTACGCTTGGTTCCTTTGAAGTTCGGCTTGTCGTCCTCGCTCCCGTCGTTGGCTTTGAAGCTCTTCATGCTCGCATAGGCCTTGATCAGAGTCCCGTCGACGACCATGCGGTCACTCGAGAGCAGGTTCTTCGATTCGGCCGCCCGCGTTACTTCACCGAGGAAAGCATGGGTCGCTCCATTGGCAAAGAGACGGTCTCGGTTGGCCGTCAAAACCGAATGGTCGAATACCTTGTCGTCCCAGTCCAGGCCCACAAACCAACGAAACAGAAGGTTCATCTCAATCTGCTCGCACAAGGCGCGATGGCTCCTGATGCTATAGAGAGGCTGGAGCAAAACAGCGCGAAGCAAGATCCCAGGCGGAATTCCTGGCTGACCCACCGTGCTGTACTGGCTTTCCCACGCACTCATCAAGGGAGACATGCACTCGTCGCACAAGGCCCTGATCTTCCGAAGAGGATGATCCTCTGGAATCTTCGATTCCAACGTCGTCATGCCGAACAACTGCTTCTGAGGTTTCTCGCGACCGATCACGAATGTAAAGACGTTACAGAAAGTCTCTGCGAAGCGGGTTCGTCAACAGTCTCATAAACGAAGTGAAGTAAGCACTCCACAAACGTCCCCGCCTGGGTGCGCGCCTCCGCATGGACCTGATCCAAAACCAGCACTTGCAGATCGGTCTGGCCCATCTTGAAACAAAGTCCCCACGTGCTCGCATCATCTTCAGCAACGAGAACGAAGCTCTCATCGGTCCACGGGATCGTGCGTGCTCGAGTGCCGGAGAACCGCCCTCGATCGAATGCGAAGCCGTTAGTTTCGCGGATCAAAACGAAACAGTCGTCTGGTAGCGGACACGAAAGACGTTCTATAGTGGTGCGGCAATCCCTAAGCGGCGCAAGTACCCAGCGTTCAACCTGCAAGACTGCATTCTCAACCTTGCCCGTGTCTTTGGGTTTTCGCATGCGAGTGGGAACGGTCGCCACACCGTGGGAGCCGGCCATTTCAGCATGGGCCATGTTGACAGTCGGTTCATACCGGCATGCCTTGTCTACGCCGGTCTTGGTGTCGTCTGGAACCACGATCTCCGGCAACCCCCCGCAAAACTCGAACGCCTTGCCGTGTACTTTTAGCGAGCACCAGCGCATGGCACGACCGGAGTCCTTCACCTAGGTGTCGACACCTGCCACCGGCTGCGCACAGAGTCTCAATAGTCATCCACGACCTGCGAATCTGCGTCGCTGAAGGCCTCGTGGTCACCGGCGATCCAATGCGCGAACTGAAGTAGGCACTCGACAAACGAGCCCGCTAGGGTACGCAACTCAGCGTGGATCTGATCCAGAATCAACACTTGAAGACTGGCCTCTCCCAGCCTGAAACAAAGACCCCATGCGCTTGCCTGGTCCTCTGCTACGAGGACCAGGCTCTCATCGGGCCACGGGATGGTCCGTGCCCGCGTACCGTAGAACCTCCCTCGATCGAAAGCGAATCCATTCGTTTCACGGATCAACGCCAAGAAGTCGTCTGGAACGGGACACGAAAGCCGTTCCATGAAGGTGTCAATGACAAGGTCGGAGGAGGGGCAAGCAACTTCGCTGATGTCGAGTCCGAGAGAGACTGCCCTTAATGTTGGCAATGAATCGTGTCGGGCGGCAACGTCGATGAAGTCCCCAGGGGCTCCTGACTGGAGGTCGACCAACAGCCTTACCCACTTGAATTCGCACTCGGCAAGCAGTAGCCCTTGCGGGGATACGCCGAACTCAAGCCCCATTAGGACTCCATCGTCGAAACATACCTCCACGTAGATGTCCTGAACACCATGGCTCAAGAGAATGGTTGCGGCATGCAGCTCGACACCGATTACGGGCAGTGACGGCACCTTCGCGACCATTGATGACCGGTATTTCAACACGACCCGCTTGCCCTTTGCAAAGCGAATGACTCTGTGGCCAAGGCGCCTCTGCTCCTTTACGGCGAGCTGCAAGCTATTGGGAAGCGCCTCACAGAACCGATCCAGGCAAGCAGACTCGATTTCGGTAAGTCCGATCTCCCAACCAAACAGCGTCCTTGTGAACCAATTCATTAGCGAAGGATTCAAAATCATCGGGAACGATGCGATTGGCCCAACCAGCTATCCACTTACCGGTCACTCCCTCGCCTCAGGAAGAGCTGGACAAAAGGTCGAAGGTGTTTCGTCAAACACAGTTTACGATAGCAATCGGCAACGCCAACAGACAATCGGGAATACACATAGTCGAACCAAACTCCGCCCCTGCCCGACCAGTCTCGCCCGATCCTGCACCCTAGCCAGACCATCAAGAAGTCGTTTGGCCGACGATCGCCTCACTACACTCGAGGTGCCGGATCTCACCGCTTCAGTCCTCTGTTTGCATCCCTGAGCTTTGCTCAGGCAAATGGGCGTGGATCCTCACCCGACAGTCTCAAATTCGCTTTCAACGAGGAGCAGGCCACCAAGGTTTCCGGCTGGATGCCGGGTATGCGGTCGAGCCTGGCCGCCATGCAAGGAAATCTCGAACATATCACCGTGGTTTTGGCAGCCACTCCTGCGGAAATCTCAGATGGTAGATCGGGATATCCTCGCGCCTTAGGTTGTAGTGCTTGCGGTTCATGAGCGATATATATTTCAAATTCGGCATCTGCAATATAGGTTGGAGATCGCCATCAAGAATATTCGTGTCTTCGGAAAACTCAAGAATCTCCAGGCTACGGCATGCTACAAGGGGTGCGATAGAATCTATCTGACCGCAATTCTAGATATTCAAACGTCGAAGCTTTCCTAACCCAGAGAGAGCATCTAGGGTCCTAAAGCCCCTCGTCCCTTCAAGCGAAAGTGTCTGCAGCTCGCCCGCTCTTCCCAGAGGTGCAATATCCTGAAGGCTTTTTAACAGGACAAGATTCAAATGCTCTAGGTGCCGAAATTCAGTGATCGCCCTGATATCGGCCAGTTTTCCCTGGGATATATCCAAGGTGGTGAGATGCCGTAAAGGAACCAGCTTCGAAAGATCGCTCAATGAGAAATGCAGCATCGAAAGAAGCTCAAGTTTGGGACAAGAAACCACTGACAATCTGTTGTGACTGAACTCCATACGGCATTCTTTGAGCTCGGGAAACGAGGCAAAGTCGATGGCTTTCTTGGAATAGTCCCCCATGTAAATTGATCGCAGATCTGACAGGAAATGGATGCCTGAGATGTTCTCGGTCAGGAGATCGAGCAACGTAAAACTCTTCAGCCAAGAAACCTTTCCCAGAAAATCCAAGGATGAAAATCCGGAGTTATTTGGCTTAAAGAGCACGATCTCCTGTATTTGCTCACGCTCGAACACCCGGATCAAGCTGTCAGACCAGTCGACATGTAGCGTCAGTCTCTTTCCGTAGACACCGCTGTCAATTTCCCAATCCTTCAATTGCCCCCCTCATTGCTAAACTACCTTCACCCACTAAGTCCCTTTGATGTTACAAGATAAGAATCCTTGATAGATGACCAAGTTCTTCTACGGAACACGGTCTGCCCTAGTAGCCATACTTCCTCATGAGAGGGCTCCGACTAACGCCGATTGGATTGCGGAAGTTGGTGAGGCGCCATTAGGCGGCTGCCACCTTGGTGCCGCGAGGTTATTCATCTTCAAATGGTCGATGAGTCCTCTACTTAACCCTAACTCCGATATGGCCCCCTAAAGCGGATATTCACCTTCCCCATAGTAATAGACTGGTAGGTCAGCCCTTTTCATGTTGTAGTGCTTCCGATCTCCGAACATAGCGGTCTTTAGGTTGGGCAACCCAAGCAATGGTCTTAAGTCCCCATCCTTAACATTCGTCTTACCCGTAAAGTTCAGCATCTCGAGATTGGAACAGCGAGCAAGCGGCGCCAATGATTCAATATCTCCACAGTCCACAATCTCTAGAGCTTTTAGAGTTGGAATCTGGGAAATCTCGTCAAGCTTCAACACACCCTTGATCCCACGTAATCCAATCGCCTCCAGCGTGTTACAGTCCGCAAGACGCGCAATGTCGATCGGATGGCGAATTCGAGACAAAAACAACCTCTTAAGGACTGGGAAGGAGATGATCTCCGAAATATCCCGAAGCCCCCTTTGGTATAAATAGAGATCGTTCAACTCCTGCAGAGGCATAAGTAGTGCCAGGCTTTGCTCCGAGAAATGGTGTAGATCAAGCCCTACTAGACTCTCGCACTTCAAGATAGATGAACGATTCCTACCGTATTCCAAATTGCAGTAGCGCAAGCAAGGGAATTTCAAGAAGTTGATGGGCTTCCGGGAATAGTCGTAGATGTGCAAGAACTCAAGTTGGGACAGGCAGTGGAGGCCTGCAATGTCGCCGATGTTCATGTCCAGCATTGTCAGGGCCTTGAGCCAACTGACCTCGGCTAAGAAATCTAGGTTTCGATCGATTCGAGGCCCAAGATCCTGGATTACCAACTCCTGAACACGTTCATGCACCATGATTTGTCGAATCTGATCACTCCATTCATCGTACAAGACCAGTTTCCTTCCGTATCTCCCGGTTTCTAGTCTGGTTTGGAGCATATTCGGGTGCATTTGTGCTTCGTCTCCGGGGGCCTTTACACTTTGTCACCATTCACATCAGCAATTAGACCGATGCTCTGACCCCTTCGTAGTATTCTTCAATGGTATTGGTCGCCGTCCAGTGCCTGTAGCCGCCGGATGTTCGTCCCGGCGCACATACTGGCGAATGTCGATGACTTGCGCACGAACGTTCTCGTTGGTCGATGTGAGCCATTGCCTGTGGGTGGCTTTCCTGCTGGAAACTAGCGACCATAAGCTCTTGCGCCGGTGCGTAGGAGGTTTTTAGAGAGGGTCATGACAAGCTCTTCGTAATGTTTTCGCCGACAATCCTGGGAGATGTTCTCCTACAGCGGATATTCGCCGGGCTTGTAGTGATAGGTCGGGAGCTCCTCTGCCTTATGACTGTAATGCCTTCGATTACCAAACCAAGCAGCCTTTAGGTCGGGCAGCTGAAACAGAGGCGACAAGTCCCCATCTAGAATGTTCGTATTGCCTTGAAAATTCACTAGTTCCAGTCGCTTGCATTCGGCCAAGGGAGCCAGTGATTCGATATCACCGCAGCCTTCGAGACTGATGGCGCGCAGCGACTTGATGTGCGAAATCGGACTCAACGCCGAAAACCCTTTGGTCCCCTGCAAACTAATCGCCTCAACCGCTGGGCACAACGCAAGCGGCCGGATATCGTTGAGGTTCCGGAGCATAAGGAGTCGCAGGGTCTTGAGTGACTCCAGCTCGACAATATCGGAAATATCATCCAGTCTCCCCTGTCGTATGCCCAGTCTCTTCAGGCTCGCCAGGCTCTTAAGGGGAGAAAGACTTCTCGTCCCGTAATGCTGTTGGTCTGCCCCCCGTAAATGAAGACGCGTAAATTAGAGTTCTCCCCGATAATCTAAATCGAGGAGCACTGTGAAGAAATCGAGATTTACTGAAGAGCAGATCGTTCGGATATTGAACGAGGTGAGTGCCGGCAAGTCGG
>JARLGV010000072.1 GCA_031292555.1 Fimbriimonas sp.
CGGGAAAGCCCTTGCCTTTGCTACCGGCCCCTTTTCCAAGGCCGTAGGGGACTTGCACCCCCGAGCAACGCCGCGTGTCCTGCGTACCTAGCGTACAGAATCCCTACGGGATAGCCGGAGCGGGCTTTCGCCATCGGCCTCTTGTCGTCGCTACCCTAGTCGGTCGCCCCAGTCCCATGGTAGCCCTTTGGGCAACCATGGGCTAGCGTACAGAATCCCTACGGGATAGCCGGAGCGGGCTTTCGCCCTCGGCCTCTTGTCGTCGCTACCCTAGCCCCAGTCCCCTGGTTGCCCTTTGGGCAACCAGGGGCTAGGATACGGAATCCCTACGGGATAGCCGGAGCGGGCTCTCGCCCTCGGCCTCTTGTCGTCGCTACCCTAGTCGGTCGCCCCAGTCCCATGGTAGCCCTTTGGGCAACCATGGGCTAGCGTACAGAATCCCTACGGGATAGCCGGAACGGGCTTTCGCCCTCGGCCTCTTGTCGTCGCTACCCTAGCCCCAGGCCCCTGGTTGCCCTTTGGGCAACCAGGGGCTAGGGTACAGAATCCCTACGGGATAGCCGGAGCGGGCTTTGGCGTGGGGAATCTGACGGAAAAGGGTCACGAGCGAACCGAGGATTACTGCAGTATCCTTTGGGTCGGAGAACCGCATTGACCGACAACAACGCCGACGTAGCCACCATGGATAAGGCTCACGCCCTTGAGATCTATGGCGCGATCCTTCGGAACCACTACGACGAATTCGAGCTCATGCTGTCGATGGGACACGAGCCGTTCGATAGAGATATGCAGGGCCGGTGGGCGGTGATTTCCATTGTCGAGCAGCTGCGAGTCGAGTTATTGAAGTCGGGCAACGAAATGACCGACGTGCCGCTTCAAATCTTTGACCTTATCTGAGCCGAGCCGCACCAGCCCGGGCGCCGACGCGGCCTGAATTCGACAGATCAGATCTCGGCGGTCGTCTGGCCAAGCGATGGCAAATCGACGGTGAACTCCGTGCCACCTTCAGGCGAGCTGACAAAGCCGACATTGCCATGGAGGTACCGCTCCGCAAAAAGCTTGATACTGTAAGTGCCAAGACCTCTGCCGGCAGAGCCCTTCGTGCTGAATGAGCGCTTAAACAACTGGCTCTGGACATGCTGCGGGATCTCCCCGGGGTTCGAGACCTTGATGGAGACGCCGATGCGGGTGGTGGCGGCGGACAGCCTGATGACAGATCCCCGCTTGCTCGCCTCGAGCGCGTTCTTGGTCAGGTTGCTGACGATCCGTCGCACCAAGACCTTGTCGGTCACCAGGTTGCAGTCCGGATCGACCTCGGCCTCGATGATCAGCCCCTTGCTGATGGGGTGATAGGCGAGGCCTTCGGCGATCTCATGCAGCATGTCGCTGACGTTGACGTTGACTGGGTCGATCTGTAGGGTCCCCTTTTCCGCCATCATCAGGTTTCGATGGGCAGTGATCTCCTCGGCCACGTTTTCCGCAAGGTGGTGAATCAGGTGCGCGTATTCCGTGGATTGATCGGCGCTTACGGTTATCATGAGGTCGGCAAGCCCGATCATGCCGCCAACCGTGTTGAGGACATCATGGAAAAAGAGCCGCTCCAGTGCTTCCTTGCGCTTCTCGGCGCTGGTATCCCGAAGCACCAACAGCACAAGCGGATATTCGCCGATCCTCACGTAACTCGCTTTGGCCAGGAAGTCCAAGGAGGAATCCACGTCCGAGGTTCGAGAGGTGATCCGGCATTCGTATTGGGCTGAATCGTGGGTCTTCAGGCAGTTGAGAATCGCCTTGGCGGCCCCGCACTCCCGGCAGGCCACCGACGTCCCACATCCGTTGGGTCCCTGACCGACGTGAATGCAGTTCACGGCCTCGCCCGGCCGCTTACCAAGCAGTTGTTCCTTCGAAAGCAGGTTCAGTGCGCTCAGACATTGCTGATTCGCCGCGACGATCTGGCGCTTATCGTTAAGGATCATAGCGAGATCGGGAATCGCGTCCAAGATATCCTGGGCAATCTGTCCGCCCGAAACCAGACGAGACGCGTCGCCGACGATCTCTAGCGTGTCTCTCTGGGGAGGAGCAAAGAACGTATTCTCACTTTCTGTTGCCATACGCAACTCAGACACTCGGTCGACTAATACTGTTTCCATGAGTCGATGTTCAGTTCGGCACAACGCGTCGGATCTTCCGTCGTGATTTTCAGGGTCACCTAAGAGTCGCGGCATGAGATTGAGATCAATCCGACCGCAAGTCGGGGGGCAAAGCGGACATCAACGCTACCAGCGACACCGGCTTCTGCAGCAGCGTATGAACTCCCAGGTCCCTCAACTCATTGGCGCTCCCGGGCCAGAAATCGCCGCTCACGACAACCACCCGTAGCTCCGGCCATTTCTCCTTGACGACCTTCGTGAGTTCCACCCCGTCCATTCCCGGCATTCTCAGGTCGGTGACCATGCAGGATAGCCTCTCGACACTGTTTTCGATCGTATTTAGCGCTTGCATCCCGTCGTTTGCGCTGAGAACGTTCCAGTGCAAGGCGGTCACCGCATTCATGATCGCGCTTCGAGCGCCTGGGTCGTCGTCCACAACGAGTATGGTGTCTCGCGCCTTGGCAACTGCTACATCAAGCGCCGGAGAAACGGATGGGACCCCGACCTTTGAGGCAACTGGCAGGTGAATTGTGAAGGTAGTTCCCTTCCCTGGTACGGACGCCACGTCGATTTGCCCGTAATGGCTCTCGACGATGCTCGACACGATCGAGAGCCCCAAGCCCATGCCCTTGCCGTGCTTCTTGGTCGTGAAAAACGGCTCGAAGATCTGGGCAATGTCCTTGCTTTCGATACCCAGACCCGTGTCCGCGACCGTGAACCTCACGTAACCTCCGACATGGAGACAATGGAGATTTGGCGCCGATCTTTCATCGACATAGACGTCCTCTGCTGAAAGAGTCAAACATCCTCCGTTCGGCATCGCATCGGCGCCGTTGTGGGCCAGATTCGTGAGCACCTGTAGGATCTGAGTGGGATCGCCCCAAAGATCGCTCAGCCCTTCGGGAGTCGATATCTGTAGGTCGATCCTCGCATCGAGGCGCGGTTGAACCAGGTCACGGAACCGCACGAGCAGTGCCGATGTGTCGATCCGCTCCGGGTCGATCGCGCCTCCTCGCGAGTAGGTCAGCAGTTCACGCAGCAGATCCCGGCAGCGCGAGGCTCCGATCTTGGCGGTGTCGAGAAGCGAATTGGGCTCCGACTGCTGCAAGATGAGCAACTCGATGGCCATCAGAACCGGTGCGAGCGCGTTGTTCAAATCATGAGCAATGCCACCGGCGAACTTGCCGATGGCGGTCAAGCGGTCGGTACGAGACAAACTTAGTTCGAGCGCCTTCTTGTCCGTGAGGTCGCTTATTCGGGCAATCGTCAGGTGAGACTCCGGTTCGGGCATAGACCGGACGGAGACTTCGGCCGGAAAGGTAGTGCCGTCCTTCCGAAGCACCTGGGCTTCTCCACGGTAGCTGACCTCCCGCGGATGAGGCAGGCTGAACGACTCGGCGAAACGAGCTTCGAAAAGCGCTCGGTCGCCTGCCGGGACGAACTCGAATATGGACTTCCCCACGAGTTCGCTGGGGCTATACAAAACCTGATTCGAAACCTCAGTGTTGGCTTGGAGGAGCGTCCCATCGCGGTCGATCAAAACAATTCCGTACGGCGCTTCGTCGAATAGCCGAACATGCTGGGCCTCGACTAGGACCATTCGATCTTGAAGGCGGGAGTCTTTGATCAAGTTCTTGATCGTCCAGGGCAGCCGCGGATATCCGCGAGGAGTGATGTAATCCCATGCCCCAAGCTCGAATACGCGGTCGCAGACCTCATTCGACGGCACCGACGACACGACAAGCACCGGCGCGATGTTTGACACGGAGCGCAAGAACAACAGGCAATTGGCAATGTCGTAGTCCGGCATGTCAGCGCAGCAGATGATCATGTCCCACCGTCTCGCTCCCGCGGCTTTTTCGAATTCGGCGCGGCACGTCGTGAAGACGTAATGATAGTTATCGCCAAGCCGATCGATGCAGCCTCGGACCTCGTCACAATCGGAAGGGCTCCCATGCAGGATCAGGATCTGGGATATTTCTGCCGTCATTTTTCTACTTCAATCTCTAGCACTATTCGAGTTCGTCACCTAACGCCTGTTTAGTATTGGTCAGTTCATGCCACTTGACAGTAGCGGTTTCTATGTCAGGAGTTCCCATGTCACCGCGTACACTTTCCAGCAGGAGGAGATTCTGGCGAAACCCTGAAGTTGCTCTCCCCCCACCGCTGCGCTGGAGGCGAGGGAGCGCGAATACTGATTCCCACCCAACTCGCAGATCGGCTACGGACCGACGTGCGCGCTCCCTCGCCTTCCTTTCGCCACTGTCGATCGATACTAACGGCTCGTCAGGAACGTCCATTGAGTTTGATCCGTTTCGGAGCTACGATCGGAGAGGACCCCGGATGAAAGCAAACCGAATGCGTTGGAATGCGCTGGCGCTTACCTGTCTCGTTACGATCGGCACTTGCATGGCGGCACAATCGCCAGATACGCGAGCGGCACGCAGGTTCGTGCAGCGGTTCTACGATTGGTACTCGCCGAGGGCAATGAGCGCCAAGGCAGGTCCGGCCTGGAACCTCGCGCTCAAGGCCAAGACCGCCTCGTTCAGCCCCGCTTTGCGCCGGGCGCTTCGCGCCGACGTGAACGCCCAGGCGAAGTCGACCGGCGAGATCGTAGGCTTGGACTTTGACCCGTTTCTGAATAGCCAGGATCCGGAGCTCCGATATGTCGCAGGAACGCCGGTCGCGTCGCGAGGAAGCTACTTGGTCGGCGTTCATGGCGCATCCGCCACCAAACCGGCCGTGTTCGCGAAGGTGGAAAGCCGCCACGGAGCATGGCGATTCACTAACTTCATCTACTCAAGCGGCGACAACCTCTTGGAGGTTTTGGAACGGCTCAAGAAGTTACGAGAGAGCGGATCTAGCCATCCTTAGGGCAATCGAACCTAGTCGCCAATGACGGCAGAACGACGCTTCAAGTGGTGAATCGGCACGCAAGTCTCTACCGGGTTCCTCGACCACCGGGCCATTGTCGACTTCCCGTTCCGGGAACTCCATGCTGGGTCAACTCGGACACTCGATCAAGGTAGATGTGGTTACGGCGATGCTGGCGCCCTAGAGTCTGAGCCCCGCTTCGACCCGAGCCAGGCGGTGATCGGACGCTCCACTGCCCTATGGAAGATCAATCCTGCGAGGCAAGAGGCGGCGATGGCAGATCCAACCAACGCTATCGTCGCTGCAAATCCAAGATCGGACCCCTTCGCCCAATGGATGGCTCGCTCGGTGACAAACAGGTGGATCAAGTAGATCGAGTAACTTGCGTCGCCTAGACCTAACAGCCAAGGGCGGCGGATCCGCAGACCCGATCGTTCCATTACCGCGAGTGCCGCCACTACCAGAGCGCATGGCACACCAATTAAGGCAAGCCGCAAAAGGTGCTCCTGGTAGTCCGGTTCGCATAGGACGGCAAGAAACGACGAAGCGGCCACCGCACTAGCCGGCCAAGCCCATCGGCGGGCCATCTCGACATCCGTTCGACCAATGGCCACGGCGGCCAAAACCCCCAGCGCGAAGTCGAGCACCAATGGATCCGTAAAGAACGCCGCCAGCGAATTCGAAGGCGGAGTTGCCATACGTCCAAAGACCACTGCGGTCACGAGCCCAAAGACCACCGGGGCCGCCACCGCAAGGATCCAAGTACGACTCGACGCTTTCCCATCCGCCACGGTGAGGCGCGTCGTCAACCATCCGGCGAAACCCAGAGCCCCAGCAAACAAGACGTAGAACGCCATCTCGTAGTTGAGGGTCCATCCGACCTGCAGGACGGGTACGAATCCGCGTTCCGGCGATCCGGTCGGTATGAAGAAAAGCGCTTTCAGGATCGCCGAGATGCTGGTCGAATGTCCGGAAATCCCCCTATATGAAAGCACCAATCCGGTCGCCAGCCAATAGGCCGGAACGACTCGTATGACTCGGCGCGCAAGAAAGGAACGCGGAGACCGACGCCCGTTCCTCGTTGATTCAATCATGACGAAGCCGGAAAGCACGAAGAACAGGTCGATCCCGAATAGGCCGAAAGTCGGCAAGCCCACCCGATGAAACAGGATGCCCAAATGGAAACACACGATGAGCAACGCAGAGACGGCGCGAAGCGCATGCAGATTGTCGATGCGTTGGGGTGCTGGGCAGGATTCGATGTCCGATTATGGACAAATACGTCCCGCAGGGCAGGGCCCCGCGGGACTTCGAGTTGGACTACGGCGTGACGGTCAGCGTTGAAGTTGACGACTTCCCTTGGTTTGTCGCAGTGATTGTCACTGCCTGCGAAACAACCACCGTCGAGGTCGTGATGGTGAACGATACGTGGGAGCTTAACGCCGGCACCGTCACCGTCGCCGGAACCGAAGCCACGCCCGCGTTTGAACTGGTCAACGAAACGACCGTTCCCGACGGCCCAGACTTCCCGTTCAAGACGATCGTTCCAGTAACGTTCGCCCCTCCCTTTACCGTACTCGGGACCGTCGTCACCGACAGGACCCATGCAGGAACGAGAGCCTCTGAGAAGTTTATGGAGATGGTTCCCAACGTCGCGGTCAGCGTAACCGGAGTAATGCCGTCGACGCCAAGAGTCGGAACCAGGAAGTTCGCCGACGCGCTTCCCGCCGGAATTGTCACCGTGGCAGGCGGAACGATGCTCGTACTGGAGGATGCCAGGCTCACAACCGTTCCTCCTAGAGGCGCGGCCGCACTCAACGTCACCGTCCCCGTTGGGAAGTCGCCACCGACGATGGATGACGGCGCCACCGTGAATCCGATCAACCCATCTGGATTCACGGTCAAAGTAGTGGTAGCCGAACCTCCTTGGCTGGACGCCGTTACCGTCACCGACTGCGCGGCGCCGACAGTGAAGGTCGTGACGGCGAACGTGCCGTGAGCCGCCCCCGCCGGGATAGTGATCGTTGCCGGAACGCTGGCGGCGCCGGGCAACGAACTGGTCAATGTCACGATGATTCCCGAGGGACCCGCCTTGCCGTTAAGATCCACCTTGCCGGTAACCGCAGAAATGCCGCCGACCACCGCATTGGGCGTCACGTTTACCGCCATCACGACGGCAGGAACCAGACTCTGATTACAGGTCTTGGTGCTTAAACCGTACGTGGCCGTGATCGTTCCGGACGTCGTCGCATCCACTCCGAGCGTGGGCAGCGGAACGGTTATGAACTTGGAGTACGCCGGTATGGTCACGGTTGCAGGCGGTTGGATCGCCGGATTGTTCGAACCAAGGCTAATGACGGCGCCGCCTCCGGGAGCCGGAACGCTGATCGCCACCGTCAAGTTGGGATAGTCTCCGCCGACGATCGAAGGTTGTGAACTGGCGACGCTAGTGATCACACCGGGATTCACCGTAAGATTCGCCTGTGCGCTGCCTCCCGGGTTCGAAGCAATGACGGTCACCGTCTCTGAAACATTCACCGAGTTGACCCAAAATCCAATCGTGGCGTGCGCGCTTGCCGGCGCGACCGTCACGCTTGACGCCACGATAACCACGTTCGGATCGGAACTGGCAAGGTTGACCACCGTACCAGAGGGTCCCGCCTTACCGTTTAGGTTTATGGTTCCGGTGACGACTGCCATCGAACCGCCGACTACGCTTGAGGGGTTGATCGTCATCGACATGACCGATGCCGGTGTTACGAACAAACCGCACGACTTGATGGCGCTTCCAAACTGTGCGGCGATCGTAACCGCATGGTTCGTATCGACACCCGCCGTGACGACCGTGAACGTCGTGCTCGTCGACCCACCGGCAATCGTTATGGTCGCGGGCACCGTAACGCATGGATCGTTTGATGAGAGAAGAATGATGTCGCCGCCGGCAGGCGCAGGGGCCGATAGAGTCACCTTTCCAGTTGGAAAGTCGCCGCCGACGATCGACAACTGGGAGGCCGAGACACTCAACAGCGTCTCCGGATTCACCGTGATCGTTGCCGTCGCGGTCTGCCCGCCTCCGGTAGCTGTTATCGTTGAAGTCTGAGACCCCGGACCATCGAGGCCGGTGACCGTGAACGTCGCGCTCGTTTTTCCGGCCGCCACGGTAACGGTCGACGGAACGGTTGCGACCGCGGTGTTCGAACTGGTGAGGGTCACCACATTCCCCGACGGCCCCGCCGGCCCAGAAAGGGTGACGGTTCCCGTCGACGTGCCTCCGCCTCCGATGATCGTCGGGAACAAACCGAGTGCGCTGACGAAGGCAGGCTGGACGGTCAAGCCAGTGTTGGCGCTTGCGCTGCCGGACTTCGCGGTGATGACGACGATGTCGGAAGAGGAGACCGCCTTGGTCGTCACATTGAAAGTCACCTGGGTGGCCCCTGCCGGTACTGTCACGAACGGTGGAACGCTCGCATTGGTGTCAGTGGCCGATAGCATGACCAAATCCCCTCCCTTAGGAGCCGGGGACGAAATCGTCACCGTGCCCACCGCAAATGTCCCACCTGGCACCGATGTCGGATTGACCGCGACGCCCGCAACCGGGATGGTGTTGACGCTTGTCCCGAGCGCGTAAATACAGCAGTCCCAAGAGCCGAAGTAGACGGTGCCGTCCGGCCCGATCGCCGGATTGGAGTAGATGTTGTAGCCGGTCGGAAACTGCCAAAGCAGATTGCCGTTCGAATCTAGAGCGTACAGGTTACTGTCACAGGATCCGAAATAGATCGTCCCGTCCGCCCCGATCGCTGGCGCAGAGTTAATGGTTCCGCCGGTCAAGAAGGTCCATTTGACCGTTCCGTCCGGCCTAAATGCGTACATACGGTTGTCGTAGGCCCCGATATAGATCGTCCCGTCGGGCGCGATCGAAGGAGCGGCGAATATCAGGTTGCCAACGAAATAGCGCCACTTCTGTGATCCATCGGGATTGATCGCATAGAAGTAGCCATCGTACGACCCCACATAGATCGTTCCATCCGCCCCGACCGCCGCAGCGCCCAAAATGAGGTATCCAGTCTGAAAGCGCCAGTTCAGATGGCCGTTGGTGGGACTGAGGGCATAGAGATAGCCATCCATCGATCCGATGTAAACGGTGCCGTCCGGTCCGATCGCCGGCGATGCGTCGACCTCACCCCCCGTTTGATATGACCATTGCCAATTGCCCCCATACACGCAGTGGACGTAACTGTCCTCGCTCCCAAAGAAGATGCGACCCGATGAGTCTATGGCAGGGGACGATAGGATCTGCCCATGCGACTTGACAACTTGATTGACATTACCGAGTGAATCCACGGCATAGAGCCAGCCATCTTCGCAGCCTACGTAGACATATCCATCGCTCGAAATCGCAGGCGACGAATAAACCCATTGCGGGAAGGTCGCCTTGTACCTCAGGTTTCCATCTGGATAGATCGCGTATAGATGATTGTCGTCCGAACCGATGTAAACCGTCCCGTCAGCTCCGATTGCGGGCGACGACGAAACAAAGAAGCCGGTTTGGACCTGCCACCTTATTTGGCCGTTAGATCCCCCATAGGGGCTTTGCGAAGTGTTCCGATTGTCACCGTGGAATTTGGGCCAAATCGCATTCGTCTGGTAGTCCTTGTGGACTATCCGTTTCGCGATTACGAGGCCGTCCGGATCTGGTTTCCGGTTGAAGGAGTTGGTTTGGCCAAAAGAAGAAAGGGCCAGAACGATCGACATGAGCATCGTCGCAAGTCGGGTTCGTTGCATGGCCCAATAATATCATTTTTGCCTACAACACTATGTTACAGATTACAGAATGGACTTTTGATGCCATCGGCTAAATCATGATCCTGTATCACTTAACAAGTAAAGGGTTTCGGGCGAGGCGATAAGGGGGGACTCTCCGCGCCAGGCGACGAGGCGAATAGACACTGGCACGAGCAAGATCGCTTAGGCGGGGTGGGTGAGTTGCCTCCCCCACCCCGCCACTTTCGCCCATTTGCGCCATCGCCTAGTGCAAAGCGCCCCTACGGGTTGACGGTCAGAGTCGTCGTGGACGACTTGCCTTGGTTCGTTGCAGTGACCGTGATGCTTTGGGTAGTACCCACTGACAGTGTCGAGACGCTGAATGTTGCATGCGCATTTCAACCTGGCCCCTTGACCGACATTGGTTCTGCCACTACTGTGGCAACGGACCCGGTAAAAGTCACGACCGTTCCGAAGGACAAGCCGTTCCATTCAGTTTCCCCGCTCATCCGTCTTTGAGTCACGAGTGCCGATAGCGCTATGGTCGTAGCCAACCGAGCAGCGCGATCTGGCGCAAGCACGACCGACTCGGCCTATGGGCCGAGTCGGTCGCTGCGATGGCCCTGCAGATTAGGTGATGACGTTAGTTACGAGGAGCGTTGCCGTCACCGTCATGCCGTTGTATGTTGCCGAGATCGTCACCGATTGGCTCGATCCAACCGCATAGGTCGTGATCGGGAACGTGATCGAACCGGTCCCAGGGGCGACTGTCGCGGTTGCCGGAACGGTTGCGGCGGAAGTATTCGAGCTTGACAGGCTGATCACAGCCCCGCTTGGGCCGCTCTTGCCGTTCAAGTGAAAGAGCCCGGTGACCGTAACCGTCGGTCCTCCAACCACGCTCGTCGGGTTGACCGTGAGCGAAAGCGCCGACGCTGGATTCAGCGTCTGCGTGCAGGTCGCGGATCCGCCGTACATGCCGGTGACAACAACTTGGGTCGTGACGTCTACGCCTCCGGTCGTAACCGGGAAGCTCGCCGTGGTTGACCCCGCCGCAACCGTAACTGAAGCAGGAACTCCCACGAGCCCGCTATTCGCAGAGGAGAGGGTAACCGATGCGCCTCCAACTGGAGCCGGAGCGTTGAGCGTCACCACTCCGCCTTGAGGGCTATCGCCACCCACGATTGCGGAAGGGTTGATCTTGATAGTCACGATCGAGCCCTGCTTGACCGTCAGCAATGCCGTCACGGTCACTCCGTTATAGGACGCAGAAAGCGTCACCGACTGATCCGAGGAGACAGCATAGGTCGTCACCGGGAACGTGATTGAGCCCGTTCCAGCCGCGACCGTAACCGTCGCGGGAACCGAGGCTGCAGAGGTGTTGGAACTGGACAGGCTGACAACAGCGCCGCCCGGCCCGCTCTTGCCGTTTAGGTGGAAGAGCCCGGTTACGGTCGTTGCCGTACCACCAATAACGGTTGTAGGCGAAACAGCGAGAGAGTATGCCGAAGCGGGAAGTAGCGTCTCAGTGCATGACTGCGATACCAGGTAGGTGCCAGTAACGACAACTTGGGTAGTTGCACTTATTCCGCCGGTCGTTACGGCGAAAGTGGCGGTCGCTGATCCAGCGGCGACCGTCACCGAACCGGGCACGCTTACGAGTGAGCTGTTGGCTGAACTCAGCGTCACAACGGCGCCGCCTGCAGGGGCCGGAGCATTCAGCGTCACGGTGCCGCCGTTCGGGCTGTCTCCGCCAACAATCGAAGAGGGAGAGATGCTGATACTGGAGAGTCCGCCTGGAGGATTGACCGTGAGACCTGTCGAGACCGTCGTCGTGGCGGTTGCGCTGAGCGTCACCCCCTTTGGCGATGTCACGGAGTAGGTCGTAACCGGGAACTGGGCGGTTCCTGCGCCGGCCGGTACTGTTACCGTAGCCGGAAGAGTCGCTGCCGACGCAATTGAGCTTGAGAGTGTCACTACGACCCCAGATGGACCGGCCTTGCCGTTCAGGTGGACCGTTCCCGTTACCGTCGTCGCAGAACCGCCGACCACGACAGTGGGCGATACCGTGACCGAGAGAGCGGACGTAGGCAGCAGGGTTAGGTTACACGTCTTTGTACTTGCCCCAAACGTCGCGGTTATCGTCGTGGGGGTACTGACGTCGACTCCCAAAGTCTTGACGCTGAACGTTCCGGTGGTCGCTCCACCAGCGACCGTCACGGTGGCGGGAACGGTGACATAAGGGCTGTTGGTGCTCAGATTGACAACAATGCCGGAGGCGGGGGCCGGAACGCTGATCGTAACGACGCCCGGATTCGGGCTGTCTCCGCCGACGATAGCGGTCGGAGTTACGCTCACCGACACAATGCTTCCCGGGTTGACAGTTAGCGATGTCGATACCGTCGTATTTGCCGTCCCCGATATCGTAACCGGTTGCTGCGATGCCACTGAGTAGGTCGTGACCGGGAACTGAACGCTCGAGGTACTGCCGGCAACTGTCACGGTAGCCGGGACCGAAGCCGACGACGTGTTCGAACTTGCGAGACTGACGACCACTCCCGATGGGCCCGCCTTCCCGTTCAGCTTTAAAGTGCCGGTAACCGTTGTGGACGATCCGCCAACGACGGTATTCGGAGATACGGTCACCCACAAGGCGGACGCGGGAAGAAGTGTAAGGACGCAGTTCTTGGTTGTTGACCCCAACGTCGCCGTGATCGTAACTGGCGTATTCGCATCTACTCCGAAGGTCTGAACCACGAAGGACGCCGTCGTGTTACCTGCCGCGACTGTTACCGTAGAAGGCACGACAACAAGGGGGTTGTCCGTGCTGAGGGTAACGACCGATCCACCTGCCGGTGCGGGCGTGTAGAGCGTCACCGTTCCATTCGGATAGTCTCCGCCAACGATACTCAACTGCGAAGTTGAAACCCCTTGCAGCCCTCCCGGCGTGACTGTCAGCGTTGCCGATGCTGTCCCGTTGAGGGTTGCCATAACAAGCACTGTCTGCGTCGTTCCCGATGATAGTGCTGTGACCGGAAAGGTCGTCGAAAGTGCTCCCGCCGGAACTGTCACGGTTGCCGGAGTAACGGCAATGGTGGAATCCGACGTCTGGAGGTTGACAACATCTCCCGAAGGGCCGGCAACGCCATTGAGGGTCACGTTCGCGGTCGATGCGCCGCCGCCCGGAACCGAACTCGGATTAAGTGTGACCAGGATCGGGGATGCGGTCTGAACTGTAAGTGTGGCGGTCGCATTGGCGCCGCCGGAAGTCGCCGTAATGATAACTGCCGTGTTTGTCGACACAGGCTTCGTCAGAATATTGAAATCTGCTGTCGTGGCGCCACCGGGGACCGCCACGAACGGAGGAACGATGACAGAAAGATCTCCGCTGACAAGGGCGACGATATCCCCGCCTGACGGAGCAGGCGAACTAAGGGTTACGGTACCGGTTGAAGTGTCACCTCCGGTAACCGTATCCGGATTGACGGTCAGGCCACTGACTGGAACGGTGTTTACCTCGGTTCCAATCGCCAGAATACTGCCCGTCCCGCCCCCGACTCCGTATCCGCCACCCGTCCCGACGTACACGGTTCCAACCGCGCCGATTGCCGGAGAGGACAAGCTTGCATCGGATGTAAGGTGCTTCCAAACCAAATTGCCGTACTGATCGAGGCCGTAAATTCCGCCTTTCGATCCGGTTCCGACAACGTAGACCGAGCCATCTGAGCCGATGGCAGGCGAGGAGACCGGAGTCGTGTAATCTTGGGCTGAGTCGTTCGTGTAGTAGTGCCAACGTTTCGAGCCGTTGGGGCGTATGGCATAGACTCCGCCGTCGTCGCCCTTCACAATGATCGTCCCGTCCGGAGCAACCGCCGGGCAAGACAAATAGTTCTGGTAGCCGGCACTCGTCGTCCAATTGACGGAGCCCGAAGTGCTAATGGAATAGAGTCCACTTGACGGTCCGCCGACGTAGATCGTTCCATCCGCACCGATCGAGGCCGGTGATAGATAGCTTTCGCCAGTGTGGTGACTCCACGCGATCGAACCGGCCGAGGTCACCGCATACACGCCTCCGTTCCCGCCGGTCACATAGATCGTCCCATCCGCGCCGATAGCGGGACTAGAGAGGAATCGGTCGCCAGTAGAGCAAGTCCATTCGAGCGCTCCGGCCGAACTCACCGCATAGACCGTGCCATTACCACCGCCCACATAGATCGAACCGTCGGAACCGATGGCGGTGGCGGACAGGTTGTACGTTCCCGTCGAATAGCTCCAAATCAGGGACCCTGCCGGGCTGGTCGCAAAAACACCGCCGCTCGCGCCCGAAGTGTAGATGGTGCCGTCCGCACCGATGCACGGAGTAGTCAGTTGCCAATCTCCGGTCGGGCTCGTCCAATTCAGGGCCCCGTCGGAGCCGAGCGAGTACAAGTTGCCGCTGATATAGCCGGAAATGTAAATCGTGCCATCGGCTCCTACGACGGGCGATGAAAATGAGCTTTCGCTTGGTTCGTTCGCCCAGTACACAAGCCCGTTGCTTCCTCCACCCGTTCCAAGCCCCGTATTGGAGCCGTTCGCCTGGAATTTCGGCCAAGGCGCCCCAATCTGGTATCCCCGGCGGTGACCCCGGATGGCCGATTCCCGGCTCAAAGCCGGATTGGGCCGGGCGTGAGGTTGAGCCGTCAGTCGTGATTGAGCGAACGCATTCAGCGAAAGGGCGATCGCCCAAAGTGGCAGGAGGAAACGAAGTAGACGCATCAAGATGCACCTAGCTAACACGAATCCCGTGATATTGGCGTGACAACAGCGTGACAAAATACGAAACTCGCCAATTGCCTTGAATTCTGCTTAATTCGGGCCTATCACTGGCCCAATAGTCCTATCCGTGATCGACGTCTTGCGCACGGCCCTCTGCTCTCGGGGCCAGGCGAACCGCCCCTCAGGCAAGGCGACTCGCTCTGTATCAGGCGACGAGGCGAGGGGATTCTATTTGTCGAATTCTTTGCGCTGCCACGGAGGCAGCGGCTACGGGGGCTGCGGTCATGCGGAATTTCGCCTCCTCCCCTTATCGCCTAAGCAACCATTGCTAGTGCGTGACCGCCAGCGCGGTATTCCCCCCGGACGTGCCGTCGACAGCATAGATGCCGATATTAAGATTCGAGGAGACTGCCTTTGTCGTGATCGGGAACGTCGCGGACGACGAGCCGGCCGGGATCAGGACAGTTGCGGGAACCCCGACGATGCTCGGAACGCCTACCGACAACGATACGAGCCAGCCTCCAACCGGCGCCGGCGACTTCAGCGTGATCGTGCCCGTCGAACCACTTCCCCCGGTGACGCTAGCCGGGCTTACCGACAAGCCCGTGATTTGGTCCCCTGCGAAAGTAACACTGGCCGACTGGCCAGAATTGCCGTCGGACGCATAGACACCCGAAGTGTAAGTTCCGGACGTGATTTTCGTCGAGATTGTGAAGTTGACGCTTGTAGCGCCGGCCGGAACAACGACCGTAGCAGGCACGGTGACCAAACTGGGAATGCCGACCGTGATCCCCACCGTCCAGCCACCATAGGGCGCAGCTGACCTGAGCGTGATCGTCCCCGTCGTCGAGCTTCCCGCACCGATCGACGACGGATTGACCGTCAAACTCGCGATTGCATCTCCGACAACTGTCAGCGCTGCCGATTGGGCCGAGTTGCCGTCTGTCGCATAGATCCCCGAGGTATAGGTAGCCGATGTTTCCTTCGCCGAAATTGTGAAATTGACGTTGATCGATCCCGCCGGAACGACGACCGTTGCCGGAACCGAGACAATGCTAGGAACACCGGCCGATAGGTTGACCGTCCAGCCGCCATACGGGGCAGCTGACCGTAGCGTAATCGTTCCTGTAGAGGTTCCACCTCCTCCAATCGACGTGGGGTTCAGGGTTAGACTCACTATCTGATCGCCGACTATAGTCAACGACGCACTCTGCGCAGAGTTGGCATCCGTCGCGTAGATGCCGGACGTATACGTCGTGGACGTCTGCTTTGCGGATATCGGGAACGTGACGCTTGTCGCGCCAGCCGGCACAGTTACTGTCGACGGGAGGTTGACGATGCTTGGAACTCCTGCCGCCAAACGGACGGCCCAGCCACCGGACGGCGCTGGACCGGCTAACGTGACCGTGCCAGTCGAACTCCCACCGCCACCGATCGTTGTAGGGTTCAGTGACAGTCCCGTCATGGAATCGCCGATTACGTTTAAGTTACCGCTGTGATAGATAACCGAATCGTGAGCGCTGATCAATGCGGACATCGCCGGGCTGTTGGGGCTCGTTGTCGTTAAGAACGTCGCTGACGTCGCTCCCGCAGGGACCGTGATCGAAGGCGGGACCGACACATAAGTCGGGCTGGTGCTCACAAGCGAAATCGTCCATCCACCAACCGGAGCCGGTCCCCAGAGACTGACGGTTCCCGTCGACGAATTGCCCGCCACAACAGTTGGCGGACTGAACGTGACCGTCGCCAAAGCATAGGTAGATACAGTCAGAGTGGCGCTTTGGCTCGTGCCTTGGACAGACGCAGTAATGATATTGGTGAACGGTACTTCGTATAACTGTGATGTCGACACAGTGAACGTCGCGCTCGTGGCTCCAGCAGCAACGGTGACCGTAGCGGGGCAAGACACATAGGTAGGGTATTGGTTCGTCATGTTCACGACCATCCCACCCGTAGGCGCCGGGTTGCTAAGCGTCACGGTAGCCGTCGACGACGTCCCTCCGAGGATGGTGGATGGACTTAGCGTCAGAGACACGACCCGATATCCGACGATCGTCAGCGACGTGCTCTGGCTCGAGTTTCCGTCGGTGGCATAGACGCCCGAGGTGTACGAATTCCCGGTCTGAACGGCTGTTATCGTGAAGTTCGTGCTCGTGGCGCCGGCAGGAACCGTAACGGTTGCCGGAACACTCAAGATACTGGGCACACCGACCGAGAGGTTCACCGGCCAACCTCCGGTTGGGGCGGCCGACTTGAGTGTTACGGTGCCGGTCGAAGTTCCTCCGCCGATAATCGAAGTGGGATTCACCGAAACGCTCGCGATCGAATCACCGGTCACTGCAAGCGAGACGCTATGGTAGATCACCGGATCGTGGGCACTGATCAGGCAGTTCAGACTCGGACTGTTCGGCTGGACCGTGATTGTGAAGTTGGCCGTTGTAGCGCCGGCAGGAACCGTGACGGACGCCGGCAGTCCGACGAAGCTAGGGTTCCCGCTGAGAAGGTAAATCGTCCATCCTCCGGTAGGCGCGGCCGACCAGAGCGTGACCGTACCGGTCGACGTTCCCCCCGCCGCAATCGAAGTGGGATTCACCGTCACATACTCCAGAGCATACGTCGCGACGGTAAGCGTGGCATTCTGGCTGGAACCTGCAACGGTCGCCGTGATCAGGTTCGTGAACGGAACCATATACATCTGCGGCGTCGAAACTGTAAACGTCGTGCTCGTCGCTCCGGCTGGCACCGTGCAGGTCGCCGGGACGGTCACATAGGTCGGCCACTGATTAGCGATCGTCACGACCGTACCGCCAACCGGCGCGGGGCCGCTCAAAGTGACTGTCGCCGTCGAGGAGTTTCCACCGATGATCGTCGAAGGATTGAGCGTCAAGGACGCGACCGTCGACGTTTGAACGATCAGAACGGCGGTTGCGTTTGCTCCTCCCGATGTCGCCGTGATGGTCGCGCTCGCGAAAGTCGTAGAGGGATTCGTCGAGATCGTGAACGTGGCGCTGGTCGCTCCCGACGGTACGGTGACGAAGGGCGGAACGACGGCCGACGGATCGCTGCTTATCAGGCTCACAACGTCGCCGCCCGTCGGGGCTGCCGAAGCCAGGGTCACCGTTGCCGTACTGGAAGAACCGCTAGCGACGACGTTCGGGTTCAGACTTAGCGACGTTGCTGCGACGGTGGATACTTCCGTTCCCAATGCATACACGCTATAGTCGTACGAGCCAACGTACACGGCGCCGTCGGGGCCAATTGCGGGAGACGAGAAAACCTGGCCACCGGTCGCGTAGGACCAGAGAACTTGGCCGTTGGACGGGTTGAGCGCGTAAACCTTTCCGTCGGTCGAGCCGACGTAAACTGTGCCGTCCGATCCAATGGCAGGAGACGAGTTGACCGAGCCACCCGTTTTGTATGTCCATTTTGTGGCCCCTGTCGATGGGTTTACGGCATACACGTAATCGTCCTGAGAACCGACGTACACCGTCCCATCCGGGCCGATCGCCGGCGAAGAGTTCACGGGACCGCCGGTCGTCAACATCCAGATCTGGTGGCCAGTCGAGGCGTTGACCGCATAAAGGTTGTCATCGGACGATCCCACGAACAGGGCGTTGTTGCCTCCCGCCACTCCGAAAGCCGGCGACGAGAATATCCCACCTCCTGCCGTAAAGGTCCAGCTAGCGGTGTGAGTCGTCGGGCTGATCGAGTATAGATTGTTGTCGAAAGACGCGATGTAGATCGCCCCGTCCGGGCCGACAGCCGGCGACGAAAAGAGTACATCACCGGTTTGGAAACTCCAATTCGGCTGGCCCGTGGATGGGTTGATCGCGTAGAGGTAGCTATCGGTGGAACCGACATAGACCGTTCCATCGGACCCGATCGCGGGAGACGAGAAGACGGCGCCGCCCGTCTGGTAGCTCCAATTGGGGATGTGGGTAGTCGGATTGATCGAATAGACGCTTTTGTCGTTTGAGCCGAAGTAGATCGTACCGTCAGATCCGATCGCTGGAGACGAAGCGATTGCCGCGAGGGCCCCGTAGCGCCAATTCAAAGCACCGGTCGAGGAGTTGATCGAATACAGGTAGCCATCGTTGGACCCAATATAGAGTGTCCCATCCGCCGCGATCGCCGGTGACGACTCGACCAGATAGGAAGTAGCATAGCTCCACCGCAAGACGCCGTTCGATCCACCGTTGGCCGCGAGGCCGGTATTGAGCAGATTTCCATGGAATTTAGGCCAAGCTGCGCCCAACTGCAGTTGGGGACGCCGGTTGACCTTTGCCGTCTCGCTCCGATCGATACTTGGCCGACTACGCAATGCAAAGGCCGATGGCGCACCGGCGTTGCTTTGCGGTCCTTGAGCGACCGATAAGGCAGCCATAGCGCAAATTGGAAAAAGCAAGGCGAAACGAGGACGTATCATGGTTCAAAAAGGCGAAAGATTGCGATCGGACCATCCATTTTACAATAGATCCTCAGAGTTCAGTGTAACCGGTTAAATGGATTGCGCGGCCGACACGATATTGCATTGCTGAACCGCACCTATCAGTTTAGTTCGTTTGCCCTATGCCTGGTCCGTTTCAAATCCGCCACTGGCACACCTCGGGCTCGGTACCACCGTCGTCGCATCGACCGTATACTGACGACCATGCTGCTTTCCCTCACCATTGCCGGCGTCTTGGGAGCCTCGACGGGAACTCCCGGCGTGCAGCCTCCTTCACCATTCGGTTCTCTGCCCTCCCCCCGGCAGATCGCCCATGCACATCTGGAAACCTATGCATTCCTGCACTTTTCGCCGAACACATTCACCGATCGTGAGTGGGGCAATGGCGACGAGGACCCCAATGTGTTCAATCCGACCCGGTTCGATCCCGATCAAATCGTCGCCGCTCTCAAAGCGGCAGGCATGGAGGGCGCAATCTTGACCTGCAAACACCACGACGGGTTCTGCCTTTGGCCCACAAAGACGACTGAGCACAGCATTGCATCAAGCAGTTGGCGCGGGGGCCACGGCGATGTGGTCAAGGAGATCTCCGATGCGTGCAAGAGGCATGGCCTGAAGTTTGGCGTTTATCTGTCTCCGTGGGACCGGAACAACGCGCATTATGGAAAGCCTGAATACGTGTCCATTTACCGAGAGCAGCTCCGCGAATTGCTCACCCAATACGGATCGATCTTCGAGGTCTGGCACGACGGGGCGAACGGCGGCAGCGGATACTACGGAGGAGCACGGGAAACGAGATCGATCGACCGCAAAACCTATTACGGATGGCCGCAAACCTGGGAACTCGTTCGGAAACTCCAGCCGGGAGCCTGTATCTTCAGCGACATCGGTCCAGACCTCCGGTGGGTCGGAAACGAAAGCGGCTATGCCGCCGACACCTCCTGGTCAACGTACGATCCAGTCGGGGAACAAAACGACGCCCCTGCGCCCGGATATGTCAAGTCGGAGCTAGGCGAAACCGGTACCCGAGGCGGAAGGCACTGGTTGCCGGCTGAGTGCGATGTGTCGATCCGTCCCGGTTGGTTCTGGCACTCTTCGGAAGACTCGAAGGTCAAGTCGGTCGATCAACTTACCGAACTCTACTTCAAGTCGGTAGGTAGGGGAGCATCCTTCTTGCTGAACGTCCCGCCAAACCGCGAGGGACGCATTAGCGATCCGGATGTCGAAACACTTAAGGAGTTCGGCCACCGAATACGTGCGACGTTCGAGCACAATCTTGTATCGGGTGCTTCCCTCTCCGCCTCCAACACACGAGGAAATGACAGCCGGTTCCGAGTTGAGAATCTTATCTCGAACGACTCCAAGAACTACTGGGCGACAGACGATTCTGTCATGACGCCGACCATCGAAATCCAATTCAGACAGGTGAAGACGTTCGACGTGATACGACTGCGGGAGGCTATCCAACTCGGTCAACGAGTCGAAGCTTTCGCAGTTGACGTTTGGAAAGATGGCGAATGGAAAGAGGCTGCCGCCGCCACGAGTGTAGGAAGTTGCCGGCTAATCCGCCTGGACGAACCAGTAACCACTGATCGCGTTAGGCTCCGGATCACTCGGTCCCCTGTTTGTCCTGCGCTGAACGGGTTTGGGTTATTCCTATTGGCAAAGAAGTAAGCGCTGTTGGCGCGGCTTAACCGCTCCAAGCTAGTTGAGCAACGTCAATCCTAGAATAATTGCTAGGTCATTCAGAAAACGGCATCGAATCGGTTAGATTCGCTGATCCGGGAACGTTGAGTCTCTTGTCCACCCGCTGCGTGGTACATGGAGGTCATCGATGCCATCTTCGGATACGCCTAGCATTAACGTAATCGCCCTTGCTTCGGACGACGACCTATGGGTCGTTCAAACCGATCTGAGCGGACTTCGCACTGTACTGGAGGACCCTGCCGGGTTCGTCAGAACTCATGTCTCGATTAACGGTGAGCCGGGGAATCTCGTGCAGCCGTTCGTCATCGTCTTTCAGGAGATTCCCGCTCGCAAAGGAGGGCCCGATGTGCTGATTCAGGGAATCAACCACACCGCCATGTTGTCGGTAAAGTTCTCCGAGGCGCTCGAAGCCGAGGACGACGGCGTGCCGATTCATCCGGCAGACCAAGTGCATGCGGTGTTGCGGCACGGAAACGCGGTCTACAGCCATTTGGAGATGGCCGGCATGGATAGAACGCAAGTTGCCGCTTCGATCGTCAAGTCCATTACCTCGCTCCCTCGCCACTTCGAATCGCTGAACGGTCTGGCGCAAACGCACGCCGGCGCTTCGGTTGAGGCAAGTAAAAAGCTTCGATTCACTCACAATCCGGCTGCAAAGCCGCAGTTCGTCTATCAGGGCGCGGTTAACCCCCCCGCAGCCCTTGCATCGATCACGCCAGGGGGCGCCGATCAAGCGTGTACTATGTCCACCGGTGACGCAAACGACGACGGGCAGGTCGTCGTAAACGGCGTAGTCATCAAGACCTACGTCCAGTAGAACTGACAAAGAGGGATGGACCGAGGGCTCCGGCGGCAAATGGAGAGGACGCCGGAGCCAAATATCTCGGCTTCGAATCGCGGTCAATTCGTAATCGACGCCACCAGAGAACGCCAGGACGTCCTCTTGTGCTGAGCCACCAGATCGTCCATCAAGTCGGCATGGCGTTTCGTGAACTGACCAAGAGCCACACGAACCTTGTCAGCGTCCCTCGTGGCGATTTCCCGATTGAGCTTGCTGGCGGCGAGAAAGCACATTGCGGCCGCTTCTATCTGTCCCGCGTCATCGTTTAGGTTCGCCAGGAAGGTCAGTGACCAGCTTAGGGCACGGTAACGGTGTCCCTCTAGAGATAGCTTCATCAATTCGAGGGCCGACCTCCGCGCCTTCCTTACGTCGCCTAGCTGCTCATGCAAAGCAGAAAGGCTCTGGTAGACGAACGGCGTGAGGTGGCGCTCTCGACTGATCACGACGGCCTTCTCAGCTTCCTCAGACCAGAATCGCGCCTTATCCACATCGCCTAACCTCATGCTGATCTGTGCACGTTGGGCCAGGCAGGTCGCGATCAGGCCCTGATTGTTGACCTTCTCGCCGATCTCCAGCGCCTGCGCGAGGTAACGCTGACCTGTTTCGATCTGTCCAAGCAGCACGGCTTCCCAAGAGAGATCGGTCAAGGCATCCGCGCACCCCTCGACATCGCCGATTGATTCGCACAGTTCGATCCGACGTTGCCAGACCTCAAAGCACTTCGGCATATTCTTTTGGCATGCGGCAAGGGCCCCGTCGAGTCCACAGATCCGACTCGCAAGGCCAGGATCATCGAGTGCGTCGGCGGCCGCATATCCGGCCCTTGCCAACCGCTCGAAATCGGCGAACATGCATGACTCGAAGTACAAGCGCCCCAGGCCGGTAAACAGCCGCCTTACTAGGCCGTGCAGTTTGCCGTCAACGGCGTAACGGGCAGCAGCACGCAGGTTGCCCGTATCTGCCCAGAGAAGGGACGTCCCTTCGGTCCACCTGCCTTCCTTCATAAAGTGCCCGATCTCATCGGCAATGCGGCAGTACCGTTCGCAATGGCGGAAGGCGCACGATTCGCGCTCATCGGCACGTGGACCCCCAAGTGGGAGTTGGCTGATGTATTCCCGCACGGTATCGAGCAACTTGTAGCGCGTGCTGTCAAAGTGGATCTGCAATTGGACTATGGAGTGGTCTCGCAACACGCTCAGTCCGTCCAGCAAGTCCACGCGAGACATGCCGCACACTTCGGCCGCATCCTGTGAACTGAACGATCCAACGAACAGACTCAGCTTCTCAAGGAGACTCCTCTCATCGTCTCCCAACAGTCGCCACGAGTCGGCAACGACTCGCTGAATGTTCGCATGGCGATCCTTGGGGCCCCCCTTCCTCTTGAGGACCTCCAGCGGCCGTGTGCGTACTTGCTCGAGCAGGTCTCCTAATCCGATGTGCTTGAGCCGTCCGGCTGCGAGAACTAAGGCCAACGGGACTCCCTCGAGTTCGCTGCAAAGCTCGAAGACATGCGCTCGGTTCTTCGCGTCGATGGAGAACTCGTTCACCGAATGCCCGGCCGCCTCTGCGAAGAGTTCCATGCTGTCGCATTGTTGGGTTGCCTTCTTTCCCAGTTTCATGGGGCTCAGGCGATATTCGAATTCCTGCTCCAATCCCAACACGATCCGGCTGGTGACGAGGACCTGGATGTTTGGCGCCTTCTTGACCAGCCGGTCGACCGTGTCTGCCGACCGAATCAAGTGTTCGAAGCAATCGAGATAGAGCAAAATTCTCTTCGGACCCAACAATGACGCAAGTGCCGCTTCCGCGTCATCGGAGTCCATCCCCGCAATCGGCGCGCCGACCGCTTCTCCGATAGCGGCTATGAGGTCAAGGCTATTCTCCAATCGATCGCATTCAACCATCCAGACACCATCCGGATAGTCCTTTAGCCCACCCAAGGCGACCTTCTTGGCAAGGCGTGTCTTGCCCATTCCTCCCATGCCGGTTACCGTGATCAAGCGCTGGCGCTTTACGAGGAGTCGCTCCGATATGGCCGAAATATCTGAAGCCCGCCCGATGAATGGGCGGTCGTCAACCGGGATATTGTGCGGCTCGCGAGGTTCGTCTACTACCGATGCCACGCCGAAGTCGATGGGTTCTGCGCCCTGAAAGAGAACCGGAATTACCCAATCATTCCCGAATCCTGAGATCGCGAGCCGGCCTTGCTGAACCGCAGATTCGACCGTCAATCCTGCTCCCAGCGATGCGTAAAAGGCGCGCGAGAAATGCCCGGCCGCTCCGTCATGGATCGGCCCTTGCATCGCGACGACTGCCTGCAGCCCTGCCTCGATCAAGCTTCCGCCGAGCCCACAGGACGACGCGCCCGTCCAACAGCCTGACAGAACCGCCAGCTTAACCCCCGACTCACTGACCCACCTCGCCAGCACGTCACCGTACAGAAGAGCATCACTGCCCCGCTCGCCAGCCTCGAGCCCCAGAACGCAACCGCTTGCTTGTCGTTCGCCGTGCCCTACGAAGTGAAGAATGTCCGGCTTCCACTGCCCCAAGCTCCGCTCGAATGAGGACGGAGTTGCATAGCCGATCTCTTTGCATTCGATACTTCCGCATTCCGGCGCCTCCAACGCAGACACTACTCCTGCAACTTCAATCTCGATACCGGGAAGGTGCGGAAACCGTTCGGTCGACGGATTTGCCCACACGACAAGCACCCTAATCCTGTCTCGGGTGTGGAAAACGGCTCCCGGCGCATCGATCGAACGGTAGATCTGGACACCGGGATGAAGTGCCAGGAAGCCCCCCGCGTCACCGAATTCGTGATCGAGCCGACAGGATTCCCAGGGGAGCTTTCGGAGTTCGGGGTTGGCGCGGATGCCAATGCGCAGCGAGTGATTGCGAAGGTGCGGGAGGATTTCGGCGATCGCGTCCTCGGAAAAGGCGCATCGGCACAACTCGATACCAATCGAAAGAAGCTCCCGTCCCGCGCAGCAATCTGGCGAGGCAATCTGTGCGAGTCCCTCTTCGATGAGCAACCAATCGGGACGGCGCTCGGATAGGAAGGATCGGGTTTGGCCGTCGATGGTCTGGAACACCAAGCTGGATCGAATGCTGTCGCCGATTCGATCGAGTTCTAGATAGAATGCTGCACCAGGATTGTTTTTGATTCGATTTGCGCCCATAGACCTATGCGGCGCTCGAATTTAGACCACTGACGGACCGATTCGTTTTAGGAGGAGCGCACCCCCGAAAGGACCTTCCATGGCGGTCTTCGGCAACGCTGCCGTAAGCACCTGCGGTCTTTCTATCTCTTTCTTTATATCAAACAGACGGAGTAACTGCCAGCTATTTGGAGTCACGGCGAGCGACAATTCCCACTTTCCTCCGGAATGAGTCTCTTCGAAGTAGCCGACCAGTTCCAAAGCTCCATCCCTCACCACTGGCATCGCCAGATAAGGTGCCCTTCGTGGACCGCTTTCCACTACGATTTGGCCTATTTCGCACTGCACCGGCCAACCCACAACGCTCGCGGAGAGCGAACCGACCTGCACAGGGCCCGATTCTATGTGTAGGAAGGCGCCTAACCCCGGCAAGAGCACTCTCGCCCTTCCCCTGACAAGTTCTCCGTCTGTCAAGGCAAGTGTTCTGCCATGCATCGAAAAGGAAACGAAGATCGATGTGGCCTCGCAATCCGGTGTTACGATGGCAGATATCTCGAGGTCTCCGTTTGCTAGCACACTGCCAGTGCACTCCATTATCGGGTTTGCTGAGTCTTGGGTCCAAGCCGATTCAAGTTCGATCCTTGTAGATTCGCTGACAATCTCCGATGCGCTTCGACGGTAGCCAAAGCCCAGTTTGAGCAGCCCATCGGCGGCTCGCCCCCTGATCGGCTGGGTGAAGAGAGATCGCCAAATCGTTTTGAACGCGTTGAGGCCCTTCGCCCCATCGCCCCCCATCGCTGCCAGGGATGGCCATTTCGTCGGAGGAGCGCCCTTCAGATGTTTGGACAAAAGGTGAACATGATCGTCAATGATGGAGAGCCAGATGTTTCTGACAGGGTCCTCGTCGATCCCCGCGCTTAGTAGCTCGTGATATGGGGTGCGTTTCAGTCGCTCGACGTGAGCCGAGGCTTGGACCAAACCTTGTCTCAGCCCAAGATCCACGATAGCTTCCGATTCGAGTCTCTCGGCATCGTTGGGAGAAAGTACTCCTGCCACGTATCCGACGACCTCGTGGAGACCGATCGGCGGCATGCTTGGCGGCACTGGAGCCGATCGCAGTATCGACTCAAGCAGTTCGACGGCGTTACGACTAAGTTGTTCTGGGTTTCTATCGATTTCCATCGCTACGCTCCGTCTTTGCAATGTGGTCGGCCATTCGCCTAAATAGCCTGCCGTTACTGAGTGCGACGTTCAGCATGCCCATTGTAATCGTGTAGCCAATTTCGTTCGCTGCTCCCGCCGTACGGTCATATATGTCCCGATGTGGCAGTTCGTCATGAGCGTAGTATTGGAAAATCAGACGATTCCAAAGGCCCGGGTCTCGAAGCATCTCTCGCCCCCCCGAAGCGAAGTCGAAATCGCTATTCAAACGTCTCACAATTTCAATAAACGGGAATCGCTCGGCGCATCTATCAAAAACTGCGATCAAATCGCCCTTTGTCAGTCGATCGGCCATTCGTGAAGCAATTTGTTCCAAGAGGAGCGCGTTCAAGTACCTCAACCTAATCGCGTCCAAGGCGTCCTTGGACCAGTTCATTGCTGTCAATGGATCGTGTGCCTGCTCTAATGGACCGACACTGTCAACCAAGTGCTGATACAGTTTCTGGTTGTCCCAATTCAGTTCGGTATAGGCCAGGGAGCGCAGAACCGAATGGCACCCGATCCACCGATCCAAGTCCTTGCGCTCCAAGATCGGTTCCTCACTCGATCCAGCGTTGATAAGGTGAATGACCGATTGCCAGGGCAATCGGTCCACAAGAAGCAGTTTCGCTGCGAGGAGTCTACGTCTGCGCTCTCGAGGAGTCATGTCCCTCGGGACTCCAAGAAACACTTCGTCGGCCAATCGATAGAGCGATTCACGGTCTTCGATCATTTCAATGAGTTCGTCGACGGTATTAACCTCGTCGGCAGCAACATCCACATCTTCAAGGCCGTCGATCACTCCGCCAGGAATGCTTGAGCGGATCGCGTCTACCGTGCATCGCGAACAAGTTGTCCTCAGCCATCGCCACCAAGCTCCCGGAGATTCGAATGCCACGCTCTGACTGGAACGCCAAACTCGCTGGAATACCTCTTGAACAATATCTTCGCGATCTGTATGCGCCAGCCGATGCCCGGAAAGCTGGGCCAGCAAAAACGGGCGACTGCGCTCGAGCAGTGCGGAAAACCCCTTGCTCCGAACTTGATCGTCTGAACTTGATAACTGTCGAAGAGCCTCTTTGAGCGATTCATGAGGCGAAGACACGGTACAGAGTTTATCCGAGGTAAGCAAGGCGTGCAATAAGGGGATTCAAGGACCAGAGTCTAGGATATTTGGCAAGCAGCGGGAAGAATGCTGAGAAATCTACGGAACCAAGCAACCTTAACAGGACTGACTTGACGGCTAGGACTCGTAATACTTACCGACTGACTGGCTTGACACTATTTTACGTCTATCGCTATTTACGCCAAGAGCCCTAATAGTCCTAAACGGCCAAATCAGTGAACCATCGACCTAGACTCTTCTGATCTTGAAGTTGAGCGATCCGCTCGGGCCAGTCATTGAACCTTCCGAACTCTCCAAAGCCCCATTTTTCAGATTAAAGGTCGCCACCGACGAAAAATACGATTGCGCCACGGCTTGACGACCTCCCTTTGCCGGCGGCACGCCGAACGCAAGTGCCAGCTTGATCGTTGCCTTGGCAGCAGTGGCATCCACGAGAGACCCACTTCCCTTCATATGGACGAAGCCATCGTAGACCTTATCGGGCACTTCGAACGAGCCGCCAACCGGGATAGCTTCAGTTGGAAGCAACCAACTCAAGACGGGGATAACGAACGATGCGTCTTGACCACCGAATGAGTAGTCGGACGGGAACCCTGTTTCTGGAAACTGGTAAGTTGCCACACCAAATGCGCGTCGCTTGGGCAACTCCTGATCGCCGATACGACCGCGCAGATTGACGAACGAATTCGTGATTTGGGTTGTCTTGGATTCCGCCACCACCCGATCGGCGCTAAATCGCATCTCATAGTCATAATGCGCCTTACCAGCCTCCCCCTCGGAATCAACCGAAACCGCGTAGACCTGAACCTCCTTCCTTTTGAAGGCGCGATGAATTGCGATTGAAGGTGTCGCGGTCTGAAACGCGATAGCAACCAGGCAGAGGACCATCTCCAATGATCTTGACGGGTTCCAACCGGGATTCGTTTTGTTCCAATCACAACACGTGGTAAAGTATTCGTCACGGCGCGATGGCGCCCAAATCAGAAGCAGGAGGTAAGTGAGAATGATGAGAACCCAACTAGAAGCCGCCCTTACGCCTGCCTGCGATACATCGCACGGATACTGATCAACTCGCCTATTTCCCTGGCGTCAGGCTTTCACCGCATATCGGATCGATTCCGCATTCCGGTGAATGGAATCAGGACCAAACACGTACGTTCGACGGTCAGGCGTTTCTCTCGCCTCTAAGCGCCAGGCTATGCCTGCGCGCACCGCCCGTTCCGAACCAAGCGATGCAAAAAGAGCAACAAGTATTTCTGAAAGAACAACTATCGATTCTGGACACCAATGAGCGGCTGAAGCTGTACAAAAGGGCGTCCACACTACGCAAGAACCAGCAGTCGAGGCAGAAGCCTCGGGACGATGAGCGATTGAGTCGGGGCAAGTCCCTCGACGACTTTGTTCTTCAGATCCTGCTTCAGGAAACTGGCGATGTCCCTGTCGACAGAACGAGCGGCAATGGAACCGTGATTTGGCTTGGTCCCAAATCCTGCTCGGTTCGTTCCGCAGACGAACGGGTGGAATGTTCGATACCGCGATCCATCCACGTGGCGATCGGAGATCGCGTTTCCTTTGGACCACGGGGCGACGAGTATTCGATCGTCGCCGTTATGCCGCGTTCCACCGTCCTGTCACGGCCCGATGTCGACAACGGCCGTATCGAGCGAGTCATTGCCGCCAACGTAGATGTCGTCGTTGTAGTCGTCTCGGTGATCGCGCCGCCGTTGCACCCACGCCTTATCGATCGCTACATGATTGCTATACAGCGCGGAGGGGCAAAGATGCTGCTTGCCATCAACAAGGTCGATTTGCTCGACGGACAAACTCGGCCGGTCGAATTGGCGAAACTGGAGCCCTACCGAGGAATCGTGGCAATGACGCTATGTTCGACAACGGATGGCACTGGCATCGATGAACTCCGAACGATGGTTACCGGGCAGACATGTGCATTTGTTGGTCACTCTGGCGTGGGCAAATCGTCACTCATTAACGCTTTCGACCCCAACCTGCAACTGCTGACCCGCTCGGTATCGGTCGGCTATGGACGCGGAGCACATACTACGACGGCATCAACGCTTCTCCGCTTGGCCGACGGCACGCAAGTCATCGATACGCCGGGCGTACGCAGCTTTGGCCTCTGGGACATCGGCAGATCGGAACTCGCATGGTATTTCCCTGAGTTCGAGGATTACCAATCAGACTGCAAATTCCGTAACTGCACCCACAGCCACGAGCCGGCCTGCGGAGTCAAATCAGCAGTGGCAAGAGGGTTAATCTCGAGCCCACGCTACGAAGCATATATGAGGATTCTAACCTTAGCTTAGGGAGTGGAGGTGTAAATTCCCCTTGGAAGTCGTGTAGGAGATCAAACGATGAAGAAACTCGCCCTAGCAATATTTGTGGCTCTCATCGCATCGATCGCGGTCGCCCAAGGACCCGGTGGAATGCGCGGTGGCGGCCAACGCATGGACCCCAAGGCTCGTCTCGAAAAGATGACGAAGGACTTGGGATTGAACGCGTCGCAGTCGAAGAAGGTCGGAGACCTTCAGACCAAGATGATGGACTCGATGAAGAAACTTCGATCTGCACCAGGAGACTTCAAGTCGAAGTTCCCCCAGATGAAGAAGATCCGTGACGAATTCGGCGCGGGCATGAAGAAGATCCTGACCCCGGCCCAGTTTGCCAAGTTTGACAAAATGGAGAAGGAGCGAATGTCTCGCATGAGAGGCATGGGGGGTCCCGGCGGACGAGGCCCCGGCGGACCCGGCGGACGAGGACCTGGCGGACCTCCTCCAGGAAAGGGCGGAGCGTAGGCTCTCCGTGGTCGTGAAACGAGGGCCCCTGAAAAGGGGCCCTCGTTTTTTTGTGTGTCGGCTTGCGCTAAACAGTCGCGTCAACCCTGCGCATCGACTGTTCGAGTTCGCTGCGGAGGGCCTGGTCCGTCCAATCCAGACTAATCGGGCTGATACTCACGAACCCGTCGCTCACCGCTTGCACATCGGTGCCGGGTTGGTTTGTCTCCATAACGACAACCCCGCCTTGCCAGTAATAGGGTCGACCCCATGGGTCCTGCCGTACCTCGACGCGATCCTGATAAACCCTTTGCCCCATCTGGGTGACGCGGTGACCGCGAATCTCTACGAATTCGATGCTGGGGATGTTTACATTCAGAAACGACAGGGGCCTAAGCGGCGCTTCGACTAGCATGCTCCAGTTCTCGCGGAGCCAGGTTGCGCCAGTTTCGTAGTGGATAGGGGCCCCGCTTACGAACAAAGCCATGCTCAGCGCAATGCTTCGAATGCCATTGATCGTGCCTTCCATCGCTCCGGCTACCGTACCGCTGTAGGTGATGTCGAATCCAAGGTTGGGACCGTTGTTCACTCCGCTGAGCACCAGGTCGCAACCATCCGGCCAGGCAACCGTCAGACCGACGTTCACGCAATCGACCGGTAAGCCGTTTACCTCGTAGGCTTCGACTCCGTCCCATTTATGCTCGGTGACTCTCAGGGGATCTCGCATCGTCATGGAGTGACCGCATGCCGACCGTTCTCGGTCCGGCGCAACAACCTTGACTTCTCCAAATCTACGGGCCACTTCGACGAGCGAGATCAGTCCCTGAGCCCGGATCCCGTCATCGTTCGTAATCAGAATTCGCATGTGGCCCCATAGCGTACCTATCGCCTTGTCCAGATACGATTTACATTGCCCGCTGGGCCGGAGCGGATAGACTAGAGACGGATATGTCCCACTCGTCGACCCTAACCTTTATGTTCACCGACATAGAAGGGGGTACCCACCAATGGGACAGCCGGCAAGACCACACTAGAGTCCGGCTGGAGCGTCACGACGCCATCCTGCACACTGCAATTGACGGAAGCGGCGGACGCGTCTTCAAGAAAATCGGCAGTTCGTTCTACGCTGTCTTTCCAGATGCCGTCGGAGCGGTCCATGCTGCCCTCCAAGCTCAAACCGAAATGGGTGGCGACGCCAACGACCGGGTACCGATCCGAACCCGCATCGCTATTCACACGGGCGAGGCGGAGTGCCGTGACTCCGACTATTACGGTCCGCCGCTTAACCGAGTTGCCCGAATGCTAACACTCGGCTCAGGTGGTCAGACCCTTCTCTCGGAAAGCACCTATATGCTTGCCAAGACGGGACTGCCTGCCGATGTCTCGTTTCGCGACCTCGGAGAGCACCGGCTGAAGGATCTCCAAAGGCCCGAGCACATCTACCAACTCCAGCATGCCGGGCTTCAAGAGACTTTTAGGGCGCTTCGTTCGCTCGACGCGCTGCCAAACAACCTGCCCCAACAGGTCACCAACTTCATCGGTCGGGAGCGCGAACTGCGTGAGATAAAGAAGCTCCTATCCGGCACCAAGATGCTGACGTTGACGGGCGCCGGGGGCACCGGCAAGACCCGCCTAGGTCTGGAAGTCGCCGTCGACCTGCTCGACGCCACGGGAGACGGCTCGTGGCTCGTGGAGTTCGGCTCCGTCTCCGATGCCGGGCTCGTGGTTCAAACGATCGCAAGTACATTGGGCGTACGCGAAGAGCCGATCCGCCCACTCTCCGAGACTCTGCTTGCGTTCCTCAAACCGAAAAAGATGCTCCTCATGCTCGACAACGCCGAGCACCTATTGGATGCCATATCGGCGATCGTGACTGCGATAGTCGACCAATGCCCAACCGTTCAACTGCTGGTGACGAGCCGTGAGCCGCTTGGGCTTGCCACAGAACTGACATATCGAGTGCCTTCACTCACGATGCCCGATCCCGACCGTCAATACTCCCAGGATTCGGTGGTTTCTTTTGAGTCAGTGAAGCTATTCGTCGACCGGGCTATTCTCGCCCTCCCAACGTTTGCAGTTACGTCACAGAATGCGACCGCAATCGCCCAGCTCTGCCATCGCTTGGATGGGATTCCTCTCGCTATCGAGTTGGCGGCGGCCCGAGTGCGCGCCCTCCAAGTAGAGCGTATTGCTGAAAGGTTGGACGATCGGTTTCGGTTGCTCACCGGTGGCTCACGAACCGCCCTTCCGCGCCAGCAGACCCTCCGTGCGATGATCGACTGGAGTTACGACCTCCTGAATGACAAAGAGCGAACCATGCTACGGCGCCTTTCAGTTTTTTCGGGCGGATGGTCGGCGGCGGCTGTGTCCAGCATCTGCTCGGACGACTCCGTCGAGCCGGATGAGATCGGCGACCTCATGCAGTCGCTTGTAGATAAGTCCCTGGCAATCTTCGACGGATCGATCAGTCGGTTCCGTCTTTCGGAAACGGTCCGAGCCTACGGTCGCGAAGCGCTTGTGAATGGCGGAGAGAGCCCTACAATGCGTACCCGCCATCTCAACCATTTTGGCTCTTTGGCAGTATCCACCGAGGATTCGCTGTCCAGTTTGAAGGCAGTTGAGGCGCTGGCAATGCTGGACGCCGAACAGAAAAACTTGCGGGCTGCGATCGAATGGGGGCTGGAGGACGGCGACCCCGTGGATGCTATTCGCCTGGCAAACGCACTCTCTATGTTCTTCCAGGTACGGGGCGAATTTACCGAGGGCTCGACGATTTACCAGTCGCTCTTGGCAAAGGTGCCGGTGAGCGCAAGATCCGAGCGTGCCACCGCCCTCGCTTCGCTCGGAGTGCTGAGCTTTCGCCTCACCCTCTATCCGGAAGCCAGAACTGCCCTTAGAGAAAGTCTGGCCTTGTTCCTTGAGCTCGAGGATGACTATGGCGCCGCGAAGGCGGTCAACACGATGGGCGTCATATCGCTCCAACTCGGAGACTACGAAGACGCTTCAAATTCATTCGAGCATGCGCTCGCCCTTTTCAAGGCGGTCAACGAGCCTCGTCGCATCGCTATGACGCTCAACAACTTGGGAATCCTCGCCGTCCACCATAACGATCTGTCGAGAGCCAGATCGCTCTATAACGAGGCGCTCGAACTAAACCGGCGAGTCGGCAATAGGGCTTTCGAGGCGGGGAATCGGACCAACCTCGCTGACTTGGCCCTCCGCGAGGGAGACGCCCTCACCGCTAGGACGCTCGCGCGCGAGGCGTGTGAGATGCACCTGGAATTGGGGGACCGTCTGAACCTTCAAGACACGCTTGAGGTGCTGGCGCCGGCCGAGCAGATCCTCGGACGCCCCCGAATCGCCGCCCTCCTATTCGCCACGAAAGAGGCGCTGATGGACGAACTCAAGACCAAGGTGGCTCCTTACGTATTGGAGGAATATCGGCGGAATGTCGCAAGCGTTCGGGAAGTTCTCGGCGACGAGGAATACGAGGCGATCACCGCGAAGGGACGCACGATGACGCTCGAAGAGGTGTACCGAGCCACGCTGGTCGAAGACTAACCTGACGCCGCCGACTATCTCGCGCGCGACCGTTAGGAAGGCACGTGCTCGAATGGCTTTAGCATTCGGACATTCGTGAGGCAGAAGAAAAGGGTTTCTCCATCGTTCTTCTTGATTCGAATCCACTCAGAGTCCACTGCCTCCAAAAGGCCGACATCCTGCCGCTCGGTGTCTCCCTGTCTTGAGTACACGGTTATCTTCACTCCGATCAATACACTGGCTAGACTCATTCGTTTGTTACCTGCCCCATATTCTTACTGATTTCTGCCGTGCTTGTCGCGCACAGAAATAGGGAACGATCATAGCACTTGATCGGGTTCAATCTCGTCGTGAGGTGGATTGTACGAGGACTGACGTTCATTGCGGGATTCCTCGGTGCGACTGCTCTTGCGATCCTCCTGTGCGACTGCTATCCGACGGCATGGATGCCGGTCTCGATGGGTGTGGCGACGGCTTTTGTCGTCAGGGCCCAGGGTTGGATGCGTTCTACTGGCATGGACTACCGGTTCGTCCTCCCCATGGCCTTGGGAACGACCTTCACTTACTGCTTGTCCATGAAACCGGCCGACTCGCGCATCGGCATTCCGCTACCGTCGCTTGTCCTGGCTTTGGAGGGCATCACATTCGCGATCTGCTTTTGGCGGTTCGCCAGAATCGGCCTGGCGAGACCGGAAACGGCGGCGACGACAGCATGGCTCATCGTGCCCGTTCTCGCCGGGTGTTTCTTGGGATATGTCAGTGGAAGTATCGGCGGGGCGAACCACATGCAGAACTGGCTGATCCGACTCTTCCATGTCAGCCCGGAAATGGCAGAGCCGATTATCCGATGGATCCGCAAGTCGATCCACTTCGTCGCGTATGGAACCGTCGGCTACTGCTTGCTTCGCGCAGCGTTTGCTGGGCGAGCATCTCGCCGAGCGTCCTTGTTCTTTGCTCTCCTTTGCACGCTATCGTTGGCTTCCTTTGACGAGTTTCGCCAAACGACAGCCCCAAACCGCACCGGCTCCGCATTTGACGTCGCCCTCGATCTATCCGGCTCCGCGGCATTCTGCCTTGTCGGGCTCGTCTTCGGACGGAACGCACCCCGCAAACGCTCTCTCGCGTAACATAGGTGATATGCGAATCTTCGCTCTCTCGGGGCTATGCCTGCTTACCTGCCTCGCTTCGGCACAAGACGTCAGCGTCCATGTGACCTATACGACCAGCGCTGCTCGCGTCGCAAAGGTCTTGTCCGAAATCAAGGCACTATCCCATGTAGACCTACAAGCCACACGATCAACGGAGAACGAAGTTCTCGTCGTCTCGGTAAAAGATGTTCCCTTGTCCGAACTTTTGGAGCGAATCGCCAAGGTCACGAGTTGCGAATGGAAGCATGACGGTTCTACCTTCCGACTGGTCGTCGCAAAACCTGTCCAAAGACGAGAGGAAACAACCGACCTGGTGCACCGGATCCAATTGATTCGCGCCGCAATCCAAGCGCGCGCCAAAGGACCAACCGCCGGCGCCGACATCGAACGAGGCAAGAGTACGCCGCCCGTTCCGTCCGTCCCCGAATCACCCGAGGAGGCGATCGTCACCAAGCTGCTTCTTAGCGTCGATCCGGCCGTCCTTGCGGACATCGCACCGGGGGGCCGGGCCGTATTTTCGTCAAACCCTACGCCGACCCAACATCCGTTTGAGGCCGGCGTCACCGGCGCAATCGACGACTTCATTCATGTCCACAATTCGAGCCTGGCCAACCGAAAAGAAGACGAGGAAAAGCAGTTCTCCACCCTCACCGCGGAGCAGGCGGCGGCAATACGAAATCTGACTAAGTCTCAACGAATGCAGATCGGGCAAGTTTCTAAAGCACTGTTGATCGCCACAAAGCTCGGCTTGGGTGTTTTCAACATGACGCAATTGGAGTTGAGGTTCTACGATGCTAAAGGCGCGGTTGCATACACGGCGAGTTCGATGCTTTCAATGCCGGGCGACGATCTCATGGCGCTTGTTTCGGCGGTTCAAGGCAAAAAGCCCGCCGCGACTTCGGCCAAGCAGACGCCAATAGAGTATTCGGAGGACTCTCAGGCGCTTATGAAAGCTACGAAGGGTCTGCTCACCGGCAACTACTCCCTCAAACTGCCACCGGACTTCAAGAAGAGGCTCGTGGCGCCTGATAAGTTCGACCCGCTTTCCTACTCAGCGTCCGATGAAATTCTCTCCTATGCCAAGGCGAAGGGTAAGCCGCTCGTAGCCGACATTCCGGATAGTGCTTCGTCCGGCCTGGCGATGTACCTTCCCGGTGAGAAAACAGTGGAATCGGTTGAGCAAGATATCGCCCAAGGCAAGACCATGGTTGCCGTTCCCGACGAGAAGTACACGCTTCTCATGCCTGCTCAACCAGCACAAGAACGTGCTGAACGCATGGACCGAGAAGCCCTTGCAACGATTCTCCAGAAGGCAGATTCCGAAGGCATTCCCTCGCTCGACGACCTCGCGGCGTATGCTCAGCACGCGGCCGATCCGATGGAAGGCGGCCTCAACCAGATGTATTTGAACTTGTTCGTCCCCGGTTCGACGATGCAAAGCATGGACGGGATGAGCAGTTGGAGCATGCTCCGATTCTATGGTCGTCTTTCGCCCGCAGCCCGAGCCAGTCTTATCGACGGTGGAAAACTGCCTATCGGCAACTTCGACGCGACGGAGAAGGGCTGCCTCGAATCGATGACCTACGGCGCTATGCACCAGTTGCAGGTGAACGACTCCCAGGACAAAGCCTCAAGCCAGCCGTACTGGATGAAGCTTATCGGAGGCAACACCGGGAGTGACTATCGAGACGAACCCACTGAATCCGTTCCAAGCGGCCTACCCCCGACCGGTTACCTAGAAATGAAGGCCAGTACACAACCCTTCGCATCGCCGATACCAGCCGAGGGGACTCGCCCCGTCGCCTCCATGGCGACGCTGGGCTCCGATGAATTGGCAATCTTCAGGATGTTCAAACAAGACAAGAACTACGCCCAGATCGCGGCCATGCTTCCGAGCTTGGGCAATCTGCGAATCGGTCAGCGAACCGTCTATACGTTCACCTTCCACCTCAACCCAATCATCTCCATCCAGCAAAGCCTAAAGGACCACCATCTTCCCAAGGATGCGACGGTGGTTACGGAATCGACATTGCCCGACGACTTGGAGAAGCAAGTCCAAGCCAAACTTGCCGACTTCAAGAAGTCCCCTTTGGGCGCACTTGGCGCACTTATGGGTGGGGGCCGTCAGGCAATCAGGCCTTAACTAGTTCGATCCTCGCCTCCAACAGAAACGACGTAACATATCACCATGCGATTTGCACTCTATGCCGGCATGCAATTGATCGTCTCGTGCGCCCTTGCTCAGGACGCATCGACTCCAATCAGCTTTGTGACACGGGCGGCTCGAGCTTCCGAAGTCGTGAAGCAGATCGCAAGTACTGCCCACGTGGATCTTCAGGTCAGTCCCCAGCTGCAGGATGAGGTCCTCGTCATCGCGGTCAAGGACCAGCCACTATCTGCCGTCATGGCTCGAATCGCGACCGTGACAAGCGGCCAGTGGAAGCAGGAAGGATCGACCTACCGCCTGATCGCGGATCAGGCCGTTCGCACTCAGGAAGAGCGAGCGGACCTCGCGAAGAGAATTGCGACGGTAAAGAAGGCAATCTCCGAGCGAGTTACTGGCGAAAGGAAGGCGTTGGAGGCAATGGCCAAGCTACAGGCAAAAGCAACTGCCGACAAATCCAAAACAAAAGGCGCCAAGGTCGATACGAAGAAAGCAGAAGTTCAGGCCCCACCGGACGGTCCCGATGAAACGGGGGACATGTCGATGAACTACATTTCCTCCGAGGAGATGGCAATCACGCATCTGCTTGTCGGACTCGATCCTTCGGTCTTGGCGAGAATGAACCCAGGCGATCGCTTGGTCTTCTCTTCCAACCCGACCCAAACCCAACGAACAATGGGACCCGACGCATCCGAGATTATCAACGGATTCATCATGAAGCACAACGAGGAGGTGGCGAAGCTGCCCGCCGGCGCCGATTCGGAGATGGATTCAAGCGGGATGGACCCTCAACAGCTCGAATCGATGAAACGCATGATGAAGATGCGGACGAGCAAAATCGGCGTGGTAGCGAAGGCACTGCTCATTGTCCGCAAGAGCCAAGGCTTCGGAATGGCAAACGAAGTCGAAATGCGCCTTTACGATTCCAAGGGTGGAGTCATATTCAGCGCGGATTCCGGCCTGAATTTGGGCTCTTCGCCAAACGGCATGTTCACGACGGATACGAGTTCGGGTACGGACGATGCAGGTCCGCAGAAACCTAAAACTCCACCGACAGGAAAAACTCCGGTCGAGTACTCGGACGACTCCAAGGCTCTCAATGCCGCATTCAAGGGAGTAGGTTCCGGCAACTTCAAACTGAATCTGAGCCCAGAGTTGCGACGTAAGATGTACGCTCCTGACAAGTTCGATCCGCTCTCTTTCGACCAGACGGACAACATTCTCGCCGTGGCGAAGGCTGCTGGGAAGCCGCTGGTGGCCAACATATCGGACGAATGGGGTTCTGGCGATTTCGAAATTGGACCAAGCAGCGCCAATTCAACGGTCGAGTCCGTCATGGCCGACCTAGAGAGCGCCAAGACCGAACGCGAGGTGAAGGATTCTGACTTCGAGGTCGTAATGCCGGCAGAACCAGTACATTCCCGCGCAATCCGATTGAATCGCTCGGCACTTGCCAATCTGCTGCATGCCGCTGAGCTAAAGGGTGTACCGTCGCTTGACGACCAAGTGGAATTTGCCACCCAGACATCGGACGAATCCTCAGGAACCGTGGCCATTGCGTACATCGTTATGTTCGTTCCCGGAGGGCTCATGGATGCTATTTCCGGAAACTCGAACCGCCCAATGCTCCGCTTCTACGGCCATTTGCCGCCGGAGGCGAGGGCGACCCTCGCTCAGGGCGGGAAGCTGGCGTTCGCGAACCTGACGCCCGGCCAGCGGGATGAATTGGATCGCATGACATATGGCGCCGACGCCAAACTGATGGTCGACGATGGTCAGCATCCATATGATCCTAACCAACCGGTCTGGATGCAGTTCCTGTCGACTCAGATGACCTCACAGGATTACCGGGAGGAGCCGACCGAAATCGCTCCAAACGGCGTGCCCCCAGCCGGTTATGTTGAATTGCACGTGACCAAAGAGTCCTTCGCATCGCCACAGGGGATCGACTCGCCCGTCATGGGGATGCTTGGGATGCTTGGCCCAGATGAAATGGCGATGTTCACGATGATGAAGGACCAGAAAGGCTCCGGTTCGGAACAGCTTGATGCCATCCTGCCCACACTTGGAAAACTGAAGATCGGTGATCGCTCTGTGATGCACTTCACGTTTCATGTTGCTAACCAAGTCGTCGTGCACCAGTTGCTGCGCGATCAGCGGTTCCCCGACAATGCCCTGGTGGTGTCGGCCAACACATTGCCTAGCGACTTCCAAAAGCAGATTGCAGCTCGTGTGGAAGCCTTGAAGAAGTCGCCGTTCGGAGCCATGGGCTCGATGTTCAGCAATGAGGTAATCCATCCGTAGCGGATGAATCTCAGCCGAGCCAAGCGCTTCGGCTCGCCGGGAATCCAGGTTAGGCTCGTTGTAAGATAGGTCTATGCGTGCACTTGTCCTGACCGCTATTACTGTGTCTTCGGCCATCGCGTGTGGCCAAGACCTTGGAACAAAGGTCACCTACAGCACGAGGGCTGCCAGGGCCTCAGTCGTCGTGAAAGAACTTGGCGAACTGGCCAAGGTGAAACTGGCGACATCACCCCAAACCGAAGGCGAGATTCTGATCGTTTCGGTAAGGGACCAATCGCTGTCCGACATCATGTCGCGCATTGCATCGGTTACGAGCGGCGAGTGGAAGCCAGAAGGCGGCACGTACCGGCTCGTTGCCGACAACAAGCGACGTAATCTGGAAGCAAAGGAACGACATGCGAAGAGATTGTCGAGCTTACAGGCAGATCTGAAGAAGTTCGAGGATAACGCCAATAAGCAACTGGAGAAGCTCAATAAATTAGCCACTGCCAAGCCCGCAAAGAAGCCAGGTGACAAATCAGTCGCCGACAAGCCGATAGCCACAACTACTCCGGGCACACCCGCGCCAGTCGATCCTGCATTGGCCGCCCTACGACAAAAACTTTCACTTAGCACGCAGTTCAACATGCTGAGCCTGATCAAAGGTGTGGACCCGAATCTGCTCTGCGAAATGACACGGAGGGAACGGCTAGTTTTCTCAACGTCTCCAAATCGTATGCAGCGGAGCCTCGGAGGGGACGCTCCGGCCCTAGTCGACTCGATTATCCAAGCTCATAACGAACTTGTGTCTCGAATTCCGCCCGCCCCGGCGCCGGATCTGTCAGATCTCGGAACCGAGGCGGCTTCCTATGTCCTGAAGATGAGGCGAATGCGGACTTCGATCGTAGCAGACGCTGCCAAAGCCGTTCTCACGGTAAAGCCTCTGGAGTTCGACAGCGAGGCTACATTCAACCTTCGCATCTACAACCGGGAAGGTGTCGTTGTTCTGACTGCGAGAGCAAACCTCTCCGGTTTTGGCCGGAACAAGTATGGTGACGATGCCGACGATGGACCGGAACGGCCCACGACCGAGAAGGAAACCCCGATTCAGTACGCGGAAGACTCAAAGGCCCTAATCGCGGCAACGTCCGGTAAGGAGGCATCGTTGGGGACAGTTCGGCTAGATCCGGCCGTTCGGATCAAGATCTTTGCCCCAGATCGATTCGACCCACTCGCCTTCGCGGACACAGATGAGATCCTCGCTTATGCAAAATCGCTCGGAAAGCCGTTAATTGCCGATCTGCCTGACTCGTATGGCGGCTTGGGGAGCCAATCTATTGAAACCTTGGAGTCCGTGTCCTCACGCATCAAAGCGGGCGATTCGATCGAACGAGTTCCCGATCGCGATTTCACCGTGTTGCGTCCAGCCGATCCCTGTAGCGCGAGAGAGGAACGCTTGAATCGTCAGGCACTGGCCGAATTGATGCATGTGGTTTTACAAAAGGGAGTTCCTTCACTCGATGCCATCGCGAACTTCGCCGCCCGAACGCCGTATCCCGGGATTGAGGGCATGGTTTCAAACTACTTCAACTTTTTCATACCGGGCTTCGGTATGACTGGCCCGGACTTCTCGTACCTGTGGGACATGCTACGCTTCTACGCAGACCTTTCCCCCCAATCGCGAGAATTGCTGCGCAACGGTGGGCGTCTTGCGTTTAGTTCGCTGACCGCCGACCAACACGAGGCACTCAATTCAATGCTCTTCGGCTCGTCTCCCGATTTGGCATGGGAGAGCAAGGTGAACGTCGAGGACAAGCTCATGCAGGAGCTATACGGGGGCTCCCTAAATGAGATGGGGATGGACTATCACGATGATCCGACAGAAGTCGCACCGAATGGTGTACCAGCAGACGGCTTCGTGGACATGAAGGCGCAAGTCGAGAGCTTTGCATTCCCTCTCGACATCGAAGGGGCGCCCTGTCTGGCATCGCTGGAGGTTCTGGGCCCGACCGAACTGGCGATCATCAAAATGAGTCGTGACCCCGAGGTGAACAGCGATGCCCAGCAAATCGCACCTCACCTTAACCATATGAAACTGGGAACAAAGGCAACATTGAGCTTTACGTTTCACGTTGCTCCCCAGATCGTGTTGGCCCACTCCTTATCGGATTGCCGCCTTCTGGAGAGCGGGGGTCTATTCGCCGAAGAGAATCTTCCGGACGCTTTTATGAAGCAAATCGCCGAACGCCTGGCAAAGATCAAAGCGTACCAAGCGAGCAATGAAGGGGGGAACATCGTCGGGTCGGGCCAGACGATCCACCCCTAACCGACGCGGAAGTACTCTTCCAACCTCAGGCACGAAGCCGCCTCAGGATCGGCATAAACGTCCAAAGCATGGATTAGGGCGGTTGCCGTGTCGATGCTTGTCACGCAGGGAACACCTGATTCGATGCAAGCTCTACGGATCCGTGCCGCTTCCGATTCGCTCGTCTCATTCAGGCTCGGGGTGTTGATCATCAGACTAACCCGTCCACTCATGATCAGGTCGAGGATATTGGGTGAGCCCTGCTGGATCTTATTCACCGACTCGCATGGCACGCCGTTGTCGGACAGGACTTTGGCCGTACCCGGCGTGGCCACGATCGAGCGGCCCGACTCGTGAAGGCCCTTGGCGATCGCTAGCGCCGCCGCCTTGTCCGACTCATTCACTGTCAGAAGAACGCATCCATCCCCCTTGAAATGAATCCCGCTGGCGACGAAAGCCTTATACAACGCCCCTTCGAAGGTGTTGTCGATTCCCAAGATCTCGCCGGTTGACTTCATCTCAGGACCAAGGCTTGGTTCGACCTTGGCCAGCTTTTGGAAACTGAACACCGGAGCTTTAATGGCGTAGAGCATCGGCTTCGGCAACCGTGGAGCGCCCTCGACGAAGGCCTCCTCAGGAACGATATATCCGTCTGCGTGAGTGCCAGGATTTCGTTCGTCTGCGAGGCCAAAGTCCCTGGCCACCAGGCCGATTGCGCATGGCTGCTCGCCGCCCTCGTCATGCTCCTCAGGCTTCCCGAGGACCCAAAGTCCGCTGTCGTAGCCCATTTCGCGCAGAGTCTGGCCCATCATGCAACGCGTGGCAAGGTCCACCATCGGAATGCCCGTCACCTTGCTTAAATACGGCACTGTACGACTGGCTCGAGGATTGACCTCCAGCACATATGCAGTTTCGTTTTGGACGACGAACTGGATGTTCATCAGGCCCTTTACGCCAAGCGCTCGCGCGATCTTGCACGCACTGACCACCATCTGAGCCTGGATCGATTCGCTGAGACTAATCGCCGGGTACACAGCCATTGAATCTCCACTGTGGATTCCGGCTCGCTCGATGTGCTCCATGATTCCCGGCACCAACGTGTCCACTCCGTCGGAGATGACGTCAACTTCAGCTTCCTTGCCGAGCAAGTACTTGTCGACCAGGACGGGTTGACCTGGATTCGCGTCCTCCGCTTCATGGTAGAACCCGTGCAGTTGTTGCTCACTGAAGACGATTTCCATCGCCCGGCCGCCCAGGACAAAGCTGGGGCGCACGAGAACCGGATAGCCGACTTCAGCTGCGACCTTTTTCGCCTCTTCCAGCGATCGAACCGCCCTACCCCTTGGCCGGGGAATCGAAAGGCTCTCCAGAAGGGCTTCGAATTGTCCCCGGTCTTCTGCCATTGCAATCGCCTGCGGGCTCGTCCCGAGCACCTGCACGTCATTGGCCGCTAACCCTTCCGCCAGGTTGATCGCAGTTTGGCCCCCGAACTGGCAAACGACACCGATCGGCTTCTCGTGGCCGATGATATCCAATGTGTCTTCCAACGTCACCGGCTCGAAATAGAGGCCGTCGCCTGTGTCAAAGTCTGTGCTAACCGTTTCCGGGTTATTGTTCACGATAATGGCGCGGTATCCCATCTTTTGGAGGGACCAAACGCAGTGAACGCAGGAGTAGTCAAACTCGATGCCTTGGCCGATTCGAATGGGACCTGAGCCAAGGACCAGCACAGTGGACTTCATCTAACCGCTCATTGTGACAGATCTGGAGGAGCCCCCGCCTAGGGTTTGTCGCCTAACTCGATCTCCATGACCTCGTCATGGGCCGCATTTAGGACGCGCATCTCGGAAAGGACCTGCCGAAGCTCATGCGAGACGTCGCCGGCAACCCCCTTACGCACCGCTAACTTCTCCGCAGTCCGAACGATCTCATCCGCCGTTTGGTGCATGTCTTCGAGTAGCTTCTGCACCTCCGGATACTCGGGCGATCCACCCTGCCCCATCATCGTCAAAAGTCGTGCCATTGCAGCCTCTATCGCCATTTCAGCCTTGCCGCGAGCCGAAGCCCATGCGGAATCGGAACTGAGGCCTCGCCAAGCCGGAGATTGAAGAGCATCGCGGCAACGAAGGTAGTCGTAGGCAGCCGCGTTGAGGGCAAGGGCGCTCTCCTTCCCAATCGTCCCTGCAAGGTTCCCGGACCACCTCGCCGACCATAGTTTCCAAACGAATGAACGGGAGCCTCCCAGGCGGCGCCAATGTTCCTTCTGGCCCGCCGTGGCTCGGGCATACATGTATGCCCACGTTCCCATCGTGACCGCGATCGCGCCCACCATCGGCACGATCATATATGCGGGCGACTCCCGCAGAGGCAGATGCGAGGCTTTCAGAAGGACGACACCAAGAAACATCGCAATGCCGAAGCTGATTCCAGCGACTGTACCGACGATGGCGCCGATCTTGCTCCCCGCATAGTTCGTTTGAGTATCTAGCCACTCATACAGGCTGCGGAGCTCAGGCTCATTCCTCAATCCAGACCAGGCGGACCAATCCATTGCACTCAACTACTCGATTTCGGATGGTTGCGTTCTGGATTTCGCAGAAGACGGCCACTACGATCGGAGCTAGATACCCATCATGGCATCGTCCTCTTCCTCGAATGTTCCGTAATAGTAAGGCGTCTTCGACTCAAATTCGCCCGCGCACGTGTCGACCATTTTGAAAACGGGCTTAACCTTTTGGCTCTCGATCTCCAATGCCGCCCGAACGCTCCAAGCCAAGTCAGCTGGCAAACCCTCGACTGATTTACGAAGACTTCGCGCCTCTCGGGTGTCTTTCGGGTCTACTCCGAGTATTGAAGCAATCGTTGGACTAGGGAATCCCAGGAGAAATGCCTCTTGAACGATCTCGCCAATCTCGCTCGATTCGCTCCGCCCCGCGGCCGCGAGCTTTGCCTCCATCGCAAGCAACGTATTGATCTTCCGCAGAAACCAGCGGTCGACGCGACTTACGCGATTCACTTCATCGACCGTCCAGCCGCGCCTCAGCCCTTCGGCAAGTGCCCACAGGCGTTCGTCAGTGGGCTTCCTGATCGCGTTGCGAAGACTGTCATCTTCCATCCCCGCGAACTTCGGATGGCGAAGGTCCTTCTGACGAACCTCCAGGCCGCGTAACGCCTTCATGAGCGCCGCTTCAAACGACCGGTCGATGGCCATGACCTCGCCCGTGGCCTTCATCTGGGTAAACAACGATCGGTCGCCCGTCGTGAACTTGTCGAACGGCCACCGAGGGATCTTGACCACGCAATAGTCCAGCGCGGGTTCGAAGCAAGCCCGAGTCGTCCCCGTTACTTGGTTGTCGATCTCGTCGAGGGTGCGCCCAACCGCGATCTTGGCGGCAACCCTGGCAATCGGGTACCCGGTGGCTTTAGAAGCAAGGGCGGATGACCGGGAAACGCGAGGATTGACCTCGATAATGTAGTAGTCAAAGCTGTCCGGATTCACGGCGAGTTGGACGTTGCAACCCCCTTCAATTCCGAGCGCCTGAATGATCTTGAGTGACGCGGTTCGAAGCATGTGATACTCCAGGTCGCTAAGCGTCTGTGAAGGTGCGATGACGATGGAGTCGCCAGTATGGACGCCCATCGGGTCCAGATTCTCCATATTGCAGACGGTGATGCAGTTTCCAGCCCCGTCGCGCATCACTTCGTATTCCACTTCCTTCCAGCCGAGCAGGCTACGCTCAACCATGATCTGGCTGCGCATCGATAGCTTCAAGCCCTTTCGCCCCGTTTCCCAAAGCTCCTCTCTCGTATCCGCGATTCCGCCTCCCGTTCCGCCGAGGGTGTATGCCGGTCGGATGATGCAAGGGTACGGCACAATGTCCAGAACCGCGCTGAGTTCATCTTCGGATTGAATGATCCAACTCTCAGGAACCGGCTCCTTGATTTCGCGCATCAGTGAGCGGAAACTCTCGCGATCTTCCGCCTTCTTGATCGCGCTGAGCGGAGTGCCCAGAACGCGGATGTCGTACTTCTCAAGGATGCCGGCGTCTGCCAACTGGGTCGCCAGGTTTAGGCCGGTCTGCCCTCCTAAGGTCGGAAGCAAAGCGTCAGGACGCTCTCGCTTTATGACACGCTCACAAAAGTCGACGTTAAGCGGCTCAATGTAGAGCGCATCGCTCACGCCGGGATCGGTCATGATCGTAGCTGGATTGCTGTTGATCAGGACAACGGTGTGGCCCTCTTCTTTGAGGCTCTTACAGGCTTGAGTGCCCGCATAATCAAACTCGGCAGCCTGTCCGATAACGATCGGGCCAGAGCCGATGACAAGGACCTTCATTCTAAAAATGCAGTCTGACAGGTTTTGGCCGCCAAACGGCCCTGTGAGGCGGAAAAACTCGGGAATGGTCCGATTGTTCGCCCAAACGGCCTGAATCCCGATGGCTAGGCCGGCTCGGCTAGGGTGGTCGCCTGTGCCTTTCGAACCAGTTCACGAATGCTCGCATCTTGCGCTTTGGCGAAGTCGGTAGGCGTTCCATCGAAGATGAGATGCCCCTCGTGTAAGAACGCGATCCGATCGGCCACCCGATAGACGGAACTGACGTCGTGACTGACGACTACGCTCGTAACGTGGAATTCCTTGCACACGTCCACGATAAGGCTGTCGATGGTGTAGGCCGTTATTGGATCGAGCCCGGTGGTCGGCTCGTCATAGAGAAGGACTCTCGGATTAAGGGCAAGTGCTCGTGCGATCCCGACCCTCTTACGCATGCCTCCGCTCAGTTCTGCCGGCATCTTGGCGCCTTCGCCGTCTAGGCCAACCCGCCGGAGCACGTCGTAAGCCACCTGCAACTGTTTGTCTTTCTTGAGGCGAAGCTGGCGTCGAATGCCAAATAGCACGTTGTCCTGAACGTTCATGTAGTCGAACAGTGCAGCCGATTGAAACACCATTCCCATCCGGCGACGTGCTTCCTCGGCATTCTGGATCACGTCGATACCGTCTACGAATACCGAACCCTCAGATGGTTCGAGCAACCCGCAAATGCAGCGCAACAGCGTCGTCTTACCACCTCCGCTGCTGCCCATTATCGCGACGACTTCGCCTTGGGCAACCTCAAGGTCGATCGACTGAAGCACGGTGCGATCTCCGAACCTCTTGACAAGGCCCCGGACACTCACCATGCGCGCAGGTTACCTATTCCCCGCCCCTGCGTATGCTCGTCGGGCTGACCTGGAACCTTTGCGTGAACGCGCGGCTGAAGTGCGACAATCCTGCGAAACCGACTGCCTTGGCAACCGCGGAGACGGCGATCTCTTCCTCGTTCAGCATCTGTCTCGCCTTCTCTAGACGGAGTGAAACCAGAAACTTGTGGAAGGGCTGCCCCGTCGCCTCCTTGAAAAGAAAGCGAAAGTGTGAGGTGCTCAATCCCAAGAGCGCCGCCACACTTGCGTCGGTCAAGTTCTTGGCGTAATTCCGCTCCACCATAGCAAGCGCCCGATCCACTAGATAGGACGATGGGCTGTGCATCTCCTTGAAGATCGAGGCCGTTATCGCTTCCGCTTGCGTCTTGACGGCCTCGGCAAGGTCTTCTACCGTATCGATCGACTCAAACTGGCGAGCGCTTGCTAGAAGTGCTCGGTGCATTTCGCGCGTGCCGCCAATCTCGATTGTGGCGGCTGTAACGACGGCGAGAAACGTCAACGCCTCGCCCCGCGCTTCATCGAGATCGACCGTCGACCTCAACGCAGTTTCCATCTGCTCCATCGCTCTCGTGAACTTAAGACGGTCCCCAATACGGATGCTCGAACCAATTTCGCCCAACGAAATGCCGCCGGATTTCAGTTGGAACGGGCACCCCTTGGAGACGGCATGCTCAAGCAGGACATCGAAAACGACAAACGAGGCAGGGCTGCCCAGGTCCTTGAAGCGCACTGTCTCGGCTACCGTATCGGTCGGCACATCGATCGTCAGCAAATCGACCCGGTAGGGCGTGTGATTGATCTCGCAGGTTCCGAGTGTTTCTAGGCTTGTCCCGTCACCGTTCACCAGGTTCAACGGCGTAGTATCGCGCGCGTCTCGGTAATGGCGGCCATTCAAAAGGTCCTGTCGAAAGGACGGCTCCCGCGAGTGACTCAATTGAATGCTCGCACCGAGCGTTCCCAACGACTCCTCTTCCTTACCGGAGAAAAGCGCGAAAATCCCAAGGAGGTGAACGCGGACCAAAGGCCCGAAGTCGGCATCGATCTTCGCTTCCATGGAGAACGGAAGCGAACGAGCCGGATGGCCTCGATGAGGCCCGCCATTGCTCTGCCAAGCGATGCTGCCCGAAGACGTAAATTTGAGATCGACGTCCTCCGCCGTAAACGTTGGGCCCGTTTTCGGCCGAACGAAGTCAGCGGCAACGATATGGGTACGCGAGGATTGAACCATCGAATTCAAGACGGGGATCGCAGACGCGCTCCCTATTCAACTACTCCAAACTAACTGTAGTATGTGGCAAGTGGCCGAAAACCGATTCCCTCAGCCCATGAACTCGTGGACTGATCAACTCGGCGTCTTTCTCGATATAGATGGGAACGAACGGGGCATCCTGTAGCACGATGTCCTCTGCCTGAGCATAGAGCTTTAGCCGTTCCGCGTCGTTACCGACCATCGTGTCCCCCTTGGCACACAGCGCGTCGAACTCGGGATTGCTATAGTTGATTCGATTCTCCACGCCGGTCGTCGAGAGCAGAAGGCTCAAGAAGTTCTGTGGATCCAAGTAGTCTGCGGACCAGCGCATGTGGAAGAAGTCGAGTTCTTTCTTGTTGTGCTTGTCCAAGTATGCGGCCCAAAGCAGCATCTGCGTCTTGCAGTCGATGCCCAAGTTTTGCCTGAGCTGGGTCGCCACCGCCTCTGCCACCAATTTGACGTCCGCTTGGCCATCGCGGTGATAAATCACTAACGGCGGTAAGTTCTTTCCATCTGGATAGCCCGCTGCCGCAAGCAGCCGCTTTGCTTCGGCAACGTTGAACGGAATGTACTTCGCATCGGCCCGGAAGCCAAGCACTGAGGGGGGAAGAATGCTGTGCGCGATCGGCGTCACTCCGTTCAAACGCTGGATATCCGGGTTCTTCCCGTCAAGAGTCTCGTTCACTAACTTCTCCGAATCGATCGCCATGGCAAAAGCGCGACGGACGTTTCGGTCCTTAAACGGAGCATAAGACTTGCAGTTGAGACCAACGTAGTAGAGCGCCGGTCTCTCGAAGAAGTGAATCTGGTCCTTGAATTTTGGATCGGCAAGCAATCCAGGCAAGTCTTGACGCTCGATGCGTGTTAGGTCAAGTTCGCCGGATTTGAATTTATTGAGACGCGTCTGGGGGTCCTTGATAATCGTTCTCTCGATTTTGTCGATCTTCGGCGCTCCGTCTCGGTAATCCTTGTTGGCAGCAAGGACAAGCAGTTGGTCCGGCTGGAACGATTCCGCTTTATACGGCCCCGTTCCGACCATCTGCTCTACTTTTTGGATTTCGCCACCGTTGTTCAGAGCCTCTTTGCATACGACGTATGAGTCAGGGTAGGTGAGGAGTCCAAGGAAGTAAGGCCTCGGCTTGTCCGCGACGATCACTAGGTGATATTTGTCGATCACCTTAACTCCCTTGAGTTCCGTCGCCTTCTTTGCCCATCGGTCGGCAAAACCGTCGATCGCGAAGAGGTAATCGCCCGCCGTCGGGGAGCTGAAGTCTGGATTGGCCGCTCGCTCGATCGAATACTTGAAGTCGTCCGCCGTCACTTCTCTGCCGTTATGGAACTTAACCCCTTGGTGGAGCGTGAACGTATACGTTCTGCCGTCTTTAGCAACATCCCACTTCTCCGCGATATTCGGCACGACTTGGTTCTTCTCGTCCCACTTGACCAACCCTTCGAACACCTGCTGTATCGCGTCGATCGTGTCGCCATCCTGCACCTTTGCCGGGTCGAGCGTTGTCATGTCTGTCGAAATCGGATAGCGGAAGATATTCTGCTTGCCGGCCGAACTTCGCTCGGAGAAATTGCCCTTTCCGCAACCGAATATGGCAAGCAGAATAAGGGCGAATAAAATGGTGGCGGAGAACCGTCTCATTGGCGAAGATTCTACACTCTAAGCGAGAATCTGGGTACTCCGAGGCTTCGCCGCCCTGATTTGTGAGCCTGGATACGTGCTAAGATCACTGGATACGGACCACGTTCGACACAGCAACAATTTGGGCTGTGCAACTGGGAAGAAAGATGTTAGATTCTGCCGACCTCACTTTTATGTTCACGGACATCGAAGGGAGTACGCGTCTTTGGGATAACCACCCGGACCATATGCGGTCTGCCCTCGCCAGGCACGACACGATCATGCGTGAGACCATCGAGGAAGTTGGCGGACAAGTATTCAAGACAGTTGGCGACCAGTTTTGTGCTGTATTTCCAGACGTTCGCTCTGCAATTCAAGGTGGATTGACCGCCCAAATCCGACTAACCGAAGAGAACTGGCAAACCAAGGGGCCCAGTGGAACCGTAACTGAGCCCATTCGCGTCCGCATGGCGATTCACACCGGCGAGGCCGAGTGCAGAGAGGGCGAATACTCCGGCCCTGCGATTCGCAGGGTCGCCGAAGTTATGGCGTTGGGCCATGGCGGACAGACTCTTCTCACGCTTCCCACCGTCGACGCCGTTGGCGAAGGACGGCCCCGCTTTGTCGAATTTCGCGACCTGGGAGAGCACCGTCTCAAAGACCTGCAGCGCCCCGAGCGCATCTTTCAAATCGTGCATCCGCAATTGATGGACGGCTTCAAGCCGCTCCGCTCCTTGGACCACATCCCAAACAACTTTCCTCAGCAGATCACGAGCTTCGTCGGCAGGGAACGTGAGTTGCGAGATATCAAACGGCTCGTCACCAATGCAAAGCTGCTGACGCTTACCGGAGCAGGGGGCACGGGAAAGACCAGACTGGCGCTTCAGGCATCCCTTGAACTGCTCGATCCGTCAGCAGACGGTTCGTGGATCGTCGAGTTTGGATCGATCACCGATCCGGCTCTCGTCCCCCAGACGCTCGCGAGCACGATCGGGATACGGGAAGAGCCGAATCGACCAGTCACCGAGACGCTTATCGACTATCTCAAGCCCAAGCGAATTTCGCTTCTTATCGATAATGCCGAACACTTGCTGACGCCAATCGCCAGGCTCGTGGACCGGCTTATCCGGCAATGCCCGCATCTCAAAATCCTCGCCACAAGCCGCGAACCGATGTCGGTGAATGGCGAACAAACCTACCGAGTACCTTCACTCACATTCCCAGAGACGCGTGGGGCACTTTCCCGGGAAGAAGTCGTCAAGTTCGAAGCTATTCGGTTGTTCGTAGACCGAGCCATGCTCGTCATGCCTACATTCCAGGTAACCGACCAGAATGTCGGCGCGATCGTCCAGATCTGTAAACGGTTGGACGGCATTCCGATGGCAATCGAGCTTGCAGCCGCGCGTGTCAGATCGCTGCAGGTCGACCAGATTGCCGAACGGCTTGACGATCGTTTTCACCTCCTCACCGGGGGCTTCCGAACCTCACTGCCTCGACAGAAGACGCTCCGAGCAATGATCGATTGGAGCTACGACCTGCTCAATGATGAGGAGAAAACGCTCTTCCGCCGCTTCTCGGTCTTCACGGGAGGCTGGAGCTTGGATGCTGCCGAGCACATCTGTGCCGACGAAGAGATCGAATCATGGGTTGTTCTCGATATCCAACAGTCACTCGTGGATAAGTCGCTAGTTGTCTACGACGAACGTAAACAGCGTTATCGATATTCCGAGACTGTACGGGCCTATGGCCGCGAATTGCTTGAACGGAACGGCGAGATGGAGGATATACGGCGCCGTCTGCTTGTCTACTACTTCGACTTCGTGGAGTCCACCAAAGATCGCTTGCCCGGCGCGGGTGCAGCCGATGCACTCGCCCTTTTTGACGCCGAGCAGCAGAACCTCCGGTCCGCGATCGAGTGGGGATTGGAGGGAGGAGACATTTGCCAGTCGCTGGGACTCGCAAACGGCCTCATGACCTTCTTCGATATCCGCGGCGAATACACCGAAGGCTGCAAAACCTATCAATCGCTCCTTGCCAAGACACCAAAGGAAGCCAAGGTAGTTCGAGCAAGGGGCCTCTGGTCGTTAGGGATCCTAAGCTTTCGTTTGACCCGGTATACCCAAGCTCAGACAGTCTTGCAGGAGGCCGTAACGTTGTACAACGAACTAGGGGACGAGTACGGTGTCGCCACTGCGATCAACACTCTCGGCGTCATCTGTCATCAGCTCGAGAAATTCGACGAGGCGACACGTTTCTTTGAAGAAGCGTTGCCCCACTTCGAACGGATCGGCGACGAAATGCGCATTGCCATGACCTTGAATAACCTCGGGCTGCTCGCACTGTCAAAGGAACAGGACTTCGGCCGAGCGATTGCGTACTTCGAGAAAGCGGTACAGATTAACCGAAAGCTCGGGCTCCGCCGAGGCGAAGCAAACAACCTGATCAACATCGCCTACACGTCGCTGCGACAGGGGGACGCCGCCTCTGCCCGTGAACTCGCTCGAACTTCCTTCGAGATGAGCCTCGAGATTGGCGACAAGATCTACATCCTGCAGTCGATCGAAGTGCTCGCCCCCGCCGAAAACGCATTGGATCGCGCCGAGGTCGCCGCGATGCTCGTGGGTGCCAAGGAGGCTACCATGGAGTCCCTCGGTGCAAAGGTTGCTACATCGAGTTTGGACGAGTACCTCGTGAACGTCGCCGCAATACGCTCCAAGTTGGGCGATGAGGCATTCGACGCGGCTATCGCTCGGGGCCGTTCGCTCTCGCTTGAGGAGGCATTCCACCTTTCTATGGAGGCCTGATCCTCAGGCGTGCCGGAACTCTCGGACCGCCGTCTCGTTCGCCGGAAGTTGGGAGTCCGCGACGTGCTGCCAGAACGGAAGCAAGTCTGCAAGCGCTTCGGCGGCGAACTTCATGTTCGAGGGAGGCTCGTCGAAGTCAGAGAGCCGGGCCAATCCGTAAAGCACCTCCGCCCTGGTCCGGTACCTGTCGGTAAACGATGTGGCAGCTTGATCCGACACATATCCACCGGCTTGCGGCGACAAAAACGGTTCTCCCTCCACGATCTGCCGGTCTGTTGCGACACAGCGATCGAATTGAGGCATGAAACCGCTCAATTCTAGCAACCTCACTTCTGACCATATCAATGCGACGATCGGTTTGGCATGGGACTCGAGATGATGCAGGGATAGTGCCAAGAGGGCGTACGCTTCTGGAACGGGCTCATCTACCGGAAGTACGGCAGCAAATAGCTCGACAAGTGCGAGCGCGCAGCTCAATCGCTCGAAATCGGTCCGCAAACCGCGGAAGGAATGCAGGGGTTGCGCCTGGGTGATGAAAAGATTCTGCTTGCCGCTGGCCAAATTCATCACCGCGGCGCTGAGCGGATCGGACACGCCCGCAAGCCGCGATCCCCCCTTCCGAGCCCCCTTGGCCAAAACGTCGATCTTCCCTCGCTCTTCCGATAGCACGGTCAACCTCCGATCTGATTCGCCGGAGTCTCGTCGCCTTAGGACGATTGCATGGATGATCTGTTCAGACATATTGGAGTTCTTCTATTCTCAGCCGCGAATCGCGGCAGGAAAGGAAGGCGACTACTTCGTGATCGACAAGGCTGCGGTCTTTGAAACTGCCCCCAGTGTCGCCTTGATTGTCGCCGTTGTGTTCGCCGTCACCTTGGTCGTTGTGATACTGAACGTCCCCTTGGTTTGACCGCCCGATACCGACATAGTCGCCGGGACACCGGCCGCCGCGAGACCGCTAGACAAGCTAACTGTCATTCCGCTGGCGGGAGCGGCACCCGTTAATGTCACCGTACCGGTCGAAGATACTCCTCCTGCCACCTTCGTCGGACTCAGCGTGAGACTGGAAAGGGCAGGAGGAGTAACCGTAAGGGCGGCGCTCTTGGAACTCGTCCCGATCGCCGCCGAGATCGTCACCGACGTCTTGGAGGCAACTCCTGTCGTGGAAACGGTAAAGGTCGCCGAGAGCTTTCCACCCCCGACCGTAACCGTTCCAGGAGTCGTCGCAGCCGGATCGCTGCTCGACAAACTCACCGAGATGCCGGTTGCCGGAGCCGGGCTGCTCAAAGTCACCGTTCCCGTAGTGGATTTGCCTCCGAGCACCGATGTCGGGCTAAGGCTCAAGGCCTTCACCGAAGGAGGTCCAATCGTTAGGGTTGCCGAAACACTCACTCCGTTAGCAGCGCCCGTGATCGTCGCGGTCGTCACGACAGCGACCGCTGTTGTCTTTGCCGTAAACGTTGTGTGCGTCCTGCCGGCTGGCACCGTCACCGAGGAAGGAACCGCAGTAGCCTTGTTGTCGCTGGTGAGCTTGACAGCCAAACCGCCGCTTGGCGCTGCCGATCCCAGCGTGACCGTGCCGATCGATGTGCTCAGACCGACCACCGAAGTCGGGTTGAGGCCTATCGAGATGAGGGTAGGCGGCTCGATAGTCAGCACGCCGCCCTGGCTAGACGAACCCAGAGTCGCCGTAACGGTCGCCACAGTCGGCGCTGCCACCGCAGTAGTCGAGACCGTAAACGTCACCGAGGCGCTTCCCGCGGGAATCGTAACGCTAGCCGGCGCTGTTGCTTTGGTGGAGCTGCTCGTCAGTTTGATCTTTGTCGACGCCATGACCGGGCCTGTCATCGCGACGGTTCCCGTCGATTTGAGTCCGCCGGCGACCGAAGACGGGTTGAATGTCACGGAGGAGAGCGTCGGTGTATTGACGATGAGAACCGCTGACTGAGATGAACCATTTGCGGTTGCCTTGATCGTCGCGGTCCGCTGGGCGGTGACCGCGAACGTCGTCAGCGTAAAGGTGGCCGAGCTTTGTCCAGGCGGGACCACGACCGACCCCGGAGGTGTTGCGACGGAAGGTTGGCTGCTGGAGAGTGTGACCGTGAGCCCTCCGCTGCCGGACGGTCCGCTTACCGTGACAGTTCCAGACGACGGTTCACCGCCCGCAACCGTACTCGGGTTGAGGCTGAGCGATACGACCGTAGCCGGGGATATCGTCAGAGTCGCCGTCTTGCTCACACTTCCGAGTGAAGCCGTAATCGTCGCCGGTGTAACCGTGGAGACGGAGGCAGTCGTGATCGTGAACGTTGCGGACGTGGCGCCCGATGCGACGGTCACGCTTGCCGCAAGGCTCGCCGCCGATGCATTGGACGAGAGCGTAACTGACACTCCTCCTGGTCCGGCCGGGCCGCTGAGCGTCACCGTGCCCGTGGAAGGACTGCCACCGATTACCGACGTCGGCGAGAGACTCAGCCCTGCCAAGGAAGATGGAGTGATCGTCAACGTAGCCGTGACGCTTTGGGTCCCGAGCTTTGCCGTGATCGTCGCGGTCGTCGATGCATTGACCGTTGATGTCGTGATCGTGAACGAACTGGTAGTCGCACCAGCCGCAATCGTAACCGTAGCAGGCACCGTCGCACTCGAACTGCTCGAGGTTAATCCGACGGCGATGCCACCAGTAGGTGCGGGACCACTGATCGTAATAGTTCCTGTCGACGGGCTTCCTCCCGCAACCGAGTTCGGCGAGACCGAGACACTTACCAGCGATACAGGGTTGATCGTGAGCGTGGCTGTTGCAGACGTGCTTCCGAGACTCGCCGTCAAAGTTGCGCTGACTTGCGAGGCAACCGGAGCCGTGCCGACCGTAAAGGTCGCCGTGGTCGCTCCTGCTGCCACTACAACCGTCGATGGAGGCGTCGCGCTCTGCGAACTTGATGCCACGCTGACGGTCGCTCCTCCTGTTGGAGCCGGTCCGTTGAGAGTAACGGTTCCGGTCGAGCTAGTTCCCCCGGTAACCGATGTGGGAGAAACCGACAGGCTCGTCACGCCAGCCGGGTTAATCGTCAGGGCGCCGTTTGCGGTGCTGACCCCCACCGTCGCAGTGATCGTGGCACTCGTAACGCTCGCCACTGCCGTGGTCGTGACTGCAAAACTCGCCGTGGCTGAACCGGCGGCCACCGTCACGCTGGATGGCGGGACCGCGCTCGTGGTTGAGGACGACAGGCTGACAACCACTCCCCCCGTCGGCGCGTTACCAGTAAGAGTGACCGTTCCCGTCGACGAAGTCCCGCCGACGACTGTCGAGGGCGAAAAGCTAACTGACTGGGCCTGAGGCGGGGTTACCGTCAGAATGGCCTGTTGGCTCGATGCGCCATACGTGCCGGTAATTGTCGCCGTTGTCGTCGTGACAACCGGTAACGTCGTAACCATAAACGTCGCCGTTGTGGCGCCCGCCGCGATCGTTAAGTTCGACGGCGTGACTGCGCTGGCACTATTCGAAGCAAGAGTAACCAATGCGCCGCCCGCTGGTGCAGGAGCGGCGAGCGTAACCGTGCCGGTTGACGCTATTCCTCCAGCGACCGAAGTCGGCGACATGGTCAGGCTGGCCAATCCGGTCCCCGTGACATTGAGAACCTGAGTCTGCGTTGCTCCGTTGTATGAGGCGCTGATCGTCGAACTGGAGATGGACGAAAGATCGGCGGTTGTCGTGACTGTGAAAGTCGCGGTAGTCGCGCCAGGTGCGACCGTAACCGTGCTCGGGACCTGGGCGACGGCGATACTCGACGAAGTCAGATTAACTACTATTCCGCCGGTAGGAGCCGCCGCCGACAGTGTGACGGTTCCGGTCGAGTTGGATCCGGAGGCAACTGTCGAGGGCGAGAGGGTCAATCCCGTCAAGTTGGGCCCGCCATTCGACATAATGATTCGCCACATGCCGCGGCCATAGGTGCCGGCATTCAGATACCCGGTGCCGGGCACCGCGACCATATCGTCTACGATTACATTTGGAAGACCGTAGGGGGCTCCCGCGTTTGCCCAAGTGGCGCCCAAGTCGGCCGTTTCGAACACGCCCACGTCAGTCCCCACCCACCAAGTCGAGGCCGGATTGAACAAGTCGTAGACGATCGCGTTGAGCGACACGTCAGGCAGACCCGTCGATCCCGATCCTGAAACATTGACGAATGCGGGCGAAGCCGCTTCAGTGTTCGTGCATCGCCATAGGTGCCCCGTCCCAAGACCGGTTCCGGAGAGCCCCACCAAGACATCGCTTGCGTTTGTGGCACTCACTTTGATCGAGGCGATAGAGGCGTTGGGAAGGGCCGAGCCCGATGGGTTCAATTTGATCCAGGTGGAGCCTTGGTTGGTCGACATATAGAGCGCGCCGTCGGACGAGCCCGAGTAGATCCGATTGGAGTCGGTTGGGGCAACTACGATCGCCGGTACTGTTGCTCCTTGGCCACCATTGGTTAAGTCTTGGTTCCCCAAGTCGGGAGTCCACGTTTGTTGGCCATCGTTCCACTGCCAAAGGTAGTTTGTGGCCGTATAGACCAAGGACGGGTTCGTCGGGTCCAGAGCAATGGGCGTGACGAACGGCAGATTCTGCTGGCGCAACAGGTTGTTCCAAGTTGTGTTGCCTTGACTGCCGGGTGAAATGTCGAATTCGGTCGATGACCAAGCGTCCGTCGTCTCCACTATAGTCAAGCCGTCGATCGTCGCGTATTGAACTTGAGAGTTCGTCTGATTGACACCGACACCGCCGCCGTCGCCGCCGGCCACATTGAACCAGTTAGTAAGGTCGCCGGAGGAGACGGGTGTCGCGTTGTCTTGGGTGCCTCCTAGCATGATGTTAGGATTCGTCGGATCGAACGCGACTTTGTAAAACATCGTGTTGCCGATGTTTTGATTCAACGACGTGACTGAGTATCCGCTTGAACTGGAGTAAGTTGCGGCGTACACTCCGCCGTCATTACCGAACAAAACCTGATTGGGGTTGGAGGGGCAAACGGCGAGACAATGCTGGTCGTTATGTGAAATGGCGCTGTTGAAGTAAGTAGGGCCCCCGATCGATTGCCAGGTGCTTCCTCCGTCGGCGGACGCAGTTATGTCGATCTCACCGAGATACAACACATCAACCGTTTTCGAACCCAAAATTCTGGATCCGCATTCAAGATGATAGTCATACCAACTCTGCGAGAAGTTGTAGTACGGTTCCACGTTTGAATCCGTCCCGTTCGGAAGATTGGCGCTTACATTTGCCCAAGTGCTGCCTTGATTGCCGCTAGTGTAGAGGGCCTTGTTAATTATTGTTTGGTGAGCGAAATCGTATTCGTGCTCCGAGTCGAGGACGTATACGTTGTTTGACTTCGTCGGCGAGGTGGCGACCGCATATGCCCAGTGGAAACTCCCGTCCGTGACGACAGGGCTGGCAAGCGTTTGCCATGTCGCGCCATGATCGTCGGACGTGAAGATTCGCGAACTGCCGCTTCCTTTCGGCCCGTAACCTCCGGCGACTGCGTAAAATCGAACGGCGCCGCCGCTTGGGGCGCTGGACGCAAGGGCCGGCCACATGCAGTTGCTGCCCCCGACGCTCAACTTAGTCCAATTGAGTCCGCCGTTAGTCGACCGGTAAATTGAGCCATAGGTGTGGATGTCGCCAGTTCCTGCGATCAGCGTTTGGTCGTTCGTGGGATCCATTAGGATCTTGGCAACCCCGACCTTGCCTGTGGTCGCCGACGATATCTCGTTCCAGGTCGTGCCTCCGTCGGTCGACTTCATGATCCCGTAACTGCCCCCGATGTTGCCGTGGTAGTCACCCAGCCCAACGTAAATCGTGGACCCGTTGTTCGGATCGATCACGATGCAGTTCACGCCAAGCATCGTCCAATTTGCCGAGAGCCAAGTCCAGGTGACACCGCTGTTCGTACTCTTCCAGAGCCCGCCCTGGGCCCCCGCCGCGTAGATCACGTTTGCATTTGTTGGGTCGTAGGCGACCGCGTTGATGCGCCCGTTGATGGCGCCGACGCCATAGTAGGTCTGATACGGGACGCTTAGGTTCGTTGGACCTAGGAACTGCCAACTCGGGCCGCTTGCAGGCCGTCGCGCACCAGTGGAACCTCCGATATTGGCGGCGGGCATCTTCGAAGCATGGATCCGACCATCCGAAAGCGCATCCCAGTTGACCTTGTCGTTCGGAAATGCTCGCTGACTGACGAAATACCGATAAGCACGCAGGTAGTCGACCTCATCCGTCTCGGGTTTTCGCTTTCTATCGTGCTTGTCTCGCCTATCGACCTTGTCATTGTCGTTTTCGTTGCCGCCTTCCTTTTCAGCCGATTCTCGCTTCTCAAACAGCGCGATCCGGTGATTGAGGGATCGGACGGATGCCATATCGAATGGCTCGTCACGGGCTTCAACGGGCTGAATGCCCGGCGTTCTCTCCAATCTGTCCCTCGCGGCCTCATCGTCGACCCCCTGCCGTAGCCGGACAAGGTAGGTGGTTGTGCCCTTGATGCGCGTCTCGATCTTGCCAATGGGGCGCACCGCATCGGCCAACCGTTCGACCGAAAGATCGCGTGCCGTTCGAACATATATCTCCGAACCCTGTTTGGGATGGCCCGGCGCCGCGCTTGTGAGAATGGCGATAAGTGAAAGTAAGGTAATCAAAGGTCGTCCTGTCCAGTCCTGTTCAGCGTAACTATACGGGCGAATCCGAATCGTTCGGCACCCAATTGGGTCTATTGCTTCTTTATAGTGAGAACGGCACTCTTCGTTACTGCCCCAAAAATGACGCTTATATCGACAGACGTATCTACTGTGACGCGAGACGTGCTCACGACGAACTTCGCGGTCGTCTTTCCTCCCGGAACAACGACAGTCGCCGGAGTGCTAACACCTCCGCCGGCGTTCATCACCGTTGCGACAATACCTCCGGACGGCGCCACCGAACTCAACGTAACCGTTCCCATCGAGGATCGCCCTCCAGCAATCGAGGAGGGGCTAAGAACCAGCGACACCAAGTGAGGAGGATCTAACGTCAAGTCGGCACTCAATTGGCTGCCATCCAATGTCGCGGCGACCTGAGCAACCGCTTGAGTGGCCACTGCCACAGTTTTAGCCGTGAAGGACACGCGGGTGCTTCCCGACGCGACCGTTACCGACTTGGGAACCGTCAGTGCCGAGGTGTTGCTCTGCAGCGCCACGACGATCCCTCCTGCCGGCGCAACCGAACTGAGCGTGACCGTCCCGATGGACGATGCCCCACCAACTTCGTGGCTGGGTACGAATTTAAACGATGCAAGATGCGGTTGATTGATCACGAGGGTTGCCGTCGCCGCCTTGCCCCCTCCAGATGCTTTAATTACCGATTCGGTCACGCTGCTCACTGGCGCAGTAGGAATCTTGAAGGCACAAGTCGCCGCACCCGAGGGAACGGTTACAGAGAGCGGAGGCTTGGCCTTCGGGCTGCTGGAACTGATCGAAACCTTAACTCCACCGGTTGGCGCCATTCCGTCCAGAGTTACGACACCAACCGAAGTCTGCCCTCCTGTCACCGGAGTTGAGACCGAAAGGCCCAACACTCCAACCGGAGTAATGACCAACGTAGCCGAAGCGCTTTGACTCCCGAAGGTAGCTCTGATCGTTGCCGAAACGTTGCTCTTTACCGACGTCGTCGACACCATGAACGTCGCCGTCGTGGCGCCATTGGCGATCGTAATCGATGTCGGGGTCTTCGCATACGAGCTACTGGAGTTCAGCGCCACCGCGGTCCCCGAAGCCGGTGCAGGGGCGTCTAGAGTAATCGTCCCAATTGCCGAGACCCCGCCAGGCACGGTGCTGGGCGCCAGCGAGAGTGACGAGATCCCAAGCGGCACAATCAACAACGTCGCAGTGATCGAAGCGTTATCGTAGGTTGCGGTGATCGTCGACGTCGATAGGGACGACGACGAAGAAGTGGAGATGCTGAAGTTGCCAGATGTGACGCCGCCCGGTATCGTAAGGGTCGCAGGAGTCACCGCCAACGGATTGCTCGAGCTTAAGGAGACAACTGCGCCCCCGCTCGGAGCCGGATTCCCAAGTGATACGGTCCCCGTAGAAGGAGCGCCCCCGGCAACTGGGTTAGGGGACAGGACCAAGCCTGCAAGCGGACCTGGCGTGATCGTGATCCCAGCCGAGGCAGACGTTCCGGATACTGTAGCCGTGATGGTCGCCGGCGTCGACGAAGTCACCGCCAAGGTCGTAATTGAAAAGCTCGCCGAAGTAACTCCAAAGGGAACCGTTACGCTGAATGGCACAACGGCGCTTATGGAACTCGAAGACAGATTGACGATAACCCCTCCCGACGGGGTGGGGCCATCTAGAATGACGGTACCCATGGACGTTGTCCCACTCGGTATCGAGTCGGGCGTGATCGTCAAGCTTGTCGGTACGGGCGGGGTCACGAATATCGACTGGGATGCAGTCGGCACACCGATGCCCAACGAAAACAGAGACTGCGTCCTTACCGAAACCGGAAACGTCGTAATCGGAAAAGAAGCCGATGTGGCGCCCTCAGGAATGGTTATGGTTGGATTCGAGACCGCACATTGGTTGCTAGAGGAGACATTAACCACCGCGCCGCCAGCCGGGGCCGGCACGTTGACGAAGACGGTTCCAGTTGACGGTATTCCACCTAGTACCGTCCCCGGTGTGATGCTTGCGCGCGTTACGACTAGCAGTTCCGCACGGACCGATTGCGTTAGCGTCTTGTCGATATACGAGACACTGATGATCGACAGGTAAGGGCTGTTGGCCAGGTAGGTCACGGCAATCGGAAATGTGGTGGAGGTGGCGCCCTCTGGCACGACTACTGATGCCGGTGTCCGCGCGACCGACGGCGCCGTCGAGGAAATCGAAACTACAATCCCGCCGGCAGGAGCCGGAGCGGTCAATGTGATGGTGCCGATCGAAAGCTGGCCGGACAGAACAACATTCGGTGATACTGTAAAGTCGGCCAGGCTGGTTCCTGAATTGGAGAAGCGCCAAACGCCGCTACCATAGGTGGCCGCATTGAGATACGCCGTTCCGGGGACGGCAATGAGGTCGTCCACGATTACGTTTGGCAGCCCCAACGGGCTGCTTGCGTCGACCCAGCTCGCCCCGGAGGTCTCAGACTCAAAGACGCCCAGGTCGGTCGCTACCCACCAAGTCGTTGCCGGATGGTAGACATCAAGCGCGATGGCGTTCAATGGGACATCGGGAAGCGCCCCTGTTCCGCTGCCGGACACATTCGCAAACGATGCGACCGCCGCCTGCGTGTCGGTGCATCGCCAGATATGACCGGCCCCCAAACCAGTTCCGGAGAGTCCAACAAGAATGTCGTTCTCATCCGCCGGATTCACGACGATCGAGGTTATGGCGGCCAACGGCAGGCTTCCGGCTCCCGAATTCAGAAGGGTCCAAGTTGCCCCTTCATCAGCAGACATATACAATGCGCCGTCGCTGGACCCCGTATAGATGCGATTCGAGTCGGCGGGCGCGATGGAAATTGAAGAGACGATGGCTCCCCTCTGACCATTGGTCAGGTCCTTGTTTCCAAGATTCGCCGTCCAGGACTGAGCGGTATCGTCCCACCTCCAAAGATAGTTCGTCGCTGTGTAAAGCAGGTTCTGGTTCGAGGGGACGAGCTTAATCTGCGTGACGAACGGAAGGTTCTGACTTGCCAGCAGATTGGCGTAGGATTGGCTGAGGTCTGCCGGAGAAATGTCCTGCTGACCAAGAAGCCAGGAATCGGTCGTTCGGTAGATCTTGAATCCGTCCACCGATGCAAACTGAATATGAGTGTTCGTCTGATTGATGGCACAACCTCCGCCATCGCCACCGACCACGCAACCCCAATTAGACAAGGCGCCTTGCACCAAGGGAGTCGCGTTGTCCTGCGTCCCCCCGATCATCGAGTTCGGGTCGGTGGGATGCATCGCGATCTTGTAGAACATCGTATTGCAGAGACCGGCATTCAGTGATGTAACCGTATTGCGATTTGTTCCACTATTGTAGGTGACCGAGTAAACGCCGCCGTCGTTGCCGATCAGGAGCAGATTGGGGTTGGAGGGGCACACCGCAAGGCAGTGTTGATCGCTGTGGGTCACCGCGTTCTTGGAGTCGTACACCGGCCCCCCAACCGAGATCCAACTGTTCCCGCCGTCAACTGACTCCGTGATATCGATTTCGCCTAGATAGAGAACGTCCAGCCGGCTCCCGCCTGTCGAACGCGCTCCGCACTCCAGGCCATAGTCGTACCAGCATTGAGACCAGTTGTAGTATCCTCCGGTGCCCTGATCATAGGGTCCAAGAGGAAGATTGGAGCTGACGTTTTTCCACGTGCCTCCCTTGTTCGAACTGGTGAAGAGGGCTTTCTTGTCCGGCTGGTGTTCGGAATCCAGTACGTAGACGTTGTTTGGATTCGACGGAGACGTCGCAATGGAATAGGCCCAATGGAAAGACCCGTCCGTCGTTACCGGGCTCGCGAGCGATTGCCACGTCGCTCCATGATCGTCTGACTTGAAGACTCGAGAATTACCCGTACCGGACGGCCCAATTCCGCCCGCGACCGCATAGAACCGGACGGTTGAGCCAACCGGCGTGCTGGCAGCAAGTGCCGGCCAGGTACATGCGCTTCCTCCTACCGACAGCGGCGTCCAAGTAATGCCCCCATTCGTCGATCGGTACAGCGAGCCGGCATGGCTGGTCTGGACCGACGCCACGTCGCCCGTCCCCGCGATCAGGATTTGATCGTTTGTGGGGTCCACGAGGATGCGGTCGACACCGACCGGTCCCATCGTCTGGGCGGCTATCTCCGTCCAAGTATTGCCGCCGTCCGTAGTCTTCATAATCCCATAGCTACCGCCGATTTCGCCATGATAGTCGCCTAAACCTACATAAATAGTTTGACCATGTTTAGGATCGACAACCATGCAGTTGACTCCAAGCATCGGCCAGTTGGCGGATAGCCAAGTCCATGTCGACCCTCCGTCCGTACTCTTCCAGACACCGCCTTGGGCTCCGCAGGCATATAAGGTGTTGGAGTCGCTGGGGTCGAATGCCACCGCATTGATTCGACCGGTCACCGCACCGGGCCCGTAGTACTGCCGATAGGGCGGAGCCAAATTGTTCGGTCCCATAAACTCCCATTCGTTCGAACTCATGGGTCTGGATCCGGAGGTCCGCCGAATGCCATGGATTGGCAGCATAGCGGCCACATGAGTTCTGGCCGAGGATAGCGCACTCCAATTGACTCGATCGTTCGGAAAGGCTCGTTGAGAGATGAAATGTCGATACGCCCTTAGGTAGTCGACTTCGTCCTTGCCCGCCAGCTTCTCGCTATGCTTGCCCTCTTCCCTCCCGTCGCCTCCATCCTGCACGAGATGCGTGATCTTGCGATCCAGAGATTCAACGGACCACATGTCGAACGGTTCCTCGCTCGCCGCCAAAGCGCGAACCCCAGCTACGTCCTCGAACTTATCGCGCGCGTGTTCCCGTGTGACTCCTGGTCTTAAGTGAACAAGATAGGTCGATGAACCCCTCACTCGGGAATCAAGCCGACCAAGCGGCAGGACCTTTACAGCAAGGCGCTCAAGCGGCACGTTTCTGTCAACGCGCACGAATACTTCCTCGTTTGGGATCGATCTACTTGCTGCTCCACCGGTGAGGATCATCAAACCCGCGAGCAGAGCGATCATTTTGCGGTGCTCCCAGGGTGAAGCGCAGATTCGCCTAATTCAGGTCCGGCCACCCAAACTCGATGCAAGGAGACGAGCCAATCCGATTGTCTGACACCAACCTGTTTCATGGTCTTTCGAGCACAAGCAAGATCTAGAGCATGCCGCTGTCGATCGCGCCGAGAATTGCCTCACTCACAAAGACGCAGCCCCTTGTTGAGTCCGTTCGTAACTCCGGTGCACCTTTTTCGCGAACCGGGACGAGGCCAATGAGATGCTCGTCCCGGTTCGATTTGACTCCGGTAGTCAGGGAGTGACTGTCAGGGTTGCCGTCTTGCTGGTCTGCCCTTGCGTTGCGGTCAACGTGACCGAGATGCTGTTGGTCACCTTGCTGTGCTTCACCGTGAAGTTCACGCTCGATTGTCCGGCAGCGACGGTCATGGTCGCTGGAGCGGTTGCCGCCGTTGGCGCGGAACTTCCGAGAGTGATCTTGAAGCCGCCGGTTGGCGCCGGCCCCGTAAGTTTCACCGTTCCGGTCACAACCTTCGTCGACTTGCCCTGAACCGTGGTCGGATTGACAGTTAGCGACGAAAGAACAGGCGCCTGCACCGTGATCTTGGCTTGCTGGTTACTTGCTCCGATCGAGCCGGTGATCGTGGCGGAAGTGGTAGCTGCCACCGCCTTCGTCGTGACTTTGAAGTTCGCCGAGGTTGCCTTGGCAGGAATCGAAACCGACGCCGGAATCGTCGTCGCGGAGACCGATGAAGTCGTGAGTTTGACTACCGTCGCCGCACGCATCGGCGCCGAGATCGTCACCGTGCCGGCCGCGGCTGCTCCACCCAAGACGGAGGATGGCGATATGCTGATTCCCGATACCTGAACCGGATTCACAGAAAGGCTAGCCGTGACCGACGTTCCGCCGTAGGTCGCCTTGAATGAAACCGACGTGACAGCTGTAACCGTCTTGGTCGTCACCGCGAACGTCGCAGTCAATGCGCCCTTGGCGATCTTCACCGAGGCAGGCACTGTCGCTGCCGTAGCCTTCGAACTGACCAGCGTTACGACCGCTCCAGCCGCCGGGGCGGGCCCATTGAGGGTCACCGTTCCATTGACCACTTCCGTCGATCCGCCAATCACCGACTGCGGCGAAACGCTGACCGAAGCGACCGCAGTCGGCCCGACCTTCAACACGGCGGTTTGGCTTGACGACCCCAACGTGGCGGATATCGTCGCCTGCGACGCAGACTTGACAACCGACGTCGTCACACTGAACGTTCCCGTCGTGCTTCCTGCCGGAATCACGAGCTTGGCAGGAACGGTGGCAATCGCAGAGTTGGACGACAGTGTCACCGACGCTCCTCCGGTTGGCGCTGGACCGTCAAGAGTGACTGTACCGGTTGACGTGAGGCCCCCCGCAACGCTGGTGGGATTGAGCGCGAGGCCTCCTAGCGCAAATGGCTCGACCGTAAGAGTGGTTGTCACCGTCGTCGAACCCTGGTTTGCCGAAATCGTTACGGTGGCCGCGCTTGCCACTGAGGTCGTCGTCACCGCGAATGTCGCCGTAGTTGCTCCGGCCGCAACCGTTACACTCGAAGGTACCGATGCTGCTCCGCTGCTAGAGGACAGACTGACGGCAACGCCGCCGGCAGGCGCCGGAATATTCAGAGTGACAGTACCGATCGCGGAACTTCCTCCGAGCACCGTCGTTGGAGAAACGGATACGCCACTCAGGGCCAACGAGTGTACAGACAGCGTTGCCGTAGCGTTGGCGCCACCCGATGTTGCCGTTATGATCGCCGAATAGTTGGTCGCCGTGGGGTTCGTCGTAACGGGAAACGTCGCAGTCGTAGCGCCTGACGCAACCAACACGAACGGCGGCACCGTTACTGCGGAGTTGCCACTCAGAAGCAAAACTACGTCTCCGCCCGCTGGCGCCGCGCTGGCAAGGGTGATCGTGCCAGTCGATCCGTTACCGGGAGTCACGCTGTTCGGGCTCAGCGAGAGACCGGTTGCCGCGATCGTATTGACCTCGGTTCCGATGGCGTAGAAATTGAAATCGTCCGAGCCGATGTAGACGACACCGTCCCAGCCAATCGCGGGAGATCCCTCCACGAGCGATCCAGTCTTGAACTTCCACTGCTGAGTACCATCCGGCTTGATCGCATATACATAGTTATCCATCGACCCGATGTACACCACGCCGTCCGCGGCCACAGCCGGAGCCGAATTGATTGAGTTGCCCGTCGGAAAGGCCCACTTCTTCGAGCCGTCTGGATTCACGGCATACAGGTAGTCATCGATCGAACCGATGTAGATCGTTCCGTCGGGACCAATGGCGGGGGACGAATCGGCAACATCACCAGTCGGGAAAGCCCATTTCGCCGATCCGTCCGATTTGAATGCCAGCAAACCGGTTAGTGCCGCACCGTTGGCCATGTAGGAGCCTCCGATGTAGATGGTCCCATCGGATGCCACTGCCGGTGATGTGTATTGGAAGGGCCCTCCGGTTGGTGATTTCCACTTCAGGGTTCCATTCGAGTTCACCGCATAGAGGTATCCGTCAACGGACCCGATGTAGATTGTCCCGTCCGAACCGATCGCAGGGGATGACAGACTCCCCCCCGTGGCATAGCTCCACTTCAGCGTTCCCGAGGAAGTGAGGGCATATAGGCCATTGCCTGCACTGACGCTGCTGTTGAGCGCTCCAACGTAAATCGTCCCATCCGATCCGATCGTCGCCGAGGAAGTGTTCTGCGTAGACCCCAGCGAGTAGGTCCATTTGAGCGTTCCAGAGGGGTTAAGGGCGTAGAAGCTGCCGTCGTCCGAGGCGAAATAAACAGTACCGTCAAGGCCGATTGCCGGAGTCGACTCGACGATGTTGTTGGTCTGATACTTCCACTTGAAAACTCCGCTCGCACTGAACGAATAGAGATTTCCGTCCTCAGACCCGACATAGACCGTGCCGTCCGACGCAATCGCGGGGGAGAAGTAGACCTCACCTTCGACGGTGGCGTCCCATCTCATCACGCCGTTCGAGCCGCCTGAACCCGCAACGCCAGTGTTAGCTAGATTGCGGTGCATCTTCGGCCAAGCCGATCCAGACTGAAAGTCCGCCGGTCGAAAGGCCCGCGCGCCTTCCCTGCCGTCATCAACTTGATATCGCCCTGTTTGCCCCAAAGCCGCCAGGGCAAGAAGGAGCCCACCCAACACCGAAAACGCACTTCGTCCTTTCATAAATAATCCACTAAGAGCTTACATCGTCCAAGACGAGTTTCGACGTAAGTCCCGTTCGGATTAGTTGGTGTGAACCACCGGTCCCTCGGGCTCGGTGCGACCGGCAACCGTTGGCTACCAGATCTGTCGCTTGCGATCTCAATGAATATAGGTCGTATAGGTCTTAAACGACCTATACGACCTAAGAATCCGACCCGCGTCCCGCATCACGGATTCACGGATTCACGGTCAGGGTCACCGTCGCCGATTTTCCTCCGGCAGTCGCCGTTATCGTCACCGTCTGAGCGGTGGCGACCGGATATGTCGTGACCGTGAACGACGCGTGCTTGCCGTTCTGGGTGACCGTCGCCGAAGCGGGGACCGTTGCCGAGGTCGTGTCCGAACTCGAGAGCGTCACCACCACACCTGAAGGGCCGGCGTCTCCGTTCAGATTCGCAGTGCCCGTCACCGTGTGGCCGCCGACCACCGATGCGGAAGACAACGTCACCGTATAGATCGCAGCCGGCAACAGCGTGACCGTACAGGTCTTGCTGGTCGCCCCGAGCGTCGCGGTCAATGTGACCGACGTATTGGAATCGACGCCCAGCGTAGGAACGCTGAACGTCGTACTCTTCGAACCGGCCGGGACCGTCACCGTTGCCGGCAGCGTGATGAGCGCGTTGTTCGAACTAAGCGAAACCACCGTGCCGCCTGCCGGAGCGGGGACCGTAAGGGTCACCGTTCCGGTCGGATAATCGCCACCCACGATGCTGGTCGGGGACGTCGAGATGCTTGCGAGAGAACCCGGATTCACGGTCAGAGACGTTGTAGCCGACGCGCTTCCCGTCTTGGCCGTGATCGTCACGCTCTGAGCGCTTGCGACCGAATACGTCGTTACCGTGAACGTCGCGTGCTTCCCGTTCTGGGTTACCGTCACTGAGGCGGGAACGCTCGCGATGGCCGTATTCGAACTC
>JARLGV010000073.1 GCA_031292555.1 Fimbriimonas sp.
ACGGACCTTTCTCAGGAGGCGCCGGAATGAACAAGGAGCCAGGGGCGCGATTCCTGAAAACCTCCCTCACCCCACCCTCTCCCTCCTCGGAAGGAAGGCGAGGGAGCGCTACCACTCGGCTGTGGCGAGCCCGTGGGTTTGCTGCGAGTCGGTAGTCGCGTTCCCTCGCCCCCAGCGAAGCGAACAAGGGGGTAGAGGGCGGGGAGAGGGGGAAAACCACAAGCCGCCGACGAAGTCGGAAGTCCTCGTTGCAGTCTGCCCCGTAGGTGAAACAAGGCCATCTCAGGTGGCGCCGGAATGAACAAGGAGCCAGGGGCGCGATTCCAGAAAACCTCCCTCACCCCACCCTCTCCCTCCTCGGAAGGAAGGCGAGGGAGCGCGACCACTCGGCTGTGGCGAACCCGTGGGTTTGCTGGGAGTCGGTAGTCGCGTTCCCTCGCCCCCAGCGAAGCGAACGGGGGGTAGAGGGTGGGGAGAGGGGGATTCAGTAAGTCGCCGACGCAGTCGGAATTCCTCTTTGCATTCTGCCCCGTAGGCGAAACGAGGCCATCTCAGGAGAGCCCTAATGAAAGCGGAGCCAGGGGCGCGTGTTCAGCGAACCTCCCTCACCCCACCCTCTCCCTCCTCGGAAGGAAGGCGAGGGGGCGCGGCCGTTCGGCTCTGGCGAACCCGTGGGTTGGCACGAGACTGGTACTCGCGTTCCCTCGCCCCCAGAGAAGCGTCGGGCGCGCGTGACGCAAGGGGACGACGTCACGGGTCGGGATCGACATCATTTCTCCAATCTTCTCAGGGCGTCCCACGTCGTATAGAGGGAGTACCCAATGAAAGAGATCATCGAACCGTTCCGCATCAAGTCGGTTGAGCCGATTCAGTTCACGACGCTGGAGCAGCGCCGGGAAATCTTGGCGAGGGCACATTACAATCCGTTCAAGATCGATGCGGACGACGTCATCATCGACCTCCTTACGGACAGCGGGACGAGCGCGATGTCGGCGGCCCAGTGGGGGGCGATTCTCACCGGGGACGAAAGCTACGCCGGGTCGCGCAGCTTTCGCCGGTTCGAGTCGAAGGTTCGCGAGATCTTCGGGTTCAAACACGTCATCCCGACTCACCAGGGGCGCGCGTCCGAGAAGATTCTGATGAGCATCGTCGGCGGCGCCGGCAAGACGATCCCGAACAACAACCACTTCGACACGACCCGGGCGAATGTCGAGTTCACTGGCGCCGAGGCGCTGGATTTGGTGATCGAAGAGGGCAAAGACCCCGACAATCTGCACCCGTTCAAGGGGAACATCGATCTCGCGAAGTTGGAGAAGGTGCTCATCGAGCGGTCTGCCCAGGTGCCGATCGGCATGCTGACGATTACGAACAACACCGGCGGAGGCCAGCCTGTTTCGATGGAGTGCATACGCTCGACAGGCAAGCTGCTGCGGCGCTACGGGGTTCCGTTCTTCATCGACTCCTGTCGGTTTGCCGAGAACGCTTGGTTCATCAAGCAGCGGGAGGAGGGCTACAAGGACAAGACGCCGAAAGAGATCGCCCAAGAGATGTTCTCGTATGCCGACGGCGCGACGATGAGCCTCAAGAAGGACGGGTTTGGGAACATCGGCGGCTTCTTGGCGATGAACGACGACAGCCTCGCCGATAGCGCGCGAAACCTGCTGATCCTCACCGAGGGGTTCCCCACCTACGGGGGCCTCGCCGGGCGCGACCTCGAGGCTCTGGCGGTAGGCCTTGAGGAGACGCTCGACGAGCGCTATCTCGAATACCGGCATGCGACGGTCAGCTACCTTGCCCACAAACTGATGGATGCCGGGGTTCGGATCGTTCAACCGCCCGGCGGACATGCCGTGTATATCGACGCCAAGCGGTTCTTCCCGCAGATCCCGCCAGAGCAGTTCCCGGCCCAGGTCTTTGTCTGCGAACTCTATCTGGCAGGTGGCATTCGAGGCGTGGAGATCGGCTCCGCCATGTTTGGGCGGAACGTGAACGGCGTCGAGATACCCGCCGACCGGGAGTTGGTGCGGCTCGCGCTCCCGCGAAGGGTCTACACCCAAGCGCACGTGAACTACGTGGCCGAGGTGATCACCGAGATGTACCGCCATCGCTCCGAAGCCCGCGGCCTGCGAATCGTCAAACAAGCCCCGTTCCTAAGGCATTTCACCGCAGAATTCGACGCAGCGGGTAGCGGGTAATCACGTCCCCACGTAGCGCGAAGTTCCGTGCTTCGCACAACCTAGTGGGCCGAGTGCTTCATACGCACTGGAGCCGGATGACCGCTCCGCTGCAGTACCCGTCGGCCTGGTGAATGCCCTATGATTGGCGCTGCCGAGATCGCAGGGCTTTTGACGATTACTGGAAAGTAGGCAACCCTCGGAAGCACTCCAAGCTCATTTCCTTGCTAGTGATCGTTGCTTGAGAGCAAGGCTCCCGGCGCTGATGGGTCTTGGCGGGTTGTGAAGCTCGATACGTTGGAGGCGCTGGTTTGGTCGAGGATCTGTTTGGCCCGGATGGCTTCCTCTTCGCCGCCGTGGACGATCAGCAGGAAATGGCCGTCTCGCACCGCCCATTCGTACTTGACGACGGAGTTGTCGGGGATGCCGAGGCTGATCAGGGCGCCGGCGAGGGCGCCGACGCTCACCCCGATCGCCGCCCCTTCGAGGGCGGCGACGAGCCAGCCGGCGAACATCACGTATCCCAAGCCGGGAATGAACAGCATCGCCGAACCGAGAAAGAGCCCCCATAGCGAACCCCAAAAGGCGCCGAGCTTTCCCCATGAGACAATGCGGTCCCCGGTGTTGACGAATCCGATCGGCCGGGCCTCCGTCGCGTAGTCCTGGCCGATCACTGAGAGATGTCGGATGTCGTGGCCGGCGTCGGTCAGAGCTTTGATCGCCGCATCGGCTTCCTCGTGCGACGCAAAGACGGCAACCGTATGGTCTGTCAGCTGCTTGCTCATGTCGTTTCCCCCTTAGCGGACCGAATGACCGCTATCGGCACGTTCGGTGAGCATCTTCATGAGGCTCGCCGGCCGCCATTCCGCCCTACTCTTCCTCCTTTTTCTTTCTCTCTATCTCCATCGTCATCGCGGTCAATCCGGCAAGGCCGCCAAGCTGCATCGACTCGACCGCCGAACTGGGAACGATGACGATCGTCGAGTTCTGCTTCAAGCCCTCATACAGCATGTTCATCGCACGAAGATGAAAGGCGGTGGGGTTGTTGGCATAGGTTTTGGAGGCTTCACCGAACTTCTCTGCAACTTGGCGCTCGGAATCGCCCAGGATCACACGGGCCTGGCGCTCGCGCTCGGCCTGAGCCTGCATCGACATCGCGTCTTCAAGCGCGGGCGGGATGAGAACGTCCTTCACTTCGACCGCTATGACCGTGATGCCCCAGGGTTCGGTGCGGACATCGATGATCTTCTGCAACTCGTCGCTGATTTTGTCCCGGCCCTCCAGCATGTCGGCGAGCAGCGTCTTTCCGATTACGTCGCGCAAAGCGGTCTGGCACGCCCAACCGATGGCGGTCCGATAGTCGGCGACGTCCAGCGCCGCTCTCTTCGGATCCTTGACCTGCCAGAACAGCACGGCGTCGACGTTTACGGGCACGGTGTCCTTGGTCAGCGTCTTCTCGGCGGTGAATGCCATCGTGATGACGCGGGTATCGATCCAACTGACGATCGCGTCGATGACGGGAATGATGAAGAACAGCCCGGGACCGCGCAGGGTGTGGAACTTGCCCAGCCGCAGCACGACTGCCCGATCCCACTGATTGGCGATCTTCAGGGCAGAGGCGGCAATCCAGGCGATCAGGAACGAAAGGGAGCCGACGGTGTAGCTCAGTACGCCCGGCGACGTGCCCTCGGCGATATAGGCGATTCCAAGGCCTATGCCGAAGAGGATCACGAATAGCAAGGCGGACAGCGAATTGGGAGAGCTAGTCGATCTCATGGAAACCTCCGAAAAGCAGGCGCCCCAAGAGGGAGGAATGCGGGCGTCTTCGTTGGCTCAAGGCGGGAGTGGATCGAATCGCGCACCGAGGAAAGCGATTCCCAATTTGGGAATCGAGACGGGGACCCGGCCGGATGCCGCTAAATGTGTGCATTTCTTGGCGCTCCTCGAAAAGGAACTCCTCGATCCAATCCTATTATCTACTACGTTGGGTCCCCGTCGTTCCATTGAGAATAGCAAGGACTTTGCGGCATATACTACTGGCGTGTCCTCCGAACCTTGGAAAAACGCACCGACCCACGGGCGGGCTCATGCAAACGCGGTGATGGCCGCCCTCGCGCTGATGACGAACTCGTGCGCCAGCGGGGTGGTTCGCGCCGACGTGCCGTTTCGGGTCGACGGAGATCGGGCCAGACTCGCCTTGCTGGAGGTTGCGACCGCCATGCAGACGGAGGTCAGCCTCTCCATCTTCGTCAGCGATCCGCTGATTGCGGACGCCTCGCGCCAATTCGCGGCCATCGTTCAGGAACGCGGCAGGGGAAATGTCCCGGAGGAAGCGGTGTTGATGACCGACCGTATCATCCACGAACTCGTCTCGATGCTGGACGGCCGCGGACCTCAGATCAACGAGATCGCGGAGTGGATCGTGAAACGGGGAGAGGTTCCGCTCGCCGAGATCGCCCTGCACCTCCAGTTGCCGCTAGACCCCGATTGCTAGGCGCTAGCTGGGCTGCAAGCGGGCGCCCCCAAAACGGAGGTGCCGCTCTTGCAGATGCTCCTCCTCGTACCAACGGAGGTGCGCGTCCATGACGGTCGATCGGTCGATGTAGCCTACGATCTTGTCGGCGGTGCCCTCCTCAACCACGATCAGGTGCTCGATGTCTAGCCTGAGAAGTTTGACGACGGCGCTGCGCACGACGTCGTCGGCCTCGATCGTCTCGAACGCCCGGGAGCCCGCTTCGAGTACCGTCCGGTCGAGGTCCTCGCCTAATTCGATGGCCTGAAGGTAGTCGCCTTGCGTCACGACACCCACCACCCGTCCGCTTCTCTCGACGATCGGGAGCGCTCGCCTCTCGTTGAACCATAGGAAACCGGGGAAGCGCGGGTTCGCCAACTCGCGCAACGGCGTCCCTTCGGGAGCGATGCCGAAATCGGTGATCATAACCTCGTGAATCCGATGGACTTCGAATGGGTCGATCGCGTACTCGCGGGTCAGATGATGCCCCCGCCGGGCAACCTTTTCGGTAAGGATCGAACGCTTGAGCCACAGCACGGTGACCAACTCCGAGGCGATGCAGGCGATGAATAGGGCCGGCAGCACACGGACGTCGTAGGTGAGCTCGAACGTGAAGATGACGGCCGTGAACGGTGCGCGCATCGTGCCGCCCATCATCGCCGCCATGCCGACCATCGCCCACATGCCGGGAGTTCCCACCGGAAGCACCTGACCCACCAACGCGCCGAGCGCGCCTCCCATCATCAGCAGCGGTGCAAGAACGCCGCCCGAAGTGCCGCTGCCCAGGGAAAGACTCCAGACGACCGATTTGGCTAACAGGAGGCTGAGTGCGGCGGATCCCAGGACCTCTCCGTTGAGGAGGGAATGGATCGTTCCATAGCCCACTCCAAGGACCCTTGGGTCGAAATAGCCTCCAAGCCCGACGAACGCCCCGCCGATGAGCGGCCACCACATCCAATGAAGCTTGATGCGCGGGAAGAGATCTTCGAAGCCGTAGACCATCTTCGTCAGGAGCCCGGAGCCCACGCCGGCGAGGAGTCCGAGCAGACAGGCGTATCCAAGGCCGACAATCGAGAGGGAAGGGTGATGGACGGTTGCGAAGATCGGGCCGGGCCCCAGAAGGGGCACGCGAAGTGCGGCGGCCGCCATGCTGGCGAACGCGACCGGGATCAGACTCCGTGGCTTCCATTCGAACAGCAGAAGCTCCACCGCGAGGAGTACCGATGCGATGGGCGTGCCGAACACCGCCGACATTCCACCGGCCGCGCCGGCGACCAGAAGCGTCTTCCGTTCGGCGGAAGACAGGTGAAAGGCCTGGCCGAAGAGCGAGCCGAAAGCACCGCCAGTCATGATGATCGGGCCCTCCGCTCCGAATGGACCGCCGGTTCCGATCGACAGGGCGGAGCTGAGCGGCTTGAGAATCGCGACTTTCGCGTCGATTTTGCTTTGCCCAAGCAAGATCGCCTCCAGCGCTTCCGGAATTCCGTGACCGCGAATCTTGTCCGACCCGTACCGGGCCATGAGTCCGATGATCAGTCCGCCAATGGCCGGAATGGCGATCACCCAGATGCCCAAATGGCTCTGGGCGGGAGTCGTTCCGGCAGAGGAGAGGCGGCCGAAGAACGATATGTTCGTGATCACCGCGATCAGCCACAGGAGAGCGTAGGCGACCAACGTGCTGATACATCCGATGACGATCGCCATCGCCGAAAGGGCGATTACCCGGCGGTCAGTCGTAAAGTCGCCGAGCTTGTCGTCTCGATGCTTCACTTCCGCGGCTCCATTGGACTTGTGAGATGGCGGAAGGGGCGAAGCGTCGATTTCGTCTGCATGGGTTCGGAAGAATTATATCTCATTACGATATATTTTTTGACGGGCTAGAATCAGGGCAATGATGCGCAAACAGGACTATGTGGCGCTGGCTGCGTTTCGCCGGTCGCTCCGAAAGTTCCTTCGATTCGTTGAGGATGGGGCAATCGAGGCCGGGCTGACGCCCCAACAGCATCAGGTTCTTCTTGCCATTCAGGGTCAGCCCGAGCGGGATTGGGCAACCGTCGGTGAACTGGCGGATTTCCTGCAGTTGAAGCACCACGCCACGGTGGGCCTCGTCGATCGGTGTCAGTCCGGCGGATTCGTCGAGCGGACGACCGACCCGATCGACCGGCGCGTCGTCCGGGTGTCCCTTACGGAAAAAGGGGACGACGTGCTTGCCCGGCTCACCCAAAGGAACCTACGGGAACTCCGCGCCCTCGGACGCTTTACCGCCGAACTCGATGCACTCGCCCCGATCGACAACGCCTGATCCGCCTCGCCGGTTGTGTCCTGCAAAGGATTGACAGAGAATATCGGGACTTTCGTGAAGGCCGATACCGGTCTACGATCTTAGGCCATGGCGCTACTCGAAGTGCACGAAAAGCCTCGACCGATGGAAGTGTTGCAGTCGAACACGCTCCTGAACGCGCTAACTGCGTCCGACATGGGGGCGCTGGCCGGGGCAAGCCGACTGGCTCATGTAGAGCGAGGTGAGATGCTCTGGTTCAAGGGCGCCGACGTCGACTTCGTCGGGTTGAGTTCGGACGGCTGGATCAAAATGGTTCGAACAAGTCCGTCGGGGACCGACGTCACGATCGAACTCTTCGGCCCGGGACATATCTTCGGCCTGATGGGTGCGATCACCGGAACGGGATGCCCACTGACCGCAGTCGCGGTTTCCGATCTTTGGTATCTACGCATCCCCAAGGAGGTCATGCTAGACATTTACGGCTCCAGCATCGCGCTCAAAGACCGGCTGATTCGCAAGGCGGCGCTGCGGCTTCACGGCGCCGTCGACCTGATGGCGCGCATGTCGAGCGGGCGAGTGGACCAGCGGATCGCGGCGATTCTGTTCATCTTAGCTGAGTCGTATGCGGTGAAGGACCTTCTCGGCATCCGGCTTCAGTGCCCCCTCACCCGGCAGGAGATCTCCGAGATGGCGGGAACCACCGTCGAGTCGACGATCCGCGTCATGAGCCGGTGGCAGAAGGACGGCATCGTTTCAACCGACCGCCAGCAGATCGTCATCCTCGACGAAACTCGCCTGAACCGAATCCTATCGAACTAGCTCCATGAGACGTAAAGTCGGCCCGACCGTGACGTTTTTTTCGGCTCGACATATCATGAGTCAAGAAATCATGTATTATAGAATCATCATATGAGACTGAACGCTCAGACCGACTTCTCCCTTCGGATCCTCATGTATCTGGCCTCCAAGCCAGGCGGGACGGCGACGATCCAAGAGATCTCGACCCGGCTTCAGCTTTCGCAGACGCACCTGATGCGCGTCGCGGCCAAGTTGGTTTCGGTGGGTTTCGTCAAATCCCAACGCGGGAGAATCGGAGGAATCGGTTTGGCTCTTCCGGCATCGGAGATCACGGTGGAAGCAGTGATTCGCGCCATGGAACCGGACTTCCGGCTTGTGGAGTGTTTTGGTCCGCAAGAGAAGGGCTGCACGATCGAGAGAGGATGTGCCCTGAAAGGCGCCCTTTCCAACGCACTCGCCGCCTTCTTCGCCGCGTTGCACGACGTGACTCTCGAGCAGCTCACCGAACCCCATCGAGCCGCCTTGATCGCCTTGTTTGACCTGAACGGGCCGGCATTCGTCCCGCCGGTCCGTTCGACCTCACCCACGATTCGCAAGAAACTAGCCGATCGGCTGTCCCAGCCCGATCGCAGGAGATAACCATGAACTACGAACTACTCGATCGCCCCATCGGACAACTCGTCGCCGAAAAACCGGCGCGCTCCATCGTCTTCGAGCGTTGGGGAATCGACTACTGCTGCGGCGGCAAGAAACCGCTGCAGCAGGTCCTGCTGACAAAGCAATTGAACTCTGAGCGCATCCTCGAGGAGATCGATCAGATCGACCACGCGGTTCGGGCGCCTGAGATTGACTGGACGAAAGAGTCGATGACCAGCCTCTGCGACCACATCTACGAAACCCATCACGAACCGATGCGAGCCGCCCTGCCAAGACTGTCCGCCCTGGTCGGCAAAGTGGCGGACCGTCACGGCGCGAAAGACGCGCGGCTCATCCAGCTTCGCGAAGTGTTCGAGGGATTTCAGTCGGAGTTGCTCGCCCACATGGAGAAGGAGGATCGAATCCTCTTCCCAATGATCCGAATGCTGGATTCGGGGGCCAACGTCCATTCGGTCGCCGGTCCGATCGAGGTGATGCTCGCCGAGCATGACGACGCCGGCGAAGCGCTTGCCTCCATGAAGAACCTCACTGACGGGTTCGCTGCCGCTCCCGACGCATGCAACAGCCACCGAGCGATGCTCGACGGCTTGGCCGAATTGGAGTCGGACATGCACCGGCACATCCACAAGGAGAACAACATCCTGTTCCCCCGAGCGCTCGCCGCATCGAAAGTCTAGCCATGCCGCCGGCGGGCGCTCTACTTAATGGATCGATTAGGGCGCCCTATGAATCCTATGTTGGTAACATCCCTTTGCTTAAAGGAAACGGCAAATAGAATAAACAGATTTGAAAAGGCATTCGGCCGATTCAAAAAGGACCAGCCGGAAACAGGGATCTATGGCGGAGCACAGTCGTATGACGAGCGTCATAGCGTTCCCCGATCCGATGGAGAATGATGGGGAGTGTCTGAACCATGGACAGGAATTTCTATATCGATCCCAGCCGATGTATCGGGTGCAACGCTTGCGTGATGGCATGCGCCGAGTGCGGAACGCATTCGGGTGCATCGATGATCCACCTTGAGGAGATCCAGCGCGGCGACACGGTTCAGACGACGCCGATCATCTGCATGCATTGCGAGGACCCGGCGTGCGCGGCGGTCTGCCCTTCCGACGCCATCAAGAAGACGCCGGACGGGGTCGTTCAGAGCTCTCTGAAGCCGCGGTGCATCGGCTGCACGAACTGCGTTTACGCCTGCCCGTTCGGCGTGCCGAAGTACGACACGTCAGCCGATCAGATGATGAAGTGCGATATGTGCTACGACCGCACCTCCATCGGATTGAGACCGATGTGCGCGACGGTTTGCCCTTCCGGCGCCCTCTTCTTCGGCACGCCGGAGGAGATCGCCGAGCAGCGCAGAAGCCACCCGGTGAACGAGTTTCGTTTCGGAACCCAGGTCGTTCGCACGAAAGTGTTCGTGATGCTTCCGGTGCATGTCCCGCACATGCAGGTCTCCACCATGGCGCCGATCCGGAAGTCGGATTTGTTGGAGAAGGTCAATTTGGTTGGGCTCGCGAGGAATCGATAGATGGAAAGAAGGCTGCAGGAAGAGTTTCCGGTGAGTTGGGTAGACGACGACTATGTGACGCGAAGGGAGTTCTTTCGCTTCATGACGCTAGCAAGCGGCGGGCTGGCGGTGGGCACCGCGGGCATCGCGGCTTGGTCCGCTCTTTCGCGGGAGTCCCGTTCATTTGACCCGGTGCGCATCGCCAGCCGGGCAGAAATGCGGGCGGGGTCTTCGCTCGCGTTCGCCTATCCGCGCTCGACTGATCTCTGCTTGCTGATTCGTAGACCTACCGGGGAGTTCGTCGCGTATTCGCGGCGCTGTACCCACCTCTCGTGCCCGGTGGACTACCAGCCGGATCACGACCGCATCTATTGTCCCTGCCATAACGGCGCCTTTTCGCTTGAAGACGGCCATGTGCTCCAAGGCCCTCCGCCCCGTCCGCTTCCCCAGATTCGACTGGAGTTCAGGGGGGACGACATCTTTGCGGTGGGACTGATGAGGGGGGAGGCGTGACACCCACTCCTACGAGGCGCCATGGCCAGCAGGCGATCATCTTCGTGGCGTTGCTCCTCTTCTGCCTGGTGCTCGTGACCATCCAGCTATGGCTCTTCGTTGGATCGCTGGAGGCGCACTTGCGGGGGAACCGGGCGATGTCGATACCGGCCGCCATTATCAGCGCTACGGTATTCGGTCTCAACGCCTGGATGTACTTCGGCGTTCGGCGGATCGAACGGCAGGACTTATAGCCGAGAACAAGACTCATCATGCCCGCGAGAATTCACCCAGAAACAGATAGAGCCATGCTAGAAGACGCCCTTCAAAGCCCGAACAAACCCAGCTTGGAACAGTTCGTTGCGGGTCTGAATCCCTCGTATTTCTCGATCGTGATGGCCACGGGAATTGTCGCTATGGCTTCGAGCCTGAACGGAATGCCGGCGTTCGGTCTGGCGCTAACATGGTTGAATCTTGCGGTCTATGCGGTCCTTTGGACCCTAACTCTGTGGCGTCTTATCGCATATCCAAAGAAGTTGCTGGCCGACGTCCAAGATGTTCGCAAGTCGTTCGGCTTCTTTACGACGGTGGCCGGAACAAACGTCCTCGGTGTCGAGGCTATTCGCGTGCTGCATCAGCCGGCTTTTGCCTTTGGGCTTTGGTGCGTTGGAGTGGGCCTGTGGTTTCTATTCACGTACGCGGTGTTCTACTTCGCGATGGCGCATGCAAGGAAACCTGATTGGAAGGAAGCCCTTGGTGGTGGCTGGCTGCTCGCCGTTGTTGCCTGTCAGTCCTGTGCCGTTTTGGGCTCGCAGGTCTCCAAGGCGTCGGAAATGCTCGCGCTTGCCTCCGGGTTCTGGTTCTGTTCTGGCTCGCTCCTGTACATCGTGATCATCGCCGCGATCTTCTTTCGTCTGACACTGTTCGATCTCGACGCAAGCCAGGTGGCACCGCCCTATTGGATCAACATGGGCGCGATTTCGATTACGACTCTCGCGGGAACGCGTATCATCAGCGACGCACCGAAGTTCCCAGGCACCATGGGCTCCCTGCTTCCGTTCTTCAGCGGCATCACGTTTCTTTTCTGGGCCTTCGCAACCTGGTGGATTCCCCTGCTCATCCTCCTCGGTCTTTGGAAGCACGCCGTCACGCGGCTCCCGCTTTCCTACACTCCGTCTTTGTGGGCGATGGTCTTCCCCCTCGGGATGTACGCAACGTGCTCCAAGATGATGGAGTCGACGTTCCACGTCCACACGTTCGGACAGATATCAAGTTTCATGGCATACGTGGCGATCGCCGTTTGGGTCGTCGTTGCGCTTGGCCTAGCGAAATCGGTGATAAGCAGGTAGTCAGAAATCCATATTCGTCGTGACAGTCCTGGGGCAGGCGACCCCAGGCACTAAAGAAGATTTGCACTGTATGACGGCGGTCATAGCGGACCACCGTCGAGAATTTCATTCTGAACTTGGAGGCCAATCACCATGGCAGACTGTCCCACATATGATCGTTTAGCGGTGTCGTCGAATTCGGTATCCGAATCGGCTGCTAACGTCGAGATCTATCGTCCGTTCTTTCTCGCTGGCATTCTAACCGTTCTGACCGCTGGATGCACCCTTGGCGCGGTTGCGCTCGTAGGCATTTGCTTGCGTGGCAGCTACGTGGCAACGGGCTGGACGCCATACGTTCTCGCCCACGCAAATTCCCAGCTGTACGGTTGGGTGGGGTTCTTTGTGATGGGGTTCGCCCTTCAGATGCACCCGCCGCGGCAGTCCAAGCTGAAGCTGTTCCAAACGCTGGCGGTCTTGTCTCTGTCCTTGATGGCGGTCGGTTTGGCGCTGCGGTTCGTGGCTGACCCGCTGGCCACCCAGAACCCAGGGACATGGACCGCCGTTGGCGTTTTGTCGGCGAGCCTTCAGGCGGTAGCCGTCGCGATCTTCCTTGTCAACAACACGATCACGCGCCAACCTACCGGCGAGGCGCTCACCTGGCAGACCAAGTTCATCTTTGCCTCGCTCATATGGTTTGCTCTCATCGCAGTGGCCGAACCGTTTGCATTTGCGAACTCGCACCAGGCGCCGATGGACTCCATCATGTTTGTCGCCCAGTGGTTCAATCCGCTTCGCGAGGCCCAGTTCCTTGGCTTCGTCGCCAACATGATATTCGGGATCGCTCTCGTGAAACTCCACACGTGCTTCGGGGCGAAGCCCGCCTATCGATGGATGGGGAACACGGCTTTCGTTGCCTGGAATCTGGGAATACTCCTCCGGATGAGCGGCTGGGTGCTCTACTACCGATCCGGGATGGAGGAGACGTCTGCCCACCTGTACACCTTCAGCGGTTCGGTCCTCGCGTGCGGCGCCCTGTTTTTCGTCTTTGCTAGCCGCATCTTTGACCCGCTCGAGTTCTCGGTGTCGTCCCACAAGTTCATCAAGGCCGCATTTGTGTGGCTCATCGTGGGCGGAGTGCTGATGATGTGCGAGCCACTCGACCTCAGGGCCCTTAGCGTTCCGTTCTCGCACGCGTATATCGGGGGGATTCGGCACGCGCTGACGGTCGGGTTCATCTCGCAGATGATCATCGGGGTCGGCAGCCACGTGATCGCACGTATGAACAACGTGCCGGATCGTCTCCAAAAGGGCTTCATGGCCACCTTCATCCTGCTGAACGTCGGAAACGCCGGTCGGGTGTTCCTCGAGATCGCGTCGGACTACACGCCGCGCGCCTTCCAATTCATGAGCGTCACCGGGTTCGTGGAGTTGACCGGCATGGCGATCTGGGGCATATCGATGGCGGGGCTGATGATCCGGTCCAGGAGGCATGCGCTTGCAGCGGCTTGACCGAGTTCGCAGCGACTCGATAGATCGGCCTCCCCGTCCGACCTGTCTGGAGGTCGTTCGCGGCGCACCGCTGTTTGCCGGCCTCTCGGAAGCGGCCAGACGCGCGGTTGCGCGAGAGTCGTTCCTCGCTTTTGCCGAGTGCGGGGAAGTGATCTGGCGACCAGAAGACGCTTCCGAGTTCGTCGGAGTGGTGGGAATCGGATTGGTGCGAGCGCTGAAGCTGGATATCAAAGGCGATGAGGTGACGCTTGGTCCGGGCTCGGAGTTCGGTGGATTCGCCTCCGACAAAGGAGGGCTATCCCTGGCCGGGTCGGACTGCTGGTACCTAAAGATCCCGAGAGGAGTGATCCGCGAGGTGCTCCAAACCGACTATGATAGAAGTGGGCCGGCCTGTCATTTATACGGTGTAGCGGCTGAACCTGACGATGAGATGGGAGTGATATAGAGCGATGGCGATGCAGAACTATGCTTATCCGCGATGTCAGCGAATTGCGTTCATCGGAGCGTGGTCTGCTAGCTGCGCGGTGCTGTTGGCAATCTACTTCGGCTCGGGCCGGCTTAGCCGGTTCGATCCTCCGTTGGCCGCTTACGCGGCGGCGACCGTGTTTGCGGCGGCCGGGTTGGCGTATCGCTACCTGATGTGGGTCCAACGCCCGCCGACATGGCGCTACTTCAAGGCGTCATGGAAGCTGTTTTTTCGTCCGAAGCGGTTCGCAAAGAACCTGATGCACCTGCTCCGGCTGATGTTCGACAACATCGTTCTTCAGAAGTTCATCGGCAGGCGCAGTCACAGCCGGTGGATGGCCCACATGTGCATGGCATGGGGATGCCTCCTCGCCTTCGCCATCACGTTTCCCCTGAGTTGGGGGTGGGTGCAGTTCGGTATCGACGGTAAGAACTACGTGGTCGAGTTCATGGGGCACCGGCAGTTCGTGTTTCCGCCGGACAGCATCATCGGCTTTCTGATGTTTAACGGCCTGAATATCTCGGCGGTTTTCATTTTGGTTGGTGTCGCGATCGCCATGCACCGCCGGATTCACGATCACGGCGCCCAGGCCGTGCAGAGCATCGCGAGCGACCTCATACCTCTGTTCCTGCTCTTCGCGGTCTCAACCACCGGGCTGATGCTCACGGCGAGCTATCGGCTGATGGGTGGCGAGAGCTTCTCCTTCCTGTCGCTTCTGCATGCGGTCACGGTGATCGTGCTGCTGCTGTGGATGCCGTTCGGAAAGCTGTTCCACGTCATCCAGCGTCCCGCCCAGATCGGCGTTCAGTTCTATAAGGAGGACGGGGCGCTCGGCGAACAGGCGCTGTGCCTCCGCTCGGGAGAGCCCTACCAAAGCCATATGCACCACGACGATCTGGTTACTGTCTTGAGCGAGGTCGGCTTCGACTTTGGCGAACACCAGAACCTCTCTCCTGCCGAGAAGCGCAAGTTGATCGCCCTTAACCAGGCGGCACTCCTCGGCGACATCCCCTTTGTCGGCTAGCCTCGCGAATTTCGGAACTTCATGGCCAAACTCCCAGCATCCCTAGAAACGCTAACCGAGCAGTTCGGTCCTCACCTCAACCGCGAGCCCTATGGGGGCTGGCAGGGACGGGGAGAGCCCGAGAAACTGGTCAAGACCCATTGCTGCTTCTGCGGCCAAGGCTGCGGAATTCAGCTCAAGGTCCGAGGCAATCGGATCATCGGATTCGAGCCCTGGGAGGAGTTTCCGTTCAACCGGGGCAAGCTCTGTCCCAAAGGCGTCAAGCGCTACATGCAGGACAACCACCCAGATCGGCTGCTGCACCCGTTGAAGCGCGCCGACGGCGTGGGCTTCGTTCCCATTCAATGGGAGGAGGCGTACGCGACGACCGTTCGCGAGATGCGGCGAATCCAGGCGGCCCACGGGCCGGATTCGGTGGCGGTTCTCTCGGGAGTATCGTTGTCGAACGAGAAGAGCTACCTCGTCGGCAAATTCGCCCGGATGGCGGTCGGAACCAAGGAACTCGATTACAACGGACGACTCTGCATGGTGAGCGCGGGGGCGGGAAACAAGAAGGCGTTCGGAGTCGACCGCGCCGCAAACTCATGGGCGGATATCGTGGACGCCGACGTCATTCTGTGCGCCGGTACGAACGTGGCGGAGTGCTCGCCGATCACCACCGACTACATCTGGCGTGCCCGGGACCGAGGAGCGAAGCTGATCATGGTCGACCCTCGGGTGACTCCGCTGGCCCGGACCTGCGACTTGCACCTTCCGGTTCGTCCTGGCGCCGACTCGGCTTTGTTCAACGGCATGCTGCGGGTGTTGATCGAAGGGGGGATGGTGAACCGGGAGTTCGTGGCCGAACACACGAGCGGGTGGGACGAGACGGAGAAAGCCGCCCTCGAGATGCCGCTCGCCGAGGTTGCCCGCATCACGGGTGTTCGTGAGGAAGACATCGTCCGAGCGGCGACGATGTGGGGGCAGGCGAAGACGTCGTTCCTCCTGCATGCTCGCGGCATCGAGCATCACACGAAGGGCGTGGATAACGTTCTGACCTGTATCAACCTTGTGCTGGCCACCGGACGAATCGGCCGCAAGGGCTGCGGCTATGGAACGATCACCGGCCAAGGAAACGGGCAGGGAGGACGGGAGCACGGCCACAAATGCGACCAACTACCCGGCAATCGCGACATCGAGAACCCCGAGCACCGGGCCTACATCGCCAAAGTTTGGGGCTGCGAGCCAGAGGATCTTCCGGTCAAGGGACACCCGGCCGGCGAGATCATGGAGATGATCCACCGGGGCGAGATCAAAGGACTGATCTCGATCTGTTTCAATCCGCTCGTCTCTCTTCCCGATTCGAATTTCACGCGAGAGGCACTCGGGAAGCTCGAGCACTACACCGCGATCGATTTCTTCCTCAACGAGACCGCCCATCACGCGGATGTCGTTCTGGCCGGCTCGCTCCACGAGGAGGAGGAAGGAACCGTGACCAGTGCGGAGGGGAGGGTCAATCGCATTCGAGCCGCCGTCGATCCGCCCGGAGATGCCAAGTGCGATACCGAGATTATCTTGGAATTAGCCCGCCGATTTGGGCGAGGGAAATACTTCGACCATTTCCATGATTCGGAGGACATTTTCAACGAGCTTCGGGTCGCGAGCCACGGAGGCACCGCCGACTATTACGGTATCACCTACGAGCGGATCGAGAAGGAGTTGGGTGTCTTCTGGCCGTGCCCCGAAATCGGCCATCCCGGGACGCCGCGACTGTTCGAGGACCTCAAGTTCTCGACTAACGACGGCAAAGCGCACTTCAACCCGGTCCGCTACCGGCCAAGCGCGGAGGAACCGGACAACGAGTATCCCGTGATCCTGACGACCGGCCGTGTGGTCAGCCAGTATCTCAGCGGGAGTCAGACCCGGCGAATCGGCGGGCTGGTGGACCTTTGTCCCGAGCCGTTCATCGAGATCCACCCCACGTTGGCGGAAGGGCATGGAATCGTCACCGGCGATCCCGTTCTGGTTGAAAGCCGGCGTGGAAGGCTGATTGTGAAGGCCAAGGTCGTTACCACGATCCGACCCGACACCGTCTTCATCCCGTACCACTGGGCAGGCGACCAGTCGGCCAACCTCCTGACGGTGCGGGCCTACGATCCAGTGAGCAAGATTCCCGAGTTCAAGAAGGCGTGCGTGCGAATCTCGAAGGCTACGGAGCCTCGGTGAAGCGGCATCCCAGTCTCGAGCCGTTCTCCAGGGATCACAACACCGGTCTGATTCTGGCCCGGCAACTAGGCATTGCGGCAGCGGTCGCTCCCGCCGTCGCGGCGTTCGTGGCGGCGTGGCGCGACGAGTTGAAGGATCACTTCGACGAAGAGGAGCGGCTGCTTGGTCCACTCTGCCGGCCCGAGGAGCAAATTCGATTGAAAGAGGAGCACGATCGGATTCGGGCCCTCGCCGCGCTCGGCGAGAAGGAGGCACTCGACGAAGCCGGCTCGCGAGGATTGGGACAACTGCTTGACGAGCACATCCGATGGGAGGAAAGGGTCCTCTTTCCCAGCATCGAAGCGCATGCGAGCGAAGAGGATCTCGCGGCATTGGCCGCCGAAACCGATAAGCTGGAGCAACGAAGAGGCGAGTTGGCGACGAATGCTCGAAGGAAGGAACTTGTCGAAAGACGCAGCCGGAAGAACCCGGCAAATCTTGGATCGTAGGATGAGAGTGCGGCTATCGCCGGTCGGCGGTGCGGGTTACGGGGGACTCGCCTCAGCATGCAGAAAGCACTGGCGCGAGATCGTCTGCTGCCTTGGCTGGGCGCCGCTGTCGTTTGGCATGGTTCAAAATGTCGCGCCAACCTCCGAAGACGACTATTTGACCGGGGCGGTGTCCGACCCGGTCGTCGCCTTGCAGGCACGGATCTATACGGGAAGCCTAAAGCTCGCGTATGAACCCAAACAGGGATTCCTGCGTGCGATCTTGCACGAACTCAAGATCGCGCCCTCCTCTCAAATCCTGGTTTTCTCCAAAACGAGTTTACAGACGGCCTATATCGCGGCGGCGACGCCTCGCGCCGTCTACTTCAACGACCGTACATACGTGGGCTGGATCAAGGATGCGCCGAACATCGAGATCGCGAGCGTCGATCCCAAACGCGGGCCGATCTTCTACACGGTCCGCAACACACCTCGGCCCCGCCCCAACTTTATTCGCCAGACCATGGATTGCCTCCAATGTCACGAATCGAGCATGACGAATCACGTTCCCGGATTGGCCGCCCGGTCGGTGTTTGCCGGCGCCGACGGCTTGCCGCGCCTGGCAAACGGCTCCTATTCGACCACCTACCGAAGTCCGTTCAAAGAGCGCTGGGGAGGCTGGTACGTGACGGGAAAGCACGGGGAGATGAGGCACATGGGCAACGAGCCGGCAACCGGCGGCGACACGGACTCGAAGATAGACACCGACCGAGGGGCCAACGTGACCGACCTGCGTCCGTATATCGACGTCGATTCCTACCTGACGCCCCACTCCGATATCGTGTCGTTGATGGTGGCCGAGCTGCAGATGGACGTGCAGAACTTGATCACGAAGACGAGCTTCCTCGCTCGCGACGCGCTGCGGGACGAATCGATCTTCTCGCCTGACGAGTTCAAGTCCGGCAAGCTGACCCCAAACACGATCGGGCGCATTCAACACGCCTGCGAACCCCTGATCCAATCGCTGCTCTGCATCGACGAGTTCCGATTGACCTCGCCGGTGACCGGAACATCCGGGTTCGAGGCCGAGTATAGCGAGTCTGCGCCCAAGGATAGGAAGGGGCGATCGCTCAGCCAGTTGGATTTGAAGTCACGACTCCTCCGGTACCGCTGCAGCCCGATGATCTACTCCACGGCCATCGATAGTCTTCCAAAGGAGGCGAAGGCGCAGGTCTTTCACCGGCTGGCCGAGATCCTGACCGGCAAGGACGTCTCCGCTCCGTACGATCAACTAACCGCCGCCGACCGCCAAGCCATCCTGGAGATCCTGAAAGACACAAAACCCGCCTTTGCCGATGCCTTGTAGGTCCACCACCTTCTCCCAATTCCTTTAGTCGCAGGCTGTTCGCCCTGCGCAAGAGCCCTTCGGTGCTATCGCCGGCACCCGCCTTGGCCGCTGTCATCCGGGCTTCTGGTCGCAGACAAGACATTCGCGATCTCGAGGACCTGCGCGAAGCCCGTGGCCATGCTTTGCCGGGTGACCGACTGGGATCGTCGACCACTTCCTTGGTAAAGAAGAGGTCACGGGTTCGATTCTCGTCGAGGGCTCCAGTTTTTGAACCTAAGTGGTTCGTCATACCTAACATTATTCGGTCTGCGGACCCTTTGGTCTCTCAAGTACTTGAGAGACCAATTGAGAGACCCGCGGCTCTGGATCACCGCCGCTGGGTTCAAATAGCCCAATTGACCTCTTCTGAACCATAGAAGTGGTCAACGGAGCTGAACGGCCGTCGTTCCCGTTTCGACTGAATTTGTGCCGTCCAGTGCCAACGCAGATCGATAAGTCCACGACCTTTTCTCACTAGGAGTTCAAGACGTCTTTCGGCGAGAACACTTCGATCTCGGTGTACCGCTTGAAATCGCCTTCGTTGAAAGTGAGAACGGAAGGAACCTCGTGGACAATCATCGCAGCCACTATTCTCGCGTCGTGATTTTGCTTGCCTTCCGAAATGTATTTGTTCACCAACTGCTCCCACTGCACAAATACTGCCGGAGTATCTGAGAGCAGTTCGTAAAGTGACTTCAATCCTTGAAGTTCGAAGTTAGCTTGCTGTTGCGTCATACCAAGCCCATTGGAAGCGAAGGGCCGAGTCACGACGGCTCGAAACTCGATCAGGTTTTGGTCCACGATACATGGCTGGTGACCAGCCACCCTAAGCGCGATTTGGGCATCTACGGCCAGTTTCTGCGATGGGTGGCCTGGCTCGATCATCCGAAGCAAAACGTTTGTATCGATAAGGACACGGGGCATTAGCCTCGGCCTTCATAGATAGAGTCACGGCTGACAGCCTCATCTGAAAGGCAATTCGCATTCGACGTATGACCCGCTGCCCATTCAGAGAGAGCCTTTGCCCACTCGGCAGAAGACGCCCTAACGGTTGGATATCCAGCTACAACCGGTCCCTCATCGACCAAGACCTGGAGGTGTCTGCCGCGTAGCTCGAAACCGTAAAGCGCCGTAATTTCCTCAAGTGTCCCTTCATAGATCTTGCGTTGTGCCATCGATATCTCCGATATATTCTACGTCACGCTTCAGGCGTGTCGATCGGCTCCGCATGTTGACTTACTGGGAGATACGCTGTTTGTTCCACTTGGTGCCGAAAATCGATATTTTCAAAATGGACAGATCGAACAGGTTCCTCCAGTGAATGCGTCCTAGAATAGACATGGAATGGACGCAGGAACTGGACAACAGGACAGCCTTGTATCAAATCTGATCGACCTCAT
>JARLGV010000074.1 GCA_031292555.1 Fimbriimonas sp.
CTACGCCAGTTGGCCCCGGCTTAAAGCACATATCGATCGGCATGATCGCCCGGATTCGGAGCGTCCTCTGCACGAAAAGATTGTCGATCCTGCCTTTCGCCATGCCGTTGGCCTGTTGGATGCCGGCGACGCCGAAGGGCTTCGGACCTATCTGAAGGCCCACCCCGGGCTGTCTGTGCGCCGAGTCCAGTTCGAGGGGATGAACTACTTCAGGAACCCGAGCCTTCTTGAGTTCTGCGCCGAGAATCCGATTCGCAACCGAACGCTCCCGGCCAACATCGGCGAGGTCATACGGGTCATCCTCGATGACGGGGCAAGAGAGGATCGCTCGATATTGGATGCAGCCCTGGGGCTGGTTGCCTCCGGCTGCGTTCCTCGCGAGTGCGGGGTCCAAACTCTCTTGATCGATCTACTCTGCGATTACGGGGCTGATCCAAACCAAGCGGCGCAGCCGGCGATCGTCCATGGAGAGTTTGCCGCAGCGGAAGTGTTGATCCGGCGAGGCGCTCACGTCGACCTGCCCACCGCGTCCGCCTTGGGCAAATCGGCCGATGCCGCTCGTCTCCTGCCCCAAGCAAACGGCTCCGAGCGTCACCTCGCCCTTGCCTATGCCGCCCAGTTCGGCAGGGCGGACATTGCAAGGTTGTTATTGGAATCGGGAGAAGACCCCAATCGGTACAACCCGTTGGGAGCTCACTCTCACTCGACCCCGTTGCATCAGGCGGCTTTCTACGGGCACCTGGAAGCGGTGCGGGTTCTTGTTGAGCATGGGGCGGACACCGATCTCAAAGATATCCACTTCAATGGAACCCCGCTTGGATGGGCCATGCACGGTGGAAGGCAAGAAGTGGTCGACTTCCTAACGGAACGATCGCGCACCACCGAGTAGGTTCGGATCGGGCGCCCTCCTGTCCAGGTAAAAGACGTCATTGCTTTTCGCGACTGATGCAGGAGGGTAGCCGGTGCTACCATAGGTGCGTTGGGACAAATCCCGGCACCGATACGTACAGAGAACTAATCGTCATGCAGTCGCTCGTCCGAGTCTTGATCGCCTTTGTGGTGCTCCTGATGCAATCCTCGATAGGGTTGTCGAACGGCGTTTGCACGAACACCCTACCTTCGACCGGGACCGCCACCAAGGCGAGCGCCTGTCCGATGGGGATGAAGACCTGCTGCCCCTGCTGCAAAGCGGAACACACGTCAGGCTCCTTGTCCCAGAAAGGTTGCGAACAGAATTGCATGACCAAGGCTCCGGCGGTCGATCACCCGGCGAACCTCTTGGATCGCGTTCCTCCCATCCACTTTGCGATCCTGCCGACAAGTTCGCTCGGGTCCTCGGCCGTCGGACCCATTTCCGCTCCGACCGCGTCGCCTCACCTGGCGATCCAGCGCATTCGGCCGCCGAACCCCCGTCTCAATGGCCTTCGTGCGCCTCCAGCCCGCTAGATTTCGTCGAATGCCGTCGCGCATAGCACGACTGGCAATGATCGATCTGCGAGGTTTCTATCATCTCTTCCATCAACAAAAAGCGTTCCTGTGGCTCACCTAACTGCGCATGCCATCGCAAGGCGAAGCTATTCGGACCCGGCACGCTCGTTATGCTGGCGTGCGTTGCCGTAATCGTCCTCATCGGCATGTCTCGTCCGGCAGCCGACCTTCCCGCGCATAGCAGTCTTCCGTCGCCGAGTGGCCCACTGCGAAAGCCAGAACCGCAGTCGCTTCTCGTCCTTGGCAACCTGAAGCTGACTCCCGCTCAAAGTCGGTCGATCCAGGCAATTGCCGCCAAATGGGCCGAGGAGAAGTCGAACCTTCTCTCTGAGATGGCACGTTTTGCTCCGAGGGACGGCCGCATCCAAGATCTGCAGTCAACTATGGGCGGCTACTCGGAGGTTTCCCGGACGTTCGACGCTACGCGACAGCAGTACTGGCAGCAGGCATGTGCCGCCCTTACTGTCGCCCAGAAGACCCGTGCGGATGAGGAGGCACGATGAACCCGATTCTCTTTCTCACGACGGTCGTGCTGACCCAAGCCGGTGTATCCAGCCCATCCGCCTCGTCACCGAAGCTCCTGACAATGGCGGAGGCAGTCAGACTGGCGAACCTGAACAGTCCGGTCCTGGCATCCGCCATAGCAGACCTGGCCGCTGCCCGGTCCGGGGCCAAAAGCACCAAGTCGGGCTTGTCTCCCAAGCTGTCTGCGAACGGCTTTGCTACGAACGGATCGAACGCCGCCATTATGTCGACGGCCGCCGGCAGTGATCCGACGGCAACGATGCTGGTCCCGAGCGGCAGCTTCTTCGACGGGAATCTCACGATGATGATTCCTCTGATCGTTCCCTCAATCTTGGCCAAGTCGAAGTCGGCAGACTGGCAAACCCGTGCGGCTGCCGGAGAACTCAAGGAGGCGAGCGCCGATCTAGCCCTCCGTGTCACCTCTGCCTACGATCGCGTTCTGAAGGGCAAACAGATGATCATCGCCCGAGGGGCGAAGGTTGCGGCCGCCAAGGAACTGGTTCGCACAAGTCAACTGCGGTTTGATGCCGGCAAGGGGATCGAAGCGGGAGTCCAGCGAAGTCGTGCGGAACTTGCCCATGCCGAAAGGGACCTGGTCACAGACCGGAACGATGCATCAAAGGCAATGCTCGACCTACAAACCGAGATGGGTGCGGATCTTGGGACGAGCTTCGAACTATCCGATCTTCCGGCATCGCCAATGGCAGACGATCGCCTCGAAGTGCGGTTGACGGTCGCGAAAAGGGAACGAGGACTGCTCGCATCGGTTCGAGCCCGCGTTGAGGCCGCTAAAGCCGATATTCGATTCGCACGAGCCCAGCATTCGCCCCAACTATTCGGCACGCTAATGGGTGACGCCACCAACCGGTCCGACATGGGCGGCATCAGCGCTGGTTTGATGATGAGCATTCCGATCTTCGATGGAGGCCGCATCGACTCCGACGTCTCGCAGGCGACGTCTATGAAAGTCAAAGCGACTGCCGACTTGCGGCAAGCCGAGTTGACCGTCGAGAAAGAGGTTCGGGAAGCTTGGCTTGACGTTCAGTCCGCCCAGCAGAACCGGTCTTCAGCAGAATCTGCGGTGCAGGCAGCGGCCTCTGCATATGAAGTGATCGCCCTTCGCGTCAGCGCGGGAAAGAGCATTCTTCTGGAGCAATTGGATGCCCTTGACGCCCTTACTGAGTCGAGAACCGACCTCGCTCAAGCCACCTATGACCTTGCCGTGGCGGTCGCCAAACTCGATCGGGCCACCGGAGGGCAGCGATGAAACAGCTTCTCTCGATTCTTCTTTTGCTATGTTCGGTCGCCGCGATGGCAGTGGACGGCACGGCCGGTCCCTATCGGGTCGAGTTGCGAACCGATCCGGCCGTGCCCCAAGTCGGCCGCGTACGACTGTTGCTCCACCTCGCCGATGCCGGCGGAACGCCAGCCGCCAAGGCAACCGTCAAGACCTTTGCCCAGATGCCGTCCATGCCGATGGGCGAGCGTGAATCGGTGGCGTCCCCGTTGGCAACGCCGGGCGACTACTCCGCGCCGGCGGTGCTCGGCATGGCGGGAGCCTACGACGTCCGGATCGCGATCAGCGGTCCGGACGGCGCCGGGACGACGACGCTCCATATCGCGACCGGTCAAGATCCTGCGACGAGCGGAACCGGCTCCCCGGTAGCTCCGATCGCGATCGGCTTATTCGTTCTTGGAGCAGCAGTCCTCGTATGGCGATCGTCCAGGCGGCACATGACCAAAGGAGTGTTGCTCCAAGTAATCGGGGCAGTGTTGCTTATCGGAGTCTGTCTGACCGTTTCGATATGGGCGGTGAACACCTATCGTCGGCCTGGCTCGATGACTCCGCTTGAAGCCCAGACGATGGACATGAATGCTCCCGCTCCGGAGGGTGCGCTTCCTGTGAATCTCGCCACGGGTGAGTCAAAGCGATTCGAGCCGACGGTGACCTACACCGGCCAAGCGGTAGGCCTCGTCGATGACGATATCGTCGCCCGGGTATCCGGCGCAATCGTGTCGATGCCCGTATACGTCGGCGACCGAGTGACGAAGGGACAGGTCTTGGCCCGGCTCGATACGTCTCAGATCGACCCGATGGTCTCCGAGAAATCAGCTCAGTCGTCGGCAGCGTCCCAAGGCGTCGGGATTGCAGAGAGCGATTACCGAAAGGCGCTTGCCGACGTGCAGCAGGCTCAGGCCGAACAGGCTATGCGAGAGGGTGCGGTCGCCGAGTCGAAAGCGATGATCGAGGCGAGCAAGCAGGAACAGGCAGGAGCCGAAGCGTCACTTCGGATGGAGCAGGCCTCGGTTCGCGATGCCCAAAGCCAGGTCGATGCGGCCAAGGCCGACCAAGACTATTGGGTGCAGGAACTGGCCCGGTCGAAGCAGTTGTTTGCGAAAGGTGCGCTTTCCCGCGACGAGTACCAAAAGGCGGAAGCGTCGGCGTTCTCGGCGGCTGCCCACTTCCGGCAGGCGCAGGCTGGAGTCGATGTAGCTCGAGCGAGAGTGCTTGCGGCACGAAGCGCCATTGCGAAAGCAGGGTCTGAAGTCACTGCCGGGGAAAGTCGACTTCATGAGGCGCAAGCGGAGCACCACGTCCACATGGCGCACGTTACGTCCGCGCAAGCCGCCGCCGAGTCAGCCAAGAAGCGGATCGACCAGGCAGGAGCGGAGATGAGGATGGCGCGGGCGGGCCTCGAGGGTGCCGCGACTCAGCGAGGATACGCTGAACTGAAGTCGGAGATCGACGGAGTCGTGACGAGCCGAGTGGTGAGTCCTGGCGTCGTCATCGCGGCCGGCCAAACCGTGCTGAAGGTGTCCCAGGTGTCACCTGTCCGGTTGCAGGCGAACGTTCCGGAGGCCGACCTGGTGCGCGTTCGCGTAGGAGCAAGTGTTCGGATCATGAGCCGTGACGGTAATCAGCCCGAGATCGAGGCGAAAGTCACGTCGGTTTCGCCGTCCGTCGATCCTGTTTCTCGAACCGGCATCGTGGAAGCGATCGTGGACAACCGGGCCCGGCGATTCCTGCCCGGGCAATACGTCACGATGCAGATCGCGGTGGGGACCGCAAGCGAGTCGGTCCAGGTTCCTTGCGACGCCATCGAATCGGAGGAGGACGCCGACTACGTGTGGGTTGCCGAACCTGCAGTCGACAACACCTTTACGGTTTCGAGGCGGCTTGTAAGCCTGGGTGGACGTGAGGGAGATCGGGTCGCCATCCTATCCGGGATTGCGGCCGGTGTTCAGGTGGTTCGGAATCCGCCCCAGGGCTTAGCGGCCGGCATGACCGTGACTTCGGTGGCTAAGCCGGCGGTAACTGCAGCTGGAGCCTACGACCAATCGGTCGAGATAACCGCCGCCGGGTACAACCCTCCCTCTATTTCCATCCCGGCCGGCAAGGCCTTCAAGGTGACGTTCACCCGGCGCGACGACAAGACGTGCGGCACCGAGGTCATCTTCCCGACCCTCGGGATACGTAAGGCTCTTCCCCTCAACCAGCCGGTCACGGTCGAGATTCCGCCTCAGCCGGCTGGGACGCACCTGAACTTCACCTGCCCGATGAACATGCTCAACGGAACGGCGGTGGCCAAATGAAACGTCGAGCCCAGGGCGCGCTCAATCGAATTCCTCAGTGGTCGATCGAGCACCCGTATGCGGTCGTGGCGTTCTTCGTCGCGATGATCGCCCTGGCAGCGATCGCCGTGACGAGGATGCCTCGGCGGTTTGCGCCCTACGTCGAGAGCCCAATGGTCGGAGTCGTCACCATGATGCCCGGCCTATCTGCCCAAGAGATGGAGCTTTACATCTCGAAACCGATCGAAGAGCAATTGATCAACGTCAAGGGCGTTCGGAGCGTGCGATCCACCTCGCAGGACGGCTTCTCGATCGTCACGCTTGAGTTTCCGTACGGCACGAACATGCAACGGGCTCAAACCGACATCCAGTCGTTGATGAACGTCGTGCAGTCGATGCTGCCGAACACCGGCGCAAACCTAAAGCCATCGTTCGTCGTTCCGATCGATCCCCTGAATCTGCCGATTCTGACGCTATCGATCGAAGGAGACAAGGCGTTCGGATGGGATCAGACCAAGGTGCGCGAGTTCGCTGACAACACCGTCGTGCGAAGGCTGAAGACGGTGCCGGATGTCTACTCGGTCGTCCCATTCGGAGGCTATCGTCGCCAGCTTCAGGTCATCGTCGATCGCAACCGCCTTGCCGGTTACGGGCTTTCGATTCTGGACGTTCGGAATGCGATCGACCGATCGAACGTGAATGCCAGCGCGGGGACGCTGACCGACGGGGATCGCGAAGGGATCGTGCGGGTCGAGTCACTCGCCGCTTCTGCCTCCGACGTCGCGAACTACCCAATCGCAAATCCGTCATCGAAACCATCTCCGGCGTCTGTCGGCGGAGCCTCCGGAATGGGAGGGACGGATAGCGTCATGCCGACTGTGCCAAGCAAGTCGGCGTCGGCCGACGTTCCGCCTCGCGTCGTCTATGTGAGGGACGTGGCAAAGGTCGTCGATTCCCACTGGGAGCGACGGAGCGCCTACGACTACGTGGACAACGTCGCCAGAAAAACTCATGTTTCGATCTCGGTGAGCATCGTGCAGAACCCGGGCGCCAGTTCGGCCCAGGTCGTGCCGGCGGTCATGAAAGTCGTGCAAGACATGGAAGCCGAGAATCCCGGCCTTAAGTTCAACGTCGCCTACGACAACGCCCATTTCGTCGGCATCCTGTTTGACAACGTTTGGCATGAGTTGGGAGTGGCGATCGTTCTCACTGGGCTAGCCCTGCTCCTGTTCCTGGGCGAATGGCGTGGTACCGTTATCGCACTCATCACGCTCCCGACATCGCTGGCGATGGCGGTACTTCTGATGACACCGTTCGGTATGACGTTCAACAGCGGAACTCTCATCGGACTGCTGCTGAGCATCGGTCGATTGGTCGACGACTCGATCATCGATATCCACGCCGTGGAACGCCACTTGCGGCTTGGGAAGAGCCCGAAGGAGGCGACCGTCGACGGCATCGCCGAAGTGCGGGTCGCGGTCATCGCCTCGACCCTGATGATCGTGCTGGCCTTGTTGCCTCTAATCTTCTCGGGCGGCATTGTCGGTTTGATGTTCGTCGAACTCGTTTGGCCGCTGATCTTCGGGCTGATCGCCTCGATGTTCGTGTCGTTCACCCTGACCGCGCTCCTTGCCTCCAAGCTTTTGAGGACGACCGAACAGCGAGACGAAGAGCGGCGTAAGCCCGTTCTCCGATGGATTTACGCCGTTCTCGATCCGGTGCAGACAGGGCTCGACCGGATGGAAAGTGGGTACCGGAGGCTGATCGACTGGCTCCTGAAGCATCGATTCGCCAACTTCACTCGAGTCGTGGCGACCTTGATTCTGGGGTTCAGCTTCTACTACTTCATCGGCTCGGAGATGATGCCGCTTGCCGACACCGGGCAGGCTTCGGCCCTGCTCGAAATGCAGCCGGGCACCTCGTTCGAAGGAACGGAGCGGGCGGTGAAGCAGGTCGAGGCGATCCTGGGCAAGCACCCCGAGATCCAGAAAGCGAGCGTGGAGATTGGCGCCGAATCGATGTTCGAAACCTGGACGCCTTTCTATACCGGCTACCAGATGCCGGCGGTCAATGGCGCGGCGATCATGCTAACGCTCAGCGACAAGGACGAACGGCGGCACACCATCTTCCAGGTGATCGACTCGGTTCAGCGGGAAGCGCTTCGGACGATTCCGGGAATCCGCCGGCTGCAGATCAAGGAGATGGGATCCGACGTGATGGCGACGGCCGAGGCGCCCATCCACGTCAATGTCTATGGTACGGATCTCCAGCAGCTTGACCGGCTCGGCGCCCAGGTCCTGACCGCCGCCCAGCGGATGCCTGAGATGTTTCAGCCCGCCCGGACGTGGGCGATGGGAGTTCCTGAATATCGAATCCAAGTGGATCCTCAGCGTGCCCAAGAGGTCGGTCTGAGCCCGTCGCAGATTGCGGGACAGGCTTACTACGCGACGCGCGGCGGATTGACCGACGAGTTCTATCGTCTACCGAATCGCCGTCAGGACACGATCCTCGTTCGGTATGACGAACCGGAACGCCGGTCTTCTCAGGACCTGGAGCAGATGGTCCTTTCGACGCCCGATGGGAGGTCGGTCCCCCTCAATTCGGTGGCGAGCATCGTCAGAAAGGAGGCTCCGACCGCCATCGAACATGACGGTTTGCGAAGAGTCATCGGCGTCACCGGCTACTACCGGAACGGCAATCTCCCCAGCATGGACGTTGTGATGAACCTCGTTTCGAACGCATACGGAGGGAACAAGGCGCTCGGAATCTCCGCCGTGAATTTCCCTGCCGGGTACGGCATTGAGATGCGAGGCGACATGACGCAAATGATGGACAGCTTCCGGCGGCTTCTCGCCGGTCTGGGATTATCCCTCGTCATGATGTATCTGGTCCTCGTCGTCCAGTTCAGAGGGTTCCTTCAGCCGCTGCAGATGCTGGCCTCGTTGCCGCTCGAACTTGCCGGCGTTTTCGTTGCGCTCTACTTCGCCCATCAGTCGTTCTCGACCGTTTCGATTCTCGGAATCATCGTGTTGACCGGCATGGACATCACGACGGCCGTGCTGATGATCGACCTGATCATGAAGTACAGAGACAAGGGAGTGCCCCGAGACAAGGCGATACGCGAAGCATGCCCCGACCGGTTGCGGCCGATCCTCATGACGGCAGGTATCACTTTGGTCGTCATGATCCCGGTCGCGTTCGCCCCCAAGACCGGTCTCGACGCTTACCAGCCATTGGCGATGGCCGTCGTCGGCGGACTGATCTCAGGAACGGTACTCTCCCTGTTCGACATCCCGATCATGCACACCTACGTCGACGACTTCGTCCGCTGGCTAAACCGCACGATCCTGAAACGTGACTGGGAATGGCCAACAGACACGGGACATGGCCCGGGCGAGGAGGGGACAGAATCAGATTAGCCAACGCCCCCGTAGCCGCTGCCTCCGTGGCAGCGCAAGGAACTTACGGGGCGCGGACATTAGATGTCGGACACGGGACATCTGACTTAGGGGACCGAACCGAAATGCGGAAGCCC
>JARLGV010000003.1 GCA_031292555.1 Fimbriimonas sp.
CCCGACACCGAGGTATGCACATTCTTCATGCGATTGCCGCGAAGCCGTAACTTCACCCCCAGAAATGGAGTCGTCGCACCAAGGACGGATAGCAAAGTCTTTTCACCAACATATATCTATTATAGTTTCACAACTTACGCATTAACAATACTTAGATATGTTACTGCTCTTCTGACCACCACATTCTCCAGAAGCATGCGAAAAAAAGAGTGCCACCCGAGCCACCAGCTCGAAATCTGCTGATCCTGCCTTAAGCGAGGGGCTTTAATCCCCGTTGATCGGCAGGGAGATCGGAGGGCGATCCCGCTAGAAACGAATGAACTAGCTTAGGCCATATTAATGAGGCTGGTCCATGGACGAGCGAATCAGGTACGACCACTTTCGTCATCATTCCTTGAGTTCGTGACGAATCATTCGGGGCGGAAAGGCTGCTCTTAGGGCGTTGACGACCGCCAGGACGTCGACGACCTCCTGGCAGATTGCACCGCTCACCGGATTCAGATAGCCCGCTGCCGCAAATGCCATACCGGTCACACTCAACACCATGCCGCCAACCGCGCTCTGCAACGCAATCGTTCGCATGTGTCGGCTGATGTGGATGAACTCGTCCACCTTGTGGAGCGAGTTGTCCATCACTACGACGCCGGCCGCTTCCGCGGCGACATCGCTGTTTTGACCGATCGCGATCCCCACGGTGGCAGCCATCATGGCCGGAGCGTCGTTGATGCCGTCACCAACGAAGAGAGTTCGCGCCAGCGATGTCTCTCGCCGGACGATATCGAGTTTGTCCTCCGGGCTTGCCCCGGCAAATACCTCGGAGATGCCGACGCTTTCGGCCAAGAACTGCACCTCGGAGTCGCGGTCGCCGGAGACGACCATCACACGCTCAAAAAGATGACTCGGTCCCAAGTGATCGATGAAGGAACGACTCTCGGTCCGGGGAGCGTCTCGAAATCGGAATACGGCAGCGGCCCTGCCGTCCACGGCCACAACGCACTCGATTCCGCCTACAGCCTGGGGTAAGTGCCCCGCCGATTCGATGCCAAGAGCATCCATCTGCTTGCGGCTGATCACCCGGATCTCGTATCCCTGAACCGTTCCGCTCAAGCCTTGACCGGGCTGCTCACCTACCTGTGCAGCCTCAAGGAGTGGGCAGCTTGCTGCTTCGGCTGCCTGTAATATGGCCTTCGCCAGCGGATGCTTGGAGTAGCGTTCGAGGCTTGCCACCAAGCTCATCACCTCTTGTGCATCAAACCCCGGCGCAATGACCTGATCGGTAAGAGCGGGCTCTCCGTACGTGAGAGTTCCCGTCTTGTCAAAGATAGCAGTGCGGCATTCGCTGACCAATTCGAGAACAACCGGACTCTTGATAATGATCGCGCGCCTGGCACATAGGGAGATTGAACCAACGATCGCGGTCGGAATCGCAATAAGCAGGGGGCATGGCGTAGCAATGACCAAGACCGCCAAGAACCGGACCGCTTCGCCACTTATGAGCCAAGCGGCAACTGCAATTGCCAGGGCCAACGGCGTATAGAGCGCACCCAGCTGATCACCGAGTCTGCGGAGTTTCGGACGTTCGGCTTCCGACTTCTTCATGACCTGCATAATCTTCGCATAACGCGAATCCACTGCCAATTGAGTAGTACGCACCGTAAGGGCAGCCTCACCGTTGACGGCGCCGGAAATGACCGCCGAACCTGCCGTCTTAGTGATTTTGAACGGCTCACCCGTTAGGTAGGACTCGTCCATTGCGCCCCGACCCTCCACGACCACTCCATCTACTGGGCAGGTTTCGTGAGGATATACCACGACAATGTCGCCAATTTGGACATCCGCCAACTGAACATCGGAAAGCTCGGAGCCGGATCTGAGATGTGCCACGAATGGCATACGCTTCGCGAGGGCATCGAGTACGGACGACGCGCTGCTTAACGCATAGGCTTCCAGGGCTTCTCCCCCAGAGAGCATCAGGACGATGATTGAACCGGCCAAATACTCACCGAGGCACACTGAGGTAACAATGGAGATCCCCCCCAGCAGATCGGAGCCAAATTCGCGCTTGAGCAACTTGCCTAACAGCTCGGATACCAAGGGAAGTCCACCGACGACCAGCGCGCATAGGAGCGGAACATTGTAGGTCGTCGGTTCCGAGTGGTAACCGTAGCGCTCAATCAAATGAACCAAGAGGGCCAAGACGGAAACCGCGACAATGACCAGCGTCTTCCGTGACCAAATGCCCTTGGCGAGATTCCTCAAATTCGAGCCGCCTTAGGTAGCTGCTTGGCAGAACCAATCATACGGCCACAATCCGTTGATGTGTTGTGCGCCTTGGTTCCGCACAACTCAGCGTTGAATCAAGTCCAAATACTCCTGCCAACCTATCCTCCGCGGGACAACAACAATCAAGCCTCGAAGTCACGCATTGATCGGGATCTCCAAAGGTGGAGGAACCTTTGAACACTGCAGAAGGTCAACACGAGATCCATACCCAAAGGTCGACGGACTTGAGAGCAACCCTAGTCTATCTCACAGAGGAAGCTTCTTTCTGCGCGAATCTCGCTTGGAGCGATTCTTACGTGAGTCAATACCCGCGGACACATGAATCCTGCTCGCGCATTACATGAAACCCATTACGGTGACAAATTGCGGTGAACTAGCTATGAACCGGATCTCGGTCGGGCGGCCCTCCCGCACTGAGAAGGTGGAGGCTTCAAGAGCGTAGGTGGACCAAGGGAATTGACGCGGACAGGCTTCTTCGAGCCCCAATATTGATGACATGGTCCATTGATGGGAGCGTGGACCACCTAAGTTCGCCATGACCGGCGTCTCGAACCGGTAAGCGACCGGCGGATCATTGCATTCCATCGCCATTTGAGCGCCCGGCGACAATCAGCGAGGTGGTTCGTTGCCAAATGGCGGCGCGGGATTGTGCTTGCGCCATCTGGACCTCAATTGCTGGAAGCCGATCGATTGCGAATACGGGTCGACCGCCGAGCTAGATTTGAGCATTCGATCAGAGGCTCCCCGATCCCACGTGAGGGGCCGTACCAAACGATCGGCTATCGACAGCGCTCCAATGCCTGCGAGCATATATAGCCAGGAATCAACGGAGCAACGACCAAGAAAGTCCACTAGCAAGAGCTTCGACGCCAAAACCAAGAATACGGCGCCTCCAAGCAGTTTCATGACGATCTCCGCGAGGAGCACTGCCTTACAGTTTCTGAAGCGGATCCACAGGCTTACCTCCACGGAAACGATTGTATCACTCACGAGAAGCCACTGCCACAGTCCAGATATCTATAGCTTAAGCCGCATATTGAGCAACCAAAGAAAGCGCTCCAACTTCGCGACTTGGGCCCAGGCGCACCTGCAGTATGAGGTCCAAGTCACGCCTGAACAAAGCAAAAAAAGAATCGACCTAAGAAGATGGCCAGCCCCGCGCAAAACTACCGGGGATTCCTACTAGGCCTTTCCCCGCTTGCGTGTGCGGACCAGTTTTGGAGTCCCGTCCGCCCCGTATCCAAGCTTGTATCCGGGCGGGATGTTCTTTAGCGCCTCGGCAAGTTCCGACGGCATTGTAACCGCCGAAGAACGACGTCGAGCACGTCGCTTGCCCGGATTCAAAACATCGAATGCCTCAGTGGCGTCCGAGTCCTTATCGAGCGCCGTCAACTGCTTGGAGTCGATCTCGTAAAGCTCCGAAGAAGCTGGGAACGATAGAAACAGGTAATTCGCGCTACTCAACATTCGAGCCTTGACGGGTACCGAATACTTCTTAACGCCAACCTTTACCGACAAAACCCCCTCTTTCTCCTGTGCCTTGAACTTAAGGGAGTTCTTTACGTTTTGAACGGTCTTTTTCAATACAATCCTCTACACGAAGCTAAACCTTACTATACATCATATGCCACTCGATCAGCTTAAATTGTATTAACTTCTTGATGTACCGAGTTCGATTAGCCTATATCAAGAGGTTATCGATCAACCTGGTACGACCGATGCGGGCCGCTACGATCAACGCGCAAGGCCGGGATATATCGCGTACCGCGTGTGCATCCTCAAGGTCGATACACTCGAAGTAATCCACCGAAAATCCGGCAATTTCCAACTTAGTCGATGCGGAATGTAGCCATTTATCCAACTGATCTGGCGTACAGTTTCCTTCCTTGATGGCCTTCCTTACCGATTGAAGCAGTTGCTGGAGCATGGGCGCACGAGCGCGATCCTCAGGCGTCAGATAGGCGTTTCGACTCGACATCGCAAGCCCATCAGGCTCGCGCACTGTTGGCTGCATGCTGAATCGCACCGGAATATTAAGGTCGTCGATCATCCTGCGGATGACGATGCACTGCTGCAGGTCTTTCTGACCGAAATAGGCAACGTCGCAGCATACAATATGAAATAACTTGCAGACTACGGTCGCTACACCCGAGAAATGATGGGGTCTGATCTGCCCTTCCCAGCGCTCGGTTACAACCGGAACATGAATGGTGCAACCCGGCCGGGGATAGATTTGCTGCGTGTCGGGCGCGAACAAGACGTCGACTCCAACCGACTCGGCTAACGCGATATCCCTATCCAAGTTACGCGGATAGCGCTCGAAATCCTCACCCACGCCGAATTGGGTGGGATTCACGAAAAGCGAGACGACGACCCGGTCATTCTCTATCCGCGCCGCCCGCATCAGCTGCAAATGGCCTTCGTGGAAGGCGCCCATTGTGGGCACCAAACCGGTCGTCAGGCCGGCTGAATGCTCCATTTGATCGATGCGGTTGACTACTTTCACTTGGGCGGCAACATCGTAGGGTGACCAGACCGGCTAGAAACTATTCTCCTCGCCAGGAAAGACCTGTGTTCGAACGTCGACCGAGTACTGCTTTAGTGCTTCGACGAACATATCGTAGGCATTGACATAGCGCTTGGCATGCTTCATACCCTTCGGATTCAGTCCGAGTACGTCGTGGATTACCTGGACCTGCCCCGAGCAGTGAACTCCGGCCCCGATGCCGATCGTGGGGATCTCCAGTTCATCGGTAATCCGTTTCGCCAGATCGGCAGGAATCAACTCGAGGACGATGGCGAAGGCCCCCGCATCCTGCAACCGACGGGCCGAGTCCAGGAGCCATTGCCCAGACTCGCCGCGCCCCTGCACGCGAAAACCGCCGAAGACATTGACCGATTGCGGGGTCATACCCAAGTGCCCCATGACGGGGATGCCCGATTTGACGACGGCGGTTATCTGCTCCAGATACTCGCCCTCCATCTTGACTGCCTCAGCGCCGATTTTCGCCAGTGTGGCGGCCGAATTCACTGCTTGCTCTACTGAGGCTTGATACGTGCCGAACGGCAGGTCTACAACCAGCAGGGCACGTTTGACGCCGCACCGGGTCGCCTTCGCATGACTGGCCATCTCATCGAGCGTGACTGGAATCGTCGAGGAGTACCCAAGCACGACGTTCCCCAGAGAATCTCCGACTAACACCACGTCGGCGCCCGCTTCATCTGCAATCTGCCCGAAGACAGCGTCGTAGGCGGTAATGCAGACGATTTTCTCGCCCTTCGTGCGCTTTGCTCGCACGATCGGCGCAGTGATTTTGTCGGCCATATCGTGGAGTCTACCGTCCCAACGACTCGACGATTGCCTTGACCTCGGCGGCGTGTCCCTGAGGCTTGACCTTGCGAAACACCTTGACGACCTTGCCGTCTCCATCGAGTACAAACGTGCTTCTCTCGACTCCCATGTACTTCTTTCCGTACATCGATTTCTCTGCCCACACGCCGGCCGCCTTGCAGAGGGCTTGTTCGGTATCGGCTAGTAAAGTGAAGTTCAAACTGTACTTGTCCACGAACTTCCGATGCGAACGAGGATTGTCCGGACTTACGCCGAGGATCGTGACTCCGTCAATTCCGGGGAGCGTATCACGAAACTCGCACGCCTCCGCCGTACAACCTGTGGTGTCGTCCTTGGGATAGAAATAGATGACAGCCGATTTCCCCCGAAGATCATCGGAGGACACAATCTTGCCGTTTTCGTCCGGCAAAGAAAAACTGGGAAACGAATCACCTTCAACGATCATTGAATACTCCGGTAAACAGAATGAACTTCCTTATCGCGCATCCGCCGTTCTAGCCGATAGCCGTCACTCCGCACACGAAGCGCACTTTCTTATTCGCCATCGCCATCCGTTTCGTTAGCAACATGCACGTCGAGAAGCATCGCCTGCATGAGGTCGACCCGTAGCACGATTCCAGCGAAGTCGGGACCGTCCAGCACTGGCAAAATCGTCAAACCGCTGCTGAGCATGCGATGGAAAGCCTCTCCGATCTCAGTGTCCGCTTGCGCCGTAGTCGGCTCCTGGCTGCCGTAGAGATAGGCTGGATCCGCCGCCATACCGGTGAGGCTGTCCCGGCGCGAAACCACCCGACAGAGATCGCCTTCTGTCACGACCGCGATGGGGCGACGGTCGTCGTCCAGCACCACAAGCGCCGGAAATTGGTAGATGTCCATCTTGTCCACCGCATCCCGAACCGTGCTCTCTTTGGTCAGCCACGGGATATGGGCATGAAGGACCTCGCGCAACGTCATGCCTTGAGTGTACTTGCGCGCAAACCTCGAGCAGAGACACAGGACGGCCCCAGCAGGAAGCAGTACGGCCGCACCGAGTCAAAATGCCCGACGCGGCCGTCTAGTTGCGATGGCGTGCTACTTAGGAGGTGGCAATGGCTGCGGAGCAGCGGCGGCGCCTCCACCGGCGGCCGCGCCCGCTACCGTCTTTGTGGGGGTCGTCGCATTGCCTTTGTCGTCATGCGGAGTCGTCGACGCTTGTTGCTCGCTGTTGCACGCAACCGCGACAAACGCGACAGAGACGATTAAGAGAAGAAAGAGCCCTCTTCTCATTGAACTCCGTAGTAATGCTCGATCGTCGGATTCGTAACCCAAACCTGATTCGCCGTCTGAGTCGGAATGCCGTTCTGCCTAATCCAGGCTTGAACATGGGACTCGCTCGCGAAGTTAGCCAATTTATGGGCCCTTGAGGCATAGGGCAAGCAAAGGGCGAGCCGGCCCTTTGGCGGGGCGACTAGGCGGCACAAGGCAAAAGGACTCGCCCGGCCCTGCGTAGATCGCAAGGGCCGGGCGTGTGAAGTGCTGGTCCTAGGTGTGACCAGGGCCAGGCATGGGAGCCGGCCCCTTGGCGGCGCCACCGGCGGCAGGACCGGCCCGTTTGGGACCGGCGCCTCCTGGCGTCGGGGTAGTGCTGGTCGGAGCA
>JARLGV010000075.1 GCA_031292555.1 Fimbriimonas sp.
CCCCCTGGGGCGTGCAGGCATTGCCCTGCAAGCAAGTCGGGCTTTCACTTTCGTTCGCCCAGTTGGGCACATGAAACAAGTTCCCATCGATTGATCGGTCGAGGCGATTCCCGACCTCATCCTACTTCCGGCACACGGTTCGTGAGGCCTGTTGAAGAGATCCTACTGTTAGTGTACGACGGATATTGCCCTTCTACGGAACCTATTCCAAGCGATTGACGATCCGCTTGATGCCGCCTTTCACGTATTCCTCGCCGAAGACGGATTCGAGGAGTCCCGGTCCGAGAGCCATGTGGACCTTGATTGCCGCGTCGACGACTTCCTTGGCGATTTCATTCTCAGTCATTTGGGCCGGGGCTCCTGCGTCCGTTCGGTCCATTTTGCAGGAAATCGGCCCTGGAAGGAAGGCGATAATCAGTGGCACGCCAAGGAGCCAAGGACGCAAAGGATTGGAAGGGACCGGCAGGACGTGTTGGCCCTGACGACCAGGGCCTGAGGCTGTTGGGTTAACCGGTCATGCTCAGCGAGTTCGCAGAACGATTCGTTCGAAGTCCGCTTCATCGAGGACCTCTGGAAGGAGCGACTCACTACGGAGAGTCCGACCAGCCGGGTGAAGGTCCTTACGTGCAGATCTGGCTCATCGTCGAAGCCGGCGTGATTCGTCAGGCGGCTTTCAAGAGCCCCGGCTGTCCGAGTTCGACGGCCTGCGGTGGGACCCTCTGCGCCTTGGTTTCTGGACGAGCGGTCGACAAGGCTCTGTCGCTGACGGTCGCGGATCTCCTGGCGGTTGTTGGCACGCTTCCCGAGGGAAAGGGCCACTATGTAGGGCGTGCCATTCGGGCCATGAGGGTGGCTTTGGAGCCGAATGACTAACCTTGAAGGTGTCCATCGTCGAGCGGAGGAGCTCCTCTCAAAAGTGGATTTCGAAGAGCGGATGGATTCGTATCTACGGCCCGAGCAACTTGGCAAGTGGGGTCGCGACAACATCAGTGGATACTATTGGTATCTGCATGCTCTGGTCGCCGTCACGCGTCCCAAGAAGGTAGTGGAACTCGGGCGGTGTCTGGGCACTTCCGCGCTCTTCATGTTAGGCGCCCTTGACGAAGACGCGGTACTTATCACCGTCGACATCGAGGAAAGGGCGTCCGAACTCTCTCACCGCCTTGGCGATCCGAGGTTGCATGTCATCACCGGCAACGACTTGGATCTCTCCATCTACGACGGAATCGACATTTCGAACATCGACTTCCTGTTCGTCGACACCGACCACACCTGCGAGCAGGCGACGAAAGAGTGGGCTTTGTACCGACCTTTGCTATCCGAAAACGCTATCGTCGCTTTTGACGACATCACCATGAACGACATGGGACGGTTCTGGGAAGCTCTGCCCTGCGTCAAACTGGAAACCGGGACGTCCTACCACTACACTGGGTTTGGACTGGTTGCGCCCTGATTCGCCTTTATTCAATAGCCGGACTGGAGGGGCAAGTGACCGGTCCCCGGTGTTGCTTCTGCTATGAAACTTTGCACTACCTAGTCCAGGCAACATGAAGCGCTGTCACTCCTGTCCGCCCCCTGCCCAGTGCCCTTCGCACGCAGCCCAGCCCGTCACAGATCGCACAGGAAATGCACTGTGTGCAGCTTGCGGTCTCTCTTATGCCCGCCTACGCCGCCTACGGTCTCAGTCACCTGATGCGCACGAACTGGTTCACCCAGGATGCAGAGAAAAACGCCGGGGGCCTGTCTCGGCTTAGTAGGTCGCAAGACGGTTTGCTTCGTGTCTGCGCACACCGAAGGACTCCACGTTGAAACATACGACATAAATTGGCGCTAGGCCAAGATCGTGGAGTCGATCAGTCGGTTCGGATTAGGGATTTACCTTTACGAATCAGCCTACGCGATCTTGTGGAAGCCTTCGGCTTCCCAGAGAGACCGGGCGTGGGCGACTTGGGCGGCCATCGCGTTGGGGCCGGGGGCGCCGAGCGACTCGCGGCGGCGGACCGAGCCTTCGGGCTGAAGGACGGACAGGGCCTCGGCGGGCACCTCAGGGGCGATCTGGGCCAACGTCTCCTCCGTCAATTCCTCGAGAGTGCAACCCAAATTGTTGCAGCCGATCACGATCTGACCGACGATTTCGTGAGCTTGCCGGAACGGCATGCCGTGGGTCGCCAAGTAGTCCGCCAGATCGGTCGCGGTCGAGAAGTCGCCCTGTACGGCAGTCGCCATTCGCTCAAGCTGCCACTCCGCGCTCTCCAACATCAGATGGACCAGCTTCAGCGAGTCCTTCACCTTGCGGAGCGAATCGAAGAGAGGCGGCTTGTCCTCTTGAGTGTCCCGGTTGTAGCCGAGCGGCAGGCCCTTCATCGTTGTCGCGAGGGTCGTCCAGTTGGCAAGCGCGCGGCCGGTGCGGCCCCGGATCAACTCCGCCATGTCCGGATTCCGCTTCTGAGGCATGATCGACGAACCGGTGGTCGTCGAATCGCTCAGCTTGATGAAGCCGAACTCTCGTCCGCTAAACAGGACCAGTTCCTGAGACATGCGGCTGAGGTCGATCATGATCAGGCCGCACAGGTGAAGGGCGTCCAGAATGTACGATCGGTCGGACGTCGCATCGAGCGCGTTGGGTATCGGCGCGATGAACCCTAACTCCGCCGCCGTCGCGTTGCGATCGATCGGAAAGCTCGTGCCGGCAAGCGCGGCGGAACCGAGGGGGCAATAGTTCGCCAACTCGAAAAGCCGCTCCGCCCGCCAGCCGTGACGCTGCAATGCCCAGAAGTGGGCGAGCAGGTAGAACCCGAGGGTGATCGGCTGGGCGCGCTGCTGGTGGGTGTAGCCGGGCATCAGGGCCGACTTGTACTTCTCGCCCTGCTCCAACAGCAGTCCCTGAAGCTTCTTGATCAGATCGAATACGGCAAGAAGCTCGTTATGCACGTAAAGACGGGTGTCCGTCGCGACCTGGTCGTTGCGCGAACGCGCGGTGTGCAGTTTGCCCGCCACCTCGCCGGCGACTTCGCCCAGGCGGATCTCGATGGCGGTATGGATATCCTCCACGTCCAGATGGAGGAACTCCGGCCCCTCCTCGTGAATCTTCTCGAGTCCATCGATGATCTGCTTGGCTTCCTCTTCGGAGATGATTCCTTGGGCGCCAAGCATACGTGCGTGAGCGACGGAACCGATGATATCTTCCTGCCAGAAGTTCAGATCGGTTTCGATGGACTGACCGAAGCGATCGACCAATTCGGCCGTCGTTTCGCTAAACGCACCACCCCATAGCTTCTTCATCTCGGGGCTTATCTTATCCAATGTGTCGGCGTTTTCGTTGCCTTCCGCATACCGGTACTGATTTCGGGTCAAGATTATGCTATGCGCGTTGTCACGATGCTCGTCTTCGCCCTCCCGTCCCTCGCCCTGGCTGCCCCCTATACGATCACCGCCGGCAACGTCCGCATCCAGGTTCTGTCTCCGCATCTGGTGCGCCTCGAGGAGAAGGGCCCGATGGGGTTCGAGGACCGGCAGACGTTCACGGTCGTCAACCGCGACTTTGCCAAGACCCGAGTGAAGGTTCAGAAGCGCGGCGGAGTCGTCACCTTACTGACCGACGACTTCGCCGTCACCATCCCGGAACAGGCGCTCAGCCTTCGGGACGTGCAGGTACTCGATGGGTTCAACCAGCCTCTCTATCAATACAACGGAACCCCTCCGCCCACCCAATACCTGCCCGCCCCCGGGTTCATGAAGCCGGCCTGGGTGATGGCCGATAGCCCGCGGCTCGTTCCTCCCGCATGGGGAGCGACCCCGGCGCCCAAGAACGTCGACCCTGCTCTCGCCGCCAAATCGGGTTGGGACGACCGAAACAACGCGCCCGACATCTACGTCTTCGTCCCCGGCCGAGTCGGGTACGCCCAGCTAAGGCGCGACTTCCTCGCCCTGACCGGACCGATTCCCAAGCCACCCCTCTTTATCCTCGGTTTCATCGACAGCCGCTGGTACCCCTACTCCGAGAAGGAAGCGCTGCAGTCGATCGACACCTACCGGTCCAAGGGGATTCCGCTCGACACGTTCGTGGTTGACACTGATTGGCGCGTGAACGGCTCGGCGGGCTATGCGGTCGAGCCCAAGTACTTCCCCGACATGCCCCGCTTCATCGATGAAGCGCACAAGAAGCATGTCCGCCTGATGTTCAACGACCATCCCGATCCCAAGGCTCCGACCGCGACCGACCCAAAGGAACTGGCCTTCCGGTGGGAGGGGCTGACCAAGCTTCTCAACTGGGGCATGGACGTTTGGTGGTACGACCGAAACTGGTCCACCAGCCTGCACGAGCCGATGCCCGGCATCCGCAAAGAGGTCTGGGGCCAACGACTCTACCACGACATCACCGAGCGTGCCCGGCCGGAACAGCGCCCGTGGATCATGACGAACGCCCAAGGCATCGACAACGGTTTCGAGCGCTACCCGCCCCAGCCGGCCGGACACCGCTATCCGATGATGTGGACCGGAGACACCGGTTCGCGATTCGACTTCCTCAAGCGAGGCGTCGAGAACGGCGTGGATCGGGGGGTTCTCGCGCTGCAGCCGTATACCCACGAAGACCTGGGCGGCCATACCGGCCCGACACCGTCCCCCGAGCTGTACATTCGCTACCTCGAGTACGGCTGCCTTTCGCCGATCACCCGCGTCCACTGCACCCTCGGCCAGGATCGCCACCCCTGGGCTTACGGGCCGGAGGCCGAGCAGATCGTGAGCAACTACATCAAGCTGAGGTACCGCCTGCTGCCGACGATCTACTCCGCCGCCCAGCACGCCTGCGACGACGGCACCCCGATCCTACGGCGCTGCGACCTCTACTGGCCGACGTTTCCGGAAGCCGCCCATAACGATCAGTATCTGTTCGGCGACGATCTGCTCGTCGCACCCATCACGTCGAGCATGAACGGAGACCCGACGCCGATTCCCAGTTCGATGCTGAGGACGCCCCTCGGGGCGCCGGGGCTGCGAGCCGAGTACTTCGACAACGACAAGCTGGAGGGCGAGCCAAAGCTCGTGCGGACCGACGACAAAATCGACTTCGATTGGGGCGACAGGGCCCCCGCCGACGGGATTCCTCAAGAGCACTTCTCGGCCCGTTGGACCGGCATCCTCGGTCCGGTTCCGACCGCCGGCGAGTACCGCATCACGACCAAGAACGACGATGGCGTACGCGTCTACATCGACGGACGTCTTGTCGTCGACGACTGGAAAGCGGAAGACACCGCATCGAACACCGCAACCGTCTCCTTCGAAGCTGGTTCCACCCACACGTTCCGCGTGGAATACATGCAGCTGACGGGCGGCGCCCTCTGCACGGTCGGATGGCTCAAGCCGTCCGAAGAGGCGACCAACGCGTCCAAGCGGTCGGTTTGGATTCCGCCCGGCGTCTGGCAGGATCTGTGGACGGGTCGCACGATCACCGGCCCCAAGACGATCACGGCGACGGCCGAACTCGGCCAGGTTCCGATGTGGGTCGCGTCGGGGGCTCTTGTCTTCACCGGACCGGACCTACAGTACACGGGCGAAAGGGTCATGGACCCGATGACAGTGGACGCTTATCCGCTCGCCGATGGAACGAACGAGCGCGAGTTGGTTGAAGACGACGGGCTTTCCAACGAGTACCTCAAGGGGAGCATCGCCCGTACCAAGATCGATCTCGCGTCGTCTGGCGTCTACGCCGCCGTCCGGTTGGGAGGAACCAAGGGCAGCTACGCGGGCATCAAGGAGGAGCGGAACTGGGTGGTCCGGATCCACTTGCCAAAGGGGCTGACGGCCACGAAGGTGACAGTCGACTCAAAGCCGATTCCGATCGTGCTGGCGCATTCGCACCCGGTAACGATCCCTTTCCAGGCCGGCGCCGCGCCGGAAGAGGGGCAAGTCGTGACGGTCGCCCTGCCCAAGACATCGATCCGAAAGGAGCACACGGTGCTCGTCGAAACGAAATAGAAGGGTAACCGCGAGGAGATGATTGTCGGCACGCTGGAGCTTTGCCTACGCCTCGACGGCGCTTTTTCGCTGAAGGACAAGCGAAGCGTGCTGCGGAGCCTGCTGGACCATGCCCGCCGCGACTTTCGGGTCTCGGCGGCCGAAGTCGACGATCACGACCTGTGGAACAGCGCGGTCATCGGCATCGCCTGCGTCAGCAACGATGCCGCCCACGCCGAAAGCACCCTTCAACACGTCATCGATCTTTTCGACGCCCATCCGGCAGTGGCGGTTGAGAGCGCCCTCAAACAGGTCGAACGGCGCTAACAGCGCGAAAGCCCTCGGCCGGTGGCCGAGGGCTTCCATGAGATGGGATGAAACTGCTAGCCGCCTAGTGGCAACCGCAACTGCCGCATCCGCCACCCGATCTTGTGTCGAGACCGGGCACGCCCTCCTCCTCGGTGGAGAAGGAAGAGCCGCAACCGCAGGACTTGACTGCCTTGGGGTTGTCGATCTTGAAACCGCCGCCCAATACATCGTCAACGTAGTCCACAACCGCGCCGACCATGTAGCGGAGACTGAGTTCGTCTACAAAGATCTTGATGCCCCGGTCGGCCATGACGTGGTCGCCTTCCTCGGGGGAATTCTCGTCGAGCGCCATGCCGTAGCTCAAGCCCGAGCAGCCGCCACCGGCCACCCAGACGCGCAAAGCGGCGTCCGGCTTTTCGTTCTCGACTAAAAGGGACTGGAGCTCCGTCGCCGCGCGCTCCGTCAAACTGATTTCTGAAACGGGAACCTGTTCCTCAACTGCCATATAAGATGCCTCGAAAGCCTATATAATCTTACGCGAGCAGCGAGCATTTCAGCGCATAAGATTTTGCGATCCTGCTGATGCAATCGCCTTAGTACCCATGTCCGCTAGAAATCAAAGCGATTTCTTACCAAGTCCGAACAAAAAACGGAGTCGAGCGTTCAGACATCTTGATGACGCTCGGGATCTATGACTGGGGCTCTGGAGGGCTCCGACTTTGCGACCAACTCAGAACGGCTTGCCCGGATCTGGATTTGATCTACGTCGGCGACCACGGATTCGAAGACTACTGCGAACTCTCACGGGAGGCGCTTATCGAGCGGGTTCGCCTGCTGCTCGACCGGGTCAAGGCGATGGGGGTCAACCGCGTCGTGCTTGCGAACGACGCCGCGAGCACGGTTGTGAGCGTGGTCGCGCCGCCCGAGGTCGTCGTAACCGGCCTCGTCGAGCCGACGCTTCGCTCGATGCCGGGGAGGAGCTTGATGGAAGTCGGCGTGATCGGGGGGAAGCGGACCGTCCTTTCGGGAAGCTACGGACGTGCCCTCCGCAAGCTGCGGTTTCTCGTTGTTCAGCGAGTCTCCCTCGACCTCGGAATGCGCTTGGAAACAGGCGCCTTCTCCCGGCGGGAACTCGAGGATTCGCTGACTTCGCTTCTCGAGCCGCTGGCGAAGGCGGATGGCTTACTGCTGGCTGACAGCCTGTACGCAACCGTATCGGCTTCGATTCGCAAGATCGTGCCCCGGGCTGTGCTCATCGATCCGTTCGACTACGTACTACGCGAATTGACCGACGAATTCGGAGGACTCGATTGCGGGACGGGCCGCTTCACTGCGTTTACCACCGGCGATCCTCGTGAAGTAAGCGAACGGGCCGATCGCCTGTTCGGACTACGACTGGAATTCTCACGCCTGACCGCTTCCGAACTCGCCGTCACGTAAGGATGGTGGGCTTGTTCTCTTCTCGGGCACTGAATGCGTTACAATTTCGTTCGTAATAGCTAGACCCTCCATGAAGCACTTGACCCACCTGGCCGCATCGGCCGTTTTTGCCCTTTTGGTCGCTGCCCCCGCCTTTGGCGCGGGCGACGCCTGGCTGACCTCCTACGACGCGGCGGTCAAGCAAGCCAAGAAGACCGGCAAGCCGATCATGGCCGACTTCACCGGCAGCGATTGGTGCACCTGGTGCATGAAGCTTCACCAAGAGGTCTTCAGCAAGCCCGAGTTCAAGAAGTGGGCCGCCAAGAACGTGATCCTGCTTGAGGTCGACTTCCCCCATCAGACACCCCAAGCCAAGTCACTGGTGGACCAGAACATGCGACTTGAGCGCAAGTACCACGACGTCTTGCCCGGCTTCCCCACCGTGCTTTTCATGAACGCCGACGGCACCGTCTTCGGCAAGTACGGCTACGACGAAGGCGGCCCCGATCGCTGGACCCATATGGCCTCCCGCCTGCTGCCGCTCCAAAAGCCAGCAGGCAAGCAAGCCAAGATGTAGGGCCCGGTGGCCCGAGGAACGGTCGTTCGACCGAGTTCGACTATTCGGAATCACAGAGTATTCCTCGGCCGAAGGTGCGAACCCACATCAGCCAAGGTTGGCGGACTTGGCCGTACCCACTTCTCCTTCTAGAGGGTCTCTGCTAGTAGGAAGTCGGAGACTTTGACCCCTTTGGGGGGGCGACCTTGGTTCGTCCTCGTTGCCGAGGGAAGATGTGGGTAAGGGACTAGGCGGGAGCTCGGGGTGTGGCGTCCGCGCCTTGGGCTTACCAATGCCACGGACCATTGGCCCGTGGTTATCGCGCCGCTCGTTTCCTATGCCTGGCGCTCCAGGCTGCTATTGGGACGCATCTTCGGCGCTACAGGTCGGCTACTCCGGGTGAGTTACCGGCATGCCGCGGGTCAGGTCGGCGAACCAGAGCGGGCGATGCATCGCGTAGGTGTGCGTCTCGGCGTCCTTAGGCGTGAGTTGGTCGAAGAACAGGAACCGGAATTCGTGCTCTCCTTGGTCGGCATACCGGCCCCTTGGGGCGTTTCCTTGGTAAGGATCGTGGTGGGCAAGCCAGGGCGACCTTAACAGCGTGAGCCTCATTGCTTCCTCGTTCGCGTCGATCGCGAAGACGTCCGGGCTGACCACCCCTTGACCAGCGATCGTCCAATCGCGCATTGGGAACTCGTACCCATTGTTCGGGCGGCGGGTCGATCCGCCTATCGTGCCGTCGATCCGCTCTGAGCGTGGTTCGGCGAGCGGCCAGACCAACTTGAGGACTCGGTGACGCTCCAGCCAATGGACGCGAAGGCGGAGTTCGACGCATGGGCGATCGGCGAAGACCCGCCACTCTGCGTGCAGCCGGCTGGCGCCGATGGCCCCAGTCTGAATCCACGACGCCATGAGCGGCCCTTGGTCGATCGCATTCGGCGGCGTCCACGTCGCGCGATCGGCGACGGGGCCGTCGTAGCCCACGATCCGGTGCGACCACGTGTCGGTTGGGTCCTCGATCGAAACGAGTTCCGGGATGTCGAGGACTGTTCCGGACGGGAAACGCCACGCTCCGCATTCGATCGTAACTCCGCCATCTGCCAGGAGTCGTTCGGAATCGCCGCTTGCCCGAACCGGGGACGGCTGTCCGCCGTCCCGTGCGACCTTGAGCGCACGCAGCTCATTCGCCTCCAAGCGGAGAGGAACAAGGAACCGGGCGTTCGACCAGGCCTGGGCCTCGCACTGGACGATCTGGAAAGGAACGTCGCCGCCGGCGTCATCAAGCAGATGGAATTCCGGCTGCCAACTCTCGAACGGGAGTTCGGGCAAGTCCAACCACGGTTCGGATTCGACAAAGCCGTCGAACGGCTGATCGGAGGCGTTCAGGAACACCATGCGCTGAAGCCGGTCGTCCGGCAGATCGAGCATCCGCTTGCGCATCCCGCGCACGATCGCATGCTGAGCGAGGCTTCGCGCAAACGCAAGATCGTCTTCGATGGCTGGATAGGCGGACGGCAGGCACGTCCCGCCCAGTGTGTCGTGAAAATGGTGGAAGCAGACGCGTCCCCACGCCTCGCCGAGGCCGTGGGTTTCTGGGAACGCGCTCTCCACTTGGGCAAGCATATGCTCCGCTCGTCGCAAGCCCGCCTTGACGCCACGATGGACGGTGTAGCAGCCGACCGCATGCATCTGAAGCTCTCCCTCGACAAGCGGCAGGCTCGGGATCTGCGATTCGATCGCCTTGAAGTACCGGCCAGGAGTCGAGTAGACGAGTTCGGTGTCGGGAAGGGCGTGTCGGTGCTCTTCGCACCAAGCGATCAGTTCTTCGGTCGGTCCCCCGCCGTGATCGCCGATCCCCAAGAAGCACATCGTGTGGTCGATCCCCTCGGGAAGATCTCGCAGGGTCGCCTGGACGAAATCGAGGTCGATGCGTCGAGCGGTGTAGGCGTTCGCGATTCGGAAGCAGACCACCTCCGGCCCTCCCGGCTCGCCTCGCCAGCGGAACAGCCGAGCGGGAAGCTCCATCTCGTGAGGCCCCGGGCGCATGAAGCAGTAGAACCGCTGCCCGTGCCGCGCCATCAACCCTGGAAGGTACGTGGCGTGTCCGAATGAGTCTACGTTGTAGGCGACCTCCGGCATCTGCCCGAATCGCGACTCGAAGTACGCCTTGCCCAGTTCGACCTGCTTTTCCATCGCAAACCCGCTCGGGAAATTGCAGTCAGGCTGGATCCACCATCCCCCGACAATCTCCCATCGCCCTTCGTCGACGAACCGGCGGATCCGCGCGAACAGCGGCGGGTCCAGTTCCTCCACGATCTTGTAGATCCACGCCTCGCCGCGCGAGAACGTCAGTTCGGGATGCGCGTCCAACCGGTCGCAAGCGGTCCGGCAAGTAGCCAGCGCCTCGTCGACCCCCGCCGACCAAGGCCACAACCAGACCGGGTCGATATGAGCATTGAAAATAAGGTGAACCGTCTTTGGCACGACTGCGGGTTTACCCCGTCGTTACGTATTTCGGTCGGGTCACAAGTGGTAGTGCCGAAGGTGCGTCCCTATAGAAGCCTTGGGGTGCAGCCCAAGGAAAAGGGCTGCAGTGTGGCCTGCGAGCAGAAGCACCGAAGGTGCCTTTCCATAGGAGCCTTGGGTGCAGCCCAAGGAAATGGTGGCGTTCGATCCGGATGGGCCAAAGGTCCGTGCCATCCCAGCAATCGAGGCGCGGACAAGGCGGCTTGGGCGGTCAATCCCACAGGTAGTTGAGATCGTAGAAAACACCCAGTTCCTTCAGCAACTCCAGATATTCCTCTTGAAATGTCTTCGTTCGTTGATGCTCTTCTTGGCTGTCGACCTATGAGATCAATGTATCGAGATTGGACCTTCCGATCGAGAACGCACCGTACCCGCGTTGCCAGGAGAAGTCCGGCAGGCGTGCAAACTCGGATTTCACTCATTTCGAAGAGGGCGTCTTTAGGTCCTCGATGAGTTGAGCAACCGTCATCGTCCGAGGGAGCCGCACTGCAAGGTGAACGTGGTCGGCGACACATCCGACTCGGTAGCAATCGCATTTGGCCGTACGGGCAACCGTCGCCAGATAGGCGTGCATCGGCCCGATTGCATCGTCCGTGAGGAAGCGGGCACGGTCCTTTGTCGAGAAGACGATGTGGGGCAGGATGTCCGACAGAGATTGAACTCCCGGCCCTTGGGCTTCACCCAGGGCTCTTATGAATCCGCACCTTCGGCGCTACCGTTCTGAAGCTTCTTGCCCTGCGGAGCGAAGAGGAATAGACTCAGGGCGATGAGTCGGCTTTGGTTCTTCTGCCTCGCAATCGCGATTTCGACGACGGTGTTCGCGGTGACGCCGACCCGGGATGAGATGCGGCTGGCGCGTACTTGGGCGCAACAACGGTTCGGAGGCAAGAGCCCGACGCCGCCCATCTCGTTGAACGTTGGCGAACACCCCTTCTCCGCCACCGATGGAACTTGGACCGTCCAGTCAAGCACGAAACGACTCGACTCGCGACGGGTGCAACGGATCCTTACCTACACCCAGCCCACAACCGGAATGGTCGTGATCTGCCGGGCGACGGAATGGAGCGACTTTCCGGTCGTCGAGTGGATGGTCGACCTTCGAAACGGCGGGAATGCGGATTCGCCGATGATCACCGAGGTCCGTCCGCTCGACGTGACCCTGACGGCCAACGAGTTTCAGCTTCACTCCAACACGGGCGACAATGCCGCCCTCGAAAGCTATGCCCCCCATGTGGACGTCATGGGCCCCTCAATGGTCAAGCGATTTCATTCCAACGGCGGACGACCCACCACCGGCGACTATCCGTACTGGAACGTCGAAACGCCGGGCGGCGGCGCTATCACGGTGTTGAGCTGGGCCGGTCAATGGAGTTCGGAGTTTCAACGCGACGGCGGCAATTCGCTCAACCTCAAGGCCGGGCAGGAGACGACCCACTTCGTCCTTCACCCTGGCGAGCAGGTTCGGACCCCGCTCGCGATAACAATGTTCTACCAGGGGGATTGGATCCGAGGTCAGAACCTTTGGCGGCGCTGGATGCTCGCCGACAACTCGCCGAGAATCAAGGGCAAACTCCCCGTGCCCCTCTTCGAGTCCAACGCCAACGGCTACTTCGACGGCCTTAGGGATTCGATCAAGGACGAAGAGCTGTTTGTCGACCGATTCGCCAAGGAGAAGATCGGCGTGGGCTTCTGGGATCTGGACGCCGGCTGGTACCCATGCGAGACCACCAAGCAGTGGTGGGAGGTCGGAACCTGGGAACCGGACCCGGTCCGGTGGCCTCAGGGGATGAAGCCGCTGAGCGATTTCATGCACGAGCGAGGGATCAAGCTCATCCTCTGGAACGAGCCGGAACGCGTCTACTCCGGAACCTGGATGGCGAAGAACCACCCCGATTGGATCTACGGCGGTGCGGGCGGGGGCTTGCTCAAGCTTGGGTTGCCGGAGTGCCGGCAATGGGTCACCGATCATTTCGACCGCCTGATCACCGAACAGGGCGTCGACGTCTACCGGCAGGATTTCAACATCGACCCCCTCCCCTACTGGCAGAAGAACGACGCGCCGGATCGCCAGGGGATCACCGAAATTCGCCACGTCGAGGGCTACTACGCCTATTGGGACGAGCTTCTCAAGCGCCATCCGGGCCTGATCATCGACACTTGCGCCTCGGGAGGTCGCCGGAACAACCTGGAGACCCTGCGCCGTTCGGTGCCGATCCTCCGCAGCGACGACCAGATGATCCCACTCGACGAACAGTGTCACACCTTCGGGATTTCCCTTTGGGTACCGATCAACGGCTCCGGCGTCACGATGAGCGACGACTACACCGTTCGAAGCTGCATGAGTACGATCTTCGGAATCGGCGCCGACGTGCGCGGCAAGGTCGATTGGAACGCAATGCGGCGAGACGCGAAGGACTGGCGCGAACTGAGCCAAGCGATGCTCGGCGATTACTACCCGTTGACCCCGTACTCAGCCTCGAAGGCAGACTGGGTCGCTTGGCAGTGGGACGTGCCGGAGAAGGGCTTTGGGATGATCCAGGCTTTCCGCCGGGAGGACGCAACGGCAGACACCCTCGCCGTAAAGCTATCGGCCCTAAAGCCAGAGGCGTCCTACAACGTCACCGACGTCGACGGCAGTCCCGTCCGCGCGTTCACCGGTAAGCAGTTGATGGAGGGTCTGGAGATCCGCTTGCCTAAGCGCCCCTCCGCCGCCGTCCTCCGCTATGCAAGGCAACGCTGACGGCTGCCGAGTGCGGGTCCGATATGCACTTAGGTCGCCGCCATCCCACCCACCGGGCGATGACGAACATGGATGAGGCCGCTTGACCCGAGCTCCGCGCTACTTATAGCCACGGCCTCAACACTCCGCCTTACGATGCAGATCGACCTATGGGACCTTTCGAATGCCCTGGCGACGAGAGTGAACGTAAATAGAGCTAGGAGATCTATTGAGACAGTCGTCCAAGACGCGAAATCGGGACGTATAATCGGGACATTCTCGAGCAGGGCTTGCGAACTGGAATCGGGCAGATCCCCCCAACATGCTTCTCGTCGTCGATTACGATGACTCGGGACGGCCATGGCTGAAGGATCTGGGCACAAACACGGGCAAGGTCGCCGTAACAGTGAGTCTGCTTCTACATGGCAACGCAGCGCATTGAGATGAGCGAAATATCGCCTTCTTGGGAGGCCGGAGGCTGATCGGAAGATGGACATTTTCTCAGTGGACAAGCCGTACGTAATCTTGCGGGACGGTACAGATGAGACTATACGGTGCCGATTCGCAGGGTCCGAAACGTCCGCGCAGGATAGTCGAGAGTTCCACATCTTCTCGATGGAGCCTCCGGTTCACATGATCATGGACGCCCGCGATGGGAGCCTGATTGAACGATCATGGCTGGTCGTGGCTCTGCACCCCACCTATTACCAGTGGAAGGAACGTTTACCCAAGGGATATTTTCCGGCTAACCTCTTTGCGTACAAGGACGAGCATGTTCGCCGGGCTGCGTATACCTACCTTGAGTATATTGGCCTCGCAACGGTCAAGATCGTTCCGCCAGGAACATGATACTTGCGACATTCCCAAACGTCCACACTGATGCACGATACCGTGACACTCTAGTTCCTGGCTAGAACAGCCCGACGCACTCCTCGGTTCGGGCGCCGTTTTCGTCGCACACGGCGTACCCGGCATGGCCGTTCATCGTGACTGCGGCATGGCGCCCTTTGTTATCCAGGATGTAGAACTGCAGGCCGAAGTCCGGATGCCCGTCCTTGATCAGCCGCTTCTCGACCGTGTTGTGGGCAACCCGCTTAAGCGCGGCCAGGCCGGCGTCCTTGGGATGGCTGCCTCGGCGAAGTTCCTCGATGATCAAGAACGAGCATAGGTTGTATAGGTTCGCCTCCCCCCGTCCGGTCGAACCGGCCGCTCCGACCTCTTGGTCAACGTACAGTCCGGCGCCCAGAATTGGCGAGTCGCCGACCCGCCCGGGGATCTTGAAAGCAAGGCCGCTCGTCGTGGTCACCCCACAGATCTCGCCCTTTTCATTGATTCCGTTGCAATTGATCGTTCCGTATACATGGAGCGGATCGATCAGTCCTTCATTCGCCATCGCCAGCGCGTGTTTGAGACCGGAACGCTCCCGGTCGGTAGGCGACAGGTAATGATCTTTGTCGGTTCGTCGCTTCCATTCGAACCATAGTCGTCGCGACTTCTCGGTGTTCAGATCAGCGAAGATTTCGTATCCCAGTTCACGAGCGAACTGCTGGGCCCCCGCACCGACAAGTAGGTGGTGATCGGTCCTGCTTGCCACCTCCCAGGCGATTTTGGACGGAGTCTTGACGCCTTCAAGTGCGGCAACCCCGCCCGCCCAGCGCTTGGGGCCGTGCATGCAGCAAGAGTCGAGTTGAACGACACCATTCGCGTTCGGCAACCCACCGTAACCTACGGTGATCTCATCAGGATCGAGTTCGACGATGTTTACGCCCTCTATCAGGCTTTCGAGCACATCCGTTCCGGAGGCCATTAGCCGATACGCGCGCTGGATGCAGGTTTCGGTCCCGCCATTCTTGTCGACATTCCCGTTACCTGACGAAATCACGACCGGTTTCACCGGACTCGGGATCAGGATTTCAGGAAAAGCGCGTGCGATCGGTGCAACGGCAAGACTGGCCGAACCGGCCAAAAGGGTCCGTCGGGACAACCCAGAATTCATAGGTTCCAGTCTAGCGCAATCGCCCGTCCAGGCTCGAATCGTTCCGACCGATTCTGAGGGAGTTCTTGCCAAAGAAGAATGAATGGGCGACGCCCTGTGCCAGTAACAGATCCCATAGGGTTTGGCTGACGAAATTCGAGAGGCTGCTCCGCTTCGCGGGGGGGCCGACAAGCGGCCTCGGACTTTTGTCGCCATGGACGCCTGACCGCGGGTAGGCGTACGGAACGCCAACCCGCGGCTATGATCTGCAACCCCTACGGGATATCCTGAATGGAGTTCGCCCTTGTCTCTCGTGCCAGGATGCCTGTCAAGACAGTCATAGACTAAGCCGGCTTGTTTCCGGCGGCGAGGCCATTGCCGACCAGGTAGCGATAGCTTTCCTTCACCGCTTCCATCATGTCGGTGGCGCAGTAATCCATTTCGAGGATGAGCCAGTTGGGATCGCCGGCTCGAATCGCTTCCGCGATGTCGACCTTGCCGGCGCCGGCGGCCGTCATCGGTTCGTCGCGAACCATCGGACCGTCCTTGACGTGCATCAGCTTGACCTTCTTGCCGAACTTGGTCACCATGTCCGCTGCTTTGTTGGCGGCGAAATTCGTGGCCCAATAGGTGTCCAACTCGAGCGTCACGTCCGGGCACTCGTCGACCATCCACTCGATCGCCAAGCGGCCCTCCACGATTTCGTACTCCCACCAGTGGTTGTGCAAGCTGAACGTCAGGCCGGCGCCCACGATCGCGGGAGCCACCGCATTCAGTTTCTTGGCCGTCTCCTTGATCGCCTCGACGCTGGCGTACTCGGGCGGACCGAACCCGCACACGGTGTCAGATACGCCCAGATCGCGGGCGGCGTCGATAAACTGGTTGACCGTGTCGGGTGTCGGACACTCGCCGAAATAGGAGGACACCTTCATGCCCATGTCCTCGACGACCTTTCTGAATTCGGTGTTTGGCATGCCGAACCCATGCCCCTCGATGCCCTTGTATCCGGTGGCGGCCAACTCCTTGAGGATGGGCAAGTGGTTGCCGTTGGCCATGGCGTCGCGCAGTGTATAGAGTTGAATGGCTAGTGGTTTCATCTTTGAGACTCGTTCGTTAGGATGTGGCTTGTTTCGTGTCGCCTCTCGCTCGGGAGGCTACCTATGCCGGTTGGCTTCCATGCTCCAAGTAGTCCAACTCCTCCTGAGTCAGGACGATCTCCAGGGCCTCGGCATTCTGCCGGACCTGATCGAGCGTATTCATGCCCGCAAGCGCCCAGACGTTCAGTGGTTGGTTGAGCGTCCACGCGAGGGCGATCTTGGGAACGGTCGTTCCTTTCTCGCTCGCGAGTGACTTCGCACGCTCCAGGCGGGCGAAGTTCGTTTCGTTGTGATAGACACGGCGGACACTATCGTTATCGATCTCGGCGAAGAAGCCGCCTCCCGCCGAGGACCAGGCGAACAGCGGAAAACCGGTCTGCTCGTACCAATCCCGACCTTCGCGATCGACCTGGTAGGCCTCCCACCACATCGGCTCGTTTGCGGTCGCCAGGCATAGGTTGGGGCTGCTAGCCGAGAAGCCCTGAAGGCCGTGCTTTTCGGCATACTCGTTCGCTTCGGCGATCCGGGTGTGGTGCCAGTTCGACCCGCCGAACGCCTTGACTCGCCCCGCGGCCAAGTGCTCGTTCAGCCACTCGACGACCTCGCCGGCCGGAACACGCCGGTCGTCCCGGTGAAGCACGTAAAAATCCGAATAGGACACGCCATATCGCTCAAGGTTGCCCCTGAGGTCGTGATCCATCGCCTCTTTGGTGACACGACGGCCTTCGTCGTTGTTAGCAGAATGGTGGTTTCCCTTGTCGAATCGGATGAGGGCATCCTCGCCATACTTCTCGTAATAGGCGCGAAGCACGGCCGCAAAACCGGGTCCGTAAACGTAGCTGTTGTCGATGGCGTTTCCGCCGATCGCCCGGTACGCATCCAACAACGCAAACGCCTTGGCGTTGTCGTTGGTTGGCAGCGAGATCACGCCGAAGACGATGCGGGAAACCGGTTTGTCGAGATGAGGGACCTTGCCGTATTTCAAGCCTTGGTCTCCATCGCGAACACAAGACCGGCGCTGGCGCGAAGCATGTCCAGGGCTCTCATGTTGTTCACGGTGTCTTCCCACGTCATATGAGGACACTCCTTCGCGTCGATGAATTCGGCGACCGCATCCGCCTCGATCCCATACAGCTCGTCGTTGGTGCTCTTGAACTCGAACGCCTCCGGCTCCTGCCCCCGGCGGTAGACCGTGATGCTGCCGCCGCTTGCCTTCCACGGATTATCGATATGGATCATCCCTTCGGTTCCGTAGACCCAAGCGCCGTTGCGGAGGTTGATATGGACGCCGGTGCCAAAGCTGGCGGTGAACTCGCCGGGAAACTTCATGCAACCCGTACCGATCTCGTCGTACCCCTTGTCGCCGATGTAGGCGCTATAGTGGGCCGACTCCGGCTCCGACGCAGCAACCAGTCGCGTAAGAGACACACAATAGGTGCCGACGTCCATCAAGCCGCCGCCGCCGAGGGCGCCTTCGGTGCGGAAGTTCTCCCACTCCTTGCCTGCCTGGAAACCGAACTCGGAATTCACGACCTTGATCTGCCCGACAACGTTTGCGGCAAGCAGTTCCCGCAGTTTCAATGTCTGGGGATGGCAGCGGTACATGAACGCTTCCATGAAGAACACTCCATGCTTGGCCACTTCGTCGAGGGCTCGCCGGGCTTCCAGGGCGTTCAGCGTGAACGGCTTCTCGCAGAGGATCGCCTTGCCCGCCTCCGCGCACTTGATCGTCCACTCGTAATGCATGTGGTGAGGCAAAGCAATGTAAACCGCCTGGACGTTCGGATCGCTCAGAACCTCGTCATAGGACCCATACGGTGTCCCGCCGTAGGTGTCCGTGAACTTCGTGGCGCTTTCCAGCGTCCGCGATCCGACCGCGACGAGAGTGCCCGTCTTCGAGACCTTCAGACCGCCCGCAAACTGGCGAGCGATGCCACCCGTCGCCAGGATTCCCCAATTCAATTTGTCTGCCATTTGTGCTTGGAGCTTACTCCGAACCGCCTTCGTGAACGATGGGCGGCGCCGAGTTTCTGGGTGGCGTTTCGTTAACGCGCGGTTAGGCTTCTCACTCGACTGAAGTCGACATCGACGGGCGCTCTGATTCCCGATACAGCCCGATTTGCTTCCTCCCGCCGTCTAGCCCTCGCGCTTGCGCTTGGCATCCAGCAACTTTGAGGCAGCAGAAACCCCGGAGTCGGGCTGGGCGGTCGTCTTTGCCGATCCCGGAGCGTCCTTCGTAGAGTGGATGATGGGAGCGATCGGCTCGCCAGAACTCTCCGTATGGGCACGCTGCTTTGCCTGGTGGAGGCGGCCCACCACCGTCGCATGGTCGGCAATCGGCGCCGGCGCGCGATGCCTGATCAGCGCCGCGATTTTAGCAATCGCTTCGCGCATCGGCAGCGCCAGGCGACGCACGGCAATGTCGAACGGAAGAAGAAGAACGGCAACCAAAAGGAAGTAGGGCCATAGCTCCGTGATCGAGACGCCCGGATTGGGAACCGCCCTCATCGTCTCCTCCGGTTTCGCGATGCCTCGCCCGCCGGTCTGCTTGCTGACTCGCTCGAGAAGGGGGCGGTTGGCCCGGTAGGTCCGGTACTCGGGCGGATACGGAATCGAGAACCCGGTGGCCGACATTCCCTTCCCGCCGGCCGGGTCAGGCTCAGCGACCGTCACGATGTAGGTACCCAAGCCGCTGGCATCGAACGATCCCGTATAGGATCCGGGCGCCTGTTCCTCCAGGCTGACGTCTCGGAACGCTCCGTTCGGCATGGCGACTCGAATCGCCGCATTGGATGCGGTGAGCGGATTGCCGAGCTTATCGAACGCCTTCACCTCGACCTTTCCCTGACCTCCCTCTTCGTGGACGGCAACCTGATAGTCGTTGAGGGTCGCCCGGCGCGACACCGCACGGATCGCCTGCGACCAGAACGCGCCGAACCCGGACCAACCGACCCACTTCGCCGCCCAGCGAGGCTGTGCATCGGAAGTGAACGCCAACGTCGTGCCCAATCCGTAGTTCCACGTGGCAAGGAGCGGATCGTCCTTGTTCGTCCGCATCGCCACTGTCGCCAGTGGCCGCGTATCAGAGAGGCAGTAAGCCAGAAGGGGAGGCGTCCCAGTGGAATCGATTCCTTTGAGGATCGCTTGGCCGGCGACCATCTTCGGGATGAACGCCCCCTCCTCGATTGCCGAACGAGCCACGAGGGACGTGTCTTGCGTCGCCACCGCCGGAAGTTTGCTCGCCTTGTCGGCGAGGTAGAAACGGCCACCCCCTATCGCTGCAAGCTGCTTCAGGAATTCGACGTCCTTTCCGTCTCCGATTGCCACGACCGAGGTCGTGATCTTCTTGGCGCGCATTCGGGCCGCGATCTCGAAGCTGCCCTCTTGAAGTTCGGCGTCGTTGCCATCCGACATCAACAGGAAGTGACGAACCTGGGTGGTCTCCTTGTCGAGCACTTCCTCGCCCATCGCCATCGAAGGCTGGATGTAGATGCCGCCGCCGCCCACGTAGAGCCTCTCAATTTGGCTGATAACGGCAGACTTGTCCGTCAACTGCTGCATCGGCGCCACAAACTCGATGCCATCCGTGCTCCCTGCCACGCCGACCCGGTCCTGGGGAGACATCAGCTTGACCGTCTCCTCGGCTGACTTCGCGGCCAGCCGGATCTTCTGGACGCCGTCCTCGACCATGCCCATCGAGCCGGACGCGTCGATCATGATCGCCACCGCAATGCTCGGAAACGTCTTTCGCTGCCGGATGTTCAGATCGACCGGAAGGGCGTCGGCTATCGGAGTTCCGTAGTATCCGCCGGGGAGAAACGAGTTCTCGCCGCCGACCATCGCCAGTCCGATCCCACTATCCCGGACCGCGCTTTCGAACAGCTTCATCTGAGAAGGCGTGAAATCGTCGGCGTTGATGTCGTTGAGGATGAGGGCGTCGTACACCTGAAGGTCTTCCGCCTTCGACGGAATGCCGTTTCGTCCAATGACGTCCACCGTCATGCCGTTCTTGCGCAGAGCATCCGCTAACGGACTCTTCTCCGGCTTCTCTTGAAGCACGAGCAGGCGTGGTTTGCCCTTAACCGACACGAAGCCAAGACCGACGTTGTTTCGGTCATCGAGGTCTCGCTCCGCATGCAGGGTGGCCCGGTAACGGTGAAAGCCCGGATCGGGGATCTTGTCCGCGACGACGATCGTGCTTCTTCCCGACGCGAGCTTCACGGGAACCTGTTTGATCAGAATGCCGTCCCGGTCGACGTCAATTCTGCCGCTCTGCTCCACCGACGAGTCAACAAGCACCTTAAGCTCGAACGGCTGGTCGATCCGTATTTCCGATGGCACGTCCAACGAGGCAATCGACGCTTCGCCCGCCCGATCCACCAGGCCGAGAGTGACATGATCGATCGCGATGGCGTCGCTTGCCGCAACCGTCGCGGCTTCGGCGACATCGCCCTTGGTCTCGTCCCCGTCTGACAGAACGACGATCCGTCGCGCTTTCCCCTCTGGGAAGGATGCCGATGCGAGCCGGATCGCAGCGGCAAGATCGGTCGCCGAACCGTCGACTTGGCTCAGCATCCGTCCCAATTCGTGGCTGCCGCTCGGAGCCGAATCGATCACCGCATCCTTGCCGAACGCGATGACGCCGGACACGTCGTCCGGCCCCAGCCGCTTCATCGCGTCCTTCACGAACTGCTCCGAGCCCTGACGGTCCCGATCGCCAATCGAGTCGGATCGGTCGAGAAGGAATATCGTACAGATGCCGCGGTTCGGCCTTCGGGCCTCCGGGCCGGCGAGCGCCGCTATCAGCAATGTCAGCAGCAAGATGCGGACAGCAAACGCTAGCTTCTTCCGCCCCCTGGCCATCCCATGCACATGCCGGTAGCTGTAGAAGATGCCCAGCAGGACCGGAATCAATAGTGTCAGATAGGCCGGATGAGTGAATCGCATCAACTCTTCCTCGCAAACATCCACCACTCGGCGCCTAGAACCAAGATCGCCAACACGGCAAGGGGACGCCAGAAGTCGGCGAATCGAACGGGGGACGTACTCGCCTTGACCTGTCCTCCACCAAGATTCAAATCCTTCTCGGGGCGGATATTGGAGGCCCGTTCGCTGCGGAGCGTTGCGTAGATGGTCCTCTTGCGTCCCTCCGACTCAATCGTGTATTTGCCAACCGAACGCGCCTCGCGGACGACCAGATTTGCCCCGGTGGGGTTAAGTGTGACTACCTCTCCCGACGGTGTGGTGAGCTTCGCTTCGGAGGTGATCGGCAAGCTAAATGGCTGCCCCGCCTTGACCGACAGGGTAGTACTGCTCACCCCGCCCGCCAGGTAGTCGAGCGCGTTCGCAACGAAAATGGGGAATCCGACCTGCAACGGGAAGTCCGATTCGAGCGGCTCGAACGCCACGAAGATCTGGCGTTTCCCCGTGTCCTTTGCGGTCACGACAACTGGTCCTGCGCTGGTTTGCGCCACCGTTTCTCCGTTGGCCTTTGCCACGATCGAAGTCTGATGGTCGATGTAGATGGAAGCAAGATCGACGCTGGACAGGAGCGGAACAGGTTCGGACGACACGAATCTTGGCTTCGAAACAGTTCCCTTCTCGGTAACCGGCGAGGCGCTTCCTGCCTTGCCGAATGTCAGGACGCCCCGTGCCTTCACCGCCGTTTCAGGCACGCCGTCGAACACGACGATGTCGTACGATCCCACGCCTGACGCCGCAGATTCGGTCGCCGGGACCTCGGTCGCCTTATCCAGGGTCACGCGGGGATCGAGGGCCAACGCGCGTTCCAGGAACAGATCGCCTTTTGTCACGAGCAACACGTGCAATGAGGCGCTTGGGTCGGCAATGCAGACCGCATAGTTGTCGCTCTTCAAGAAGTCAGGAGCGTCGAGCTTTGCCTCGAACAGGCGCGCGCCGGGAGGAGCGGCGATCGTCCTTCCCCACTGTCCGGTCGGCGGGATTTTCGGCGACCGGATCGAGTCGAGAAGTTTCCCGTCCGCATAGAGGTTCAGCGTTCCCCCGTTAGGGTTCAGGCTGTTGTTCTTAATCCCACAGTAGAGCTGACGGCCGCTTGCGGTCTGGGCAACTCCCAGCGCTCCGACCGAAAGATTGTCGTCGAGATTTCCGATGCACCGGTAGACGAACGCCGCCTTACCCCTTGAGAAGTTGGCGATCGGCTCGAAGTCTCCGTCCGACAGAAGCACGATTCGCGCGCCATCGATTCCACCCACCAAGGCCGATGCCAATCGCAATGCCTCCCCGATCTGTCCCTCGGCGTCGGTCGGCTGAATGCTGGATAGCGCCGCCATCTGCTTGGCGGGGTCGCTGCTGAGAGCCGAAATCACCCGGGGAGTAGCTCCCGCCTCGATAATCGCGATACGGTCTGTTGGCTTGGCGCTCTGAATCGCCTCCTGAGTTTGACGGACCGCCTCGCCAAGCCGAGACGGCTTGACATCAGTGGCCGACATGCTGGCTGAGGTGTCGACGACGAAGACGGTGACCGAGCCGGCAAGCCCCTTCTGGGTCGTTTGCGGTTTCGCAAGCGCACCGACCGCAATCAGTAGTGCGAGCAACTGAAGAAAAAGCAGCCAACTTGGACGCAGCTTCTGAAAGAGGGTGTTGGCCCGAATCTCCTCCACCCGGTCCGGCCACAGAAACGTCGCAGGCACCTGAAGGTCACGCCGCTTCATCTTGAGCAGATAGAGCGCGACGATTACCCCCGCCAAAGGGAGAAACCAAATCAGGGCGGCCGAATTCTGAAACGTCACCGGACCCAACACTCCTTCTTCAGTACGTTCTTCAAGACGTGATCGAGGGGCTGCTGCGGCTGGACGAGTGCATATCGCCCGCCGATTCGCAGCAATGCATCGGAGATGGCGCGGTTGTGTTCATGCAGGCGCCGGCGATACTCCTTCAACGCGAAGCTATTGGCGGTGATCTCAACCGCCCCGCCGGTCTCGGAATCCACAAGCCGGAGGTCCCCCTCCAATTCGGGATCGAGTTCGATATCGCTGAGAACCTGAAGGAACAAAACCTCATGTCCGCGCCCGGCGAGGATGCGTAGCGCCATCGGCAGGTCTGGATCCATCCCATCGCTGATCACGACGACCAACCCGAGCCGAACGCTCGATGCCGCGAATGCCCTTAGCGAAGCGGAAAGCCCATCCTTCGCCGACTCCATGTCTCGGGTCTGGGTAACCCAGCCTACCAAACGCGGATAGTTGGCCCTTCCGCGCAACGTCTGCTGATTCGGTTCGCGTCGCCCGACCAAGCGAGGAACGACGCCGTCTCCGCCCGTCAACGCAACGTATCCCAATGCGCAAGCCAGACGTTGCGCCGCTTCGAATTTTGAAGGCTCGCCAAACGACATGCTGGCGGAGCCGTCGAGCAAAAGGTGCACCGCCAAGTCCTCTTCATCTCGATAGGTGCGCATCACCGGCGTATCCAACCGGGCAAGGACGTTCCAATCCAGATGCCGCAAGTCGTCACCTTCCGAATACTCGCGGTAGTCGGCGAATTCGATGCTGATGCCCTTCTTTTTCGTCAGCCGTTCGCCGCGCACTCGACCGCCGAACGACTTGCGCGGGTTGATCCGCAAGCCGTCCAGCAATCGAAACTCACGTGGCTCAAGCAGCAACGACGACATCGCTAGATCTTGATCGGATCACGGTCTCGCTCGTCGACGAACGAGATCACCTGGTCCAGCACCTTGTCGGGCGTCATGCCGTCCGCTTCCGCTTCGAAGTTGAGAAGGATACGATGCCGAAGCACCGGCTTAAGCACCTTGCGAAGGTCGTCCTTCGAGACGTTGAAGCGGCCGGCTAACAGAGCATGCACCTTTCCGGCAGTGACAAGTGACTGCGCGCCTCGGGGCGACGAACCGAATCGGCAATATCGCGTGGCAGCCGGCGAAGCCCCGGAGCCATCCGGATGGGTCGCGACGATCATCGATAGGCCGTACTCTAGCACCGCTTCCGCAATCGGCACCTCGCGAACAATTGCCCGCATCTGCAAGACGTCCTCGCGGGAGGCGACCGGTCGTGGCTCTTGCTCGGCGCTGCCGGTGGTTCGAAGCACGACCTCACGAAGCTCATCCTTGGTCGGATAGGGCACGAGGAGCTTGAAGAAGAACCGGTCGAGTTGTGCTTCCGGCAGCGGGTAGGTTCCTTCCTGTTCCACCGGATTTTGGGTCGCCATCACCAGGAATGGCTCGTGCAAGTCGTGCCGTTTACCGCCGACGGTTACCGATCGCTCCTGCATCGCCTCCAACATGGCCGATTGGGTCTTCGGGGTAGCCCGGTTGATCTCGTCGGCCAACACGATGTTCGCGAAGACAGGTCCCTTTCTGAATTCGAACATACGCCCCTCGCCAAGGACGTTGGTGCCGGTCACATCGGCCGGCATCATGTCTGGAGTGAATTGAATACGGCTAAAATCGAGGGACAGCGATTTTGCCAGGCTCCGGACAAGCAGTGTTTTGCCCAACCCCGGCATCCCCTCGAGGAGGATATGGCCGTTAGCGGCCATTCCCACTAGAACCGATTCGACGATATCGTGCTGGCCGACGATCACTTTCTGGACTTCGGTGCGTACCCGATCGAAAGTGTCTCTAAACCAAGTGGCTTCAGGCTGTTCTGGCATCCGTCTGATCTACTCCTTCTTCACGCCGGTCAGGCTGTCGAAATACTCTTTCACTCGCTTTTGGTGTTCCTTGGGTATCTGCTGCCGCTCCAAGGCGGATTCGGCCTTTCGCTCATAGCTAGGCAGGACGTTCTGGTAGGGAATGCCGCTTCGGCTTCCGACGAAGCTGGGCGCCTTGATCTCCACGAACGCCTGAGGACCGCTCCCCTGACGCACCTCGCCGCTCACGACGCTGGTTGATGTCTTGCCCTTGCTCTCGGTTGGCTTGTCGAGTTTGTACACCTGACCCACGTTCCCGACCCAGTTCCCGCCGCCTGGTCCCCCTGGCCCCGGAGGCGCTTGCATAAACCCGAGGTGATTCAACGTGAGTCCAATGCCAACTCCTCGTCCCATCCGTTTGGCTTCTTCGGCCGCCTTGAGAAGGGCCTCCAAGTACTCCTTCATCGCCTTGGGATCTTTGAGCTGTTGGGCCAATTGCTCCAACTCCTCCTTCAGGCGCTTCCGCTCCTCGTCAGTCATCTTGGGCTGACCCGATTTCGCGGCCGACTTGGCGTCCTGGGCCAGCTTCTTCTCGATTTCGAGCAGTTTCTTGTAGAGGGGGTCCTCCATCATCTTTCGGAAGACCTCCTGGGCCGCTTTGGAGAGTTCGAGCGCCTTCTGCTCATCCAGATTGGCTTTGGCGCGCTCCTTCAGGTCGGCGATCTGCTTTTCCACGTCGCGCCTTTCGTCTTCGAGCTTCTTTCGCTCGGATCCGCTCAGATTCGGGTTGGCCAGCTTCTTGTTTATCTCGTCAAGCCGCCGCTTCAGCTCGCCCAACTGCTTTTGGATGCTCCGTGCCTCCGCTTTGGCTTGGGCCATCTTCTCTTCGCGCTCGCTTTCCGGCATTCCCGCCATTTGAGGGCTCACGTTGCCCAGTCCGTTGGCATCCAGTGTGGCTTTTTCCATGCTTGCGCGAGCCGATTGGGCCTGCTGCAAGCTCTGCTGAACTGCCTGCGCCGCCTGCTTTGCGAGTTGATCGGCTTTCTCGCCCAGTTCGTTCGATCGCTGCATCGCCTCTTCTTGCGACAGGTGTGCTTTCTCAAGATCGCGATAGTACTTCCGCATCTCGTCGGCGAGTCGCTTTTCCTCTGCACTCATCTCTCGCTTCGCATCTGGCGTCTCGAACTGCTGTTTAGTGACCCTCTCTACCGCCTGTCCCTGCTTCTTCAGCTCTTCTCGCAGGCGCCGATTTTCCTCGCTCAGGACCACCGGAGAGTTTCCGAGCAAGAAAACCGAGGCAGCCATTAACGCCAGGATCAAGGTGGCCAAATGCCAACGACCGAACCGGATCGGGAACACCTCACGAGGGACCAGCCGGTCGAGGCTTCTCGCGGCATCCTCTTGGAGTGCCGCATCGAACGTGTCCTGGCTTGAATCGCGTTCAATGGCCGTTGTCAGCCGGTCTTGGAGATCTCCGCGCCGGTCGACGCTGGCGGCAAGGTCTTTCCTTCGAACAGGAACCGCAAATCCAGTTACCATGCCGACAAGCGCAATGCAAATGACGCACGCACCCATCCATGTCCACTCGGTATAGAGCACGGATCGCCAGTCCAAGACGGCCCACACGGCAGAAACCGCGGTGCCGAAACAGGCACCCATTGCAAACCCCTTCCAAGCTCGTGCCAGCCTGACTCGGGACTCGAAGCCCCGGAGCCGTCTATCGAGTCGACTCACTCGTTCTCCCCAAAACAGCAAGCCGCTTGCTCACTCGACTCTCGGAAATCAGCATAACGACAAGGGCAACCAGAAGTAGAATCGCACCAAAAATGAGTGCGTAGGTGGCCCGGTAAGAGTCCCGCGACAGCAGCGGAGCGAGGACATACAGGTTCCACGGACCTTGAGATTCCAGACCGAGATTCACGCCCGTGACCATCGTCAGGAAGGGAAACGGCAGGCAGACGAGGAAAAGGAACAAGGCAAACAGCATCGTTCGGCTCGTCTTGAGTCCCGCAAAAAACGATGAGACGAAGCGGCCCAGCGCAAAGAAGAGGACCCAGAACGCCGCCGTATAGAAGGCAAATGCCCAGAATGGCGGGCCGAGGAGTGCCCCATCGCCACCTAGAGCACCAAGGTCCATTCCAACGGCAAAAAGGGCGAGAAAGGCGCAAAGAAAGGGCAAACCGCCGGCCGGTGTCCCGTCGAGCGCCCGCGGTATGGAGAATAGCCCGTTTGGCCAATATCGTCGCTCGCGATCGAACCCAAAGCACGCGACGAACGGCAGAAAAACGATGATCGGTCCCGAACACAACGCAAGGACCTGACCAGCTTCCAACGCGGCAGTATCGTCGGCGCCGACGGCTTTGACAACGGTACCCATCCCAAGTCCTGGGGTCATTGGCGCCGATCCATGAGGATGGAGCGCCCACCCGATACCAATCGCCAACGCAAAAACGTAGACGAGCGCCGAGAGCCTCAGTCCTTGAATTTCCTTTCCACCTGGCGGGCTCAGGAGGGCTCCAGCGCCAAGGAGGCAGATCCGGCAAAGGAGCAGCGCAACTGCGAGGAAGCAAATCCAGTTCGGTATCGAGTGGCCGCCGATCATTGTGACCGTTCGCGACGTCTCCAACACCGTAAACGGACTCGCCGTAACGTACCAAGGGGCTTCATTACCCCGACCGAAGCTTCCGAACATCCGGCCGAGCGAGTAGACAGACGCGAGCGAAATGGCGACCAGGTTATAGAAGAACGATGCGGCATAGCTCCAGACGATGGCGCTGACCGGCTTGGCCGCGATCGTCGACATGAGCAAAGCGAACGCTGTCAGAATCAGAGCCTGCATCGAGAGCAACATGTAGGCAACGAGCACGTCCTGCCAGGACGCACCTCCGATCACCACCGAGGCGGCGGTCACCGGTAGTGCGAGGACCAGGAGCATCCATGTGTAGCGAAAGCTACTCATCACCTTGCCGACCAGGTAGTACTTCGGCGAGACCGGCGCGGAGAAGACCAAATCGAGCGATTGGCGCTGCCTCTCCATCACGATTGTGGTTGCGGTCAGACCCGGCGCCACGACCGATACAGTGAAGCCCAACAGTCGCATGACCGTGCTTGCGAACTCCTTGAGCTGCATTTGGGCATCGACGATCGAGAGGCTCCGGCTGGCGGTTTCGCCGTAAACGAAGAAGCTGACCAGAATAAGCACTACGAGATAGAGGCCGAACAGCAACACCGAACGGCTTCCTCGCAACTGCACGCGGAAATCGCGCATCGTCGTCGCGTTTCCAATGTAGACGCTCCGGTTGCTTCTGACCCAGTCGGCGAGCGAGCCTGGACTCAATTGACGGCTCCCGTCGTCAACTTAAGGAACACGTCCTCGAGGTCGGCGGAATCCTCCCGGAACGAAGTAACGCGGTATCCGAGTTGGATCAGTCTAGCCAGCAGATCGGCCTGATCGTCCAAGTCTCCCACGAATTCGACACGCAGTTCATGCTCTCCGGCGACCGTGGCGTCGGAGACGCCTGGTAGGGTTTTCGCATGCTCGGATGCCGAATCGAGGTGGTCGAGCATGTGAATCGAAAAGACGCGATGCGGCTGAATATCCTTGACGATCTGGCTGACCGGGCCGAAAGCGAGAAGCTCGCCGCGCTCGATGATGCCGACGGTGTTGCAAAAGTCGGCGAGTTCCGGCAGGATGTGGGACGAAACGATCACGATCTTGCCCATGCGGCCAAGCTCGGCGATTAGTTCCTTGAGTTCCGCCCGAGCCCGAGGGTCCAATCCGGATGCCGGTTCGTCCAGCAGCAGCAAAGCAGGATCGTGTACGAGGCATCGGGCCAGGCACAGGCGTTGCTGCATGCCTCGGGAGAGGGACTGCACGAATGCCTGCTTCTTGACGGTCAAGTTCGTCAGTTCGAGAACGCTGTCGATAACCTCCGGTCGCTTCTTGGGCGGTACCTGATAGATGGCGGCAAAGAAGTCGAGATACTCCCACACCTTGACGTCGTCGTACAGCCCGAAGAAGTCGGGCATGTAGCCCAGCATGCGGCGGACTTCCATCGGGTTGCGACGAATGTCGGCGCCGTTGAGCACGGCCGTCCCCGCCGTCGGCTCCAGCAGTGTGGAGATCATCCGAATGGTCGTCGTCTTGCCGGCGCCGTTCGAACCGATGAAGCCAAATATATCGCCCGGCTTTAACGTGAACGAGATGCCTTGGACGGCGGTCAGCCCTCCATACTCCTTTCGCAGACCCTTCACTTCAAGCATGCTTATCTCCCTGAGGCATAAACTTCACTTCGTTCTCGGCAAAACTGAGGGTGTTGGATGCCCAAGCCAACAGCGTGATCGTCAGTGCGAAATACACGAAGCTCTGCGGCCAACCCCACTGCAGGGTGGAGATCGCATTGCCCGCATCCTCTCCCGGACCGATCGTCCTCATGAGCTGCGCCATAACGTAGAACGGATGGAAAAACAACGTGGGATTCGTCACCGTCGATGAAGAACCGCCGGCAACCTCGACGAAGGTCGGAAACACGATTAGGCCCGTGGCCAGAATCGCAAGGACGGCTCCGAGCGCCATCAGCCCTCGCTTGACGCGAGCGCTGAAGAAGATGGTCAAAGCGCATACGAGCAACAGAAACGTTAGCGAATCCAGCGACGCCACCAATAGGAACCACCAATTCGTCTCTCGACTTCCGATTGCGGCGATCAGGATCGGGAGTTGGAACATCGCGACGGCAATGACGAGAGCGCCGGCCGCACCGAGGAACTTACCTGCAACGATCTGAGACTTCGTTATTGGCGCGGCCAACAGAAGGTCCCAACTCCTCCGCTCTCGTTCTCCGGCGATCGCCCCGTACAGCATCATCGGAGCAAACAGCGTAAGCAACCCCGTTTCGAATATCACGATCGAGATCGGGTTGATTGAATCCCGATTCTGGGCTACGATCAGAACGAGACCGGCGTAGCAGATCAACACCAGGCTCAGGACGACCGAATTCATCGAGTTGCCTGAGGAGTAGGAGAAATATCTTCGCCTGAACCTAGTGATCTCAATCAACATCGGGTTCTGAGTGACCAAAGTGCGCAGGCGATCCTGAATCATCGATCCGCCTCCCAGTCCGAAAAGAGCACCGCTTTGACGCTCGACCCTCCTTTGATCTCGTCTCCCAATTGGGGGCCGGGCCGAAAACCGTCAAGATCTCCACTCAAAGCCGCCCGCCTGCTTCGAACCGTGAAGACGCGAACATCGTCCGGGGAGATCTCGCCATAGGCGACGTGTACCGGCACCGAGATGTCGCGTGCAATGTGGTCTCCCGGCTGCACTGTCCCGATGGGGATCGCTTGGTTCCCTACATAAAGCATCGCATTGGAAAGAGAATAGGGTCCGACGGCGAGGATCGTGCATCGAGCCGTCTCCGGCCCGGTCTTTTGCAGCCGCACATGGAACCAGTTCGAGATCGGGACCTTCTGCCGGTAGGAGATCCTACGGAATGAAAGGTTGTCCGCTGCGAGATTGGGGACCTTATACTCGCCCACATCGACCGACTCGAAGCCCTGGTCCGTCGGGCGGCGATACATTCCGAACGGCTCTTGGTCAGACAGCAGCGAAAGTGCGTCGACCCCGGTCAGCTTCAGGTCATAGCTGCCGCCGCGCGGAATGAACATCTGGCTTGTGCCGACGAATAGTCCGTCACGGTTCCCTTCCTGAGCTACGACGAGCCCATTAGTCTTGGTCGTCATCTTCGCCCGATAGAGTGAGCCCGCCGATGCGAATAGAACTCCGGCAAACAGCAGGCTTATAATGGGCGCGCTGAACCAGGCCAACTCCCCACGCTTGAGCTTCTTCAGTACAAGAAAGTTCACCGGGATGACGAAGAAGAAGTAGGCGCCCAGCAAACCGAAGACGGACCACGCCGGTGGCAGCGGAGTGCGGAACGGGTCGTCTGCCATCGAAGTGACGGAAGGCATCGGACCGGATGGCGCGGCGATCACCGTCCCAGAAGGCCGAGTATAGGAACGAATCGGCCCGTAATCCTGACTGTCTCGAACAAAGGATGCGACAAACGCTTGCGCCGACAGACTCTCGGTCACCCTGAGCAGTTTGACGACAGCGGACCGGCGCCCCTCCCAGTGGTTCATCGGCGCCTCGAAGGGATTGAACGACATGTAAGCCACGCGCCCGAGTCCGAACGGCATCTCAGAGGTAAGAAGCAGCCCGTTGTCGGTCCGCGCAGTTGCACCCTCGACGGGCGTGCCGGAGGTTATTGAAACTGGCGGGGCGGTCGTGCCGCCCAGATTAGTGAGCACATCCGACCGGCCGAGCGAAGCGACACGGGGATTTCGGATTGGGAGCATGCCAGCCCACCGGGCATCGGAGAGGACCGGCGCGGAGGCTCCTCCGACGAAGATCAAAGTCTTCCCCGTGGACACCCAAATCCGAAGCGCCTCAACCTCGGAATCAGTCAAACGTTCGGCGCCCGAGCCGAGGATCACGCAACTGACGCCATCGAAGCCGACTGGGCGGTCGGGCACGTCTTCGGGTTTGACATAGCAGTCGAGAAGCGTCGAGAACCCATTTTGACTCTCGCTCGTGTTTCGGCGCGATTCGCCCTTGGTTTCGCGGATGAACGAGAGTTCTCCTGGGCCATCGCCGATGAGGAGAACGTACATGCCGGAGTCACGGCTACCGGGCAAAGCGTAGGTATGACGCACACTGCCTTGATCCGTGTCGAGCCAAACCGCGACCTCGCCATAGTCGATGTGGGGATAGGCGAAGAGCCGCTTATTCGCGCCCCGAGGCAATTCGATCGGGTACGAAACTTCAGACTCGTTGGTGGAAAGACGAAGGGATCCTCTTGCGTCGGGTCCGGAGTTCTGCACGTCCACGATGAGAGGCACCGAAGCGCCAACCGGGATCTCCCCTTGAATCGCCGGTTGAATCTGGATCTGAAATGGGTCCGCCGCTTGGACGCTGCCTAGACCGCAGACAAGCGCAACCATGATGATCCAGCAACGGGCGATTCTCTGTGTCATAGGCTCGACTCGATTACACGACGGAACGGGCAATGCGGAACGTTTGCCAGTGTTTACAATTGGCAAACATCGTAGGTTCCAGGAATCTGCGAAGCCTGGACTGAGGCCGCCCCAAGCCACTTTGCTCTCGATGCGCTCGATACGAATCGGCGGGAAGATACAATCCGCCAGTGATATCTTACGACGAGTTCGAGAAGGTTGAGTTGAGGGTCGGCACGATTCTCAAAGCGGAGGCGTTTCCCGAAGCGCGCAAACCTGCTTACAAGCTGTCGATCGACTTCGGGGAGTTTGGGATCCGGCAATCCAGCGTTCAGATCACAAAGGTGTACACCCTCGAGGAGCTACCTGGCATGCAGATTGTCGCCGTTACCAATTTCGCGCCTAAGCGGATCGCCGGGTTCGAATCCCAGGTGTTGGTATGCGGATTTGACCGAGCGCCGGGCGAGGTGGTTCTGGCGCAGCCCGGGAAGCTAACGCCAAACGGCGCCCGACTCTACTGATCACAGGTTTTTTGGCATGAAGCTGGTGCCGCAACCGCAGCTCTTTCCCGCGTTCGGGTTCTCGAATTTGAACCCGCCCCCGAGAAGGTTCCCGGTGTAGTCGAACGTGCTCCCGCGAAGGTAGACCGCCGACTTGGCATCGCACACTACCTGGATTCCGTCGAATTCTCGCTCGATGTCGATCGGCTTATGGACGATGTCCAGCTTCATCACGTATTCCAAGCCGCTACATCCGCCGCCTTTGACGCCCAGGCGCAGGAAAACGCCCGGACGAGTGTCTCTCGCGATCAGTCGCTTCAGTTGAGCGATCGCTTTGTCGGTAAGCGAGATAGGAAACAACTCGCTTTCGGGCGTGGTTTGGATTTCGGTACTCATGACGGGATCGGTTGGAGCCGTTTGGGCTCTCTAAACAAGGTGACGTTACTCACGGGCTCACTTTGCCTCATCAGATCGGCTATCGAGAGCTTGTAGACGACTTCGTCGACGGCGGTTTGCACGACTTGCCAAAGGGAACGCACGCTACAGTCGATATCGTGGGTGCAAATCGAATGATGACCGGAGTGCCGCGTGCAAAACTCCGCATCGTATAACCGGCCGCCGAGCGCGTTCAGAACGTCGCCGACCAATATCTCGTTTGCGGGGCGGCCCAGCGTATATCCCCCGGCATGGCCGCGCGTGCTTTTGATGAACCCACCCTTTCGCAAGATCATCAGCAGCTTCGCCACGTGGGGAGGGGTCAACCCCTCGAGCTTGCTGATTTCGAGGATCGTCGTGCTGTCCTCGTCGGTTAGCCGGGCGATCTGCAGCATGCACCGCAGGCCGTACTCCTCTTGCGTGGAGAACTTCATCAGTCAATCCCCAACATGAGCTTGACCTCATCACTCATGCGGTCGATCGTAAAAGGAGGATCCCAAGTCAGTTCGACGGTTACCGCGCCAACGCCTGGTGTGGCCCTTGCCGCGCACTCCACTTCGCCCGGAAGTATGCCGGCGACCGGACAGGCCGGCGACGTCAGAGTCATGACGATATGCACGTTCTTGTCGTCGTCGACCTGAATATCGTAGATCAGACCGAGATCGTACACGTTGACCGGAATCTCCGGGTCGTAAACGGTCCGCATCTGCTCGACGACTTCCGCTTCGAACAGCGACTTCTGGATGCTGGTCAGGCCGCGCTTTGGCTCGGCCACCACGAAGTCGATCGGTTTGGGCATCAACTCCTTCTTCTCCGACATATGATTGATCTGAACGAAATCAAGGTCATTCGGTGCTCACCTTCGCTTCCGCGCCCTGAAGCGCGGCATGGAGCGTATGCCAGGGGAGGGTCGCGCACTTGATGCGTACCGGGTATTCCCTGACTCCAGCTAAGACCTCCAGGTCACCGAAATCGGGATGCTCCTCCGCCTCACCGGTGGCGGTGACCATCTTCTGAAACTCGCGAAACATCGCTTCGATCTCAGCGAGCGTCTTGCCCTTGATCGCCTCCGTCATCATCGAGGCGCTCGCAGTAGAGATCGCACATCCGGAACCCTCGAACGAGATCCCCTCGACACGCCCTTCCTTGGTATGGACGTAGACGGTCACGTTGTCTCCGCAGAGCGGGTTGTGCCCCTCTGCCGAGTTCGTTGGCTCTTCCAGCTTCCCGCGATTTCGCGGGTGCTTATTGTGGTCGAGAATGACCTCTTGATAGAGCTCGCGCAATTCTACACTCATGTAAACATCTCCCTTACGATCTCTACGGCACTGACCAGGCGGTCGATTTCCTCGCGAGTGTTGTACAAGGCGAGGGACGCTCTAGCGGTAGCGGGCACCCCAAGGCGAGTCATAAGCGGCATGCAGCAGTGATGACCCGCCCGAATCGCAATCCCTTGGCTGTCCAAAACAGTTCCGATATCGTGTGGATGGACCACGTCTAGCGTGAATGCCAAGATTCCCGCCTTGTGGGGCGACGTGCCGGTTAGCCGGACGCCGGGGATGTCGGCCAGCGCCTTCATGCCGTACTTCGTCAGACCGGCCTCGTGATGCTCTATCCAAGCGAATGCGGCATCCAGGTTCTCGGCCATGGTCGCCGTATCGCCCTTTGATAGTTGCTGACCAATGCTGGCCAAATAGTCGACCGCCGCACCGAGTCCGATCACACCCGCGATATTCGGCGTACCGGCCTCAAATTTGAACGGGAGCTTTGCGTAAGTTGTTCCGTTAAAGCTGACCGTGTTGATCATGTCGCCGCCCCCTTGGTACGGCGGCATCTCGTCGAGCAGGCTTTCTTTGCCGTAAAGGACGCCGATCCCGGTGGGAGCGAACATCTTGTGACAACTCAAGGTATAGAAGTCGGCGTCGACCGCCTGAACGTCGATCCGCATGTGCGGCGCCGCCTGCGCGCCATCCACTAGCACTACCGCCCCGACGGCGTGGGCCCACTCAATCATCTGCTTAACCGGATTGACGGTGCCGAGAGAGTTGCTGACATGAACGATGCCGACCACTTTCGTCCGCTCCGAGAGCATCGATCGGTAGGTATCCAATTCGATTTCACCCTCGTCGGTAATCGGTATCGGACGGACAGTCGCACCCACCTGCTCGGCTAGAAGCTGCCAGGAGACGATATTGCTGTGATGCTCCATCGTCGAAACGAGGATCTCATCGCCTGCCTTCACGTTTAGCCGACCCCATGCCTGGACGACCAAATTGATGGACGCCGTGCAACCGGCGGTAAAGATCACTTCGTGCGCGTGCCTAGCGTTTAGCAGCACCCGAACCTTCTCTCGCGCCAGATCGAACTGACGGGTTGCGATCTGTGAAAGATGATGCACTCCCCGATGGACGTTAGCGTTGGACGACCGATAGTAGTCGTCCTGCGAGCGAATAACGGATAACGGCTTCTGCGAGGTCGCTCCATTGTCCAGGTAAACAAGCGGACGCCCGTTCACCACTGTCTCCAATATTGGGAAATCGGCCCGGACTTGGGTCACGTCAAGCTTGGTCAAGGTCGCAGTATTCATTTCGATTCTACGCTCCCTCCCGGTTGGCGCACCATTCGAAGAGCGTCGCCCACTCGCTCCGCTGCTGGGCCAAAAGCTCCGGCGGATTCTCGCGATTGGCAGCTTCCACTCGATCGACGAACTCCGAGGGATCGGAGCCGGCGGCGAGTTTGAGCGAACCGGCTTGCCGGAACCAGTATTTGCTGTTCCAGAAATCACCTTCACGCCGATGCATGATTCCATGCCAGCAAGCGCCGATCGGACCGGGAACGCCTTGGCTGATCATGTGGGACCGGTCCAACTCGTCAACGTAGAGCCAAAGCGCGGCTTCAAGCGCCGGATTCCGACGGATCTGAGGGTCTGAGACAATCCTCTCGACCTGCGCGATTGCTTCTTCGGCCGCCCGTTTAGTCGGCACAAGTTCGGGCATCGCGTGCTCCAACGGCAGCGTCTCGAAGAGCGGCTTCATCAGGTCGGCAAGCGGCTCCGGAAGGTTCATCCTTTATTCACCGTCCTGGTCGGGCAATTTCTGAGACTCCTTAAGCTTCTCGAACAGCGCCTTTTCCAGAATGTCCCGCACGGTTGGAATCGTGATCTTCTCCAAGACTTCGGCAGCAAAGGCGTACACAAGCAATCCCTGCGCCTCCGGCTTTGGGATGCCTCGAGATTGGAGGTAGAACAGCGACTCCTCTCGAAGCTGGCCGATTGTGGCGCCATGGGTGCATTTCACGTCGTCGGCGAAGATCTCTAGCTGCGGCTTCGTATTGATCGTCGCCGTCGGCGAAAGCAGGATCGCCTTGTTGGTCTGCTTCGCGTCCGTCTTCTGAGCATCCTCGTAGACGAAGATCTTGCCGTTGAACACTCCGAGTGCGTGGTCGCCGAGAATCGTCTTGTAGACTTCGAACGAGTTGCAGTTCGGCTTGGCATGGTCGATGCGTGTGTGGTTGTCGATCGCTTGATGGCCGAAACCGACCGACGCGCCGTTCAGCCAGGTCTCGGTGTGCTCGCCGTCAAGCCATACGTTCACGTCGTTTCGGGCGATTCGGGCGCCGAACGTAACGTTGTTCGACGTGTAGATCGAATCCGCGCCCTGGTGGACGGCATTGACGCCGATGTGGACGCTCTCGATCTGCTCATCCTGGAATCGCGTGTGCTCCAAAATGGCGGACTCGCCGAGGAACACTTCGGTTACGGCGTTGGTGAAATAAACGCCTTCGATCCCAAGGTAGGTCTCCAGAACCTTGGCGTCGCTGTTCTCCTCCAACACGATGAGCGTTCGAGGGAAACTAACCAAGGGGCCGTGGTCGGCGGACGTAAGGTAGAGGATGTGGACCGGCAGTTCGAGCGAAACGCCCTTTGGCAGATAGACGAACGCACCATCGGTCAGGTACGCGGTGTTGAGATACACGAACCGCTCGTCATTCGTGGTGCCCAACTTTCCCTTCAACGTTGCGATCTCACCGAGATGCCGCACGATCGATCCCTCGTGAGCGGCCAAGCCGTCTCTGATGCTGCCGATGAAAACGCCTTTGGGCAGGAGGTGAGCGCTACTCAATTCAGGCGCATATTCGCCGTTGACGAAAGTGACGGTGATCGCGTCGACTTGGCCGACCGCGGTCTGCTCAACCTGATACCGGTCGATCGTGGCGCCGTAGGCAGGGGCGAAACGTCCGTCTTCGAGTGCCTTGAGAGACAAGTACTTGAATTCCTCGTCCTTCGTCGTGGGCAAGCCAAATTCGCTGAAGCTCCGGAACGCCTGCTCCCGTAGGACCTGAAAGCTATCTGGCCCGTAAGTTGACAGGAGACCCTTCATTAGGCTGAAGTTCTCGATGAGGCTATGAGGAGTCGATTTCAGGTCGATCATGTCGGTAGTTCCTCGGCCGGCTTACGCCTTCGAGGCCAACTCCTCTTCGACGAAACCGTATCCCTTTTCCTCGAGTTCGAAAGCTAACTCCTTGCCTCCGCTCTTGACGATGCGCCCATCCATCAGGATATGCACATAGTCCGGCACGATGTAGTTCAGGAGCCGCTGGTAGTGAGTGACCACGACGATCGCCCTATCCGGACTCCGAAGAGCGTTGACTCCGTTTGCGACGACCTTGAGTGCGTCAATATCGAGACCGGAATCCGTCTCGTCGAGTACGGCGAGAGACGGTTCGAGGACTGCCATCTGGAAGATCTCATTCCGCTTCTTCTCACCACCCGAGAACCCTTCGTTCACCGATCGGGATAGCAGAGAGTTCTCCATGTCCATGAGTAGAACCTTGCTCTTGATGTGCTTCATAAAGTCGCTCATCGAGAGTTCGTGCTCCCCTCGGCTTCGGCGAATGTTGTTGAGCGCAGCGCGCAAAAAATACGTGTTGGTCACGCCGGGAATCTCGACCGGGTACTGGAAGGCGAGAAATACTCCGGCGGCGGCGCGCTCGGCGGGCTCCATCTCCAGCAGATCCAGTCCGTTCAGTTCAACTGAGCCGGAAGTCACCTCGTAGCCGCTCTTGCCCGCAATGACCGATGCCAAAGTCGACTTTCCCGACCCATTCGGGCCCATGATCGCATGGGTTTCTCCTGCTTTGACCGAGAGGTCGATCCCCCGGAGGATCTCTTTGTCCTCCACTCTGGCGTGCAAATTCTTAATCTCTAGCATAACAATTGGGTGGCACGAACCTTGCCGGCATGAACGGGGACATCATTGACATGCCCTTAGCTGGGTTCTACGCAGATTGTATCTTCAAAGTTGACCAGAAAGTCAAGATTCATTTATTGCCTGGTCGATTGCGTGCCAGCCCTGATCAGTTGCTCCGACCTAACGGCCATTCGGTCTTTGCCAGGTCAACTCCTCCGAAGCCCAAGATGAGGTGTCCCTGTTCGCATCGAGCGCTGAACGGTTCGCTACCTGGATTCCGTTCTTCCTCGCCGCGCCGGAACCGATTCGGTTCGGCCATGAGGTCGACGCCTTGCAGATTGGCCGAGGCCAGTCGGCAGCCCTTGTCATCGTCTATATAGCAAAGGAGAATGAGAGCGCTTCTTCCGCTAAACACATCAAAACCAATCAGGCGATATCGGTTGTCGCCGTATTCAAAGTCAGTTACGAAACTTGGAACAAAGTCGGTGTCCCACCGAGATCGTTGTCCCTTGGCCCATGCCATCAGGCTATGCACCGATCCGAACCGGGTGGGGATTTTGGTTTGCAGGGGTCCGAACTGGATCACCGTTGGCAGGTGAGGCATTATGAGCGGCTGGCCGGCGTATGAGCTTCCCTGGCCAATGAGAGTCCCTATATGAGGTTCTTTGGGCGCATATGACGCCATGAGCCCAGGAAGTAACAACACCAGATGCAAGAGATTCATTTCCTATAGTTGGACGCCCGACGCTACCTGTCGATACCCAGTAATCGACGGATCAACATGATCTGACCCAGATGATAGGAGCAATGGAGAGCGGCCCTCAAGAGCAGGACCTCGACGGTATCGCCAAATTGGGTTGGGCGCTCGAAGATCCCAGTCTGCTCAGCCAGCCCTTGTGCCTTGGCGAAATCCTCTAGGAATTCGGTGCGAAGGCCGAGCCACCGATTCTCCGCAATCGCCGGGAAATCGGAACCGTCGTTCTCCCATGGCGGCGTTTGCACGCCTGCGATCTGCTTGAGCCAACGGTCCTGCCAGAACCAGACATGAAAAACCTGAGTCGCGACTGAATACGGGCACCCGGCGGGAACCGCCACCGCCTGCTCAGCAGAGAGGTCGTTGAGCAAGTCTGCCGGTCCGTCGAAATCGCGTCCCTCCGCGATCTCCTTGAACGCCTCCTGAACAGTGATCATGATTTAGCCCGAATTGTAGCGGATCGCCCGCCACAAGAGACGACGATTTGGCCCGCGAAATCCTCCATTCCTGGCCTCCCGTTAGTGTGCTTGCCGGGTAAGGTTCAGACGTGGAACCTCTTCGCACGAATGAACCTGTGAATCGACTTCGCGGCAGCCTTCCCAAGGTCGGAATCCGACCCACTATCGACGGCAGATACGGGGGTGTCCGGGAGTCCTTGGAGGACTTTACGATGAGCATGGCGCGCGCCACCGCCGAACTCATCACCAAGACGCTGAAGCATCCGTGCGGTCTGCCCGTTGAGTGCGTCATCGCCGACTCATGCATCGGAGGGTTTGCTGAGGCCGCCGACTGCGCCGAGAAATTCGCCCGCGCCGGCGTCGGTGTCTCGCTCACCGTCACTCCGTGCTGGTGCTACGGCAGCGAAACGATGGACATGGATCCGCTGATCCCGAAGGCGATCTGGGGATTCAACGGAACCGACCGGCCGGGCGCGGTATACCTGGCGGCCACTCTTGCCGGTCACTCCCAAAAAGGCCTTCCCTGCTTCGGAATCTACGGCCGAGATGTCCAGGATCTAGGCGACACGACCATCCCGAAGGACGTTCGAGACAAGATCATCCGCTTCGTCAGGTCGGGCTTGGCGGTTGCGTCGATGCGAGGAAATGCCTACCTCGCGATGGGCGGTGTGAGCATGGGGATCGCCGGTTCCATCGTGGACCAAGATTTCTTCCAGAGCTATCTCGGTATGCGCGTCGAATCGATCGACATGAGCGAGTTCGCGGGACGGATGCGAAGAGGCATCTACGACCACGAGGAGTATGCCCGCGCCCTCGCTTGGGTGAAGGCGAACTGCAAGGAAGGCAAGGACTATAACGCGACCCCGAGGACGCGCGATCAGAAGGACGAGGACTGGGAGACGTGCGTCAAGATGGTGCTGATCGGGCGGGACCTGATGATCGGCAATCCAAAGCTCGCCGAGATGGGCTACCACGAGCAGGCGCGCGGACGAAATGCGATCGCTGCCGGCTTCCAAGGGCAGCGCCAGTGGACCGATCACTTCCCGAACGGCGACTTCCTGGAAGCGATGCTCTGCAGCAGTTTCGACTGGAACGGCATCCGCCAGCCGTTCGTGGTTGCGACGGAGAATGACGCGATGAACGGCGTCTCAATGCTGTTCGGCCACCTATTGACCGGAACCGCGCAGCTATTCAGCGACGTTCGAACCTACTGGTCGCCCGACGCGGTGAAGCGAGTCTCGGGAAGGGCACTTACGGGTCACGGGGAAAGCGGCTTCCTGCACTTGATCAACTCCGGACCATCGGCCCTCGACTGGACCGGCGAACAGACGCTAAACGGTGCGCCTGCGTGCAAGCCGTTCTGGGAGATCTCCGCCGACGAGGCGAAGGAGTGCATGGACAGGACGCTCTGGTGTGCCAGCGATCTGGGTTACTTCCCGGCGGGCGGATGGTCTTCGGACTTCACGACCCGAGGCGGCATGCCCTGCACGATGTTCCGCGTCAACCTCGTCAAGGGGCTGGGGCCCGTCATGCAGATTGCGGAAGGAACGACGATCGAGTTGCCGCCAGACGTTCATGACGTGCTGGATCAGCGCACAAGCCCGGCGTGGCCGACCACCTGGTTTGTTCCTCGCACTACAGGAAGCGGCCCGTTCCGCGACGTCTACACTGTCATGGCGCATTGGGGCGCCAACCATGGCGCGATCAGTTACGGGCATATCGGCGCCGACCTAATCACCCTCGCATCCATGCTGCGCATTCCGGTGGATATGCACAACGTTACCGAGGAACACGTCTATCGGCCGAGCAGTTGGCATCGATTCGGTGGGCTCGAGCCGCAGGCTGCCGACTATCGAGCTTGCTCCGCATACGGCCCGCTATACGGTTAGTTCATCGTGTTTCCGCCCCGCCTAACTGAAATTCGGCGGGGCGGTTCTGTCCGTCTCCTTGCGCCATAATTCAACCCATGAAGCAGATCCGCGAAAACATCTTCCAGGTCACGTACACCGAACTCGGAAAACCACCCACCAAGGGCATGGCGAAGATTCCGGATCTGGGATTGGTGCACTTGGACGAAGCGGACATGCGCTACGTAGAGACTAGCCAAGGCGAAGGATACGAGCCGACGTTCTTCGTTAGCCGTTCGGCGCCCTTGGGTGGGCAGTTCGTCGTCGTCGGTCGTCAGGAAAAAGCCTGAGCCCCCGTCCCAGATCGACTCTCACGAATAGACATGCTCTCTCCCCAAGACCAAGCCACGTTCACTCACTCGTTTCTCGTATGCGGCCTTAAGCCGAGCGATGTGGAAGCCCTTCTCGCCCTGGGACAGGAAGGACTTTACAGGGGCGGAGAGGACCTGTTTCATCACAATGGAGCCGACGGCGACCTGTTCGTGATCTTGGACGGCAGGGTCAACATTCTGACCGACGAGGGTGACAAGATTACGGAGGCAGGTCCCGGCAGCGTCGTCGGCGAGATCTCGTTTCTCGATGCCGGACCCCGTGACGCCAGCGCGGTGGCCATCGCCCATGTCACGGCGTTGAGGTTTCCGGCGGCGGAATTACGAAAACGAATGTGCGGCGATAAAGAACTCGGATTCCGCATTCTTGCGAATCTCTCGCGGATCTTGTGCGCCCGTATGCGCGAGGCAGAGCAGCATTTGGAGCCGCTCATGGCCCGGTCTCACGAGATCTGGGATACGGCCGACCTATAGCGCTTCTGGATGTAGGATCGCTCCATTCGAAGCGATGAGATCGCGATACCAATAGGCACTGTCCTTGGGTGTGCGCTTTTGCGTCTGGTAGTCCACATGGACAAGGCCGAAGCGGAAGCGATATCCCTCCTGCCACTCGAAGTTGTCCATTAACGACCACTGGAAGTACCCGTCGATCTCCACTCCTTCGTTGATCGCCTGTTCCAGCGCCAGCAAATAGCGCGACAGGTAGTCGATCCGTTGAGGATCGTGGACTTTCCCGTCGAGGGCCACCCAGTCGGAGATGCCGATGCCATTTTCGGTAATCACCACCGGCTTGCCGTATCGCTCGTGGAAGAACTTGGGACCCCAATAGAGAGCCTCGGGAGTGACCGGCCAGTGGTAGACGGTTCGTCCGGTGCCTTGGGGATACTCGGCCGGAATTGGATCGCCGGTGACCGGGTGAGCGCAAACCATGTCTCCCATGTAGATGTTCGCACCAAAGAAGTCGAGCGGTTGGGCAATTGTCTCCATGTCCCCTTGCCGAGGCTCCGGCACATCGGAACCGAAAACTCTCAGCTCGTGCTGCGGGTACCCGCCGAAGAAGACAGGGTCGTTCCACCACGAGTGGCTCCAAATTGTCTTCTCTTGAGCATTGAACGTCGCCTCGCGGGCTGCGTCGATGTCTGCGGGGTGATTGGTTTGAGGGATGCACGGATTGCCTACCGGCGCCCAACCCACCCGGGCCGGCTTGGCGCTTCGCGCCCGAATCACTTGGACCGCCTTACCATGGGCGAGCAACGCATGGTGTCCGGCGAGGAGGATTTGCTTGAAACTGTGGCGATCGCCCGGCGCCTGAATGCCCGCCTGCATGCCCAATCCGATGAAGCACTGCGGCTCGTTCAGCGTCATCCAACTGGCCACGCGGTCGGACAGTTTGTCCACGATCACTTGGGTGTAATCGGCGAAAACGTCGGCGATGTCGCGATTCAGCCACCCGCCCTTGAGATAGAGCTCAACCGGCATATCCCAATGGAACAAGGTCACATGCGGCTGCACACCTTTGGCTAGAAGCTCGTCCAACAGCCGGTCGTAGAACGCGAGCCCCTCCGAATTGATGGCGCCAACTCCGTCTGGCATGACACGCGGCCACGACACCGACAGCCGATAGTTGGGGATGCCGAGGTCGGACATTAGGGCGACATCGCTTACATAGCGGTTGTAATGGTCGCAGGCGACGTCTCCATTCGATTGGTCGCGAATCGCACCCGGCCGTTCGCAGAACATATCCCAAACGCTTCGCCCTCCGCCGACTTTATAGGGAGATCCTTCGATCTGGTACGAGGCGGTGGCAACACCCCAGAGAAACTCTTGCGGGAAAGGCATTTAGCTGAAAGTATGGCAGCCCAGGAAGCGATTGCAATCCTCGACAAGGTCGATGTCCTTCCTTCTACGCCACCTGATGTCGCATTGCCGCCTTGACGCCATTCTGCCACGACACTGCAGCGCCACTCATGGCACGTCCGCATCATCGATACTCGCTTCTGCGCCTTCTCCCCTCCTCGTCCGTCTCTCTGCCGCACCGCCTGCCCCCGTTCCGCCCCCTCCACCTTCGTCCCACGCCCCCCGAGATTCCGTTCGCCCCGCCATTTCGCCTCGCTCGAAACGAAACCGATAGTGCGCCAGGCACTATCGCCTCGCGCTTCGCTCGGCCGTTCAGAAGTCGGCCATCAAGCGATTTTTCCCCTTCTCTATGCCGGACGCGAGTCCCTCGATCCTTTCACTATGGATGCACTTCTTGAGAGCGGGTGCGACATTCTTGACCCCAGGCGCCAACTCATGGGGACCAATGTGCTCTTGCAGGGCAATGTATAGAACTTTATAGGAGAAGCCAACGTGGCCAGGTTTCTCTGTTGGCATTACGCAGAATTGGTGCGATGATATAGGAGTTGGGTCAACTGTGAATTGGCCCTATTTGTCTCAAGGAGGTAACCATGCACTTCAGTCGCCGAGCCTTTACGCTTATCGAACTACTCGTCGTTATTGCTATTATCGCCATATTGGCTTCGATCCTATTCCCCGTCTTCGCCCAGGCCAAGGACGCCGCTAAGAAGACTCAATGTATCAGCAATACCAAGCAACTCGGTCTCGCCGGGATTATGTACGCCGGCGACTTCGATGACACGCTTCCTCGCCACGACAACAACGGTTCCTGTACGTATGGCGAATCTCCCTGCGATCAGCCGGACTGGGGTGATTTCCGCTACCCGTCCCATGGTGGCCAGAAGGACGTTATGTACTTCGGCGTCATCGCTCCTTACACCAAGAACGACGGTATTGGGCACTGCACCTCGATCGGTGACACCAATTGGCAGACGGTTATGGGCAATCCGGGCGGCTTTGGCATCACGCCTCCTGCCGGCGGCTACAACCCGAACGACACGTCTTACTACACCCACACGCTTAGCCAGATGGCGCTTAACGAGTACATCATCGACTGGGGTCTTCCAGTCTCGGCCGGCTGGGGCATTTGGGATTCGAACAACCGACCCGGCGCTCCGAAAGGCCGCCTGGGGATGATCGCTCGGCCCGCCAACGTCATCATGTTCATCCAGGAAAGCGCCTGGGACTGGAACCTTTCGGTCGGCGCGGGTCTCGGAAACGGCATAACGTGGCCGTCAGCATACGACGCACAATGTGACCACTATTGGCAGGAAGGATTCACTCGCTACCCGCACGCCGGTCAGAGCGGTGCAGTCAGCGGCCCCGGACCTTACAACCAGGAAGCCTATAACCCGTATCTCAGAGGCATTGCGTGCTTCGCGTTCTGTGACGGACATGCGAAGGCCATGAAGTTCTCCCAAGCTGAGCAGTGCGTCGTGGGCCCGCAGCCGTTCGTAACGGGCGCGCCGACAACACAGCCTCTCCAGAAATGGTATCCGTACTGGACTCCGGACTTCTAAGCATGGGAATTAGAAGAAGCCACCTGCTACTCACTTTGACAGCATTCGTGCTGGCTGCCGTCTGGACGGTTGGGTGTTCCAGTTATACGCCGGACCCCGACTCTAAGCCGACCGTTAAGGCTGGCTCAATTCCGCCCCCCACCAACCTGCCGCCCGGCATGATGAAGGGTAAGTCCAAGGGCTGAGCCTCAAAGACGCGGACTGCCGACTTGTCGGAAGTCCGCGTCTTTGCGCACGGGACCCTTCGAAGGCGAGGAGGGGACGGAGATGGTCCGGCCGTTTCCGCATTGCGGTTTCGTGAGCTTTGTGCGGTCGCCTTGTATCTCCATCGTCCTTGCGCTTCCACGGAGGCAGCGGCTACGGGGCTGGCTGCCTACGTAGGCTGCTCGATGTTGGGCGCTGAATCGCAGTATGATGACCGGTATGACGAACGCTGAGTTGGCGGGGAAGCTGCGCGACCTTCGCGACTTTCTGATCATCGCCGGTTACGAGGAGTCGCACGCAACCCGATACACGCAAATCGCCCGGTTTATCGAGAAGATGCCTGAGTCGGTTGAGGAACTGCATCGCGACCACCGGTTCACCGACATCCCCGGAGTGGGCAAACTTGTCGCCCAATACATACGAGAGATTGTCGAGACCGGCGTTAGTTCCAAACAGCGGGAATGGGAACAGACTGCCCCCATCACCGTTCTCGAAATGGTTCGCATTCCCGGTCTTGGCCCCAAGACGGCGAGGAAGCTATTCATGGAGTTCGGCATCGACGGACTCACCGAACTAAAGCGTGCCGACCAAGCAGGGATACTCGCCGAAATACAGGGAATCGGCCCAAAACTGCTCGAAGCGATTCGCGCAGCCTACCAATCAAGTTAGGCGGAGGTAGGGCGGTGGAGTAGGACGTCGAACCGTCTCCCCCCAAGATAGGCGGTTCCGCTCAACAAGTCGATGTGATGCGGACCTATCTGGTTCAGGACCAGGCCATTGATCTCGAACACCATGTCGTACACGGCCAGCGGGTCGGCGGCGTGAAGGTCGACGTTGATCCGCGCCTCTTCCCCACCCGATGGGGCACGTACGAGAAGCTGCAACGGAATCGTGGCCGAAGCATTCGTCACCGAGGCCAGAACAACCAGCTTCTGATGAACCGACGGGACCGACGGCACGTTGATTGCGTTAAAGAGATTGATGAGCGTCTTGTTGTTCGTCCGCTTGTCCTCGATACATTCGTTGCAAATCACAATGGCCACGCATACCGGGACCTCAGGGGCTCCACTCATGCCCTGGATTATGGCGGATCAGACCTTCGAAAGGTCAGGACGACGCCGGTGGAAATCGAAATGATCCTGCAACCACTTCGCGATGGCCAGCAATTCGTCGTCCCGGTAGAGCCGCCCGACTAGCGAACGTGACACGCTGTTGCCCTTGCCGTCATCTCCGAAGGGCAAGGCGATCTGCGGGTGGCCGCAGTAATTGCAGTGTCCGAGGATTTGTCCCAGAACTCCGCTTCCCAAGACGCAATCGAGATCGCCCAATTCGGCCTCGAAACCGTGCATCAGAAGAGTGCGGGCCCGCTGAGCCTGTAAATACTCCACTGCCGGAACATAGCGGCTAGCCCGGAACGTCTCAGGCCAAGTCGAGTTCTTGAGTTCATGGATCTCCTTGCCCAAAGTGAAGGCATCGAACGCAGATCCCGCTTCGACGTCAAGGATCTGGTTGACCCCGTCCGGCATCGGGCTGAACGTCACGCGACGAACCTGAGCCCCCGCCGTTTTGAATGCCGCCACCGCGGGGTCGGCATCCATCGCAGTCTGGCTGCCTACGTACCCGACTTTCAGCTTGGAGATGTCGATCCGCTTGGGATAGTCGAACGCCCGATCCACCGAGGCCGCATCCATAGGATCGGCCCCGCACATCGCGGCGAAAACGAGAGCGCAATCCTCCACTTCCCGGCAAATCGGCCCCACTTTGTCCATCGTATAGCTGAGGCCCATCGCCCCGTAGCGGCTGACTCGCCCGTAAGTCGGTCGAAAGCCAGTAACCCGGCATCGCATGCTCGGCGACGTAATGCTTCCGTAGGTTTCGGTCCCAATGGAGAAGCCGACCAATCCTGCGGCGGTAGAACTTGCCGAGCCGGCGCTTGAGCCGCTCGAGCCTTGTTTGGGGTTCCAGGGGTTTTTGGTGGTTCCCCTGAACCAAACGTCACCCTGGGCGAGGGCGCCGCAACTGAGCTTGGCGAGGAGAATGGCGCCCGCTTCGTCAAGCTTCCTAACAACGGTGGCGTCGATATCGAAGACCTGGTGTGCAAAGGGATCGGCGCCCCAAGTCGTGGTGATTCCCTTCGTGCTGAAAAGGTCTTTGATGCCGTAAGGAATGCCGTGCAACGGTCCCCGATAGTGGCCGGACCGGATTTCCCGCTCGGCTCGAGCCGCCTGCTCCAGCGCTAGACTCTCCGTCAGCGTCACCACGCACAGGAGCCTGTCTCCATAGGTCTTCAAACGGTTCAGATAGATCTGAGTCAATTCGACGGGCGACACCTGTTGGGTGCGAACCAACGTCGCCAACTCCCTCAAAGAAAGAAATGCGATATCGACGTCCGTGAATGGGCGTTTGACCCTTGGGTTCGAGTGGCGCGCTCGAACACGGGCGTTGGGTACCGATCCGCCCCCGAGTGGGTGGAACGTCGTGGACGGCTCCACAGTCGGCCCGATCGGCAGCTTTCGGATGCCGGCATAGCCGGCGCGTGCGCCCCTAATCTCGGCAAGCACCTTTTTGCGTTCGTCGTCCGAAAACGAGATGCCCGCGATCTTCTCCATCGACTTGAGGTCATCCAACGTGATATCGGTAGCAGGGCTCTGAGTCGTCCCAGCCATCGCCTGGATCGGCAACGCTGCCCCGGCTGCGGCCACTAACATCGTCCGAAGCATGTCCTTGCGAGTCAGTCCCTGATCGATCGCCATAGTCGTTTCTTTTCTCCGGGAAAACCTTCGAATCCTGCCCGGTATGCTTGGATTCATGGTGATTCCGATTCTTGACGAACTCGTCGCCCTCTCACTGAAACTCGGCGATCCATTAGCCGACCTCGCGATTCTCGCCGAGGGCAATGCGAGCGCCAAGGCAGATGACGAACACTTCTACGTCAAGGCAAGCGGCTACTCCATGCGGAACATAGGCGCAGAGGGTTTCTCGAAGGTGCTTTTCGCCCCCATACTGGAAGCGCTGAACGGTCCGGACCTTACCGACGTCGCAGTCCGCGAACTGCTTTCGAGCAGTCGAGCCGACCCTGACTTCTATCCTCGCCCCTCCGTCGAGACGTTCATGCACGCCTACCTTCTACAACTTCCAGGCGTGAACTTCATCGGGCACACACACCCGACTCCGCTTATCAGCCTCCTTAGCGTTGAGGGGTGCAAGGAGATTGCCGCCATGCGTCTATTCCCAGACGAAATCGTATGCTGCGGCCCGGCAACCGCCTTCGTTCCTTACACCGATCCTGGGCTGCCTCTGGCGCGCGCCATTAAGGCGTCTGTCGAGGAGTTCGCCCTCAAGTATGAGATGGCGCCCAAGACGATCTGGCTTCAGAATCACGGACTCATCGCAGTCGGGAAATCGGCTTCCGACGTCGAAAGCGCGACTTTCATGGCGATCAAGGCCGCCAGGGCCTGGTTGGGCGCCCTTACGAGCGGTCGCAAACTCAATCCGTTGACGGAGGAAAACGTCAACCGCATCCATACGCGTCCCGACGAGCACTACCGGCAAGAACTGCTCTGGGCGATGCAGCGAGCTTAGCCGGACGTCGCTGCGTCGTCCACGATCTTTGGAGTGATCATTATGATCGTCTCGATCTTCTTCTTCGTATTGGTTCGCTGAGTAAAGATCTCTCCCAAGATTGGGATGTAGCCAAGGATTGGAACCCGGATGACCTGGTTGTCCTGCGTCTGATTGATCAGGCCGCCGATGATGATCGTCTCACCTGATTTGACGCGCACGTCCGTCGTCGCGCGTCGAACCTGCGAAGACGGGTTCCCGTTCTGAAGCACGACTGCATCGCTCACTTCAGGCTCCAGGTGCATGGTGATCATGCCGTCCGATCCGATAAACCCGGTGAACTTGAGGATGATTCCGGTGTGAATCAACTGGATCTGGCTTGTCGGGAACGTAGTGCTTCCGCTCAGGAGCGAGAAATAGGTGTCGGTGCCCACGTTGACGTTCGACTCTCGTCCCTCGATGGTCATTAGCCTCGGGTTCGCCCTCAGGATCGCTTTGTGATTAGTGATCATCGCCTGGATCTTGGCCACATCGGAGAATCCAGCCTTCTGGTAACTGAGGCTCAGGTCCGTGCCAAACGAGAATTTGTTCGTCGCAAAGTTGAATCCGGCGTCAAGATCGTTTTCATGCGAAACTTCCGTGATCAGGGCTTCCACCACGATCTGTCGGCCAGGCTTGTCGGCTTGGGTGATATCCGCGAGGATCTTGTGGAGCAGTTGAGGAGGCGCGCAAACACCGATCGCGTTTGTTGACGGGTCGACCGAAAGATAGGGCTTGTACGAAGCGCTCAAGAGCGCCTGAATCGAAGCCGCCTTTTGGTTGTGAACGCTGTAGATCTGGGTTTCAGCGAACTCCCTAAACAGCGACGAGTCTGGAGTGGCCTTGCTAACGATATAAAAGCCGGGTGCCTTCAACTTCCAATACGCGCCCGCCATCATCGAGATCGTGTCCAGTACGTAGTCAATCGTGGCGTTCTTGAATTCGACCGAGATGTTCTGCTCTTTGATCGTTTCGTCAGGAGCGATGATCACGCCGGCCAGGCTTGCGACATCGCTGATCACGCTCTTTATGTCTTGCCCGTCGTACTGATTGGAGATCAAACCGTTAGAGCCGGTCGTCTTCGACGTCGGCTTGGCCGCACCGGTATCGGAGGAGGATGCCTTCTTGACCGCCGCATCGGAACCCGTCTTCTGTCCGATATCGACCTTTCCGGGGACTCCAACCAACTTAACCTGCGGCGAATCGATTTGGATGGTCCCCTGGTCTCCGCCCGCGAACTTTGGCTTGGGAGGAGGCATCGTGAACGTGCCGTTATCAACTCGGGCGGCTGTCGCTACAACCGTTTGTGCCACCGGCAGTTCGATATGGGCTCGTCTGAACCGAGAGATGGCTGAGGCGATCATCGTACCGGAGAACGTGCGATGACCAATCGCACTCATGGCGGTGTTGGTAACCGCAAATGCCGTTGCCGCAAGAATCACGCTGTATGCAAACCGCTTCAAAGTTTTCCTCCCGGCTTCTTTCCTGAAGACGAACCTCTGGTCTTCTTAGGGGCAGGAACCGTGAAAGGAATCAGCTTTTTCTCGAAAAGGTCTTCTGCGTACTGGTAACTGACCTCTACCGCGTAGGCGCCCGGCTTGAGAGTAAGCGGCAACATGACTCGGTTGTGGAGGGTGGCGCCAGGGAGAATTCCCCCATCACCCAAGTCGGGAACTTCGAGCGAAGCGACCGGTGTCAAGCCGTTTTCAAGCACATGGGCCGACGGCAGGGGTTTTAGCGCGATGTTGCCCTCATTCGTGACCTCGTAGTCGACGCTGATCGGGTATCCGTTGACCGTCCCAATCTCCTTTTGGGCGATGCTCAGCTTCGTCAAGAACTTGGCCTTCGGCGATTCCGGCACGGTCACGCTGCCGTAAACATCCTCCGACATCGAGTCGCCGGCCGTCGTGATCGCCGAGATTGCGAACCAGTTGTCGCCCGTCGCCTGGTCGTCCAACGACACCTTCACGTGAATCGTCTTTGTTCGCTTGGGCTCCAATGTAATGGAGTCCGGTGAAAGCTCGATGCTGAGCGGAGGAGCCGCTCCATCGTCCAATACCTGAAGAGCTCCGTTAGGCTGTTGGGCGAGCTTATGGGCGGTCAACGAAATCGTTAGGTCCTTGTCGCTTATATTCGTGATTCGGATCGGGATCGTTCGGCTCGCACCTGCCGGCACGTTTGCGTGAACCCGCTCGGGGTCCATACCGAATGGAGGCAGGGAAAGCAAGCTCTTCTCCGTGAGCGGAGTGCTTACATGGTCCTTCACGACAAAGTCGGCGGTGATTGGACGGAACGTACGGGTCCCCGACTGGCATATCGCCTGAACGCGATATTGTCCATCTCCAAGGACTGGGACTGAAAACCGCAATTTGCGGTGCGTTTCCGGATATAGGTTCCGATCGGAATCGCTTCGAACCGCGACTGTTCGCCCCGTGGACGTATTCCTTACTTGGACAGTCGCTCCAACGACAAGGAACGCGTCACTCTCATTGAGGAATGGCACGTCGACGTAATTGTTCTTGGCGCTTGCAATCAACTCGGGCGACCCAAGCTTCAAGTCGGCCCTTGGTTGAGTGCCGACGTAGAGAATGACTGGGATCTGATACTGCGTCACGATGACGCTGTTGTCTCCCTCAATGTTAGGAACGATCGTGGCAAGGCAGTAGTACGTTCCCGAGTCGATTCCTCGTGGAACGGTTAGTTTGAGAGGAAACACGCGCTGGGCGCGCGGTGAAACCGTACCGTTGACCGACGTCTCCGCAAACCAAGTGGAGCAATCGAACTTGGTCGGAGTACCTAGCACCGGGCCGTAGGTCCACTCCTGATAGGTGACGGGGTGGATTTCAAGCTTGATCTTGAGTGAAGTTGGTTCGAGGTTCGTGACGCCGAACGGCAACGTCAGAGTCGCTCCCGGCCGTGCCGGCTGCCGGAACATTACCGGGACCACGGCGATACCGCGCAGACCAGTCGATTCGGTTTGAGCCATTGATCCGGCGACAATGGACAGCAACAGAAGAATCCCGGCCGCGAATCGATGGATGGACGTGGACTCTGCTGCGCTAATTGATCGTGACACCGATGTTTCCCGTCCCTACAAGTCTAGTGGAGCCTTGCGCCTTTTCGGTTATGTTCAGTGTTCGCGTCAAGACCAAGACCAGATTGCCGTCCTTTGGAACTTGAGTGATTCCAACCGTCAGAGTCTGGCCATTGAAACCATCGTCGGCGCCGCTAACCGGCCCACTGATGAGACCACCGATGTGCGTAGGCGTCCCCTGGTAAAGCGCCATGGAGTACATGATGCTTCCCACACTGGATTGAGACGTTTGACCCGAGGTCAAAGGCTTAAAAGAATTCGCGGTAAACGTTAGCGAGCGATTCGTCATTACCGAGATCGCGTTCGCTTGGGTATCGCTTGACGCGGTACCGATGCCGTCGACATTGAAGATGCCACCAAAGTTGCCGCTGACCTCGACATGCGTCGGAACGATGTCTGCGGCTGGCCTCTGAGCGACCCCGGTATCCAGGGCGTTGATATGGTTGGCACGGTACCAAGCCTGAAGTTGGGTGGGGTCATACATGAACGGCCGCACACCGGAGTGCCTCGGGGACCCGTGCGGCATCGCCATCAGTAACGCCAGGACTGCAAATTGAGTCATCTTCAGTTCATGTCATTGCGACATTCAAGACCAAGTTATCGCATGATACATCTCCTGAGACGAAGAATCTTCGATTTACACGGTTAAACATGTCGCACCTTTCCGGTACATGCCGATGGTTGAGATCGTTCGGCAAGGCGCTTGCGGAGGCGGCTATCATATGATCCATGCCGTTCACCAGGCGAGCGAAGACTTCCACCATCGCACTCCTACTTGGCCCTCTTATGGCAACTGCATCGACTGAACCACCTAACTCGGCGATTGAGCCAAAAATCGGCTCCCGCGCCCCCACGGTCGAGTTTGAGTACGCGGGGCACAAGATCCTCGCGGGGCGCTTCAGCGTAAATGGGGACCCGGAACCGTGGAAATCTGTGACGATTTCTTCGAAGGTTGATCGCGGAAATCGGGGCGAGATCACCCAAACGATCACGCTTCACGACCTCACCGGCAAGTCAATTCACTTGGATGCTACGATCGACGGCTCCGACCAGACTCTTGCCGCCGAAACCCAGTCGGCAGCCCAAGAGCGGTTCAAGCTCGTGCGAAATTCCGTCGGCCCGTCGGACAACCTTCGCAACAACGCGATCTATGACCGGTCCGGCGACTGGATGATCGAGGGCGCCGGAGACGGCGCAACCCGGATTGTGCCGGAGAAGACCCATGGAAGTCGCACATCGTTCCGCTGGTCGGCATCCGGCCCCAGGATCGATCTGACCTTTAGGCCTCGCTATTATCAGCTCCACAAGAATATCGCCTCCTTCCGACCGTGGGAATACAACGTGTGGAAGGGCTCCGTCACGGGCTGGTGCTCTTGGTGGGCCTACTTTACCGACATCCACGAGAAAGATGTGGAGCAGATCAGCCGAATCTTCTCGGACAAGCTGAAAGACTACGGCTACCGGTATATCCAGATCGACGACGGCTACCAGTCGAGCGGCGGCGGCCTTCCGACCGATTGGCTGCACACCAACGACCGGTTCCCGAGCGGGCTCCGCCACCTAGCCAAGTCCATTGCCGATCACGGGCTTGAGCCGGCTCTGTGGACCAACGTACATTTTGGAGACGCCAAGTTCGTCGAGCAGCATCCCGACTGGTTCGTCCAAGACGCCAATGGCAAGCCTCACAAGGGCCCTTGGATCGATTATGGGTTGGACGCGTCGAACAAGGCGGCAGTCGATGCCGTCATTCGCCCCCTCTACTCGGCGTTGCACGATATGGGTTGGCGCTACGTAAAGGTCGATGCGCTCCGGCACCTGCTCTATGATGCTTCCTATCCCTGCCGAGAGTACTTTGCCTCCAAAGGGATCAAACTCGAAGACGCTTTTCGCGACTACCTCAAAGCAATCCGCCAAGAGCTCGGACCCGATACCTATATGCTGGCCTGCTGGGGCGTGCTTCCTGAAGTAGTGGGCATTGCGAACGGTTGCCGCCTTGGCGGCGATGGCTTCGGACCTTCCACTCTGCAGCAATACACGTCATGGAATAACGTCGTTTGGCGAAACGACCCCGACCACTGTGATGTAAAGCCGCTGGATCACCAAACGAATCGCTATATCGACGGCGAAGAACGCATCCGCCCCGTCCTCGTTTCGATGGCGGGAGCTCAGTTGCTCCTAAGCGACAAGCCGGAGGTGTATGAAAACGACGCCAACCTTGAAGGGGTCAAAAGGTCCAGCCCCATTCTCTTCACGGTTCCCGGCCAACTGTACGACTACGATCCGGTCAAAACCGATCATCTCAAACAGGGCCTTCGAAACGATAACGGAGGCGCCCAATCCGGACCGATCGACGCCGATCAGCGAGGAGAAGTCTCACCGTGGTGGATGCTCGACATCAACGAGCCGTTCGAGAGTTGGACGATCCTGACTCACATGAACTGGGATGCGACGCCGATGGCTCAGTCCACGGTCAAGTTCCATGACCTCGGCCTGCCTGGCGCCAAGTACGCGGTGTTCGAATTCTGGTCGAAGAAGTACTTGGGGGACTTCTCGGAGGAATTCACGGCGAAGATGCTCGACGCAAAGGAAGTTTCAACCTATGCCATCCGCCGCATAGTCGATCATCCCCAGATTCTGTCGACAAGCAGGCATATCAGCCAAGGCGCCGTGGACCTGAGCGATGTTGGCTGGAGCGCTTCTGGGCTAGTGCTACACGGGGTTTGTCATGTGATTCGGAAGGATCCGTACAGCCTCTATGTCAGATTGCCCGCCGGTTACTCTGTTCAGGACGCGTCGTTTGGCGATACGGCCGCCGAGGTCCGAGTCGAGGGCTCGCTCGCTGAGGTCAAAGTAGCGCCAGACTCGACCCGTAGCCTGCCATGGCGGATCCGGTTTGTGAGAACGTCTTGATTCCAAGACTCTTCGAAGACGACGACATCGTCGTTTTGGGGAAAGCGGCTCCGATCGTTCTGCGTGACTACCAGCAAAGGGCCAAGGCCGCCGTATTGGCGGCAAAGGATCGAGGGCTCCATCGCGTCATGGTCGTTATGCCGACCGGCACGGGAAAGACGACCTTGTTCGCCTCACTGGTCGATGAATTCGAACGCTCGTACCGAGAAACCTCATTGGTGGTCGCCCACCGCCTCGAACTGCTGCACCAGGCGGCCAACCGAATCGTGAGTCAGGCGCCGCGACTCCAAGTCGGAATCGAGGGTGGCGACCTTAAAGCCCCCTTCGAGTGCCACGCCGTCGTCGCGGCCGTGCAAACCCTCGGTCGTCCAGGAAGCAAACGCCTCGACTGGTTTCAGCCCGGACTGTTGATCATGGACGAGGGGCACCACGCTCCCGCCGATACTTGGCAAAATGTCATGCGCCGATTCGGAAGCTACGACGGGACCTGCTTCACCCTTGCCGTCACCGCGACCGACCATCGCATGGACAACAAGCCTCTGCATGGAACCGAAGAGTCCATCTTCGAAGACGTCGTCTTTCGCTATCCATTGAGTCGCGCGGTTAGCGACGGTTGGTTGGTTGACCTAAGGGGCTATCGCGTCGCAACGGGAGTCGACCTTACCGGCGTCAAAACGACCGCCGGAGACTATAACGTCGGCCAACTTGCTCGGGCCGTAAACACCGAGGCCAGAAACCACACCGCGTTCAAACACTGGTCGGAGATTGCCCACGACCGCCGGACGATCGTTTTCTGCGTCGATGTACAACACGCAAAGGACGTTGCGGCGCTGTTTCGCGAACATGGCGTCTCAGCCGAGAGCGTCGACGGAACGATGCCGACCGATAAGCGCGGCGCAGCGATGAGCCGGTTTTCGTCGGGACGGACCCAGGTCCTGACGAACGTTGACGTGGCCACAGAAGGGTTCGACATTCCCCATATCAGCTGCGTACTGATGCTGCGACCAACCCAATCCTGGGGTCTCTACACCCAGATGGCAGGGAGAGGAGTACGCGTTCTACCCGGAGTCGCCGATGGTATCGACCTATCAACCGCCCGCCGGCGGGCAATTGAGGGGAGCGAGAAGCCGGACTGCCTCGTAATCGACGTAGTCGACGTGTCGACGAAATTCGGTCTCAACGGTCCCCCTGACGACGACGACATCAAGCCTGAGCGCAAGCCCGAACCGGCAAGCGTTGCGGGGATGATGGGCCTTCCCGCCGACTTCGACTTGCAGGGTCACAGCCTGTTCGAAGCCGCGAAGTGGATCGATGAGCTTACTCCCGCCAAACGGGCACAGTTGTTCCGCAGGCCCATGTCGTTCGAGAACCTCTCAACTGTGCTCTCCGAAGTCGATCTCATCAAGGAACTCTCGATCCCAGAGGAGATCATCGGCATCAGTCGGCTCGCTTGGATGAAGACTGGCGACTCTGAATACATGCTCCCATGTGGATCGTCGGGGTTTGAGAAGGAGCGGTTCGCCAAAATCGAGACTGACTTGCTCGGAAGGTTGTCGCTGACTCTGCTGTCGCAGCAGATGACCTATCCGCCGATGCCTCTGGGCACCGATCTGGCCAAGGCATTCGACGAAGCAGACCGAATGATACGCCTGACATTTCCCGACTGTGGACCGATCGTGCAAGCGAACGCCAGTTGGCGTGAAAAACCGCCGTCTGAAAAGCAGATCGATATTTTGCGCAAGATGGGTGTTGAGGACGACGTCATCGCTCTCGTGGAGACGATGGGGCAAGCCAGGGCACTGATCGAACAGCGAAAGCTTGGTGGCGGAAGAAAGCGCCGGCGCGGCGAACTCGCTTAGTTCATGGCTGCGCCGGGAGACCGGACCCGCTTCGAGACGTCGGTAAAGTCGAACGGAGTCAGCCATCCGGAGTAGTAACTTCGATCTTCAAGTTTGGGAAGGCTGTCGCCGAAAAGTCCGTCGAAGATGATACGGAACGAGTTGACAGGCGTTATCCCAGGATACAGCTCCTGTTTGACCTTTGGCGGGACGAAATAGGCGTTGAGGTTTGGGAAACACTCGTTGACGTCGGTTTTTTCGAGAAGCTGCTGGTTCAGACGGAGCTTCGAACCGTGATCGCCCTGGACGATGATGATCGGTGGCTTGGGGCTCGCCTTGAGGATCTTGTCGATCGTCGCCAAAATCTGCTTGCCGATGTAGGCGGCTTGCTCAGAATAGCCTTGCTTGTACTGATCGACCGTGCCACCAAAGTCAAAAAAGTCGCTGCCGTCGACAAAGCTGAAACCCATCTTTTGGGGACGCCTGGGCTCCCCATTCGGCCCGAATACGAACGGGGGATGGGGGGCGAGAATATGGGTAAACACGAACCGTGGCGGCAGGCCCGAACTGATTCCGCGAGGCATGTCGGACATCGCGTTGTCGATCATTTTCCTTCGTGCGACAAATTGAGACAGGCCGGCCAAGTCGTCGTCGAGGCTAACGGGCATCTCCAAGAACAGCACACCGGCAAAGTAGGTCACGCTGCCCGTTGTGTTCAGCCACAGGTCGGCCGAGTTCGGATTGACGGAGGGAAACCCGGTCGTGATTGCCTCGTATCGGTACCCGAGCTTCTTGAGGTAGCGCGAGACCTCGTTTTCGTCGATCAGCTTGTCGAGGATCTTCCGGTCGTCCCAAGACTTTGAGATGCGCGGCAGAATCTCCGGAATGTAATTCAAATTGAGGGAGGACGATAGGGAGAGTTCGGTCTGGCAGTAATTCGCCCTCGCATCGCTAGCGACATAGAACCCTCGGTCTTCGAGCCCTCTTACGAACCAGCCGTCGTCAAAACCGATGACCCTTTTGAGAGCGTCGGTTCGGCCAAATCCGTCGAGGATGACATAGTAGATATCTGGCCGATCCGTTATTTTGAGCTTGACATGACTGGACGATAACGGAGCGATCATGGTTCCGCGCCACGCGTTGATAAAGGACATCCCGATGGAAGCCGCCGGGAAGCCGGCAAGGACGATTCCAGCGATATTCATCCCCTGCGTGATTGCCGGCATCCGCTTCCATTTCCAGCACCCGGCTACCACGAGAACGACCAGAAGTGCCGCCCAGTAAGGCGTTAGATCCGATCGGAAGAAGATGATTTTTGACAGGGATTCGTTGTGCCGGATCACGTCCCAAAGATGGCCGAACGAGAACACAGTTACTACGCCGACCGAGGCCCCAGTCGCTCCCCGTCGTGCGTCGCGTAACACCAAGCCAAGGACCAGCCAGAACAAGCACGTGCATCCCAGAACCACAGCCATCGGGCCCGGGACATCCCGTATCGGCACCAACGCCGTATTCAGCGAATAGAGCGAGAGCACTGGAAAGAGCGCAAACAGGATCGGGTGAAATGGGCGCTGCAGCATAGGCAATCGCCCTACCGGGACCTCATGAGGTACATCGTGCGCTTGGAATCTGCCACTGATGTCCGGCTTACGATTTGGAACCGACCTTCGAAAGTTCGCTCGAACGAAGCCTGATCGTAATTCGGGAAGACATCCTCTCGAGTAGCGAGCAACCTCTGGACCTGCGAATCGTCTTTGGGGACGAATTCGATGATCAGCCACTTTCCTATGGATCCCATAAACGCCGCAACGTCCGAAAGCGGTACGTTGTTTCCGATGGCGAGATGATGGATCAATGCGAGCGCCATCACGACGTCCGCCGGTCCGCGTTGAACAAGCGAATCGCGTTCTCGATTGGCCCAGCCGATCGCCGGGCTCGGATTTGTGAGATCCAGAACGAGGGGAAGCATCGCCTTGTCCTCACTCCGCATCAGGTAGTTCTTCTCGACGGCGGCCGGGTCGATATCCCAGGCGATCGTCTCTATCCCTCGCTGCGAGGCGATCCGGCTGAATTCGCCGTTGTTGGCGCCCAGATCCCACACCATGGCAGGGATCGGCTCAACCTGCTCCAAGAACTCCTCAACGAGCCGATGCTTTTCCTTCATCGAGCGATCCGAGTAGTTCGTATCATCGTAGTAGTTCGCCCACTCGGTGCCTTCCGGCTTCCATTCGAGCCTGTCGATGAGACCATGGAGGCTATCGATTAGGCCAAGAAGGGCGTTGCGACCGAATCCGCCCGGTTTCGTCTGCGCATGGCCGGGTTTGGCCGCCTTGGCCTGCATCTGGGCATGTAAGTGGAGGTGCATTGCTATCCGGGCGTTCAGGCGAGTATAGGGCTTGCTGAGCCGGCTGGCGAGGTCCAACGGGATGCCGTCGATGTACCCCGCAAGCAATTTGGAGAGGCGAACGTCCACATGGCTCATCAACACAAGCGGAGCCACGAAGTGCTGACAGAACTGGCGGTAAGGCTGCCAAGGTTGCCCCTCTTCATGGAGGTCGAAGGAGAGCGTGTCAATGAGGACCGGCTTGCGAGCGATGAACTGGATGTTATAGGCGCTTGCATCCTTTAGCGTCATGCCGTAGTGCAGCGTCCGTTTCTGGATATCCAGCGTCGCCAACGCTGCCGCCTTCAATTGACTGAAGCTCCACTCGTACGGATAGGATACGAAATTTAGCCTTTGAGGCTTGATAACCGCGATTGCGTCTTCCGATTGGGCCAGTTCAAGGTCGACTTCCTCATGAGGAATGATCAGACCGGCGTCGCATAGTTCGCGATGCAACCCCGAGTCCATGAGGCGCCGGAACGGCGCTTCATACGACCGATTGACCTGGCGGAGCAGTAGATCGCCCTTCCTAAAGACAAATCCACTTGGGTCACGAAACGACGAGCCAAGTCGACCCTCAGCGGGCATTCGTAATGTCGTCGTTCTTGGCCGGATGCAGCTTGCGGGATACGGCGGACTTCAAATTCCCGATCATCGACTTGGTGGCAAATACTCCACCCAACAAGCCAGCGAACAAAATCTGCAGAAGGTAGCTTCCTGAACCGGGATCAATGTATGCGTTGGCGGACCGGCTGATCAGGAGGATACACGCAGTTGCGGTAATCAAATTAACTGTACGACTCATAGGTATCACCTTTATTGGGACAGACGACGATTTGGCTAGAGTGTTTAGTGTGATAAGCCCTAACGGAGTTAGAATTCTCTTAGGTGCCTTAACTATTAGTGATCTCTGACCGAACTCTCAGCAAAACCGGCGGCTATCGCAGTCTAAATGCACTACCAGTGGGCACATGGTCCCTGTCCAGACGATCTTTGGCCAGGTGTAGGGCATTGGCCCCTATCGCAACCTGCCGCCGTTACGGCAAGGCGCGATGTACTGGAACCATCGCAAAATGGTATCCCGCGCGACTCAGGCTGGATAGATTCAATTGCAGTGCCCGCTCCTCGTCGTATGATCCGGAGATCATCGCACCCCGGCTGCCCCAGCAGTATGCCGAGAACCCGCCAAAGGAAGGTATCGCGGCAAAATAGGCGCCGGTGGCAGTAAAGCATCCTGAGAATTGCGCCGTGATATGCTCCAACGAATAGGGGCAGAAGACAGGATTATCCGCCTGCGTAACCACAAATCCGTTGCCCGACAAGGCTCTTACGCAATCGGAGTAGAACTCGGACGTAAACAACTGCTCACTGATTCCGCCCTCCTCGTTCTCATAGACGTCGGTGCTATCCACCACGATGAGATCGTAACGGCAGTCGACCCGCTTGATGAACTCGAAGGCGTCAGTTACGTGTACGGTCACCCTTGGATCGTCGAAAGCGCCCGCACTTACGAAAGGAAGATGCTCCTTCGACTCCTCGATGACACCTTCATCGATCTCGGCCATGTCAATGCGTTCAAGCGTCGAGTGCTTACACAGTTCGCGAAGTACTCCGCCGTCGCCGCCACCGACGACAAGCGCCGTCTTTGGATGGGGAATCGACATTAGCGGTACATGGACCAAGTACTCGTGGTACGTACGCTCGTCGATCTCCGCCAGTTGGATATGACCATCCAAGGTCAGCACCCGCCCGAAAGCCTCCGTTTCGTAGATATCGATCGTCTGAAATTGGGTCTGGCGGTGGGCTACCTGCTTCGATATCAGGACTTGAAGAGTTAGCTTGTCGCTGCGAATGGGTACTTGTAACGTGGACGGTTTCAATGAGAACTCGGCTTACAGGGTGTGGCTCTCGTGAGAGCCCTAAGGTTCTACCCGTTTCCCTAGGGTGACCGCATACCGTGGTGGAGTTTGTAGTAGCATAACCTGTAGATATATGGCAACGATTCGAGAAGTCGCCCGGGCGTGCGAAGTTTCCACTGCCACCGTCTCCCACGTCTTGAACGGAAGGTTTGGGCGAGTCAGCGAGGAGACGCGGAGAAAGGTGCTCGCGAAAATGCGCGAACTTGGCTACCGTCCGCCACCGATGGAAGATCGCCAGAAGGCGATCAGCACCCGGAATCTCGGGCTAATGGCTGAAGATCTCAGCTACTCGCCGATCTTCACAAACGCCTATTTCGGCTACGTCCTAGACGGCATTCTGGAAGCCGCCGGATTGAACGGCTGGAGCACGACCGTGTTCATCCAGCGTATGTGGCACCAAGACATCGGCCAGGCTATCCGGCGTAACTACGACGGCCGATGCGACGGACTTCTCCTGCTCGCGCCGCTAGACGATAGTGAAGCGGTCAATCTGCTGCACCAGCGCGGCGTTCCGATGGTCATGATTGGATCCACGAGTTGGCTCAAGGGAGTATCGAGCGTCGACATCGACAACCGAACCACTGCAGCCGCCGCAGTGACATACCTGGTCGACCGAGGCCACCGGCGTATAGGCTATATCGCCCAAGGTAATCGAACAATCAGTTCGCAAGAGCGCGAACTGGGCTATCGAGACGCGATGAGTGCAGCCGGGCTGACTCCCGCCCCCGAATCGGTGTTCAGCCGATGGGATCTGCGCGACGAATGGCCCAACAGTGCGGTCGAGCGGTTCAAGGCGATTCAAGAGAAGGATCGGCCGACTGCGTTCGTTTGCTGGAACGACCTCACCGCATCTCAAGTCGTTGACGCCTTCCAGGTTGCCGGCATCGTTGTTCCGCGAGACGTTTCGTTCATCTCGATCGACGACAGTCCGGAAGCCGCCAACTCGGTTCCGTCACTCACCACGTTCCGGCAACCTCTTCAGCTCATCGGAAAGCGGTCGGTCGAACTCCTGATCGATCACGTTCGAGACGGAAACCGCTTCGCTGAAACCGTACGATTCTCGACTCAACTGATCGAACGCGAAAGCGTCGCGACGCTAACAACCAAACGCGTTTCTGGCTCCTAGGGGGCCAATCCAACCCTAGTTCAGAGGCCACTTTCCGATAGCATGGTCGAGATTGGCGACGGCAATCTCGTAGGCCGCTACGGTGTTGACTCTATCTGACTCGGCTTGGACGAGTTGCGCCTGGGCAGTGATGACCTCTTGGAAGGTCGCCACTCCGGCCCTGTACCGTCCTTCCGCCAAACGGACGCCCTCTCTCGCGTTCGCAGCCTCTGCCTCAGCGACCGGGATCTGCTGATTTGCGCTCTGGACGTTGGTGACAGCGATACTGACATCAGCGATCACAACTTGGGATGCTTGCCGCAACGCCTGAGCAGCCGCCGTGTTTTCGGCTTGCGCCTGCCGAACCTTCCCCAGTTGCAGGCCGCCGTCCACGAGCGTCCAGCTCAGGGTTAGTTCAACGTATCCGTTTTGCACTTCGAACGGGTTCCCGACCCCAAGCATGTTATAGCCAGCCACAAAGTTGAGCGAAGGCAAGGTCGTCTTTCTGGCAACGGAAACACCGAAGCCAGCGGCGCGGAGCGACTCGATTGCAGCGAGAACGGTGGGCCGATGCTTGAGCGCAGAGTCGACAAGCGAATTCGGGTCTAGCGGAATATCGGCTTTCGTCTCACTTGAATCGGCAACAACAATTGGGGTTCGCGGGTCTACACCCATGTCGGTAGCGAGCTTGGTTCTGGCGGTCAACTCAGCCTGTTGAGCCTGTGACCACGCAATGGTTGCTTGCGACAAGAGCGTTTTGGCATTCACGAGGTCGGTGGGTTCACCCGTACCGGCACTAACCTGCGCCTGAGTTAGGTCGACCTGCGCCTGCCGACTTGCGACGTTCGCCTCCTGAACCTTGGTCTGCTGCCTTGCCTGAACATAGGAGTAGAAATCCTCCTTGGCGACGAGTGCGACGTCCTGTAACGTTTGGTCGTACGAGTGGTATCCCGCGATCTCGATTGATTGCGATTGTCGAACCACATCGCGAGTCCTGTTGAAGTCGAAGATCAACTGGTTCATCGTGAAGTTGTTCGTCCGTTCTTGCTGGATGCCAATGCCCGATAGCGGGCCAGAACTTCTAAAATTCTGAGTGGAGTTGCCAGTAGCGAACATCCCCAATGTTGGATTCAGGAGGGATTTGCTTTGCAGAGTCTGACCGTGCAAAGCTTCGGCACTTGCCTTGGACAAAAACACCTGCGGCTGATGAGCTAGCGCGATCTTGACCGCTTCGACAGCTGAAAGCGGCGAGTTCGCCACGATCGCAGTCCCATCCGGCACTTTTGGAACGACGATCGGAGCTAGTTTGGGCGTATCGACGGTCTTGGGCTGGATCGGCGGCGTCTGCTGGGCAAGAGCGGAAACGGACACAATCAGGGCGGCAAAGGCACTTAGCCAACGACTTATCATCTTTTGTCCTTTGCGTATACGGGGGGAAGCGGCATCTTCTGTTCCACCTCGGCCTCCATTTGAATGCTGTTATCCGCCGGTTCCGGTGGCCGGGCACTGGCATCGAGGAGTTCTTCGAGAACTTGAATCAACTCACGTTGGCGTGCCTCATCCATGCGGCCAAGGGTCGATTCAAGTAGGCAGACTCGACGCTCCTGTCGGTTCATCATCAAGTCGGCCCCCAGTTCGCTGAGCCTCAAGTGCTTGACCCGTCGGTCGGTCGGATCTTCCACCCGTTGCACTAGACCGATGGAATCAAGTCGATTTGCCATCTGCGTGACTGCACTGACCGACAGGCACAATTCCTCGCCCAGGCTGGAAGGAGTCCAACTTTTCTGCCCGAGCAGCCGCATCATCCGCATCTGCCCGACCGGGAGATCGGTGAGAGGATCGTCGATGACGGAGCGAAACAGGGTGCGGGTCACCCGTGGAATCAGACCTTCCAGCTTGATTGCCCGATCTCGAAGCGAATCATCCAAGGGGTTCTTTCTCCTTTGCGGTCGGCGGATCAAGCGGATCGGGCTTTTTCTCGAACGCCTCCAAGCTAGGGCCGACCGCCTGTGCAGCAGCCAAATCGCGAGAGTTCTTTCGTAGCATCTTCGCCAAGTCGTCGAAGAGTGTATAGACGACGGGCACGATAAACAACGTTAACATCGTCGAAGTCGTGAGACCACCGACGACCGCCGTAGCCAAGGGCGCCTGCGTTTCCGATCCCTTTCCAATGCCCAGCGCCAATGGCAGCATGCCGAGAACCGCCGCCGACGATGTCATAAGAATCGGACGCAATCGGGTGGGGCTGGCGGTCAAAATCGCCTCGTCACGCGGCATTCCGCGGCCCCTCAATTGGTTCGTGTAGTCGACAAGCAAGATTCCGTTCTTGACGACAATTCCAATAAGCATCAAGAGTCCGATGAATGCAGTGAGTCCGAACGCCCGGTTCGACAGGAACAATCCCAGAACGACGCCCGAAGCACAAAGCGGCACCGAACATAGGACGACCAATGGGAAAACGAACGATTCAAATTGCGATGCCAAAAGCATGTAGATCAATGTAATCGCAAGCACGACCGAGAGCCCGAGGCCCGAGAACTCGTCGGCTTTTCGCCGCTGGTTGATTCCGTAGTCCCAATACATGCCTTGGCCGGTCGGGAACGACTCCGATAGCTTATTCATCACTCGCGTAATGTCCGCCTGAACCTCGCTTTCCGACCTTCCCTGAACGCGGCCCGTGATGGCAATGAAGCGTTGGCGATCCAACCGATCGATTTCATTAGGGCCGAGCTTCGTTTCCGGTGTAGCGACTTGTCCAAGGAGCACTTGCTTACTTGCTGCCGAACTCCCACCGGACGACCCGCTCGAGGCGCTCGCAAAGCCCGATACTGCCGGAGTCACCTTGACCGAAGACGATCCGCTTCCCCCACCGCTGGTAGATGAGTCGGACATCTGCGGCGACATTGACGGGGTGATCGGCAATCGAAGGAGTTGGTCGATCGACTTGCGGGTCGCCATCGGCATCTGGACATAAATCGGGTACTGGAAGCCGTTCTCGTGATAGTAGGTGCAGATCGTACCGCTCGTGGATGTGTTGAGAGCGTTTGCGATGTCGCTAAAGTTCACGCCCAGGGCCATTGCTTTGTCGCGGTCGACTTTCCAACGAAGTTCCGGAGTAGATTCCTGGGCAGTCTGATCCACCGATTCGAGGCCCGGGACTCCGCGAAGCTCCTGGATAGCCTTCTTCGCCTGAATCTGGACCTGATCCATGTTCTGACCGAAAATATCGACTTCCTCGTTGGTCGCTCCTCCGGTCAAGATCTGGGTCACCAGATCGTATGGGGTGACGACGATGCGCGCTCCAGGCATCATCGCGCCAACTTCCTTTTGGACCTTTATGATCAGGTCCTGAGTGTTTGACTTCCGTTTCTCCTTGAGCTGTACCGTACAGGAGCCCTGGTACCCAATTTGGGCGGTTGTGCTACCGCGCAAGCTGAGCGAGGAACCGGCGGCGGAGAAGACTACCGCGACGTCTGGCAGGCTCATCAAATACTTCTCGATGCGCTTCATTCCCGCGTTGGTGACCTCCAATGCGGTGCCGACCGGGTACTTCATGCCGACCGAGAAGTTGCCGCTATCGGTTTGAGGAAGCATTTCCGTGCCGACCATCGGAACGAGCAGCAGGCTGGCGCCAGTGACCGCCATCGCGGCGATCAACACGAGGATGCGGTGGTGGATCGCCCATCGAAGTCCGCGGTGATATGATTCGTCGAGGCCGTTAAACTTCTTTCCGCTCCAGTCGAAGAACCGGGTGACCGGCCCAAGCTTTCGTCCATGAAGCTCGCGCCGCTCCGGATGGGCCTCTTCGAGCACTTCTTCCTCTCGGATCAGCCTTGAGGCAAGCATCGGAACGACGGTCGTCGCGTCGAGCAGCGAAACCGCGATCGAGAAGATGACGACCAGGGCGAACTGGCTGAACATCTGACCCGATTGCCCCTTGACCAGCAACAGCGGGAAAAACACGACCATGACCGTGATCGTCGAGGCGACGACCGCGCCCATGATCTCCTGCGCGCCGGTCACGGCGGCTTCTGCCGCACGGCGGTTGTCGCGTTCTATATGCCGGAAGATGTTTTCCAGCACGACGACCGCATCGTCCACGATCAATCCGGTGGACAACGCCATACCGCTCAGCGAGATCGTGTTAAGGGTGAACCCGCCGAAATAGAGGAGCGAGAAAGTCGAAACGATCGAAATCGGAATCGACAGGGCAACGACCATCGTGGCACGGAAGTTCCGCAGGAACGCCATCAAGATCAAAACGGCGAGAAGGCCGCCGATAAGAGCCGTGTTCTTTAGGTCGTCGATCGAGGCCGAGATGAAGCCAGCCTGTTCGTACGCCAAGTCGAAATGCAGTTGAGGATAGAGCTTCTTAACGAGCTTGAGCTTCTCGTTGACCGCCTGAGCGGTGGCAATCGTGTTCGCGCCGTTCTGCTCGATGACCATCATGCCCGCACACGGCTTACCGTTGAGGCGTGTGTAGATCCTCTGTTCCAGGTTGCTGTCCTTGACGGTTGCGACCTGTCCCAAGCGGATCATTTGGCCGTTGAAGAACCCGATCGGGATGTTTGCTCCCTGCATTGGGGACGTGAAGTAGCCGAGCGCCCGGATCGTATATTCCGTCTTGCCCAGCTTCGCGATTCCGGACGGCAGATCGATGTTCTCTTGAACAATGCGGCTCTCCACCTGAGAGAGCGAGATGCCATAGGACTGAAGCTTGGCCGGGTCAACGTTGACGACGATGGCCCGGGGCAGGCCACCCGAGGCCACGCAAGAGGCCACGCCGTTGGCCGATTCAAACATCGGAGTCACCTGGTTGTCCAGTACGTCTCGGAGGTGAGTCGGACTGTCAATGCCGGTAACGCCGAAAATCATGATCGGCAATTGCGACGGGTCGAATTTGTAGACGATTGGCGTCTGAAGGTTGGGGTCCAGCGGAAAGCCGGCGCGCGCCCTTTCTACCAACTGCAGCACGTCGACCGCCGCCTGACCGATATCGGTTCCCCACTGAAACTGGATGCGGACGCTGGAATTGCCCAGCGTGCTTGTCGACTGGACCGAGTAGATATTGGGCGCCGACGAAACCGCCTCCTCGACGGGACGCGTCACCACGCTCTCCATGTCCTCAGGTGCGACGTTCGCGTAAGAAGTATTCACGCCGACGGTTGGAATCGTGATCTTCGGCAAGAGGTCGATCGGTAGCTTGGTAAGGCAGATTGCGCCCAGGACAACCAAGGCGGCAATGCGCATCGATACCGCAACCGGCCGTTCAACGGAGAACTTGGCAAGACTGCTCATGCTTCAGTTACCGGTTCCCGCTACTGCTTCCGAGCCATGGGAAGCGCCATGTCGTTTGGATCCACCTTGAGGAGGCTCCCCGTCGTTTCCTTGAGTTGCGCCCTGCCCGTCTGCGGGCGAACCAGCCGCGGGAGAAGTCCCTTTGGAGGCCTTGGGCTTGCCACCTTCTACGATCTTCTGTTTGTCGCGAACGGTGGTGTAACTCAGGATCACGACGCGATCGCCTGCATTCAGGCCATCCTTGATGACGACATGGCTCGTGTCTTGCTCGCCGGTTGTCACGTCGACGATATGCGCGACGTTGGTTGAGTCCACCGACGTCACGGTCTTGAGTCCATCATTCGTCGTACGAACGGCTTCCCTTGGAACAACCACCGGGTACTCATCGTTGCTCACCTGGAATTTCACGGCCGCGTACATGCCAGGTCGGAACCTGCCTGCCGCATTGTCGATACGGATCTTGGCCGTAAACTGACGGTTCTGAGGATCGGCGACGTTGCTTAGCTCGGTGACGGTTCCGCTCATCTTGAGCCCCGGAATGGCATCGAAGGTCATGGTCACCGGAGTGCCCTTAACCACAATGCCGGTGTATTCGACAGGGACGGCAGAATTGACGTAAAGCCAATTCATGTATTGAACCTCAAGGATCGAATTGCCGGCGTTTACCACGGATCCCCTATCGGCAAGACGTTTGCTGACCGTACCGTCGATAGTCGAAACGAGGTTGCAGTCAGCCAATCGCGCTTGGGCCTGATTCAAATTGCCCTGCGCGGCATCGACGGCGGCCTGGAGCGCCCGGAGTTGGGCCGCATAGGCCGGCTTCTGGTTCGTATTCGATCGCGCATACTTCAGAGCAGCTTGAGCCAGCTTCACTTTTTCGAAGGCGGCGCGGATGTTTGTCTTGCCCGTCTTGGAGACGATCGACTCGTTGTACTCCGCTTCCTTTTCCTGCTGTTCGACGGAGACCTCCGCTTGCTTCGCTGACCGAACAAGCCCGTCTGCAACCTTGAGATTCGCAGCCGCCACTTTCTCGGCCGCCACCGCGTCGTCCCGATCTTGGGCCGCCACATATCCTTGCCGGTAGAGCGTATCCTCGCGATTCAGCTTCGACTGAGCGTTGTCCAGGTTGGCCCTTGCGCTCTCATAGCCTGCTTCGGCATTGTAAGTGGCGGCCTTTGCCGCCGCAACCTTTGCCTGGGCATCGACCACCACGGAATGCGCCTGGTGGACTTCGTCTTGGTAGTTCTGAAACACTTGATCGTAGTCCGCCTGATTGCTGTTCACCGTCGCAGTGGCTTGTTCGATCTGGGAAGCGACATTTGCGTTGGTCGGATCCTGAATGTACTTCGCGCTCACTAGATTCGATTGGGCCTGCGCCAATTGCGATTTGGCCTGGAGCACTTGGCCAATCGTCTCGGTCGGATCGATCTGGGCCAGAAGCTGTCCCGTTTTGACTGGATATCCCTCGCGAACTTCGTCGGGAAGATAAACGATCTTTCCGGTCAACTTAGGCGACAACTCAACGGCAAATGGCGACTCGACCGAGCCGACCGCTTCGATCGACTTTACGACCCGATGGGGGCCAGCCACCGCGAGCACAACGTTTGCGGGGCCGTTCTTGAGACCACTCGACCTTGAGGCTAACTGCTTGCCCGTTTGCACCTTCTGCGTGTAGCGCCAGCCGACCAAAGCTAGCAGTACGAGAATGGGCACGCCCATGAGAATCGCTTTCTTCATCTTTCCGCTCGGGAATCAGCTAAGTGTGCAGGAGAATTCCGCCCAAAAAGCTTTATTTACATTAAGTATTTATATCTTCTCGGTGGGTTCGATGTTCTGAGAATTGCGGTGTTTCACATCCAATAGGCCCAATCTTAATAAGACCTAACCAAACCACGAACGAATACCGGATACTTTCACGTTTCCAACATTGAAACAATGAGGCACGGGAACCAACTTCCAAGCGATCCGACAAGGCCGATGCGTCGACATGCCATTCGAAAAACGATCGAACGCGCTCAGACGATATTGAAATCGGAGGCTGCTTCATCCTTCCTGCCCGAGTCAGTTGCCGAACAGGCCAGACTCCGGATCGAGCGAACAAAGAGTTCCCGGGAAAGCGCCTAAGTCACTGGCGTGGACCACTCTATTTCGCGCAACTCTCACCTAAAATACAAACCGTGCCGGAAGAACCAGAAGTCGAAACAAAGGATCTCCAAGAAGCAATCGAGGAGATGCACAAAGAGAGGGGTGAGCGCGAAGAGCAGGAACGCGCTACCGCTTGGACTCGCTATATCAGCCTTACCACCGCCCTTCTTGCCGTGTTCGCCGCTGTCGGTGCGTTGCAGTCTGGATCGCTGGTCAACGAAGCGATGATCTCCCAACTCAAGGCCTCCGACACCTGGAACGAGTACCAAGCTGCCAAGCAGAAGACCCACATCTACACGGTCGGCGCGTACGCAATTATCGACTCCGGTGAGCACGCCAACCCCACGCCCCACATGGGCGGAAAGGACCGGTGGAAACCAAAATCCGGCGCCGATCGCGCCAAGGACTTTGAGTCCCAAATCCTGAAGGAAGAAGGAAAGGCCAAAAGCCTATCCGAAGAGGCGAAGAAGCTCGAGAAAGAGGCTTCCTTGCTGATGCATCACCACGAGCGGTTCGCGACTTCCGTCGCCTTCATCCAGGTCGCCATCGCCCTCGGAGCAGTGTCCGCCCTGACGAAGATCAAGACGGTATGGGTCATGAGCATGCTCGTCGGCATTGCGGGAATCTTAGCTTTTGCCGCCGGATTCGTCGGAAAGTCATGATATTGGCGTTAAAGTCGACGTCAACCAGCCGCCCTGAAGAACCGTATATTAAGTACGAGCTGGCCGTTTTGACCTCCGAGGGGCTCGACGATGCACGACCATTCGAATTGCGAACACCACCAACCGGCGAACTATAGCACCGCCTTCGCAATCGGGGTGGCGCTCAACGCCACCTTCGTGATCGTCGAGATCATGTACGGAATCATGGCTCGCTCGCTATCCCTATTGGCGGACGCAGGGCATAACGTAGGCGATGTCCTGGGCTTGTTGATGGGGTGGGGGGCTGCCTACCTGACAACCAGGCCGCCAACCGAGCGTCGAACGTACGGCTACCGTCGATCGTCGATTCTTGCCGCATTGGCCAACTCATCGCTCTTGCTTGTCGCGGTCGGAGCCATTGCCTGGGAGGCGGTGCAGAGGCTGTCCAAGCCGGTTGGCGTGCCCGGATCCGTCGTGATGTCGGTCGCCGCTTTTGGAATTCTCATCAACGGAGGCACGGCGCTAATGTTCGTGCGGGGGCGAAAGAACGACCTCAACATCGAAGGCGCCTACATGCACATGCTCACGGACGCGATCGTCGCGTTCGGCGTGGTGCTTGCCGGATTGGCGATAAAGCTCACGGGCGCTGCTTGGATCGATACGGCGTCCAGCCTTGTAATCGTCGCTCTGATCGCGATCGGCAGTTGGAGCCTGCTGCGACGGTCGTTCGATCTGGCGATCGACGCGGTTCCTTCCGGAATCGACCCTTCCCAAGTGAGGTCGTATCTTGTGTCGCAAGTCGGCGTGACGGCCGTTTCCGATTTGCATATCTGGGGGATGAGTACGACCGAGATCGCATTGACCGCGCACCTAGTCATGCCCCGGGGGTGCGACGAGGACTTCGTTGCAGAAATCGCTCACGAGCTCTCCGACCGATTTGGAATCGCCCACAGTACGATTCAGGTCGACCGTAGTACGAAGTCATGCGTGCTAACCGTCTAGCCCCCTACTCTGCGTCGTTAGGCGATTCAGGCAATCGAACGTTCGCGACCATGCGCCGCTCAGTCAGGACTGGAAACCAAGCCAAAGGTCAACGCATGTCTGAGCGACAAAGTAAGCTACGGCCGACCAATGAAGATCACCAAAATCGAAACGTTCGTCTGCAACGCCCGCATGCGCAACTGGATCTTCGTGAAGGTCCTCACCGACCAGCCGGGCCTCTACGGATGGGGTGAAGCCACCCTCGAATGGCACACCCGGGGGGTGCTTGGCTCTATCCAGGACCTTGAACCACTGCTGATCGGCGAGGACCCGACCCGTGTGGAGTACCTGTGGCAGATCATGTACCGTCAGCACTTCTGGCACGGCAACGGAATCACCCGGGCAACTGCGATCAGCGGCATCGATATCGCGCTCTGGGACATCGTCGGTAAGGTCCACGGCGTTCCGTGTCATCGCCTATGGGGGGGCCCCGTCCGCGACTACGTCCGGCTCTATTCCCATTTGGGCGGCGGGAAGATGGAAGATTTCTACGAAACAACGCCGAGCGATGCGTCCCGGTTTGCCGATCTCGCTCAGAAAGCAGTGGCAGACGGCTTTACCGCGTTCAAGACCATGGCAGTGCCTGAGACCGCACCGCTGGAAGGGCTGAAGCCGATCAAATACGCGGAGGCCTGCGTCCGGGCGATGCGGGACGCGGTAGGGGACGACATCGACATCATGGTCGATTGCCACGCCCGCCCATCTCCCCGGATGGGGCACCTCTTTGCCAAGGCTCTCGAACCGTACGGGCTCTATTGGTTCGAGGAGCCTTGCTGGCCGGAAGTGACGGAGGATATCGCCTCTATTCAGCGCTCGGTGACGACTCCGATCGCCACCGGAGAGCGGCTATCCGGCGTCCACGCGTTCCGCGATCTACTAGAAAAGCGGGCATGCAGCGTGATCCAGCCCGATCTCACCCACTGCGGCGGACTCAGCGAGGGGCGCAAGATCGCCGCCCTCGCAGAAAGCTATCGAGTTTCGATGGCGCCCCACAATCCGCAAGGTCCGGTCAGCACCGCCGCTTCGATCGAGTTCGGATTTGCCACCCCCTCGTACATCATCTGCGAGGCAGTCCATCGAGACGTTCCCTGGAGACAGGACATCGTAGCCGAGGGGTTCGAGATCGACCGCAAGGGTCGCCTCGTTCGCCCCAATAGCCGGCCGGGCCTGGGCATCGAAATCAACGAAAAGGAGATTCTCAAGCACCCGTTCGAACAGGAACTGCCCCAGCGATCGTTTTATGCAGATGGTAGCGTAGGGGACTGGTAGAGTCGATGCGAATCCTCTATGATTAACTCAAGGGTGGATTCCTAACGAAGATGCAAGTAGTTGTTACAGGTCCGCTCCCTACCGCGTAAGTTTAGAGGTTTTAATTAACCGCTATCTAGCGATTCGCGGGTAAAAGTTGGCTAAGGGGGAGGCACTGATGCCTGACTTTCGACAACCATCATTTCATGGGTTAATAGGATTCGCGCGGGAGGAGATCACTCCACCGATCGGTATTTACGCTCGCAACTGGGGAGCGTCTGAACACGACATTGTCGACGACGTTCATAGGCCGTTGACGGCTACCGCCATGACGCTTCGAACAACCCAGGATGCGTCTCCCTTGGTTCTGGTTTCGCTCGATCTCGGGTGGTGGCGCCGGAAGGAGGACGAGTGGTTAATTCGCGGCCACCTGATCGAGCAATTCAATCTCGATTCCGCCCGCGTGATCATCGCCTTGACCAATACGCACTCGGGACCCTCCACGTGCCTGGAAGACGCCGAGAAGCCGGGGGGGAATTTGATCCGGCCCTATCTCAATCTTGTTCGCGACAATGTGTCGCGGGTTGTTCGCGAAGCGTTCCGTTCCGCCAAGCCGGCCACGCTGGCCTGGAGCTACGGACGCTGCCGATTGGCAAAGAACCGTGATCAATGGGTACCCGATCGAAACTGCTTTATCAGCGGCTTCGACGAGCGGGCCCCGGCCGATCCGGTGCTTCTCGTGGGCTTGGCGGTCGCCGACGACGGACACACCATGGGCACGGTCGTCAACTACGCGTGCGCGCCTACATCGCTTGGATGGCAGAACCGTGTCATTTCGCCCGACTATATCGGCAGCATGCGCGAACTGGTTGAGAACGAGACACACTCCCTGTGCCTCTTCGTACAAGGCGCCGCCGGAGAGATGGCGCCTCGGGACCAATATGCGAGCGACCCGGAGGTCGCGGATCGAAACGGTCGCGAGCTGGGTTACGCCGTGCTCTCCACCCTTCAGTCCATGATGCCACCTGGATTCAAGCTGCATCATGGTCAGACGATCCGGTCCGATGCCGAACTGGCAATCTGGGATTATGTCGAGGATACAGCGCCCAAGAACCTGGAGGCGACCATCCACACCGTCGAGGTGCCCCTCAAACCAATGCCGTCGCTGGCGGAGGTCGAAGAACAGATGGCACTAAGCGAAGACCGAATGATGGTCGAACGCCTGAGACGTGAGCGGCACGTCCTGAAAACAGTCGGCAGCGAGGAAACGGTCCGGGTGCCGATCTGGCTTTGGTCGGTCGGCGACACCCTCGTGATCGGTTGCCCGGGAACCCCCTATTCGCTGCTTCAAAGGCACCTTCGGTTGCACTTCGTCGAGAAGGCGGTGGTAGCGATCGGGGTTGCGAACGGTTGGTACGGATTCCTGCCCCCGCGCGAGCTTTACGACAAAGAGGTCTATACCGTACACGAGACCCCATTCGCGAAGGGCTCGCTGGAGTTCATGATCCACGGAAGTATCTCTCAATTCGAGCGGCTCTGCAAACTCAATCCGCCCGTTTACGCCTGATACGAGCATCGGGCCGGCGCGGCCATCTTTGCCGGCCCATTTGCCCTTAGTTGGGCATCGGGTACCCGTCTACTTGGGCGCGATAAGCTCTTCCCGTTCGAGGAACTTAACCGTCGGATTCTTCTCTTCCAGGTACTTGAGCGGCCATGCCCCGTTGATCAGTACGGCGGTGTTGCCTCGCCGAGTCTGCACCGGCCGGGCGTTGGTCCCCCAATAGACGTCGGCAAGCACCTTCGGGTCGGCTTCCAGGTAGCGGATTAGGTCGAACGACAGCGGTTCAAGGAGGATGTCGACGCCATACTCGCTCTTGAGCCGGTATTGGATCACCTCGAACTGGAGCTTTCCGACGACGCCCAGGATCGGGTCGCGGCGATGGGCGCGCAGGTCGAGAAACATGTCGCTCAGCCCCTCGTCGCAGAGTTGCTCAATCCCTTTCTCAAAGTGCTTGAACCGCTCGATGCTCCGGTTGGTAAGCATCGCGAACATCTCCGGTGCGAACGGCGTGAGCTCCTGGTAGGTGACGGGAGGCTTCACGCACACGGTGTCGCCAAGATTGAATAGGCCGGGATTGGTCAGTCCCACGATGTCTCCCGGATACGCTTCCTCGACGGTTTCGCGATCTTGGGCAAAGAGCCGCTGGGGGCGGGTGAGACGGATCTCCTTCGCGAGCCGGGTATGACGGACCGGCATATCCTTCTCAAAGCGGCCGGATACGATTCGCATGAACGCGATGCGGTCCCGGTGGTTCGGATCCATGTTTGCCTGGATCTTGAACACGAACCCGCTGAAATCTTCTTCCTTCGGCTCGACTTTGCGCTCCTCCGCCGTTCGCGGACCGGGCGGAGGCGCCATCTCCATGAACTCGTTGAGAAATAGCTCGACTCCGAAGTTGGTGATGGCGCTACCGAAGAAGACGGGGGTCAACTCGCCCCTCAGCACCTCGGCCATATCGAACGATTCCCCCGCGATGTCGATGAGGTCGATCTCGTCCTTGAGAGTCTGGACTTCATCCGCCGTGAGGTGATCGCCGATCTTCGGGTCGTCCAGGTCCATGATGACGACCGGCGCGCGGCCTGAACCGTGAGCGACCCGCTGGAACAGGTGAACCTGACGGCTGGCGCGGTGGTAGACCCCTTTGAAGTAGCCCCCCTGCCCGATCGGCCAGTTCATCGCGACGCTCTTGATGCCGAGGACGTCCTCGACTTCGGTTAACAAGGCGAGGGGCCCGATCCCGTCGTGGTCCAGCTTGTTGATGAACGTGAAGATCGGAATGCCGCGCTGGCGGCAAACCGCGAACAGCTTCTTGGTCTGGGTTTCGACGCCCTTCGCGTTGTCGATGAGCATGACCGCGCTGTCGGCGGCGGTGAGAGTGCGGTAGGTGTCCGCGCTGAAGTCGTCGTGGCCGGGAGTGTCGAGGAGGTTGAGAACGTGGTCACGGTATTCGAACTGGAGAACCGTCGAGGTGATCGAGATCCCACGCTGCTTTTCGAGTTCCATCCAGTCCGATGTCGCCTTGCGCTGGTTCTTGCGCGCGGTGACGGCGCCGGCGAGTTGGATGGCGCCGCCGTACAGCAGCAGCTTCTCGGTCAGCGTCGTCTTCCCCGCGTCCGGGTGGGAGATGATGGCAAACGTCCGCCGTCGGGCGATTTCATGTTCGAGAAGGTTCATGAGGCACGGTCAAAGGCCGATAGCGGCGCAGGAGTTGCCTTATAGAATACCGCGCCGGCCAAATAGGACCCAACACGCAGGGCGAATACGTTGGGCGGAGCCCCTTCCGGATATCCCGCAGGGATACCATAGCGTAGCCCCGGATTGGCGTTCCGTACGCCTATCCGGGGTTAGGCAGCGCGGCGACAAAAGTCCGAAGCCGCTCGCCGGCCCCCGCGATGCGCACGGAATGCGGCGCTTACTGCATTTTCTCGAGCCAATTAAGGACTTGGACAAACTCCTGCCACTCGCCGTACTGGTCGATTGCCGAGCGGATATGCCGCAAGCCGTCGTTGAGCACCTGCCTCCGCGTGGCATCGGCATTGTCGAGCATCGACGCCACGCGTCCGCACGAGATCGAAACGTCCCGCAGAGCCTCGGGAGAGCGACCGTACGTCGACAGAACTTCGCGACGGATGTCCAGACTCTCACGATAACGCCCAAGCGCTTCCTCGCGAAGGCCCAGCGACGCCTCCACATCCGCAACTTTGTTCAGCGAGACCGAAACGTCCCGCAGAGCCTCGGGAGAGCGACCGTACGTCGACAGAACTTCGCGACTCAGGTCCAGACTCTCACGGTAACGCCCAAGCGCTTCCTCGCGAAGGCCCAGCGACGCCTCCAAGTTTCCGATCTCATCGTAAAGGGCCGACTTCAGCCGTACCCAAGATCGATCGCCTATGTTTGGGAACAAATCTACCAGACGAGAGTAAAGCCCCAGCGCGCCGGACAAACGCCTCCATCGCCAAAGCATCCTCCCCAGATAGATCGTGCTCCATCCACCGTCGGTCGAACGGACCTTTGTAGTGCCATTTGCCCAAGCTTCCAGCGCGTCAAGCTCGGACGATACGACATGACTGGGTCGAGCTAGCATCTCCTCTACATGGGCATCGATCCACCCTCCAACTTCGTCGGGGCCTTCCTTCGTCGGCCTCAGAACGCCACCGACAAGCCGGTGCATACGGCCCATCGGGCCTTGGAAGCGCACAATCAGGTTACGTTCGAGGGCTTCGAGCGCCGCTTGCCAATCGGTCTTTCCTGGCACTGAACCAATCGGTTGAGGCACTTCGCCCTTGAGAACGATCGCCCGCAGCCAGGGCTCATAAACGGCGTCGGGCGGGAGGAACGCGGCGGTCCGGGCGATTTCGAGTGCCAAGGGCGATTCCGCCGCGAGCCGCTCGAGGGTCGGAGCCAACAGTCGGCCGATGACGACTTCACCGTGCCGGGTCGTGGTGTGAGACGGATCGTCTTTGAGCGCTTCGGTGGCTTCGAGCATCTCCCGGTCGAACCACTCGACGTAGTCGGCAAGACCCATCCCCCGGTTCTCGCGCAGAAAGACGCCTACCGCTTCGAGCGCAAGAGCGTGACCGCCCAAGCGGTCCACGACGTGAGCCAGGCTCTCGTAGTCGGATGGCGAGACGAGTTCAGGCCGAAAACGGTGAAGAAGGGCCAAGCCGTCGGCGGAAGACAGGCGGTCCAGATCCAGCACTTCGAGTTCTCCCTCCCGGGTCTTGAACCCAAGGCGGGTGGTCACCAGAAACGCGGCGTGATCCTGGCCGGGCAAATCCCTCAGCGCCGACGACGCCAGCGCATCCCGTTCGCTGACGTTGTCCAGCACGAAGAGCGCCTTGCCGTGCGCTTCTAGGTTAGCGAGGAAGACCGCCCAGCGGTCCTCCGCGGTGACGTCGGCGCTGAGCGGAGGGATCTGCCACCAGGTCGCAAGAGCATCCGCGATCGCCTGCTTGAGATCGATCCGGCGGTCACATGTCACCAGCCACCGGCCGCCCGGGTACTCGTGGGCGTATGCCTTGGCGTAGGCATACGCCAACTCGGTCTTCCCGATACCGCCGATCCCTTGCACCGACGTGATCGCGCCGACCCGCCCGAACGCAAGCGACTCGTGCAGCTTCACCAACTCTCTCGACCGACCGACGAAGTTCGGGGTCAGCGCCTCCCCCATGTTCGTCGGCGACGCCTTGGCCAAGTCACGCCGGCGGCTTCGATCGTCTACCGCCCGAACGATCTCCTCCAGCGGTTGGCTCAGGACGTTCGACACGTCCCGCTCCCTTAGGCTTTCTTCCAGTCCCTCCTGCCATGGGCAAAGCGGCACCGGCGACATGTTCCGAAGCGACAGGTCCGCTTTCCACGGATCTTCGTGCGCCTCGCTTGGAAACCCGGGCACCGAAACCCAATAGATCGGGCCGATCGCTTCGCCGACCGCCAGACGCTCGAATTCGCGCGAGGCGAACTCGTCGAACTCCCACCGGCAGTAGTCGCTTGCAAAGTAGTTCGGCGACACGACCGCCATCATGTAGGCGGAATCGCGAAGGCCCCCCCGAATCCGGTGCCGCCACTGCTCCCCGTTCCCGATCTCCTTCTGGTCGAAGAACACGCGCAGTTCCCGCCCCGTGAACTCCAAATGTCGCCGCTTGAGCGCCTCAACGAACCCCGAAATCCAGTCCGGTTCATTGTCCTTGCGGCTGTAGCTGACGAACAGGTCGAATTTCATTGCGTTTCTGTTCGGAGGATACTATGCTCGCCGCAATTCATCAATCGTCGAGTGAGTCCTGCGACCGATAGGCATTCGCAAAGCTGACGATGCGAGCAAGATAGGCGTTGTAAGCCACGTGAGCCCTCTTCGGCATTCGGGACTCGATCCGATCGTACAACGCATGCTCCCAAGGCATGGCAAGGGGTTGCCGGTCCGGCACAGGAATCCCCAGTTGCTTGAGGCGGGGGGAAGCGATCAGGACGAGCAACGCCTCGTCGGAAGCCACCCGATTCTCAAGGTCCCGCATCCCCCTCTCAACCAGGTCCCCGCCCAATCTCATCCATAAACGAGAACAGCTTTTCCCGATCCAGACTGACTCGCACACAGACATTGGGCCACGCAAGCTATCTACTTGCCGAATCCTCACCCTGAGGCCAGGCAAGGCCGCGCCACCCATTCTCCAAGAAAACGACAACACCCCCGCTCCCTGCACCACGAACCTCGAACCTCGAACCCCGAACCCCGAACCCCGAACCCCGAACCCCGAACCCCGAACCCCGAACAAAAAAGTATGGTATTATCGACCCCACGTGTTTGCACGAGCTTCGATCGATACGGTGGCTTTGAACGTACGAGTTTTTCTCGGCGTCGGCCTCGTCGTCCTTCTTGGTCTCATTCTTGGACTTATTAGCGGAAGTCCAACGTAACGACCCGGGAAGCTGAAACGAAGCTCACACCTTGAAGAAGGCCTTCCCGGGAAACCGGGAAGGCCTTCGGTGCTTTTGGAGTCAACGAATGCCTCCACTGGCAATGCAAAATACGGAAAGGATTGCGTACCGACAGGGTCGTCGGTTCCCCGCCCGATGCCGGGCATAGGAGCGAACGTATGAACCGATCCGGTGCGAAGATAGTCATGGAAGCCCTCGTTCGCGAGGGTGTCGACACGATTTTTGGATATCCAGGCGGCGTTGTCCTGCCTCTGTACGACGAAATGCTGAACTGGCCGCAGGTGCGCCACGTGCTGGTCCGACACGAACAGTGCGCCGCCCACATGGCGGACGGCTATGCCCGAGCGACCGGCAACGTCGGTGTCTGCCTTGCGACGAGCGGACCTGGCGCCACCAACCTGGTGACGGGAATTGCCACCGCGATCATGGACGGCATCCCGATGGTCGCCATCACCGGAAACGTCAACTCGTGGGCGATCGGCAAAGATGCGTTCCAAGAGACGGACATCCAAGGCATCACGATCCCGATCACCAAGCACAACTACCTCGTCACCAACATCGACGAACTGCCCCAAGTGCTGGCGGAGGCTTTTTACCTTGCCAATACTGGACGAAAGGGTCCTGTCCTCGTCGATATCCCCAAAGACGTCTTCACCGCCACCACATCCGCCCCCTTTCCGACCACGATCTCCCGCCGCGGCTACACCGTACCTGGCGCGCCTCCCAAGGACCAGATCGAAGAAGCTGTCCGGCTGATCAAGGGGGCCAAGCGCCCGGTCATGATCGCCGGAGCAGGCGTTCTCCATTCCGGGGCGATGGAAGAGCTGAGATACTTCGCCGAGACGACAAAGATCCCCGTTATCAACTCGCTCCTGGGACTGGGCTCGATTCCTCGCGACCACGAACTCTCCCTCGGCATGATGGGCATGCACGGCGAAGCGACCGGCACTCTCGCCGTCCAAGAGGCCGATCTCGTCCTTGGCATCGGCATCCGTTTCGACGACCGGCTGACCGGCAACACGAGCGGATTTGCACCCAAAGCCAAGATTGTCCATTTCGACCTTGACCCGAGCGAGATCGGCAAGACGGTCACTCCCGTCGCATGGGTCGTCGGTGACCTGAAGGCCAGTCTGTCCGCCGTCAACAAGCTGATCGAGCCGCAAGACCGCCCCGAGTGGTTGGCTCAGATCAAGAAATGGCAGTCGGCTTATCCCCTGATCGTTCCGCAGGGCCGATTCCTTTCGCGAACCGTGCTCAAAGCGCTCAACGATCATACGAAGGGTGAGGCGATCGTCGCCACCGACGTGGGCCAGCATCAGATGTGGACGGCCCAGTTCTATCGGATGAAGAAGCCGCTTAGCTTCCTATCGTCCGGCGGACTCGGAACGATGGGCTACGGCTTCCCCGCCGCGATGGGCGCCAAGTTCGCTCGTCCGGACGAAGAGGTATGGGCGGTTGTCGGAGACGGCGGATTCCAGATGACCCTTCAGGAACTCCAGACGGCGGTCGAGTACAACTGCAACGTCAAGATCTGCCTGCTGAACAACGGGTTCCTCGGCATGGTTCGTCAGTGGCAGGAGCTGTTCTACGACAACCGGCACAGCCACGTGGCGATGGGCTCGCCCGACTTCGGCAAGCTCGCGGACGCCTATGGAGTGCAGTTCTATCGATGTTCCCGCATGGAGGATATCGCCGACACGTTGAAGGGCGCGTCCGAGCACGACGGTCCGGTGCTCTGCGAATTCGTCGTCGAGATGGAAGAGAACGTCTTCCCAATGGTCGGCCCCGGCGCATCGAACAGCGCGCTGGTTATGGATCCCGACCTCGAGCCGAGTGAAGCCGCCCACAAAGCAGGCGCCTTCGAGACGACCCACGCAGGAGCGCTGCACGTATGAGCACCCACCAACACACCATCACCGCCCTCGTCCAGAACGAGGCAGGAACCATCAACCGCCTCGTCTCGCTCTTCCGCCGACGGGGGTTCTCGCTGGCCAGCTTCAACGCCGGCGACTGCGAAGACCCCGGCTATAGCCGCCTCACGTTTATCGTGAACGGCGACGACGCGGTCGTCAGTCAGTGTCTCAAGCAACTCAACAAGCTGATCGACGTGATCGAGTGTGAAGACCTGGAGCCGGAGCACAGCGTTCAGCGGGAATTGGCGCTCATCCGCGTCGAGCCCACCTCCGAGCAGAGAGCTGCCGTCCACGGTATTGTCAGCGAGTTCATGGCGCGCACGCCCCGAACAACCGCCACGACGATCGTGGTCGAGCAGGTTTCGGACGTGGCAAGTCTGGAACGCCTGATCGCGGCACTCATGCCCTACAACGTAACCGAGATAGTACGAACCGGCACGGTGGCAATCAAAGTCTAGGGCCGGGGGGCGCGGGGAGTGGGGAGAGGGTCGGACCCCTCGTCTACTCCATCACTCCATCACTCCATCACTCCATCACTCCATCACAGAATCTGTTTCACGCACGCTTAACTAACCATGGCAACCATCTATTACGAAAAAGACGTTCAACCAGAGCTAATCAAGGGGCTCAAGGTCGGGATCGTGGGCTTCGGCTCGCAGGGACATGCGCATGCTCTGAACTTGCGCGACAGCGGAGTCGACGTTCGCGTCGGACTCCACGAGGGCAGCAAGTCGAAGGCAAAGGCCGAGGAAGGCGGACTGAAGGTCGAATCGGTGTCGGATTTGACGAAGTGGGCGGACGTCATCATGTTCTGCACGCCGGACGTACCGATGGGAGACATCTATCGCACCCAGGTCGCCGATAACCTGCGCGACGGTCAAACCCTGCTCTTCGCTCACGGGTTTAACATCCACTACGGCTTGATCGCTCCCCCGAGCAACGTCAACGTCGCCATGGTTGCTCCGAAGGGCCCGGGACACCGGCTTCGTGCCGAATACGTGAACGGCGCCGGCATGCCTGCCCTCGTGGCGGTCCACCAGGATGCCACCGGCAACGCCAAGCAGGTTGCCCTGAGCTATGGCTGGGGCATCGGCAGCGCCAAGGCCGGAATCCTCGAAACGACATTCAAGGAGGAAACCGAGACCGACCTATTTGGTGAGCAAGCGGTTCTGTGCGGCGGATTGAGCGCTCTGATCAAGGCAGGATTCGAGACCCTTGTCCAAGCAGGATACCAACCCGAAGCGGCCTACTTCGAGTGCCTCCACGAGACCAAGCTGATCGTGGATCTGCTGTACGAAGGCGGACTGGATTACATGCGCTATTCGATCAGCGACACCGCCGAGTGGGGCGACTATACGGCCGGTCCAAAAGTGATCAACGAACAATCCAAGGCCGCCATGAAGGAACTCCTCAAGGACATCCAGGACGGCACCTTCGCCAAGGACTGGATCGCCGAGAACCAAAACGGCCGTCCCCGTATGACCGCCTATCGCCAAGCCGAAAGCGGCCTCCTCGTCGAGAAAGTAGGCAAAGAGCTACGTGCCCTGATGCCGTTCATTAATGCCAAATAGAGGGGCGGTCATTAGGGTCGAGGGGCGTGGGGCGGGCGTAGAGGGTCGAACACCGTAGCAACACCGAAGACCACCCTAGAGGCCGAACCACTGCACCGTCGCTCCATCACTCCACTACTCCACCACTCCACTGCTCACCCCAACCCTCGCCCCTCATCTCTCCCCATGCCAACCATCATCCACATCGAAAACGTCACCATCGTCCGGAACGGGCGGGTGGCGTTGGATGGCGTGTCGCTGGAGGTGAGGAAGGGGGAGAACGTGGCGATCCTTGGGCCGAACGGGTGTGGGAAGTCGACCCTGGTCAAGGCGATAGCACGGGACCTGTACCCGGCATTCGGCAGGGGCTCGGTACGCGTAGGAGGCATGGACCGATGGAACTTGTTCGATCTGCGGCGGATCCTCGGCATCGTTTCGAATGAGTTGCAAGCGATCTGCTCCCGTGAGGTCACCGGGCTGGATGTTGTCATCTCGGGGTTCTTCGGCAGCTACGGAGTACTTGAACCTTACGAGGTCACCGACGAAATGCGCGACGAAGCGCTCGGCAGGCTGAAATTCCTTGGCGCGTGTCACCTGGCCGACCGGCGGACCGACGAACTTTCAAGTGGAGAGGGACGCCGCGTGCTCATCGCTCGGTCCCTCGTCAACGATCCCTCTGCACTTCTGCTAGACGAGCCCACCACCAGCCTTGACATGAAGTCGGCCCATCTGTTGATCCAAACCCTCAGGAGGATCGCCGTCGCCGGCACAAATCTCGTCCTTGTCACTCACCACGTGGAAGAAGTATTCCCAGAGATCGAGCGAGTGGTGCTTCTGCGCGACGGCAAGGTGTTTATGGACGGGCCGACGGACCTGATCATGACCTCCGAGATTCTCTCCGAGCTTTTTGAGTCGCCAATCCAACTCGATAAGATCAACGGCGTCTATCGTGGTCGTGTAGGAGGCCCCGCATGATTCAAGAGTATCAAACGAAGGAGAAAGCACTTGCCTACCTCGAGAATGCAGACCGCATTCCAGAACGGTCGCACGGCGAGCGCATGGTTCTCGACCTCCTGCCCTCCACAACGAGAAGGGTGCTCGATCTCGGAACCGGTGACGGCCGCCTGATCGATCTCGTTCTGGCCGTCCACCCACTGGCCACCGGTTTGGCGGTCGACTTCTCCGAGCCAATGCTCGAGAGAGCCAGGGCGCGATTCGCCAACCGCAACGAGGTCTCGGTGCAGTACCACGACTTCGCCGACTCGATTCTGTATCTCGGCCGATTCGACGCCGTCGTCTCCAGCTTCGCGATTCACCACGTCGAGGACGATCGAAAACAGACGATCTATCGAGAAGTGTTCGAGATCCTGGAACCGGGCGGCGTATTCGTGAACCTGGAGCACGTCTCCGCTCCTACCGACAAACTTCACGACGATTTCCTCGACGCGATGGGCATCACCCGGGAGACCGAGGATCGATCAAACCGGTGTACCCCGCCGGCCATCCAACTTGACTGGCTAATTAGGGCCGGTTTCATCGACGTGGACTGCTTCTGGAAGTGGCGCGAACTCGCCGTCCTCGCCGGAACCAAGCCCTCATAATTCAAGAACAAATCATGGATCCAAGACACAAATCACGAACGATCACCGAAGGCGTGGACAAGACTGCAAACCGGTCGATGCTCCGCGCCATGGGACTTGGCGACAAGGACATGGTCCAGCCTTGGGTGGGAGTCGCCACCGTTTGGAGCGAAGCGACTCCATGCAATGTCAACCTGCACGAGCAGGGACAGACGATCGCAGAAGCGGTCACCGCAAGCGGCGCGACCAGCCGGCGCTTCAACACGATCTCGGTGAGCGACGGCATCGCGATGGGGCACGAGGGGATGAAGGCGTCGCTCATTTCGCGCGAAGTGATCGCCGATTCGGTGGAATTGATGATGCGCGCCCACTGCTATGACGGGCTGGTCGGAGTCGCCGGATGCGACAAGAGCTTGCCCGGCATGCTGATGGCGATGGCAAGGCTCGACGTGCCGAGCGTATTCCTTTACGGCGGCACCATCATGCCGGGCCGATACAAGGACAAGGACGTCACGATCCAAGATGCGTTTGAGGCGGCGGGCGCCTACGCAGCGGGAACGATCACCAAAGAGGAGTTGCACGCGATCGAGTGCGCCGTATGCCCGGGCGCGGGCGCTTGCGGTGGGCAATACACCGCCAACACGATGGCATGTGTAGCCGAGGCGCTAGGGATGGCGCTTCCCGGCTCGTCTTCCCCGCCTGCCGAATCCGCAGACCGGGACCAATACCTAAAGCGCATCGGCGAGGCGATCGTCAATGCGCTTAACACCGGGCTCAAGCCGAGCGACATTCTCACCAAGAAGGCGTTCGAAAACGCGATCATGGTGGGCGCGGCGACCGGCGGCAGCACCAACGTGGCGCTCCATATCCCGGCCATCGCCTTCGAACTCGGAATCGAGATCACGTTTGACGACATCCAGAGGATCAGCCATCAAACCCCGATTCTTGCCAGTTTACGTCCGGGGGGCAAGTACGTTATGCTAGACCTCCACAACGTGGGTGGGGTTCCGGTTGTTCTGAAGGCCCTCTTGGACGCCGGAGTCCTCAACGGCGATGCGATGACGATCACCGGAAAGACGATGGCCGAGAACCTGAAGGACGTCGAAGTTCCCGCAGGTCAGGATGTTGTGACGACGCACCATGCGCCTTTCTCACCAACCGGGGGATTGGCGATCGTTAGGGGGAACCTTGCTCCCGATGGCGGAGTGATTAAGACGGCGGGCGTCACCAAACTGGCACAAACAGGTCCAGCGCGGGTTTTCGACGGGGAGGAGGCAACGATGGCTGCGGTTCAAGCGCGCGAAATCAAGCGAGGCGATATCGTCGTGATCCGCTACGAGGGGCCTAAGGGCGGTCCGGGCATGCGCGAAATGCTCGGCGTGACCTCGGCGATTGTGGGACAGGGATTGGGATACGACGTCGCGCTGCTTACCGATGGTCGGTTCAGCGGCGCAACTCGAGGATTGATGGTTGGGCACGTGTGCCCCGAAGCCTACGAGGGCGGCCCAATCGCCTTGGTGCATGATGGCGACATCGTGACGGTCGACGCGGAGAACGGCGTGTTGTCGATCGAGATATCGGACGAGGAGATGGCCCGACGAAAGGCCGCCTGGGCACCTCCAAGGCGACATCTGTCGGGTGCGCTCGGCAAATATGCGGCCCAGGTCGGTCCGGCTCATAAAGGTGCAGTGACGCACGCAGGGCCGCCGGTCGGCTGAGACTTCTGGGACTGGTTCGTCGGTCGGAGCCAAGTCGCGTCGCAAGACTAGCGCACGCGACATGGGGCGACTCGACAGAGAACGATCGAACTGCGGTCCAACGAGCCATCGAGTTTCAAGGCAGAAACTCGATGGATATACAACAGTCTAGAAGGATGCATTCCCCGGACGGTAACGACGCCCCCGGACTTGTCGCAAAGCTCGCGACGTGTTTGGAGGCACATTGTACGAAGTAAAGCGAAACGGTAAGACAGTTCTTGAGGCTGATGCATGCGGCATCGGCTTTTTGGCCAGCCGGCGTGGCGTCGCAGAACGACGCATTCTCGACGTCGCGCTTGATATCGCCAAACGCTACGACCACCGGGGCGCGCCAGGACACGGCGCGGGCGTTCAGATCGATATCCCATGGCCGTTGCTGCTCGACCGTTTCTCTGAACACGCCAAGCTGATCGCCCAGCGCGACGTGGCTCTCGGCATGTTCTTCTTGCCATACGATGCCCCCCTTCGACGCCAATGCGTCGAGGTAGTCGAAGATCTGGCTGCCGACGCGGGAGCGCCGGTACTGCAATGGGCGGACGTTCCGATCAACCCGGGAGCGCTTCCCCCCGACAGCGGAGCGCTTCGGACGTTGCCCACGGTGCGTCAAGCACTCTTCCGCCGGCCGTCCGACCTCGGTGAAGAAGGCTGGTTCGCGTGCCGTTACCTCCTTCGCTTGGCCCTCGACAGGGTGCTCCACGAATATGCGGGAGATCAGTTCTCCATCTCCAGCCTCTCCAATCGCACCGTCGTCTACAAGGGACTGGCCGAGCTTTCGAAGATCGGAAGCCTCTATCCGGATCTCGAGGACCCCCAGGTCGCGTCTCGGTACGTGCTGTTCCACAGCCGCTACTGCACGAACACGACGACCGCATGGAGGCGCGCCCAACCGTTCTGGTCGATTGCCCACAACGGCGAGGTCTCGACGATCGCCGGCAACGTCGCGTGGATGAACGCAATTGGCGGCGACTTGATCAACAATCTGGTTGAGCGCCATCCCACGCTTTCCAAGATCGCGATGCAGGTCGCCTCGATCGTCTGTTCCGGCGGTTCCGACACCGCCAACCTCGACGATATGGTTATTGCCCTGCTGGCAGGCGGCATGACATACCCGCAGGCGCTGCTGGCGCTGCTGCCCGGCGCCGCCTCCATCTTGGCCGAGGACGATCCCTTGCGCGAGTTCTACCGCGCGACCTCTGTCTATCTCGGCGCGTGCGACGGGCCGGCGGCTATCGTGGGGAGTGACGGCGACCACGCGGTGGCTCACCTTGACCGAAACGGACTGCGACCTCTCTGGTTCGTAACTACCAAGGACTACGCCCTCGCCGCCAGCGAGTTAACGGGGCACATCGACTTGGGTCCGGTCGAGACGCAACGCGTCATGGGTCCCGGCGAAACAATCGCCATCAACCTCCAGTCCGGAAAGATTCTGTTCAACGACGCGGTCTCGAAAGAGGTCACGCGAGACGCCTTCCACTATCCGACCAAGCGGATCACAGAGGGCCAGGCCATCGAATCGACGCCGGGTCCTGACGAAAGCACGCTACATCGAATTCAGGCCTCGTTCGGCATGAAAAAAGAGGATGTCGAGGTCGTGATCGACTCTCTGGCACATACCGGCAAGCCGGCCATCGGCTCAATGGGCGACGATACTGCGCCGGCTGCCATGCTGGACATCCTTCCGCGCCGCCTTGAGGATTACTTCAAGCTTCGCTTCGCCCAGGAAACAAGTCCTCCCGTCGATCCCATTCGCGACGAATGGGTATTCGACACGACCGCGATCGTCGGCGACCGAGGCGGGCTCTGGTCGAGTGCCAACGGCCCGCTCTACGATTTCAAATCGAGGATTCTGTCGAATGGTCATCTCGCCTGGCTCCGCAGTCAGCCGGGGGTCCGGGTCGTCCCTCTGATGTTCGAAGCCATGTGCGGCTCCGAGGGAATCGAGGCGGCGATTGCGGGCGCAGTGGGACAAGCAACCCAGATGGCGCGCGATGCCTCCGTACTCATCCTCTCGGACCGATATCCGAACGAGCACGAAGCGCCGCTCCCCGCCCTGCGCGTATTGAGCCGCCTTCACCAGCGGCTGGTCGACATGGGTCTTCGGCACAAAATCGGGCTTGTGGCCGACGTAGGCATTTGGGACATCCACCATGCCGCACTCCTCGTGACCTTGGGCACCGATGCCGTTTGTCCGTGGCTCGGATGCTATACGGCGGGAGAGGACGAGGAGAAATACCTGAAGGGTCTGCGCTCCGGATACCTTGAGGCGATGTCGATGATGGGCGTTACTCCGTCGTCCGCCTACTGCGGAGCTCGCTTGGTCGAAGCGATCGGACTCGATGCGACGCTGGTCAAGGAGGAGTTCCCGGGCGTTCCCGTCCATTTGGGGGGCATCACGAGCGACGTGTTGGACCTTGAGTGGTTCTCGTTCTACCAGGATGCGTTTGACGAGCAATTCAGTGGCTCGCTTGTCGATGCGGGGGAGTACCGGCATTCGAAGGGCGGCCGCCGGCATGCCAACAACGCGGATATCGTCCGCTCGCTCCACGCTGCCTCGGGATACTCGGCCAAGAAGATTCATGCCGCAGAGCCCGGCTCATGGGAGGCCTACCGGGACTACAGCCGGCTTGTATCCGATCGCGAGCCGATCAACATCCTGGACTGCCTCAAGTTCCGGACAGGCACACCCATCCCGATTGACGAAGTCGAGTCGGAAGAGAGCATCTTGTGGCGCTTCATGGCGCCTGGAATGAGCGAAGGCGCTCTCTCTGAGCCGGCCCACCGAGCGGTCGCGAAGGGCATGAACACCCTCTATCGACTGTGCCGCATCAAATTCGCCCAAGCCGGCCAGCCTATTCCAGGCGGAATCGGCCCGGTTGCCAACACCGGCGAAGGCGGTTTCGACAAGAAGCGTATCGGCAAGAGCGACGGCAACCGCAGCGTTCAGTACGCGGGCGGGCGGTTTACGATCACGCCCATGACGGCCGCAATGGCGGACGAGGCCGAAGTAAAGTTCGCCCAAGGCGCTAAGCCCGGAAAGGGCGGCCAACTTCCTGGCAAGAAAGTCTCGGTTAAGGTTGCCCACCAGCGCGGCTGCGAACCCGGATACGAGTTGGTTTCGCCACCCATCAATCACAACCTCTATTCGATCGAAGACGTGAAGCTGATGATCGAGAGTTGGCGACACCTCAATCCGAAGGTGAACTGTGCCCTGAAGTATGTGGCGACCTACGGCATCGAGATGGTGTGCATGGGCGGCGTCAATGCGGGTGCCAATCGACTTCACATCAGCGATGGCTGCGGTGGAACCGGCGCTGCCAAGCGCGTGGATCAGAAGCACGCGGGGGCCCCCGTCGTTGCGGTCCTTCCCGTCGTTCAAGACCTGCTGGTCGAGGAGAACACGCGCCATCTTATCGAACTAAGCGTGGATGGCGGAGTCCAGACCGGCGAACAGGCGCTCAAGTTGTTCCTGCTCGGGGCCGACCGGGTCGGGTTCGGCACCAGCCTGCTGATCGCAATCGGATGCTCCATGCTTCGAAAGTGCCACTTAAGCGGCCCCGACCCTTCGGACCCGACCGGCAAGCGGCGACTAGGGTGTACACCCGGAGTGGCCACCCAGGACCCACACTGGATTGCCCGTTTCACGGGAGACAGCAAGCATGTCGCCCGGATGCTTCGATACGCCGCACGTGAAGTGCGTGAGTCGATGGCGGAGATGGGAATCGCCAAGCTGAGCGAGGTCATCGGCCGCCGCGAACTGCTGGAGCGAAGGCCACAGCTTCAGGGCAAGGCTGGCCTGCTCGACCTGAGCACGATCCTCCGAGCGCCCCACGGCCGAATTCAGTCACGGGACTACGCCGCGCAGACGCGTGCCCACTTGCCGAAACTCGACGACTACGAGACGACCGCCGCCCTACGAGCCTTGCGCGGCGAGGACGTCGAACTCGCCGGATCTCTGACCAACGAGCGCCGCTGCGTAGGAATCGCGGCTGCCGGAATGATTGCCCGTGTTTACGGTGACCAGGGGCTCCAGGACGGTTCGATCCACTTCATCCACTCCGGCGCGGCCGGCCACTTCTATGCCGCCTATGCCGTCGATGGGATGAGCTTCCGATTGACAGGTGTAGCGGCCGATTCGTGCTTCACCGCCAGCTATGGCGGCACGCTCACAATCGTTCCGCCCAAAGGTCACGAGAAGTTGGCGCTTGTCGGCAACACGTTCGGCTACGGCGCGCGCGGTGGGACCGTGTTTATCGCGGGCCGGGCCGGCAACCGATTCGGCATCTGCCTCCGAAAGAATCACGAAGGCGGAGGTCCCCGCATCGTTGTCGAAGGGGTCGAGGCGAACGCGTTCCAATACATGACGGGAGGCACCGCTCTCGTTCTGGGGTCGACGGGCGTAAACCTCGGATCGGGCATGACGGGCGGCATCGTCTACCTCCTCGATGCGGATCTCTCTAAGCTGAATACGGCCTACGTGCAGACGCTGCCCCTCGACGCCGAAGACGCCTCGGTAGTCCGACAGATGATCCTCGATCACCATCATGCGACCCACAGCCGCGCCGCCAAGCGCCTCATGGAGTCATACGACCCCGAGCGCTTCACGAAGGTCGTCACCGTCCTCGTCCCCGAACTCGTCCCGGACGCGATTCAACCCCTCGCGGAGGTTATCTAAAGACAGGGGCGGAGTGGTGGAGTAGTGGAGTGATGTCGGAGGTTTGGACGCGGCATCGTAGATCGCGCCGGTCCTTCCGGTTCCGGCATCACTCCACCAGATTCGCCGAACGCAGAAGGTTCTCGTCGGCCAGAATGGGCGACAACGGGCCGGCCGAAACGACCTGGTGTGCCTCCGATAGGACGAGGGCTCGGTCGGCGATCTTGGGCAGCGTATCAAGCGTGTGGGTGGCCACGATCGTCGTTTTGCCGGCGGATTGAAGCTGGGTGATGGTCCGAACGAGCCAGGCCTGCGACCTTGGGTCCAGTCCAAGGAACGGTTCGTCGAAGATCAGCACCTCCGGGTTCATGCTGAGAACGGATGCGATGGCGACCTTCCGCTTCTCTCCGCCACTCAAACGGAACGGCGGCCGCTCCGAGAGGTGTTCGATGCCCAAGAACCGCATCACGTCATGCGTCCGTTCGTGAGTCTCCGCCCGGCTCAGTCCCAGTTGTCCCGGACCGAAGGCAATCTCCTCCTCGACGGTCGCGTTGAAAAGCTGTGCGTCTGCGTTTTGGAAGACGAACCCGACGGTGCGACGAAATTCGTGCTTCAGGTCAGGCGCAGAGAGAGCCCTCTCCGATAGTTCCTGTCCCCGAAACAGCGCGACCCCGGATGTCGGGAAGATCAGACCGTTCAGGATGCGGAGCAGCGTGGACTTCCCGCTACCGTTTGCGCCCAGGATCGCGAGCCGATCGCCTGTTTCGACCGTCATGCTTATCCTCTCAAGTGCCACCGCGCCGTCGACGTAGCGGTATGCCACGTCGCGGAGTTCAAGCAACATGACCAGACACCCCATAGGAGATGGCGAGAGCGGCAATCGCCGCCAGTAAAAATACGAAATCAACGCCGCTCAACCTTCGAGAGGGCTCGCTTTTGGGGAAGGAATCGAAGCTGCGCGATTGCATCGCAAGGTGGAGTTCCTCAGAGAAAGCCAGGCTCTTGGAGAACAGAACGGCCGAGCCAGTTCCCGCATACAGCCTGGCTTCGCGCTTACTCAGGCCACCGGCCTGCCGAGAGGTACGCGCCTCGACCATGTCGGCCAACGTCTCTACGGTCACGAAAAGGTATCGATACGTTAGCGTCGCCGTCGTCAGCACAAGGTTAGGCACGCCCAGCGAGTGAAACGACCGGATGAGGCGCCGCCAAGGCGTCGTCAAGTTCCAAAGGATGGCCAAGCCGATCCCGCAGGCAAGTCGGAGAAGGATCAAAGCCGCCGAATGAACTCCGCCGACCGATACGGTGATGCCAAATACACTCCATATCGTCGAGCCGGGAGAGACGGTTTGAAAGGCAACCGGAACGGCGACAATCAGCCCAAAGAACGCAGTCGTGGCACCGACTCGCTGAACAAAGTCAGCGATCGGCACTCTCGAAGCCGCCGAGGAAACGAGAATCGCGAGTGCCAACAACACGAGTACAAGGAACGATCTCGAAACCGCCACCGATAGAAGCAGGATTAGGAATCCGACCGTTTTGGCCGTAGGTTGGACACTCTGCAGCAATCCGGCTTGCCTCGCGACGGTCTCCGACGCGATCGAACTTGCCACCTTCTCCCTCATACGTAGCAATGCCCGTTCCAGCCAAGGTCCACCGTGTGAGCTGCTGACCGTACAGGGCGGGTTCGGCAGCACCATCCAGTCCGGCAAGCTCCCGCCCGGAGCGCCCGGCGAAGATTGCTCCATCGGCTCGACGGTTCGCCGATGGAGCAGCGTCCGAGTGAATCCCGCTACGAGCGCACATCCTATGAAAGCGCTGACCAGATATCCGAGGCCTACCAAGAAACCGCCGGTCGAACCGGCAAACCCGTAATCCGGCAGCAGCGGACGAATGATCGGCTTCGCTTGCATGATCCCGGCCGGCGCATAGCCGACCATTCTCCGAAGCTCGGTCAACTCCCACTCGCCCCAAGCGCTTCCGTTTGCGATCAGGCCGAGGGGGGTTAGCACGAGTACCCAGGCCAAACCACGCGCCAAACGGAGTCCTGTCCCCAAGTGTGGCTTGGCGTGGTCGGCGATGAGTTCGGGATAGGTTCGCCGCAGGTACGCAAGCGCGGCGACCGTGATGATCGCCTCAGCCGGCCCCGCCACTAGCATATGGGTGATCACCATCGCCGGGATGGCGACGCTCAAACCGAACGGACAGTAAAGGGCGTGCCCGGCCTGGTCGTGGGCAATCGCCGGCTGGATTCCAAGCAAGAGCCCGGCGCTGAAGGATGCTGAGACCGTCCCGACATACGCTGCCACGCCCGCCGCCACGATGCTCCGCATGCCCGAGCCGGATCGGCTCCCAACTAGCAGACGATAAAGCCCATATCCGACAAAGACCGCCACAAACCCCATGTCGAAACAGTTGGCGCCGAGAGACAGGATGCCTCCATCGCCGAACAGCAAGGCTTGGATCGCCAGTTCGAGGGAGATGCCCATCAGTGCGGCCCATGGACCCACTAGGATCGCCAGAAGGGTCGCCCCCAACGCATGGGCGCTCGTGCCGCCAATGGCGGGAATGTTGAACATCTGCACCGCGAAGCAGAATGCTGCGCCCACCGATAGGAGAGGGGTCTGACGGGAACTGAGCGAATGCGAGGTCTTCCGAACCGCGACCATCCAAATCGGAGCCATCACGACGAACGCGACCGCCTCGGTTGCCGGGCTCAAATATGCGTCGGGGATGTGCATGGGTCAGCGGCTCGCGAATTCGCCTTCTGACTCATTATGGGCCGAACGAGTTCACTTCTCGTCCGGCATGTGGTCGATGCATCAGTCGGGCGGATTACCGACAAGATTTGCATTGCTCGGCACAAAGCTCGGGCTAAACGGCGCCGAAACCGAGTGGGAAGAACTGGCGCTCAGGAAAGGAGTGAGCGCGGTTACGACCTGTCCGATGGAAGTGAGCGAGAAGGTCCGCTCGTACACGCTGTTGTTGGGGGGCGACGCCGGTTCGGCCATTCCCGAGAGGCCGGTGGTGGTCGATAGGCCGAGATCGCCGGCAACCGTTCGAATGAGGGTGCGATGATCGCTCTCGATTCCCATGATCTGGGCGGCGAGGACCCGCAACGACGGAGTCGAGAGGTCGCGAACCCCGATCAAGTAAGCGGCGACGAACGCTTCTTCGAGGGTGGTCATCACGTTGATCGTGGTCTGGGTATCAGTAAAAGTCCCGGTCGGGAAGAAATATGTCGTTTGGGCGTCGGTGCCACCGGTGGCGCCCTTGAGAAGGTTGTAGTGAAACATCTCCTCATTGAGCGCGGCAGCAAAATACGCCTGATCGCTTGCGCCCACACCTTCGAAGATCGCGGATGCGTTGAACGCGGTGTACATCGAAACCGCGAGCGCCTCCGCGATCTTGGCTGCGCCCAGAATCTGCATGTCGCTCGTGCTGGCGGTCTTCGATGCGCTCGTGCCATTTCCGCCGCAACCGGCCAGCAGACCGCCGGCGATCAAGGTGGCGCTTGCAGCGCCGGCGCCTCTGAGAAATTGCCGGCGATCGAGACCGGTAACGGCGAGAACGGGTTCTTCAAGACTATGCATGGGACAACTCTCCTTGTATATCTCCGGACATTCCCGCCCGGAGCAATACAAGGAGCCTATCCACACGCCGTTTCCAACGCCAGATCAAAACCCGATCATTTACCGATCATCTGATTGGGCAAGCCAAATCTCCTACTTGTGAGCGCCGACCTTTGCGAATTTGAGGGCAACTGAATTCATGCAGTAGCGTAGGCCGGTCGGTTCAGGACCGTCGTCAAACACATGCCCAAGGTGACCGCCGCACCGGGCGCAAACGACCTCTGTCCGGTCCATCCCAAACGTCTGGTCGCGATGAGTCTCGATCACGTTCTTCGCGACCGGCGCGTAGAAGCTCGGCCAGCCGGTGTTGGAGTCGAACTTGGTCGCCGAGGTGAAAAGCTTCAGGCCGCAACCGGCGCAGAAGTAGTCGCCCTTCTCATGGTTGTTCCAAAAGGCTCCCGTATACGCCTCTTCAGTGCCCGCCTTCCGAAGCACGTCGTATTGCTTCGCCGTCAAGGTCTTGCGCCACTCTGTGTCAGACTTCGAGATCTTTTTGATCGCACCGTTCCCCGCCATCGTTTGTGCATCGACCAGTCCGGCCACCGCCAGAAGCGCCACCGCCGTGGTGAGGATGTAGTTGATTGTTCTCATGTTTGTTCTCCTTGTCATACGCCCGCCATCGGACGTCCTGGAACAAGACAATGCGTCCGCAAGAGCGAAAGTTCACTGATCTTGCGGGGCGCGCGGCGGAGTTTTGGAGCAATGCCGAAGCCCATGTAGCCGCCGGAGGGTTCCTACCGGCGTTTCGCTTGTAGCAATTTGAATCTTTGGGGCCGGAGCAGTTGATTGGGTAGCGCGGCAACGGAGGGAGAACCGCCTAATGAACGCGCTTGTAGGGTGTATAGCCCCTCGGCTGGACCATCTCCAGGACCCTGGCCGATTTGGCGGGGACCGCAATTTCGATGATCCCTGAGTACGCGGTGAACAAGGCGCCGTCGAGCATGTCTTTGAGTTGACCGCCATTCATCAACATGCCGTCTCGACAAGAGACCGTTTCATGAACCGTCTCGTTCGACGGATTCGCGAATACGAACACCGACTCCAACGCCTTGTCCGTCCGACGCGAGAATCCGATGAGCCGGCTGCAATCCAAGGCCGCATAGTCCCCGATTCGCAATGCTCGGCTGGACTTTCTCAAACCCACGATCCGCTTCAGCCACGCGGTTTCCGGGTTATCGTCCGACACGAGATCCCAGCGCATCGGCCCCCGGCTACCGGGATCTCCCTTCCCCTCCATCCCGACCTCGACGCCGTAGTAAAGCACCGGCGCCCCCGGCAAGGTGAACTGCATAACCTGGGCAAGATGGCGTTCCTTCACGTCCGGCAAGATCGACCTCAGCCGATCGGTGTCGTGGTTGTCGAGGACGAGCCAGGACTTGAGCAAATGCTTGATCCCGCAGTCGTCGACCATTCGCTCCAGAAGCCGGTTGGCAATCGACGGCGCGGTCTTCCCCGCGATCGAATCCAGCACGACCCGCCGGGCAAAGAAGTTCATAACTCCGTCGAGTGCGGGAGACCAGCCTTGCGGATAGTTCCAGACCTCGCCGACCACAGCGCTGTCCGCCCGGGCCCGGTGAGCGGCCTTTGTCAAATCGCTCAAATACTTTGGGCCGAGTTCGAATGCGGTATCCAGCCGCCAACCGTCGACTCCGTCCCGCAGATATTTCTGCACGACCGAGTCATGCCCCTCCCAAAGGTAGTCGCGAAGGCCCCGATCCTCGAGGCGAACCTCGACGAGGTTTCCGGTGTTCGCCCATGTGCGATAGCCTCGCGGGTACTTTGGGTCGATGAAGAACCAGTTCCGATACGGACTCTGAGGGTTCTTCAACGCATCCTGAAACCTGGGAGAAGCAAGGCCCATGTGGTTGAACACTCCATCCAGCATCAGCTTCATCCCCTTGCCATGAAGCATATGGGCGATATCGAGCACGTCTTGCCGGGTGCCATATTCGGGCGCCACGTCGGCCCAATCCATCGCGTCGTACTTGTGGTTTGTCAGAGCGGACTGGATCGGGTTGAGGTACAGCACATCCGCTCCCAACGACCGAACGTAGTCCAACTTCGTCTCAACGCCCTTTAGGTCGCCGCCCCAGAAATCCAGTTCATGCGTCCAAACGCCGTGCTCCCGATCTTGATGTCCAGGCTTTGGCACATCCGTCCATTCACGCAGCAAGCGCGGCGGGGCATAGAGGTGGCGTTTTGCGTTCAAGTTTGCCGGTGGCACGAATCGATCGACGAACACTTGGTAGACGATTGGCCCGTTGCGCCAATCCACGCTTCGAGACGCCATGGTACGAGCCATCATGCGGTTTTGTTCGGTCATATAGGGATCGGGGGACTGAGCGCGCGCAACCGTGCTTGCGGCTGCCAACATCGATAGGAAGGCGAGGGTAGGCAACCTCGTCACGGGTTGCCCCGCCCATCGGGGGCATCCTGATTGGCCAACAACCTGACCCTCTGAGCATCACGCTTGTGGCAGATGAGCACCGCGTCCTCCCCCGCCACCACCACCATATCGGCCAGCCCCAAAAGACCAAGCCTGAGCTTGGGGTGATAGCAGAGCGCAATGCAATTCTGGGAGTCCGCGACCAACACTTCTCCCTCGATGACGTTGCCTTTCTCGTCGCACTGGCGGGTTCGGTCCATCGCGTCCCAGGCGCCGACGTCATCCCACGGGAAGTCGGCACGAATCACCCGAATCCGATCCGAGTGTTCCATGATCGCATAGTCGATCGAGATGTTCGGCAAACTCTCGAACCGCTTCGTTGCGTCGGTACGACGCCCGTCCTTCAGATCCTCGGCAATCGCGAGCGTCGCCTCGTGGGCTTGCGGCTGCCAACGCAGCAACTCGTCCAGGAACGACGGGAGAGTGTAGAAGAACATCCCGGAGTTCCACAAGAAATTGCCTGCCGCCAAGAACTCCTCGGCAGTCTCCACCGATGGTTTCTCGCGAAACGAACGAGCGCGCAGTGCCGTTCTGTCGCCGATTGACGGCATCTCGTCGGGATCGCCCTCCTCGATATAGCCGTAACCGGACTCGGCCCTCGTAGGCAAGATGCCAATCGTCACGATGCCTCCGTAGTGTTCAGCCGCACTCATGGCCGCCGATATCGAACCACGGAATCGATCGGGCTCGCCGATCATGTGATCGGACGTCAACACAGCGATCGTCACGTCCGCCCGCCCGGCTGCAATCAGGTTGGCGGCGACCCAGCATTGGGCGCCGAGGGTGTTTCTCCGAGTTGGTTCGGTGAAGACGCGAGTTGGATCAACCAGCTTCGCTCCTAGCACCGGCTCGCGAAGCGCCTCGGAAGCAGAGATGTATAGAGCGTCCGATTTGAACACTGGGGCGATTCTCTCGACCGCCTCGTGGATCATCGTCTTGTCGGGGCTTGTCAACTTCAACAGCTGCTTGGGACGCCCGGGCGTCGAGAGCGGCCAGAAACGCTCACCGACTCCTCCCGCCATGATCACACACACTCGGTCGTTCATCGTTGAGTTCATTTTACGGTCACACGCAGAATGGATCTATTTGCGGCACATCTCTGACAGCACCCGATAGGTGTCGCCGATCACGAAATTGTTGGATTCCACCAGAAACTCGAGTTCGAGGGCAAAGGGACCCTTTGCCGCCGGTGTTCTGACAACTACCTGATCTGGACCGTGGATGATCGAAACGCATGACAGCCCGAATTGCTCTCGAAGGTTGCCGGACCTTCCCGATTCGACAACCCCTTCGGTTGCATGCTCCCCATGGCGCCAGGTCGCGCGGCGAATCCACACATTGGCAGGCAGCGGATAGAGATACAGTTGAACGGGACTTGCCGGCAGGGCCCCGGTTTCGATGCGGACCATCTGCCACGATCCGGTTGGGCGGTACGCAATCTGAGTATTTCGGCTTTCCAGTCCACGTTCCCACATCGCCCCCAAAACTGCTTCGTCCAAAGCGGGCCGCTGAGTCATTTGCCGATACGCCTGGAACTCCTCCGAGCATCGGTCGATTTCGTCGTCGATATCCGACTGAGGGTCCGATGCGGCTAAACGGCAAAGGTCGTACACCTTCTTGACAAGTGGCGGATATCGGTCAAGCAACGCGTGATCAGACTGGCTGTGAACCAAGTCTCGCCGGACCGAGGCAATCGCTTGCTCCCACTCTGCATCGGTTGGAACGATTCCCAGCGCGACAACCGTCGGAGTCAAAGCACGACGGGGATCGGCGAGGAAGTCGGCGAATAGGCTCACGTGGCGGCGCCGGCCGCGTGAGCCGGCAAGGGCACCCAAGGTATGAGCCAACCAGTTGCCCACCGATTCTAACTCAGGGACGTTCTTGCGCCGTAATTCTGAACGAGCCACATCGTAAGGGTGGCGGACACAGATGAGGAGCTGTGGAACGAATCCAAGTCGCTGGCCGACTTCATAGACAAAGGGCAAAGCGAGGGATGCGTCGGGATCTTTCCAAGCCCAGGGCCCGGCGATCGGCAAGAAGTGCTCCTCCAAACAGCGAACGGCCCGGGACACGAAGAATTCGCACGCCGGTCGTTCTCGCCAGTCGACGGGCATCGGATCACAGTCGACGGCGATCAAGTTCAGCGACATTCGGAACGTTCGATGAATGCCGGTGAGAGCCTTGTGCTCCCAGAAACCCTCTTCATTGAACGCATTGCCGGCGTGACACTGCTCCTCGGCGCCGAACGAAACGCCCAAGCGGTTGAGGGCGATGCAAACGCTCGATGTACCGCTACGGCGCATGCCCACGATGGCGAGAGCTTTGGGCTGCATGGATTTACGGTACCAGTTGAAGGCGCAAGAGAGGCAGGCTCAGCAGCCTGCCTTTGTGAATACGTAACGAGTCTATTTGCCGGTCGGCACTTCAGGAGGCGGTTGCATATTGAACTTGACGGGGGGCAGATTCTTCATTGCGTCCCCTCGCTTTACGCCGTACTTGTCTTCGATCGCCTTGATCCGAGCTTCCTTCTGTGAAGGGGGTGTCGGCTCCATCATGATGTTCCGAATCTGCTGAAGAGGCGGCTGCTTATCGACTTCCGCCTTAACTTGTTCGGGAGAGGCCCCTTCGACTGCGTTTCCGCAACCACAGCCGACGATCATGAACAGGGCGCCGCTCAGTGCGAGTCCCTGCAGTAGTTTCTTCTTCATTCCTTTCTTCCGCTTCAGAGAAATCCGTCCGGGCCGCCGAAGCGGACCCGGACGATGTCGATCGATTTACTGGTAGGCAGGAGCGGCTGCGCTGGTTCCCCAGACTGGCCACATGGTGCCCGAACCGTCGTTGACGCCGGTGTAGGCGCGGTCGCCGGTTCCGATGGCGCCGGGGCAAAGCGAAGGGTTGGAGGCCCAGCTTCCGCCGTCCGTCGTCTGCCCAAATGGATCGAGAGCAGCGCGCTGATAGAACTTGGCGTGGCTGTCAAAGAACACGGCGTTGGAACCGGTTCCCTGCATGCCCTGGTACGTCTGGCCCCAGAAGCCAATGTTGGCAGCGCCAGGATAGATGCAGTTGTCGACCGGGCCGTCGATCATGAGGATCGCCTTGGCGGTTCCGGTGAAGGTCAACTGCTTGTCGTACACCCAGTTACTGTTGGCTGCAGTACCGTTCTCGTTGGGACCAGGGTGCGAATAGCCTCCCGTCCAACCACCGGTGTTGCATCCGCCGGACTGATAGCTCCACATTGCGGGGTTCAGTTCATAGTCGGTCGGAATATAGATATCCGGATAGAGGTTGGTGCCGTTGTCGCTGGACACGCCAAGGCCGACGCACGGGTCGGTTGGAGGAATGACGCCGCCCGGGTTGTTGCCGAGGCCAACCAGTTCTCTCTGGATGGAACCCTGCTTGTATGGGCTGGTTGGGCACTTCCAAATCTGGTTGTTCTTCACGTACGGCGCCATGCGAGCGGCGAGGATGTACGTCTGAACGCCCGCGCCATATGCATCGGCGTCTCCGAGGGCGCCGTCGTAGTCATTTGTGTAGAGGAATGTGGCGGTGCCGATCTGCTTGAGGTTGGAGAGGTCAGCCGTCTTCTTCGCGGCGGCCTTCGCCTGGGCGAATACCGGGAAGAGGATCGAGGCCAGAATCGCGATGATCGCGATAACGACGAGTAGTTCGATAAGGGTAAAGCCCTGTCTTCTTTGACAATTCATGGAAGCTCCTGATTTACGATTGCGTTGGACATGGCCACCGCGTGGTCCGGACGAGGACGACGGACGTGGCGAGAGTGGTTGAGAGATCCCGAACGGGGGATAAGAACGGCGGCGCTCCGGGGGGATAACCGCAGGTGAAGAGAGCCGGCAGATGGCGAAAAAACCTGTCCGCTGAGCGCATCGGCGAATTCACAAGTAACTGAAGTCTTAGGTATTCCCGCGATATTGCTGAGCGGCAGATCGACGGACTCCTCCTTGTTTGACCGATTGATGGCGATGAGATCGACCGCGTCATTGAGCACGCGAGCAAAGCACAAGATCTGGGTTTTGTCGTCGGCGACGACAGGTACCGGGTCCCCCGATTGCAGCGCAGGGTTGGTGTTTCGGGTTTGAATCAGCTTCTTGTAGAGCCGCAGAAAATCGTTGTCGGAGTTTGCCTGTTGCCAGGGCATTCCACGCCGGTTGTCGGGGTCCTTTCCGCCTTCCATACCAAGTTCGTCGCCATAGTAGACGCTGGGTGTTCCCACCCAAGTGAACTCCAGGATAGCGGCCAACTTGGCTAGGGAGCGGTCCCCGCCGCACTCCGTCAGAATCCGCGCCGTATCGTGGCTGCCAATGAGGTTCATCAGGTTCCGAGAAACCTGAGGCACGTACGAGTGATAGACGCCCATCAGGCGATCCATGAGCATGCTTGGCTTCCCGTTTCCGGTGGCGCCTAGAAAGCCGACGACGGCGTCGCGGAACTGGTAGTTCATCACCGAGTCGAACCGGTCGCCTTGCAGCCAGGCCGAACCGTCCCCCCAGATCTCGCCGACGATCCAAGCGTTTGGATCGGTTGACTTGACGACTTTACGAAAGTCCTTCCAGTAGTCGAAGAGCACCTCGTTCGGAACGTCCAGCCGCCAGCCCTCGACGTCGGCATGGGTTTGCCAGAATCTCGGGATTGTCAGCATGTAGTTCCACACGTCCGGGTTGCTATAGTTCAGCTTCGGCATCGATCCGAATCCGAACCATGCCTCATAGTTGGGCGCGCCGGTTACGTTGACTGGGAACGACTTGAACGTGTACCAGTGGGTGAACTTCGAGTTCTCACCATTCTTCACGACGTCGGCGAAAGCGGGAAAGCTGGTCGACGTGTGGTTGAAGACGCCGTCGAGAATCGTCCTCATGCCGTTGGCCTTGAGTTCACGCGTCAGCTTGGCGAATTGAGCATTCGTGCCGAATACGGGGTCGATCTGCAGGTAGTCGCTCGCCTCGTACCGATGGTTGCTCGGACCCTTGAACACCGGGTTGAAGTAGATCGCCGAAACGCCAAGACCCTTGAGATATCCCAGGTGCTGTTCGATGCCGGCGATATCTCCTCCAAAGAAGCTGAAATAGGTCGGTTTTGCATCCCAGGCAAAGGTGCCCGCCGGATCGTTCGATTTATCGCCGTCCGCGAACCGGTCGGGGAAGATCTGGTAGATCACCGAATGCTCGACCCAACTCGGAACCACGAACGGACGGAACGTCGCAGCGCGCAAGACGAACGCGTTCTCCTTGTCGAGAGCGGTCAGCCCCATCGGACCGAAGTCCATCGACCCCTTTCCGTCGTCAAGCACGAAACGATAGCGAAGGTCGGCTTTTCGGTTCCAGGGCACGCTCGCCGAATAGGTTTCGAAGAACTCGTCCCCGCCCTTGTCTTCCATCGGATAGGTACCCAGCCCATCCAACGAGACCTTGATTGACGAGACGTCGTTCGGCCGGGTGCGGAGCGACAGGATCAAACGGTTCCGGTCGTAGTTCAGGAAAGGGATCGCGGTCAGGTGCTCCAGGGCGCTTGCGGTGATGTTTCCATCGCCCTTTGCGGCAGGAACATCGTATCCTTCCGGAGTGACGACGAGTAAAGAATTCGTATTCCCATTGCCGTCCCCCTCGTTGCGGTAGGCATTCGGATCGGTGACCCACTTCTCGCCGTTGAGCACGAACTTGTAGGTGTAGCGGCCCGGCTTCAGCTTTAGGCTCAACACCCAAGTACGCCCGCCGTCTGAGCCCTTCATCGGCTGGGAGTCCTTGTTCCACGCGTTGAACGATCCGGCAAGGTTGACCCGGCTAAGCGCGTCGGTCGCATGGTAGACGAAGTCGTGATCAACCATGCCCGATTGGTGCAGGAGGAACGCTGGCAACAGGATGATCAAAGGCTCACCGCCGATGGCCGCAACGACGAGCCCCTTACGCGCAGTTCGCACGGCACGATATGCCGCACTTGAACGTCCGGAGAATCGCCCTCGATGACTTCGAGCAGTTTCCATACGGCGGCCTGGACGATCTTCTCGATGCCGAGGCTGACCGAGGTCAGCCCGACGTCGAGCAGGTTGCACAGACTGCTGTCGTTGAAGGAAACCATGCCGAGTTGGTCAGGCACTTTGAGGTTGAGTTGCCTCGCGGCGAGGATGACGCCGCATGCCATGAAATCGTCCAGTACGACAAGCGCATCTGGCTGCTCGAAGTCGAGCATGTTCAGTGCGGTGGCCCGTGCCGACTCGAAACCGAATCGCGAATGATAGATGATCGGTTCCATGCCTTGAGCGGTGACCGCACGCCGATACCCCTCAATCCGATCGTCGCTTACCGTGATGTACTGGGGTCCGCCGAGGAATCCGATCCGCCGGTATCCGTTTCGGATCAGGTGCTGGGTCGCCAACTCGCCGGCATGGACGTTATCGTTGTCGACCGAATAAATGTGGTTGTTCTTCGGGTTTCCGATCAGAACGAATGGGAATTTGTCGCGCTGAAGTAGGTTGATCCGCTCGTCGGCCGCCTCCGACTCCACGAGGATGAGCCCATCCACACGTCGGGTCCGCAGCATCTCATCGTAGATCCCTTCCTGCGACGAAGCGTCGGTAACCACATCGACGCAGAGGTGGTACGGCTTGCCGCAAAGGTAATCCATGATGCCGGCCGTCAGAGCGGCAAAGAACGGATCGTCTGATAGTCCGCCGGGAGGTCTCTTCAGCACCAGCCCGATCAAACCGGTTCGTCGAAGCCGCAACGATCGGGCCCGCACATCGGGCTGATAGTTGTGGATTCGGATGACGTCCAGCACGCGCTCACGAATAGTCGGCTCAACCCTGTCGTCTCCAGATAGGACACGAGAGACAGTGGCTTGCGACACATTCGCTAACTTTGCGATATCGAGCTGGGTCACCCTCATTGGCGTTTCGACTCAAGAATACGAATTCCCTGAATACGTATTCCGACATGGATCATAGCACAAGAATTCGTATTTACAAGAACGGCTGTGAATTAATTCTTGCGCAATATTCAGCCAAATCAGAAACGATCTGACCCCATTCTCGGTGATATGGAACCGCCTTTGGCGAACCGCGCTAGCGCCACCATACGAGCTTATCGGTGCGCCACGGATTCGGCATTCCGAGCGCCCATTCTTCCCCCACCGAGGGGAAGATGTTGCGAAGCGACAGAAAGGGGGCCAATCAGTGGGACGCCAAAAGTCCACTTCTCCAGTAATGCCGAAGGCAAAGAGGACTTTCTCAGTTCGGATTTGCCCCATTTCTGCGTATTGCATCTCCCCCTCGGAAGGGGAGAATGGGCGCTGTAGCTGTCCTCGTGAGCGCCACCATACGAGCTTATCGGTGCGCCACGGATTCGGCATTCCGAGCA
>JARLGV010000076.1 GCA_031292555.1 Fimbriimonas sp.
AAACCGACTCCGTAGGTAAGCTGGCGCCAGTATTGGGCGTTCGAATGCCCGGTCGCCAGTCTGGTGGCCGAGCGGGAGGCGAGGTGCATCCAGCCGTTAGGTCTCTGATTCTGATCGCGAACACGGTCATTTGTTTCGGCATATGCATCGCGGCAATCGGAGGACTGGTCGCGTTCTTCGCCCACCCCGCGTTGGTTGCTTTCCTTGCCATAAACGTGTTGCTTGTGATCGTGGGCCACTTTACGAGCGGAGGCATTGCAAAGGGGGTCAAGGAGGATCGCAAGAATCGCTGGGTGCTCGGAATCTTCGGGTCCCTAATGATATTGGCAGCGGCGTTGCCGCCGACATTCGATCGCCTCAACTACTTGACAATCGGCGGAGAAACGACTCGCTGGATTGCCGACGGCATCTATCTGGTGGGCGGCTTCCTTCGAATCTGGCCCGTCTTCGTGCTGGGGAAGCGCTTTTCAGGCTTGGTTGCTCTCCAAAAGGACCACCAACTCGTTACCGTCGGTATCTACTCAAAGATCCGTCACCCGAGCTACTTGGGGCTCATCGTGATGTCACTCGGTTGGGGCTTGGTCTTTCGATCCGTCATCGGCCTGATCGTCGGCGCGGCGATCATCTGGCCGCTGGTCGCCCGAATGAATGCGGAAGAAGCGTTTCTGGGCGAGGCGTTCGGTGAGGAGTATGGGGCTTACCGCCGGCGAACCTGGCGCCTGATCCCAGGGGTTTATTGATCGATTCGGTTTTCGAATCTTGGTCAAAGTACTAGTGAACTAATACACCGCTACATTGCGTCAATCGGGCATGAGGATCATCGTCTCACCCAAAGACGGCGTGCCGATCTACCTTCAGATCGTGCAGCAAGTGCGTCGCCTCGTCGCTTCCGGCGAGTTGGCTTCCGGGGATGAACTCCCGAGCATTCGAGTTCTCGCCGATAGTCTCGTTGTCAACCCGAACACAGTCGCTCGTGCCTATCGCGAACTTGAGATGGCCGGCATCGTTTCAACCAGCCGTGGCCTTGGCACCTATGTTAACGAGGCCAGCCAAAGCACCGCCCATGCCGAGCGGCGCGCGGTCATTATCGATCGCGTGGATTCCCTGATATTGGAAAGCCTCCAGCTTGGCATTCCATTTGGAGAACTCGTGGAGTTGGTGCGAGAGCGGCACGCATCGTTTGAGACGGGAGATGAAGCGGGGGTGTCTTGTGGCTGAAAAGATTGTTGAGGTCCATGATCTTGTACGCACCTATGGCCGGCGTCGTGCACTCGACGGCGTCAGCCTTACGATCGAGCGTGGCGCCGTTCTCGGCCTCGTTGGCCAAAACGGGGCAGGAAAGACGACTCTCATCAAGCACCTGCTTGGGTTGCTCAGAGCGGAGAAGGGCAGTGTCCGCGTCTTCGGGCTCGATCCGGTTGCCGATCCTCCAGGCGTCCTGTCAAAGATCGGTTACCTGTCGGAGGAAGGTGACCTGCCTCTATGGATGCGAGTCGACGAGCTCGTCCGCTATTCGGCTGCGTTCTATCCAGGCTGGGATCAGCAATATGCAGACAAACTCCAGAAGGAGTTTGGACTGTCCTCCGATTCACGTCTCGGAACGCTCTCGAAGGGTCAGCGTGCCCGGGCAGGCTTACTCGTAGCTCTTGCCTTCAGACCGGAACTGCTGCTCCTTGACGAGCCGTCGTCCGGACTCGACCCGATCGTTCGGCGAGACATCTTGGGGGCAATCATCCGAACCATTGCGGACGAGGGCCGCACCGTGCTCTTCTCGTCGCATCTACTCTCCGAAGTCGAACAAGTCTCGGATCGAGTGGTGATGGTTCAGGCGGGAAGGGTCGTGCTCGATGACGACTTGGCCCACATTAAGGAAACCCACCATAGAGTTGATATGGTCTTTGGTGAGCCGCGCACCGACGCACCCGCCATTGACGGAGCGATAGCGTGGGAAGGCGGGGGCAAGAGCTGGTCCGCGCTTTGGCTCGGAGAAACCGTGCAACTCGAAGCGGCGATTGCGGCCATGGGAGGGCGTATCGTCCATACATCCGGCGTCAGCCTCGATGACATCTTTGTTGCTCACGCAAGCGAGGGGGCCCGATGAACACAGGTTTTGTGGTGCTGCGTCTGATGGTCCATCGGTTCCGGCGCTTGTATCTCGTCTTCTCGTGCTATCTGGTGGGGCTGGTGATCTTGGCGCACTTGCCGAAGGAATGGATATCCGAGCCGATAGCTGGGCTGCTTTGCATGCCGTTCATGCTTGGCCTCCTGACAACGGTGTTCGGGTTCGTCAGCATGGAGGCAGATATCGCCTCGCCATCGTCCGCCTATTCGCCTTGGATGCTCCGATTGCCGCTTCGAACGGGGGCGTTGGCCGTCTTTCCAATGGTGGCGGCATCGGTATGGGGCGCTGCTTCTTGGATCGTCTTTGCATCCTGTTACCTCCGTCCAAGGGGCATCGACGCGCCAATCTGGTGGCCGGCACTCTTGTTCATTGCGCTGGCTCTTAGTCTGCAGTCGATCCTTTGGTGTCCTTTTCGGCGAGGAGAGATCAGGCTCATAATCGCGATCGCGACTACGACCGCCATCGGGTTGTTCGGCTTGATTGCAGCCGGATACGATTGGTCTTCGGAGAAGATCTCTCTCGTGTATGCCGTCCTCTGTGTCGCATTCGCCGGACTGGCATGGGCGGGCCTTGCGAGGGCGCGGACATCGCCCTCCGCCGCTAGAGTGGGGCCGGACGAAACTCAATCGGCTTCACCTCAAACTCGCATTCGTCGAACGAAGAAGGCGTTCCGCTCGCCCCGGACGGCTCAGTTCTGGCTGGAGTGGCGTCGTCAAGGCAGACTCTTACCCATGCTGACCTCGTTTGGGTTGGCAGCGATGTCCCTGCCGCTGCTCCTGTCTCACGAAACTCAGTCTGTCTACGGGGACGAGTCGGTAAGGGCCAACATCTGGATTTCGATCGCCTTTCCTTACCTGCCCTGGATTCCGCTTCTGTTCGCCACCGTGATCGGCATGGGAGCCCGGCCCGCCGACATTCGCGGCACGGAAGGCGTCTACCACCTGTACCACGCGACGCGACCGATGTCGTCTCGCGATATGTATCGGGCAAAGACCCATGCGATTACCGCGGGAGTCATGCTGACCGCCTTGATCACCATCGGTACGATGCTCACCTGGGCGTTGATCCCGAGCGGGATCGAAAACGGATCTCCGACCTCCTATTACGGAAAGAACCTTGCGACCCTGGCGCCGGCCAACATGTGGCTGCTTGTCGGGATGGCGGTCGCCCTCACCGCGTGGACCTGGAGAAATCAGACGGTTGGGGCGTTTGTGGATTACCTTCCTTCGAAGAACGCGGCCCGAGCCTATCCGGCGGTCGTGGTTCTGGGCGGCGCCGCCGCGCTCTCGTTTAGCCAGGAACTGCGCGTCGATTTCCAGGATGCCAATAGTCCACTTTGGCTATCTGCCCTCTTTGGTGTTCTCCTTCTCACCAAGATTGGCCTCGCCGCCGCCTTCTCTCTGAAGCTGGTTCGCTTACGCCCCGCATCGAGTGGCGATCTGATTTCAGCTCTGGCCACTTGGGCCTTGTTCGCAGGGATAGCCGCCGCGACCTTCGGGTGGATCGCCTATGCGATGCCGAAGGGGGCATTGCCCGTCGCGTTTCAGCACCCGGTCCCGGAGCTCTTTGCCGCATTGCTGGTGCCTCTCGCCCGGCCATTCGCCGCTCGAATTGCCCTGGAGTGCGGGAGGCACCGCTAACCAGCCATTTCGTCGTCCGATCGCGGCTATAGTTCGGAATATGAGATGGTCGATTGCCCAGTCCCGGTTGTTGATTGCAGGACTGGTATGTCTCGTCCTGCCTTACGCCCAGGCTCAGGCCCCCAAGAGGTCGCCGAAGATGATCTATGTGGACAACGGATCGTTGCGACTGGGAATCGACCTGAATATGGGCGGATCGATCACCTATTTGGCCCCGGCAGACCATCCGGAGCGCAACGTAATCAACAGCGCCGACTTGGGACGCCAGATCCAGCTCTCCTTCTACTCCGGGCCGGTTCCCTATCAACCGGCCGGATCGCAGATGTCGGAGGCTTGGAAGGGGCTGGGATGGAACCCGATCCAGACCGGCGACTACTACGGCAACCCATCGAAGATCATCGAATCGAGGGTCAGCAAGAACCGCCTTTACGTTAAGTGCATCCCGATGCATTGGCCGCTCAGGAACGTGCCCGGCGAGTGTCAGTTCGAAGTGTGGTTGGAACTGCAGGGCAATACGGTGCAGGCTCATTGCCGCCTGACCAACAAGCGCAACGATCTGACCCAGTATTCGGCTCGAGGCCAGGAACTACCAGCAGTCTATGTCAACGCACCGTATCACCATCTAGTCACTTACGACGGGCCGCGGCCCTGGAGTAACGACAAGACGACGGAAATCCGCAACCGCCTGGACAAGGAGAACCATTGGGCGACCTGGCTCGCCACCGAGAACTGGGCCGCCCAGGTAGACGATTCCGATTGGGGACTCGGAATTTGGAATCCGGACACCTCCCGGTTTTCAGGCGGCTTCTGCGGAGAACCGGGTGTCGGCGGACCGTCTGACTCGCCCACCGGCTATATCGCCCCGAATCGGACCGAGATTCTCGATCACGATATCGTATACGACTTTCGCTACGTCCTGATCCTCGGAAACCTCCCCCAGATCCGCGAGTACGCGTATCGCCACGCAGACCGAACGCATCTCCCTTCGTGGACCTTCCAAAACACGCGCGATGGATGGAGCTACGAGAATGCTACGGATGCCGGTTGGCCCGTGCGACGCGGGCTGGAAGTCAAGCTCGGCGAGGGTATCAACCGGCTCGTCAGCCCCGAATTCGCGGCGCCGACCGAAGACATCCGAGCGGTCGAAGTCACTGCCTCATGTACTGCACGCCTCGAAAATCTCACTCTGGATTGGGCTTCATCGAATACTCCGCTTGAGCACCGAATGACGATCCCGTGGATCGATGCCGCCGGACCGCATACCTATCGATTCCCGCTGAGAGGCACGTTGCCGGCAAAGGACGTCTTAACCCAGCTTCGGTTGGAAGTGTTGTCGCACCAAGCGGATGCGGCGGTTCTGCATATCGCCGGCATCCGCTTGGTGAAGTAATCAGCTGGTCATCGCTTCCCATAGCGGATGGGCAGCCGCGTCTATTTCATCCTGCGTGCACGGCGTCGCGATGTGCGATCCGATGAAGACGAGGATCCAAACGTCATTGTCGATCCCCACGTTCACGATCTTGCTATCCACTACCCGCTCGAATCCCAAGCTCCGATGCACGTTGATCGACGCTTCACCGAATTTATCCGTCGGCCCCGAGTCCGCGAAGATCGCGTGAGCGATTCGATCACCGTAGACGATGGATGCCAGGCATCCCAAGCGGATACCGCCGTGTCGTCCCGTGAACCCGATCGGCAGCACAAAGTAATTCAGCGTGTTGGCGTCAAGCCAATCGGCGCTACCATCGATGCTGGTCTGCCCCTGATGATCAGGATCGTATTTGATGTTCGGATCGGTTACGCCGTCGGTGTCCAAATCCAGTTTGGACTCCGAAAGAAAGGCGGCTTCGGTTCCGGCCGAGTTGAAAACCTTCTTCATCCACTTCAAACCGTCCAGGTTCTCAGTCACCGCGACACTCGATGCGGCGTCCCTCAAGGCAATAAGGCTATCCTTGTAATCCATCGAAAACTCCCCTCCTCAATACAATTGGCGTACGTACAAACCCATGAACAGTACAGCCTTTGCATCTTCCATTATACGGGAAGAAGGAATTGCCGGCAAGATCTGGATCGGCCGGGCAAGCGAAATAGCCTAACGGCCAGCAACGCCGATCTAGGATTGCCGTCGCTCGATCGCGAACAGGCTCAGGTTGTTGAGAAAGATTTCTACAATATCGGGATCGAACTGGCGGCCGGACTGAATCCGGATGTAGTGAACCGCCTGCTCGGTCGACCAACGTTTACGATAGGGCCGGTCTGAACAGAGCGCGTCCCAGACGTCGATGACGGCAAAGATTCGAGCGGCGAGCGGTATGTCCTCTCCTTTGAGCCCTCGTGGATAACCAGATCCATCCCATCGTTCGTGGTGACAGAACGGAATGTCGGTTGCCGTTTTGAGGAAACTGACCGGCGCCAGAAGATCCAAGGCGATGCCCGGATGACGGCGCATTACAATCAACTCGCTTTGGTCCAGATCGCCAGGCTTGTGAAGAACACTGTCAGGTATCGCCATTTTGCCGATGTCGTGGAGGAGAGCGCCACGTCGAATGTCGGCGATCTGTGATGGAGGCACGCCAACCAACTTCGACAACTCTACCGTCATGTCGGTCACGCGCCGACTATGGCCTTCGGTTTCATGGTCGCGGAGGTCGAGCGCCCTCGACCACCCCTCGATCGTGGCGTCGTACGCGGCGATCAATTCCCGATTCGCGTTCCGCAAACTTCGCAGTAGGGTCGCGTTGTCCACCGCGATGGCCGCCTGGGAAGCAAGCATCTCGGCGAAGTTGTCCAAGTCGACTCCTTGAGGCAGCTCGGTTTTGTGATAGATCTCAAGCACACCGACGATGTTTTCGTTCGCGATGAGCGGAACCGCCAAATACGACTCGAATCCAGCGGCGATCATCGCACCAAAGCGCCTACCCCGCGTGCCGGTTTCCTGCAATTCGGAGAGCCTCGAACGGTAGCGGTTAACGATCAGGTCGCGTCCCAGTGAAGGAACGGTAACGCCCGATCCAAATCCAGTCAACGTCTCGAGTTTGAACGAGGTCGAAGCCTCGTCGTAGAGGTGAATCGCCGCCGCGTCGATCCCCGTCTGAGACTTCAGTTGCTCCAAGAGCATGTCCAGGGTCGTTCTCAAATTGAGATTCTCGCTGACCGTTGCATGAATGATGCTCAGCGAATGGAGGCGCTTTAGGTGGAACTCCGTTCTTTCCCGGAGCGCAACACGCCGAAGCGAGGCAGCGGCGATCTCGGCAAGAATGCTCAACAGCCGACCTTCGCCCGTTGAGAACTCGGCGTCCTTTTGCCCCAGTCCCGACGTCTTGCCAAGCCACAGGACTCCGATGACCTCGCCACGGGCAACCAGTGGAACTCCGAGCACTGCAGTCGGCGACTCCAGTTTCTGGCCGATGATCGATTCGGGCTCGTCTCGAATGTTGGCGACGAAACGGGCCTCTGCCTCGCCGAAAACCTGACCGACAAACCCCTGTTGCTTGGCCAGGCGAGTTCCCAAAAGTTTGTTGAAGACGCCACTCACATGGCGGATGACGACCTCGCGGCTATCATGATCGACGAGAGCCAAGCCGACGCTGGGCAGATCCAGGATCCTGGCAATCTGTTCGGAAACGATTGGGAGCATTTCCTCGGTCGACTCAACCTCCCGGAGCGCAAGGCTGATAGCGGCAACCGCCTCCATCTCCCGCTCTCTTTGGACCTTCTCGGTGATGTCGTGGAGCGATCCAACCATGCGTACCGGTCGATCGTCTTTATCGCGAGCCAGTGTGCAATACAACTGGTATCTCCCAAACGAGTGGTCTCCTCGACGCAGGCGGATTTCCATGCGGAACGCCGATCCTTTGTGGGCCTGCCGGACAACCGCCGGCAGGAAGGGTCGCCGGTCGTCGGGGTGCACGATCGACAGACCGTCCCGCAGTCGGGCAGACATGATGCTTGGATCCAGCCCCAGCAGGTCGTAGACTCGATCGGACCACGTCAAGGTGTCGGTATCCCGGTCCCACACCCAAATGCCGTCGGTGCTGGCTTCGGTAACGAGTCGCAGGCGTTCTTCACTCTCGCGTAACGACTCGGAGTAACGCAGCAAGGCATCCTCGATGCGAACCCGTTCCTTGATTTCCTGTTCAAGGACCGTCTTCTGTTCATGCAGTTGGTCGTATAACTCGTCGTTAAGAACTGCCACCGCAATGTTGTTGGCCACGATCTGCAAATGGTCGAGGTCGCCTAGTTGGAACTGACGCGCTTCGCGGTCGGTGTAGATCGCAATGACTCCAATCATTCGCTCCTTGACCATCATCGGCGCACCCGCATACGAGATGAAGTTGTATCCGGTCATCATCGGAGCGTCATCCGGGATCTCACGCACATCCGATATCGTCAATGGCGCCCGGCTCTTCATTACGGTGTGCCCGAGCCCGTAGCTGGACGAGATTCTCTCAGGCATGGCCGCAGGGTCGATGCCGGTGCTTGCCAGAAGCACCAGATGCTCGCCCCGCAATAGGCGGATGACGCATGCGTCCGCCTTGAACGCATGGCAAACCTGATCAGTCATCAGCTTGGCTTGATCGACGAGAGGTAGTGAACCGATTACCGTCCCTGCCACTCCCGTCATCAGAACCAGGCGCTCGTTCGACAGCTCTAGGTCTTCTTCGAAGCGTCGGCGGTCGGTGATGTCCCGCACAATTGCCAGTCGCGCGTCTAGGCCACGAAACTCGATCGCGTGAGATGCCACATCGACATCCATCCTTGTGCCGTCCTTTCGCATATGCATCCACTCCGCGCGGAGCGGTTTGGCCGGATCGATATGGAGAAACTGCTCGAGCAGGACTTCCCGCTGTTCAGGGGGAAAGACGTGCTCCACCATCATAGACAGGAACTCGGCCTTATCATAGCCGTACACTTTGATGGCTTCGTTGTTGACGTCGAGAATACGACGAGTAAACCAATCGTAGCAAATAACCGGACTGGGAATTCCTTCGAAGAGCTCCCGGTGTCTGGCCAGGACTCTCGACTCTTCCGAACGCGACGATGTGCAGTCCGTTACGAAGCCACGCAAGACGAGAGGGCTCGGCGAATCTCCGACGATTCGGATGCACCGGGTCGAGTCGCCGGCCACCACAAGCTGCGTTTCGAACGAGAACCCCCGCGCTTCGCGTCTAGCATCCTCTACCAGGCTCCTGAAGCGTGCGAACGGCTCGGCTCCAAGCAACTCCTCCCAAGATATCGGTCGCAGTCCTTGGGAATAGAAAAGCCGCCTGATCGACTCATAGGTGTCTGAGGTAAAGCAAAACGTCGTTGCGTCCGCTTCCCAATAGCCCGAGTAGTCCTGACTCAAACTCATCGCGTTCGAATTTGGCATCGGAGCTACGCCAGTTCACCGTGGACATCGTATTGGGCAACCACTGCCTTTCAGGATACTACGATGGCAGGGCAGTGAGAACCCGAGGGCCCTCGCTTGTTACAGCCACCGTGTGCTCAAAATGCGCTCCGATCGAGCCGTCTCGTGTGACAACCGCCCAGGGGTCGCCTGGACGATGTTTGATGCCCGGCGAGCCGGCCGTTACCATCGGCTCGATGCAGAATGTCATTCCTACTTGAAGGGGCAAGCCCTTTCCGGCCCGTCCGAAGTTCGGCACATCAATTCCTTCCTCGTGGACTTCGGAACCGACCCCGTGGCCGGACAATTCTCGGATAACGCCGAACCCGTTACGCTCCACGATCCGCTGTACCGCGTTCGAAACATCGCCCATACGTGCGCCAGACACGGCTTTGCGAACGCCTTGCCACATCGCTTCCTGAGTCACCGTCAAGAGCCTCTGCACCTTCACCGATGCCGCTCCCACCACAATCGTAATGGCAGTGTCGGCCAGCCAGCCATCGACATCGGCGACTAGATCCAACCCGATGACGTCCCCTTCTCGAATGACGGTCGTTTCACTGGGCTGACCGTGGATCACCTCGTCGTTCACTGAGATACAGGTGGCGAAGCGGTACGGCACTCGGCTGAACCTGGGATGGTAATCGAGCAAGGCAGGTCGTGCGCCGTGCCTGGCAAGTTCTTCTCGCGCGATCATCTCTAGCGCCATCGTCGTGGTGCCGGCGGCGGCTGCCGCCTTCATCGCGTGCAGGGTCTTTGCGGCAGCCTGCCCGGCAACCGCCATGGCATCAATCTCGCCGGGGGTTTTCAGTCTCATAGTGTCGTGATCGGATGCCCGTATTATGAGCCATCGAATCTGATGAAACCAAATGGACCGCCACCCAAGATTGGACCGGAAGTCGCACGAAAGCGGTACCGGCAACGTCGGACTTGAGACGCGCGTAGACGTGGACTACTCTATTCCCGTGTCCATTGCCATTGCCGCATCCGCCATTTGGATCGTCGCTGCTTACCGCACATTTCGTACGCTCCCTCGTGACTTGGACTTCGCCAGCGTTGAGCTAATCGCCAACGCTCAAGAAGTGGCCTAGACGCACATATACTTCGCTTATCGCAGAAACAACGTGAGTGCGGGGTTATCGGATTCATCGGTGTATACGTAATTCAGGTCTTCCAGGAAAGCGATCAGGTCATCCGCGCTATCCTCTCCAACCTCCATTCCAACCAAGACGCGGCCAAAGTCGGCGCCGTGATTGCGATAGTGGAAAAGGCTGATGTTCCACTGCTGCCCCATTCGTTGCAGGAAATTCAATAAGGCGCCGGGGCGTTCCGGGAATTGGAAATTGAAGAGCCGCTCTCCAGCGATATTGGGAGCCCGCCCACCCACCATATGTCGCACATGCAGTTTCGCCACTTCATTGTCGGTGAGGTCGATCGCCTCGTATCCCTGCGCCCTGAGCTGATTCATCAACTCGTGCAGTTCCTTCGCGTCCGCAATCTGCAAGCCAACGAACACGTGGGCGGTGGATGGGTCGGCGTACCGGTAATTGAACTCGGTAATGCTCCGAGCCCCGATCGCGGCGCAGAACTGGCGAAAACTCCCGGGGCGCTCGGGAATCGTCACGGCAAGGACGGCCTCGCGTCGCTCACCGATCTCGGCTCGCTCCGAAATATGCCGAAGGCGGTCGAAGTTCATGTTGGCGCCTGAGGCGATGGCAACAAGATGCCGATGCGAGATCCTTCGCTCCTCAACGTATTTCTTCATTCCGGCAAAGGCAAGCGCCCCGGATGGTTCCAGGATTGAGCGGCAGTCTTCGTAGATATCCTTCACTGCCGCGCAGATCTCGTCATTCGAAACTACGATCACTTCGTCGATGAGTTCCTGGACCAAGCGAAATGTCTCGACTCCGACTTGGCGAACGGCGACGCCGTCGGCAAGCGAGCCGACGGAGGATAATCGAATCCTCTCTCCGGCGGCGATGGACCGGGCCATCGCGTCGGCGTCTTCCGGCTCAACGCCGATGATCGCCGTTTGGGGCCGCAGTTCCTTGACATAGGCAGCGATTCCGGCGATCAGTCCCCCGCCTCCAACTGGTACGAAGATCGCGTCGACTTCGCCGGGGTGCTGCTTGAGGATCTCCATGCCGATCGTCCCCTGTCCCGCAATCACGTCCGGATCGTCGTATGGATGAACGAAAATCAGACCCCGCTCGTTCGACAGGGCGCGAGCGTGCTCATATGCCCCGTCGTAGTTGTCGCCCATCAAAACGACGTTCGCCCCAAGCCGCTGTACCGCATCTATCTTGATTTTAGGGGTCGTAGTCGGCATGACGATGGTCGCCTCGATTCCCAGTTTCTTTGCGGCAAGCGCCACCCCCTGGGCGTGGTTTCCAGCGGACGAGGCCACCACTCCCTGTTCCCTCTCCTCATCGGTCAAACGGACCATCCGGTTATAGGCGCCGCGAATCTTGAACGAGAAGATCGGCTGCAAGTCTTCCCTCTTAAGCCATACCGAATTAGTGAGTCTTTCGCTTAGAAGGGGCGCATAGTCCAGCGGCGATTCGATCGCCACATCGTAGACGCGCGCACACAAAATCTTCTTCAGATACTCAGACGACATCCCTTTCAAGCTACCCCAGTCTGGATTCGCCGCATTTGACGTGTCCAGAGCGGCCCCCAACAGACCCAAAACGTCAATCTCAAATATCGGTAATTACAAGAAACATCTTGAGAATGCAATCTGCATCGAATTGATGCGAATTTAGCCGCATCGGCAGAACGTACAAGCCGAATTCGGTATATAACTGACATATGACGCCTGAAAGAAAAACCAGACTGAGATCGGGGATCTTGGCTGGCTTGTTGGCGTCCGGCATTCTCGTCGGCGTGATCTGGAGCTTTGGCTACATGACCGGCTATAGGATGGGCGTGCCGTTGCTTCCGGTCTTGGCCGTGATCATTGGGATCATTTCAGGAGCCCAGGCCTATGCGGTAGAGCCGGAAAAGACAAAGGACGACCCGGACGACACCCTCAAAACTTTCCAAGCCAGAGCCGAAGAAAGGGCTCAACGGGCGCGACGTCGCATCTAGCCGTTTTACCGGTTAAGCGGCAAGACGTATCCGTGCCTTTTTCACACCCATCCTGGGCGCGAGTCGTGCAAACTCAGAAGCATGAGATTCATCCGATTCGTCGACTCGCACGGCACGGAGCAGAATGGAGCGATGCTTGCCGATGGCGAGGCCGAGATCTTTACGGGGGATTGGAATACTGGATTCAAGCCGACTGGAAGCCAGGCGGTCATCACAAAGCTCCTAGCCCCGATCGTGCCGACGACCATTCTCGCGATCGGCCTGAACTATCGGCGACACGCGGAAGAGACGAAAGCACGCATTCCGGAATATCCGATCCTCTTCGTCAAAACTCCAAACACGGTTCAAGGTCCAG
>JARLGV010000077.1 GCA_031292555.1 Fimbriimonas sp.
GAGCCCTTCGGCGACCCACAGGCGCCAATTCTATTCTGCCCCCTATCCGCCTGCCCCGTGTCCCGTGAGATTGTCCCGTGGCCCCATGGGTTCCTCTCGCTGCCACGGAGGCAGCGGCTACGGGGGCTTCCGCTGTTTCGGTTCTGTCCCCTCCCCGCTTGTCCCGCGATCCCGGTACCCGGAATGCCTGCCCATGAATCAGCGCCCTGCTTGTTGGGGGAGGAGACTCGTGGCTTGTGAGTGTTTCTACACGATGTTCCAGCCCAGCGGCCCCAGCTTCGGCTCCAAGGACACCGGCGGCGTCATGAGACTCGACTTCGGTCGCAAGATCTCCATCACCCCGGAAGTCGGACCGGGAACCTACCAGAACGTAGGAACCATCACCGTCATCCGAAACTAAGCACAACTTATCACTCAAGCCTGACGAGCGTTGCCGGCCCAGCCGGTGGCGCTCGCAGTGCTTTGTGCCATGCGGAGTTCGACCAAAGCGGTCAAAATGCGGTTGGTGTTCGAATGAGTGAGTTCAGGTCCGCCCGAATCGAGATGGAGCCGATCGGATTCGTCAGGTGTGAAAAGAACCTGAAGTTCGACGCGCGCCACCAGCCGGACGATCGCTCCAAGGAAGTCAACCGGGTGGAACTACTGCCTGAACGGCGCTTCGAACTCGCGCTCAACGACCTTGACGGCTTCGAGCGCATCTGGATCGTCTCGTGGTTCGACCGGAATACCTCGTGGCGCCCACGAGTGTTGCCGCCACGGGGTCCCGCAATTCGACGAGGTGTATTCGCTACTCGGTCTCCGCATCGGCCGAATCCAATAGGATTGACCTGTGTCCGGCTGCTGGATGTAAGCGGCCTGACGCTGACAGTCGGACCCATCGACCTTGTCGACGGCACTCCCGTACTCGATATCAAGCCGTATCTGGCTACCGTCGATGCCTTTCCAGGCAGCGGTTCTGGCTGGGTGCAAGATGTCGAGACTGAACTGGCATCCGGCCCGAGCTACAAGATCGAGGAGTCTGAATTGGCTTCTAGGCAACTCATTTGGTTACGGGACGACTGGAACGTAGATTTCACTGAGCGCGCTTATACGCTGCTAGCGATCGACCCTTCCCCTCATCGCACACGGCGTATCTTGTGTCTGGGCGAAAACGCCTTTCGGATGGCGTGCGGCCCGTGGCGCCTGTTCTTCCATCTGGATGGCAGTCGCGTCGTGATCGATCGCGTCGGTAAGGGTTATTCGGACGAATCGCTATCCGCCCCAGGGTGGGAGAAGATTCCAAACCGAGACGCTCAGGTCGCCTTCTCCCTAATGAGTTTCTGACCTAACGAGCGGGCATTTTCGGCCAGTCGCTGGGCATCCATGCCGGTAGTTCCGCGATCGACTTTCTCGCCGCTTCGGTCGTCGGCACTCCCCATGCCTGGAAGAACGGTCCGAGGTTCTTGCCGACAAGGCGCGAGAACCGAACCATAAACTGGTCCCGCTTGTCGATATCGCTCTGCGGCTCTTCGGACGGGCGGAGATTCCAGTATTGGCTGAATACCTTTGTAAACGACGCCCAGCCGAATTGCTGCCTGAGTTGAGCGAACATCGATAGGGCCAAGAATGGGTCCGATTGCCATGCTTCGAACTTGGCTCCATTGGCTACGTACTTCGCGATTCGGCTCTTTACCGCCGCGGGGGCCATCGCCGGGTGGGCATCGCCGTAAGTTGGAAGCGTCACTGCATTGAGCTTCTCGTTACCATACAGCGAGAAAAGATTGTTGGTGACTTCGCCGCACCCGTCCCAGGTCCAAGCGCTCTGTTGGAAGTTATGACCCATCTCATGGTAGAAGCCCCAAGTCCAACTTTTGCCGCGTAACTTGAACAGATCGCACATCGTGTCGGCCACATCCATGTGCGTCATGATCGGGTATCCGCTATGCATGTAGCCGGCACTGATCTCAATATCCGGGCAATATCGCTCCGGCCTTTGGTGCTCAGGCGCAGCGTAGAACTGATAGCAGTCCGCCATCATCTCATCCCAATAGGACATGAGCGCTTCGGCGTTATGGGCCTTTTTGGCTGAAGATATGGGGACGATAAGGTCGACGAGGTTGCCTTGCAGCTCGGCCCAAGGTGCCCCAGTAGTCTGTATCATCGTTTTCCAATCGGCCTCTGAGGTCTTACCGCGAACAAACAGGGGCGACGGAACGGCATGCGATATGACTACTTTGATCCGGCCAAGGCGGCACTGGTATGGCACCTCGATGAAGATGAGCCCGCCAAATGGATTGGCCGCTTGGGTTTCCTCAAAAGACAACGGTCTGGAATTGCTGATCTCGGGGAATCTCGGCCACTTCTCGAGGTCCCAAAGCGTATCGGTGTGTGCGCCGATTCGCACGCTGAGGTCGGCCCTCGTCGCATTTTCCGGGACTTGGACGGTGATCGTCTCGCCCGGCGCCGCGTACATGCCGGTGCTGTGCCAAGACGGGATGGAGGTATCGACGACGATTGTCCGGTTCGTTCGCGGAGCCGAACCTTCAACGCTGCCTGGGAAAAACGCCGCCGAGGGGTCTGGCCGCACTTCGATCGGGGCTTGATGAGCGTACCGCTTGGCTTCGATCCATGCCTTCAAGCGGGAGAATGGCTTGTCGAGCGTAAGCGGGTTCTTCTCAGACGCGATTCCTCCGCCAGGTTCCGCTTTTGCCAGTTCGAGAATTTGCGTCGCTAGAGGCGAATCCGTGTTCGTCAGACGCGATAGGCTACGCTCCACCGTGCGGGTAGCAGTGGCAACATCTCCTTTCGAAAGTCCTCCTCGGGTCAAGCCGGCAAGTGCGCCGTCGGTAGTAAGGAGGGGGTTATCGGCGCCGGCAGACGTGAATGGCCCGTCGATGCCACCGTCTTCAAACGTGATGCCAAATGGGATAAGCATCCGATTCGCGGTCTGATCGGCGAGCAGATCTTTGCCTGGATGGGTTACGAGCCAACCCCACGCGGGACCGGCAATCAGCAGACCGTGGCCGCTCTTCACAAAGCGCATGACCGCAATCTGATCGGAAGGGCTGTTGTCCAGGGCTCCCTGGGTCATACAAATCACATCTTCGTTCGACAGCGCGCCCTGGATCGATGCGGTGGACACCACGCTCGGGACTGCCCCTGCTTTGGTCAGGGCGTCGTTCATAGAGGGAAATCCGAGTAACCCGACTCGAAGGCCGGGAAGCGGTTTTCGGGAAAGCCAAGTCAGAGCGTTGCCTAAGAAGCGCCCATTGCTTGGATTGGCCAGCGCGGATTCCGAGAAGAAACCCTCGTGCCCTCCTGCAATGGCTCGGCCTCGTTCGACACTGGTCGCTACGAACAAAGGCGCCAGCCCTTGTCCGACCTTGCCGGTGATGACTACGAATGCATTCCCAGATGCATTCAGAGGGCCGGGCGAACTGCCCGGTGCGACCATTTCGGTTACTCCTCGGGTGAGAGTGTCGCGGTCGCCTGGGTCGGCTGCTTGGTGGAGGTGCGGTGCGGTGGCTAAAACGAGGCTGAATACCGGGCCGATCATGTGCGTCGACATTGTAAGATGAGGACGCTATAACCGCACTAAATCGGTCGGAAGCGTTTCCCTATAGATTTCATTCTTCCGAAGGTTTACACTGCTATTCCACAGTAGAACAACCATGTTGATTCGAGACATCATGACCGTCGATCCGGTTTTCATCGGGCCGGATGCCACGCTTCTCAGGGCTGCCGAGATCATCTCGCTTGCAGAGGTCACCGACATCATGGTCGTGGACGAAAACCAGGAGTTTGTGGGTGTGCTTTCTGAAGGAGACATCCTGAGGGCGATGCTTCCAAACGTCGACGAAATCCTCGCCGCCGGAGGCTCCCTCAGCGACGCATTCGCTTTCTTTGCCAAGAAGGGGAAGGAACTCCGTAATCGATCGATCGAACCGTACATCATCCGCAATCCAATCGTGATGAAGCCAACGGACGAAGCGGCAATGGCGGCGACGGCCATGGTTGAGCTTCAGATCAGGCGACTTCCGGTCGTATCGAACGGACAACTTGTGGGAACGATCTCCCGATCCGACGTATGTCGGGCATCTGTCTCCGGGTTCACAAGGTATCGATCTGAAGAGGGGACCGCGTAAGGCGCGAACTGACGATGAGATCTCCGATACGTGAGGTTTTGGAATTGGCCGTGGCTGAGAATCAGCGCCAGGGCCACGATAATTTGGGCGCCATCTCCGAAGTGGCCGGCTTTCTTTCGATGCGTCCGCTCGTCACGTGTTTCCCAAACACCCATGAGGCCTGGGATCGAGCAGCGGCCAACCTGCCTACGTGGACCCTGGACTCATCGGTCGTCCGCCACTTGGCGGCGATTCCCTCGCTTTCTGCCTCGCAGGCAGATCTACCCGATGAATACTTAGCGAGGGCGTCACTTATCCTTGGCATTTTGGTTGGAGCGTATCGTGCATCGGAAGGCGGGGGAAATGCAAATCTGCCCGCTGCGATCTCGGCTCCATGGCGGCAGGTTTCCAAGCGGTTAGGCCGCTCCGAACCCGTTCTGTCCTATGGTGACTGGTTCCTATCCAACTACGTCGTTCTAGATCTGAACCGAAGCGATCCGATGCGGTTGAGCAACTTGGAACTGCTGGCGCCTGTCTTCGGGAACGATGCCGAACGGATCTTCGTTCTAACTCAAGTTGAGATCACCGCCCAATGCGCCCCCATCGTCGGCGCAATCGTACGGGCTCACGAGGCGATTGCCGCCAACGATGCATGCTCGTTGCAGTCTGCATTGTCGCTCATCCTCGATCGGCTTCAGCACGTAACCAATCATTCGCTTTTGAAGATCGACGCGAATCCGCTTAGCCAAAATTTCGTGGATCCAGTCGTATGGGCCAAAACCGTCGGCCGTTTCCTGATGTCGGCAAATCCTGGGGCGCCAGGTTCGTGTGGAACATCGTCACCGCTGTTTTTGGCGCTCGACGCATTCTTTGGTCGGGGGAGCCACGATTCTGAGCAGGGAGAAGCCACTTTGCGTTCGCTCAAGAGCCTTTCCCCTCACCACCTCCAGTTCGTCGAAGCGATCGGGCAGGTGTCGGTGCGCGAATATGTAGCCTCAAGTCCGAGCCCCGATCTCAAGGGTGTTTTCCAATCGGCTCTTGACGCTTACGTGGGTGAAAACGGTTTCCTCGGCGCTCATCGGCAAAAGGTCTACGGCTACCTCGAGGTTGCGGCAAAGGTCGCCGCCAACCCCAATGGCCAGCGTTTGCAGGATCGCGACTGGTTGCGCGTCAATGCTGAGATGGATCGATCCCGCCTGGAAAGGGTCGAGGGTGTTCCGGCGTTCTGCCAGTTCGGCAGGGTCGTTAGCAGCGGTCCAACGGACAAGGATGCAGATGACCGGATCAAACGGATCGTGGTTGAGACCGGCGCGGCAGGCTTGGCCTATGTTCCGGGCGATCGGCTCTCGGTTCTTCCAGAGAACAGCCCCGACCTTGTCGAGAAGACGCTGCAATCTCTGCAAGCCACGGGAACTGAGTCCATTCGGTTCGATGCGGTGTGGAAGAGCGCTTGGCCGACGATGTTTGGAGTCCAGACAGATGGAGTAACACTTGCCGAGCTCTTGAGGTACGCAAAGATCCGGCCTGTGGACCTTCCGGTCGCAAAGGCCCTGTTCCGGCTAACCGTAAACGCCCGCCTTCAAAAGATCATCCGGGCTCGGGCGGAAGACCAGTGGGAGCTCTGGGAATTGCTTGACGCACTCACGGAAAACGGGTTCGATCCACGACGGCTGTGGAAGGCAGAGCCATGGGAACCGGAGAGCATCTGCAAGATTGCCCCACCCCCGCTATTTCGCCCCTATCCGATCTCGTCCGCGCCGAGCCGCGACTCAGGCACCGCCGAAACTATCGAACTTACGATCGGTGAGTTGGATTTGCACCAGGGTGATTCGGCACTTTCGCGAGCAGGGACTCTCATGGATCCCGATTTGGATCCGATCGTGCCCGCGCCCAGAAAGGCGGACCCATGGACTCAGTTTGAGGAAGGCGCCAGACTCACGTTGCGCGTCGTTCATCCGTCCCGCTTCCAACTGCCGATCGATTCGGCAACTCCAATCGTCATGTTCGCCAACGGTGCTGGCATTGCGCCGTTCCGAAGCTTTCTGATCGAGCGAACCAAGGAGCAAGAAGGCGGCGCCAATTGGCTTTTCTTCGGCACTCGGGGGCGCCACCAGTTTCTGTACCGTTCCGAAATGGAGCAATGGGTCCGGGAAGGGCGTCTCGACCTCAGGATCGCGTTCTCGAACGAGGAGATCGAAGCGGTATGGGACGCGTCCGGCGGTCGCTACCACCTTTCCAAAGGCTCAAAGGCGTATGTCGCCCATCTGATGGAATCGAATGCGAACGCCGAACGCCTTTGGAACTTGATGAGGAGCCGAGAGGAAGGAGGAGAGGGCGCCCGATTCTATGTCTGCGGCACCAGCGGCTTTGCGATGTCGATCCTCAACTCTCTGCGTTCGGTCGTTGCCCGGTTCATGGAAGAGGGCGATGAGCTTGAGCGAGACGAAAGGGCCCGCCACTTGATATACCGAATGGTCGCCGAACAGCGGTACATGCAAGACGTCAGTTCGACCTACGTGCGGCGTGACGAGGACGAACGAACGTACGACGTGTCGGAGATGATCTTCCACAACTCGCCGCACGCCGGATACTGGAGTGTTATCGACGGGAAGGTCTACGATCTGAGCACTTTCTTCTATCTCCATGCCGGGGGGGATACGATACTTAGGCAGAACGTTGGCATGGACGCGACCGATGCCTACCGAGCCGTCAAGCACCACCTCAACCCGGAAACGGACGCAATGCTCTCGATGTTCCAGATCGGCTCGATGCGTCCGATCGATTTTGCCAACGCGTGGGGCGTCGCTATCGGATCGAACGGTCTCCGGTACGTTTCGGTGGAGTCGGCCTTCCGTTCGTGGTCGCGCTTCGCCTATCTCATCGTAGAGTTGGAGAACGCGCTGTTGGTCGACCTGTCGGCTTTGGGGCGCACTTTGGTCAAGGGTGACGATGCGAACCGACTTTCGCGCCTGAAGATTAATACTCTCGTCGAAACGCACCGCCGTTTCATGAAGAATTGTATGGAAGGGGCTCTGGATCCCGAGCTGATGGATCTTTGGTCGACGACGATCGGCCTGTGCGCGCCGTCGGAGAGCGTCCTTCGCCTCGAACGGGATTTGGCATCGGTGGTCGGCGGCGTCAACGCCGCTACAGCCGCCACATGGGTGGATCATGTGCTGAGCCTTGTGGACCGAATCGATTCGGATGACGAATCGGTCATCGACGAACTTGAGCGTCAGTTCCAGGCGATCCAGGAGATCGACCTAACGTTTCTTTTCGACCTGAAACGCGTGATCCGGTCTTGTCTGATCGTGTTCGAGTCCTACGGCAAAGATACGGTCGCTAGAGGCAGCCAGGAACTGGTGGAGACCATGCTGACGATCCCGCCGGTTTTCGAGCGTTTCTATGAATCACTGGCAGAGTACACCGGCACTGCCCGATCCTAAATAGAACTGGTTTCCCAAAGTTGTAATCCCGGCTATCGACGTTATCTAGTGACGCGGAAGTTGATGCTTTCTTGCTTGGAGGCGGTCTCACCGATGCCAAAGAAGGTATGCTGGGCCGCATCTCTCCAATGGATGTGAGAGATCGCATATAGCGCTAAAGGAGTCAATGATGACATCTAATCCATTCGCTATCGCGCAGGCTCAGCTTGATGAAGCTGCAAGCCTCCTCCACCTAGATAAGGACCTTCACGATCTGCTGCGCCAGCCAATGGCCGAGCACCACGTCCGCTTCCCCGTAATGATGGATAGCGGCCGGGTCAAAGTGTTCAGCGGATACAGGGTCCAATACAACGATGCCAGGGGTCCATGCAAGGGCGGAATTCGATTCCACCCCGAAGAGACCATCGACACGGTTCGAGCGCTTTCCGCTTGGATGACCTGGAAGACCGCCTTGGTTGACATTCCCCTCGGGGGAGGCAAAGGCGGCGTGATCTGCAATCCAAAGGATCTTTCCCGAGGCGAACTCGAGAGGGTCTCAAGAGGATACATCCGAAAGATTGGCCACCTAATCGGTCCGGATATCGACGTTCCGGCTCCCGATGTTTACACCACGCCTGAAATCATGGCTTGGATGATGGATGAGTATGAAACGATGCTCGGCCATCACGCCGCCGGTGTGATCACTGGTAAGCCACTGTTCCTGGGCGGATCGGCCGGACGAGGAGATGCGACGGCCCGCGGCGGCATGTTCACTATTCGCGAAGCCGCCAGAGTGCTGGAGATCGACTTGTCGAAAGCCACCGTTGCCATTCAGGGATATGGCAATGCGGGCATGCACGCACATCACCTGATCATGGAGTTCTTTGGCTCCAAGGTCGTCGCGGTTAGCGACTCAAGAGGCGGTGTGTTCTGCAAAGACGGTTTTGACCCGATCGCCGTGCAGGAATTCAAGGCAAAAACGGGCAGCGTAGTTGGTTACCCCGGCAGCGAGCCGATCACCAATGAAGCCTTGCTTGAACTCAAGGTGGACATTCTGTTGCCGAGCGCAATGGAGAATGTCATCACTGAGAAGAACGCCCAGAACATTCACGCCAAGATTGTGGGAGAACTCGCCAACGGCCCAACGAACCCCGAGGCCGACGTGATTCTCCATAAGAACGGCGTATTCGTCATCCCCGATTTCCTGTGCAATGCCGGCGGCGTTACCGTCAGCTATTTTGAGCAGGTTCAGAACGCCAACTTTGATCGGTGGAAGATCGAGCACGTTCATTATCGGTTGGACGAGACGATGACGGCGGCCTTCAAGTCGGTATTCGACGTGCGTCACGACTTGAACGTACATAGTCGGCTTGCTGCCTATGTAGTCGCGGTGGGACGCGTTGCCGAGGCTTGCCGCACTCGCGGATGGGCTCTGCCCGTCGAAGACAAGCCGAAGAGCAAGCCTGTTCCTGCTCTCGTCTAGCTTCTCTCTCCTACTTGAAGCATCGGGCCCTGGAGTTCTTCGGGGCCCGATCGCTTTGTTGCTGATGATAGTGGATGGTTCCGAGATACACTCTGCCCCACCGGGAGGCCTTAAATTGACGCGTATCCGTTCGTTGTCCCTCATTGTTTCCGCTCTGCTTGTCCTTTTGCCGGTTTACGCCCGTTCACAGACCGGATCCCTCTACGAAGAAGAGGTCTCGGCCTCCGATCTGTTGCGATCAGAGCAGGCAAGGGAACTGGACCGATACGTTCGTTCGTTGGCAACCGATCCGAGTAGGCTTCATCGGCTGTTTGAACCCGATTTCTCCTCGGAGCAAGCATACGAACGATCGACTCGGCCGCTACGCCGCAGATTCGCCGACACGATCGGCTACCCGCCTCCCGGCGGTCGTTCGAAGGAGCCCCCAGATTTCCGGCGGATTGGCGAGGATTCGATTGGAACCTACTATCGAGCATCGATTTCGGTCACTGAGGGCGTGCATTCGGAAGGGATCTACATCGTGCCAAAGGGTGTTAGAGGTCGGGTGCCGTTGATCGTCTCCATGCACGGAGGCGGCGGCTCCCCAGAAGTTGCTCTTTTCCATGGAGGGGCCAACTACCACGATATGGTTCGGGGAGCTGTGAAGCGGGGCTATGCGGTCTTCGCTCCGCAGCACCTGTTCTCGGCGGTCGGGTACCCGCGCGACATCCGGAACCGAATAGACGAGCGCCTGCGACTGGTGGGAACAAGCCTAACGGCGGTCGAGATCGCGAAGATCACTTGCGCGATCGACGTCCTTGCGAGACGCCCAGAGGTCGACGCAAAGCGGATCGGAATGGTCGGGCTCTCCTATGGCGGCTACTACGCTTTGGTGACGCCCGCAATCGATCCGCGCATCAAGGTATCGGTGTCGAGCTGCTACTTTGGCGTGCAAGAGTTTCGCTACGAACGAGACGACCTGTCGATACCGAGCGACTTCCGATTCATGGACCGGTTCAGCCTGCTTCGCGACCCTGAGATCGTCGCCATGATCTGCCCAAGGGCACTTATGATTCAGGCCGGTCGGCACGACGACGAAGAGCATCGCGATATGGGCGTTCGTCTTGCCCCACAGGCTGAATCCTACTACAAGCGGCTTGGAAGAGCAGAGTCGTTCAAATTTGAGGTGTTCGATGGAGGGCACGAGTTCGATGACGCCTCCGCTTGGGAGTTTGTGAAGCGTCATCTGTAGTAGCCTCGCCGGAGTCTGCGAGTATGCTAGCTGCCCGTGAATGGCGATTCCCCCATTTTCTGGATTTCGGGCCCTCCCGCCGCAGGGAAGACGACGCTTTGCGAGGCCTTGTTGGCCGAGTTTCAACTCGGCATTCACCTCGCTGTCGACGACCTGAGGAACTGGGTTACATCGGGCCTTTCGGATAGTGTTCCCTGGACCGACGAAACCGAAAGGCAGTTCCAGATTGCGGAAGCGGCGTCCTGCGACGTAGCAAAGCGTTATCAAGATGCCGGTTTTGCGGTGGCCATCGATCACTGTCGAAACATGCCGACCCTCGAACGGGCGATTTCCACTCACCTTGCCGGACGCGAGGTGATCAAAGTCTGCTTGATGCCGGATCTGGACACGAACCTCGATCGGAACGCCACTCGTACCAATAAGTCGTTCGGAGCAGACCTACTGATCGACACGATTCGCTGGACGAACGCCAATTACCGCAAGGAGACTCCTGTCGGCTGGACCGTCATCGATAACTCGTCGATGACGGTAGCCGAAACAGTTCGCCTTATTTTGAATCTGGCCAAGAGCCGATCCGCTTAGTTGTCGTCCTCTTCGTCTGAATGCGGAAATCCCTCGCTCATTCGGCGGGCAAGCGTCCGCTTCTCTTCGGCAGGTAACAGCGCAGCATTTGCCGCGTTCAGTGACAGCGACCAGAGGATGTCTTCGCTAAACCCGAAAGCTTGTGCGCACCGGTAGTACTCTTCGGACAGCGATGTCCCGAACATGGGTGGGTCGTCCGAGTTGATCGTCACGTAAAGACCCTCGTCGAGCAAATTCGGGAGGGGATGCTCGTCCATCGACGGGAACACTCCGAGGCATACATTCGAGGATGGGTTGACCTCCAGCGGCATTTGGATCTCGCGCAACTGCTTTACTAAATCGGCGTTCTCGAGGCAGCGGACGCCATGGCCGATTCGAACTGGGTGTGTCGCCTGAATGACGTCAATCATGCTTTCGGCGCCCTTGGTTTCGCCGGCGTGTGGAACGACCGGCATTCCGGCGTCGTGCACAAAGTCGTAAGCGGCAGCGTATTCGGAAGCTGGGCATAGGCCCTCGATTCCGGCCAGGCCCAACGCGCAAACGCCATCGTCCTTCGCCCCGACAACCCAATGGGCCAACTCCAGGGCGCGCTCCGCCGGATCTCCTCGTACGATATCCAAGATGAAATTGGCGGATATACCTAGTTCATTCCGACCGTACTCGAGGGCTCGCTTGAGAGCCGCATGTTGGTCTGGCCATGGAATGCCGTTGTGCTTTTCAATTGTCGTGGCCGAGTAGGTGGCCTCCGAATGCCAAATATTCTGCTCGGCCTGACCCTGTAGGAACTCGCGGGCAATTAGCTCGATGTCGTCTGCCGTCCTAAGGCATTTCGAGACGGAAACGTAGATCTCGACGAAATGGGGAAAGTCTCGGAACTTGTACCACTCTCGCAGTCCATCCAAGTCGGCGGCTGGAAGCTTGATGTCGTGCCGTTGAGCCAGTTTCAACACCGTTTCGGGCCGTATCGACCCCTCCAAGTGAACGTGCAACTCAACTTTGGGCATCCTGCGGCAGAACTCGAGACTAACCATTCCTGGGATTTTAGCCGCAATCGGAAACAAGTCTCTCCGGTCGCCATAGCTGTGTCGCCGCTGCAAGAGTATGCGCGTCGAACGACATATCGCAAGGAAGCGGTACCTTGTTCGTGCCATGAAGCGTCGCACAAAGATCGTTTGCACCCTGGGACCTGCCGTAGATTCGAAGGAGAAGGTCAAGTCTCTTATCGACGCCGGGATGAATGTGGCCCGCCTAAACTGCAGCCACGGCGATTGGGAGAGGAAGGCGGAGTGGATTCGTTGGGTTAGGGAGTTGTCTGCCGGCATTTCGCCTGTCGGCATCATCGTCGACCTTCAAGGCCCCAAATTCAGAATCGGCGACTTGCCGGGCGGATTCATGGATGTCGAGCGGGGCCAGACCGTACGACTGGGCGAGGAAAGCGACGTCGACATTCCGATCCATCAGCCGGAGATCCTTCGGGCCATGGGTGTTGGCGGACGCCTCCTGCTGGGAGACGGCGAGGTCGAGCTGCGGATACAGAAGGCATGGCCCGATCCGATCGAAGCGAAGGTGGTTATAGGCGGTCGAGTGGCAAGCCGGCGCGGTGTCACCCTTGTGGGCCAAGCATTCGATAGTCCTGCGTTGACCGAGAAGGACCGTTTGGACGTCGTTGAGGCGGTCCGGTATGGAGCCGACTACATCGCCCTCAGTTATGTCAAACGGGCATCCGACGCCCAGGAATTGCGGGACTTGGTGGATACGCTCGATCCTCGCATCGGTATATGCGCGAAGATCGAGATGCGTCAGGGCATTCATGACTTGGCCAATATTCTCAAAGTCGTTGACGTAGTTATGGTTGCCAGGGGCGATATGGGGCTCCAGATGGACATTGAGGAAGTCCCGCTCATGCAAAAGCGGATCATACAGACGTGCTCCTCATACGGAACACCGGTGATCACCGCGACCCAGATGCTGGAGAGCATGATCAACAACCCTCGACCGACGCGTGCGGAGGCAACTGACGTTGCAAATGCGATTCTGGACGGTACCGATGCCGTGATGCTGAGCGGTGAGACCGCGTCGGGCAACTATCCTGAGGAATGCGTGCTAACTATGGCGCGCATCGCCGAACGCGCGGAATCCATGTATGACGAGAGCCGAATCGAGCGGGAGTTTCAGGCCAGACGCGCTTCCGAGATCACTCATACCGATGCGATTGCTCACTCCGTTGGAGATTTGGCAAGGTGCCTCCGTCCGCAAGCGATTCTAACTCTAACCTCGAGTGGACGAACTCCGCGCCTCGTAAGCATGTTTCGGCCGAAACAGCCAATACTCTGTTCAACCTGGGACGAGACCACGCAACGGCAGCTTTCGATCGTCTGGGGTGTCGAAACGATCCTCACTCCGCGCCCGAGCGACACTGAAAAGGAGATTCACGAAGCAATCGCTGCACTTTTGGCGATAAAACGTCTTAAACTAGGAGAGTTGGTAATCATCACGGCGGGCCTGCCGGGAACGACTGGACACACGAACATGATCCGGACGCTCGTAGTCTGAGCCGCCGTCAAAATCAGGGAAGGTGGAATGGGTAGGAATCTGTGGATCAATGGATTGATCGTCGCAGGCGCCATCGGCGTCGGCATCGCCGTCACAATGAGACCGTGGACGGTGTATATGAAGCAAAAGGCTGACTCGGAAAAGAGTATCGCCCGGATGAACGTAGCCGAAGCTCACGGCATCAAGTTGCTGGAAGTCGAAGATCGTGCGCAGAGCAGCATCGGTAGAGAAGAAGCAGCGCGTAAAGCTGGCTATATCGGTCCGAACGAGCTTCCGGCGGACAGCGCGAAGAAGTAGTTTTCGATGATTTTGATTGTGTTCGTTCTATGGTCCGGCACCTGCCCGTTGGCGGGGGACCACTGGACGGCCGAACGGACCGTTCGATTGCTTCAGGAACCCGATCATCTCGATCAGGCGACCGTCACGACCCTGAACTATCGCGTCGCGTACGCCGGTGCGGACGGCTTTCAGATCGAGACCAAGGGTGGGTCGCCTTCTGCGTCGGACGCCAAGTCGCCGGCGCAGAAGTTCGATTTCCGGTCGAACGGGACGCTAATCAGCAGCGAAGACACCAAGGACCCCGATCTTGAAAGGGTGAGACGCATGGTGTGGACAGCCACCGAAGATCGAAAAGGGCTATCATGGTCGCGAACCTGGCCGGCCGTCGGGGGGCTGATAGGCGCCGACGTGTCTGTCAAGCCGTCATCCAAGACGGCAACCGATACTACCTTCGCAGTTACCTACGTCGAGGCGGGAAAGACCAAGGGCGCCGCAACCGTAAAGGTTTTCAATCGGGTCCGTATAGTGGAAGATTTGTCCCTTTCGCTAAACGATGTGACGATTCCTGGGCACGTCAAACCAGGCAGCATGGTCGTGACCGAGAAGCTGAAGGAGATCCACCTTCAGCCTCGCGTCGACTGACAGAGGCTCCACAGGAGAGCGAGATCCTTTTCGTGCCCTTCGTTCTCGGTGGGCGTTTCGATGAGGATTGGAATCCTTTCGAATCGAGAGTCGTTGACGAGAAATCGGAAGGAGTCTGGGCCAATTTCGCCCTGCCCAATATTGGCGTGTCGGTCAACCTTTGAGCCTAGCCCCTTCTTGCTGTCGTTGCAGTGCACGACGCGCAATCGATCGAAGCCAATGATGGACTCGAACGCCTCAAACGTTTGTTGGAACGTGTCCTCGGTGCGCAGATCGTAGCCGGCGACAAAAACGTGGCAGGTGTCCAGGCAGATTCCCAGACGAGGGTGCCCTCCTAATCCGTCCAACACGAAGGCCAGCTGTTCGAACTTCGCCATCAGCGCACTGCCCTGACCGGCAGTCGTTTCCATGCAGATCGTAACGGATTCTGGGGTTTCGTCTAGCACTTGCCGAGTTGATTCGACGACACCTTCCAACCCCAACTGTTCTCCTTGTCCCATGTGAGAGCCCATATGAGAAACCACGTAGCGGATGCCGTATTTCGCGCATCGCTCAATCTCCCCTTTGATCCCTTCGATGCTCTGTACACGCTTGTCGTGGTCAGGTGCGCACAGGTTAATCAGATAACTGTCGTGGCTGACAATCTCACTGATGCCGGTCTCTGAACAGGCCGCCTTGAAGTCCGCCGCCATCTCATCTGTCACCGGCTTCGATTTCCACTGCTGTGGGCTTGATGTGAAGACCTGCACCGCTGTACAGCCGATTTTCTTCCCGTTCCGAATCGAATTTCCCAATCCGCCCGCAGCAGGCATGTGTGCTCCCAATAATGTCGCCGACATGCCGGCAAGGCTACCTGCTTCGGCGGTCCGAGGACATCCGGACGGTATTGTGCAAATAACGTGGCTGACACTTCCCCCAATAAAGCAGACAAAAAGAGAAAACCGCTGCTTTCCTCCGAGAGCACAATGTTCCTCGCGGCCCTTGTGACAGGCCTTGCATCGTTAGCCGTGGCTCTAAGCGCCTTTTTGACCCAAGGCAATCTGCATGCAAATCAAGGCTCTCCAATTTCTACTAATAGCGACAGCCTGGTAATAGTTGCAACCATAGTAACAATGTCTGTGACAGGCATTACGCTATTCAGTTCACGGATATTCTCTGGCTAAAACCGAACGAAAATCCAAGAACTACGCCAATCTTAGCCTCGAGTTCTTCCATGGATACGCAGCCATGGAAGAACTCCTTTCCCGATGCCCTCCAGGCTGTCGACCGCCTTCATACTCAAAATTTAGATCGGTTATCCGGAGGAGTCTCTGATCTCAGCAAACGCGGAAATGTAAACCTAATAATTGGCATCGTTTTTGCCCTTATCGGCATCATTTTGCTCGGTTGGTCACTCTTAGCCTACGCACAACAGCCTATAAAGCCAGGGCTAGATGGGGCATTCCTTAGCACACTCGGATTAAAGCTTTCTATCGGCGTCTTCCTTCAGGTAATAGCCTTCTTCTTTCTTAGGCTTTATAGGTCTTGCATCATAGATATTAAGTATTACAAAAACGAGATTGCGAACATTCAGCAGAGACATGAAGCCGTAATCATTGCCTGTATGTCGAATGAACCGGAGCTCTTGGGAGGAGTAATCGATAAACTAATGAATACTGAGCGAAATCGCATTTTGGAAAAAGGTCAGTCATCTATTGGTTTGGAGAACAGCGTTCATTTGGTTGATAGTGATTTCCAATTGGTCGGCGAGATTTTGAAAGTCGTAAAAGGTCATCGAGGAGAAAACACTGATGGAAAGAAGCCTGAAGAGAAAAAGGCGAAATGAACTTGAAATCGCTAAGTCAGCCTTTCCGATATCCCCGCTTGGGTCCAAACGCTTTGCTTGGCGGCTTGTGTGAGCTGGCCACCCTCCAACCAAATCGCACACCAAAAAAGGTCACGGCCTGGCGCTGCTGGTCTGCGCTCAACGGGTCGATCAGCTCCGCAATCTGTTCGATGGCCGCAAACTCGGAACGATTGTTTGGGTTTGGGTTGAAGGTGCTTTTCTTCGCGGACGGCTGAAGGTTCAAACCGTAACGCTCGGCAATAAACGCGCACACCTGGCGTTGTCTGTGGCCGTCGAGGGCATCCAAGATTTTCGCCGCCTCTTGCAGGGCCGGAAATTCTGAAACCTCGGTCACAGCTTGTTTTCCCAATCCTGCTTGGTGTGGAATACGTGCAGCACGCGCACGGTGGCCGTGGCGTCCTCGATGCGGTAAACGGCAATGTGACCGTCTCCGCTGCTTCGCCTTTTCATGAGCAGGTAGCGTAAATTCGGCCTGACTTCAACGGCTTTGCCGGCGTCGTAGTCAACGGCCAGGCTGGCAATCTTTCCCCTCAAAAACGCAATGTACCGATCAGCCGGCGTTAGTCCGCGCTTTTTGGCGTTGTATCGGTAGATTTGGTCAAGGTCGCTGGCCGCCTTCGGCGAAACAACGACGCTTAGGAGGGGTTTGCCGCTAGCCATTCTGTCCTTGTCGCCGCAAGTCTGGCGTCAAGCTGTTCCATGGTTAAGCCGTTCCCTGCACTGATGTCGGCGTCGGCGGCATCGATGATGGCGAGCCGCTCCGGTGTGAACATGCGCTGAATGGCCGCGTCTTCGTCATCGCCGTTGAGGTGGATTTCCTCGACCAGCTCCGGGCGCGCGCTGAGGCGCTGCGTCAAGCTGGTAAGCATGGCTTTGAGGTCTGGCCGGGTGCTGTCGGGGATGATGATTTCAAGGCGCATGGTTACTCTTTCTGGACGTCCAAAACTATTGTATCGGTTGCTGTGGTGGTTGTCACGTGGAAAGCGGCACACCCAGGCGCTTTTTCCCTTAACCCTATCCAAACGACCTTTAGGACCGCAACTGACGATAGCGATTCGACACCTCCGCCGGGTAGTTCCACAGTGAATACCAACTTCTATCGATTTGACGCCCACGCGCCTGCGAGTACAACGTCGACTCGTGTTTCGCACCAGACATGGACAAAGCCTCCAGATTCGTTTTTTGGCGTACAGGATAATTACCAGATTGTGCTCAAAGACGACGGCGGCGTTCCAATGCCCGATGTTTTGCTGCAAGAACGGTTCTCAAATTCAACAGGCTTGATGAGCCCCGGGGGGGGATAACTGGACGACGGGAGATGTTGGTACGTCGTGTGGAGTATTTCTCGACACGTTCGCCAGCACGGGGGAGAAGATCGCTATCGTTTCGCCTGCAACTGCGATCGTTGACTGCACACAGAAGTATTATGGTGGGACTCAAGACCCATCTAGTACTGCCACCTCAGGAGTTTTGGCAGGGGCCTATCACTGCCAAATCTGGACTGACACGACCGTTCATGCCTAGGAGTAGAAAAGGAGAAAGAAGATGATGATCACACTTTGCGCAGCTCTTATTACAAGCCAAGCCCTGGGTGGCGTCCGTCCGTTACCGATGCTCGGACAATCCGGTTTTGGACTCGACGACATGCAAGCGATGCCCGAGATTGCGATCGTCCAGCCGATCGGCAAGCCGTTCAGTGAGACCCGAACCCAGAAATGGGCGATGGAGAAGGGACCCACCGAGATCACAGTGGTGGTTCAGAGATTTCACGTGCTAGCGGCTTCTCCAGCACTTCCAGATACAGTGGATGTGGTAGACGCAGCCTGGACGCAATATCCGCAGTCAGCGCAGTACCCGCAGATTCCGTCGTTAGCTATTCAACCGCTAGAGGGTCAGAGATACCTGCTGTTCGCCGAACCGGCGCACGAGGGCTACCTGCCGATGTCGAAGCACATGTTCGGACGGGATGGCAGATTGCCTCAACTCATGCACTACGTTGCCGCAAAAAAGACGAGTGAGGTGGTTGGATGGGCGTTGGCTCGCACCAGCGCCACAACCATTCCAACGGTCAGGCCGAGAGCGGAGCAAGTTTTGAAGTGCCTCGTGGAGGCATGCGGCATGGCAGGTTATGACCGTGAGTTCGATGGCGCCAAAGTGCTTGCGAAGCTGAGCAGATATAGTTGGCGCACAGCAGAGAAGGCAAACCAGCAGGACATCGCGAAATCAACCACGGAAGACTTCGTTGCACCCAGAATCACATCGGACCAGTTCTACAATGACAACGTCATTCCGAGGTTGAAAGCTATTGCCGAGAAAGCGAAGGCCCCTACCAAGACGAGCATCTACAGCTTGCTAGCTAGCTGGAACGACCCCGAAGGAATAGAGCAGGCTAGACTAAACCATATCAAGCCATGACCGACATATACAGTTGACCTTACGTCCCCCTTGTAAGCTCCTCGGTTCGGCTAGGCCGATCGCGCCGCCTGGGCTGCTGACAACCAACCCATGCGGAAAGCCTTGGAAGTCGACCAAATAGCGTAGTTGCTGGTCAAATCCGGAGCGTAGGGAAGGGGGGACCCGAGGCGCCGGCGACTTGGGCGGAGCCCTGGACAAGCGGAGTGTTTGACCAGCGACGTAGCGGCCGCACCTGTCAACCAAACAGGTGCAGGATCATTCGGCGAGATGTGGCGCGGATGCCCGTCAGGGAGGGGACCCACGTAGTGGGGAGGCTGCGCCGCAGCTTGACGTCGATCCAAGCCGGCCGGATAGGCTAACGCAGCGCCCGACGTGATTTGAATACAGAGTTAAACTTCTCAGCGACGCCTTTAGCAGCTTGAATATTTTCCAGGCTCAACAAGGGGTCTGCTCACGAAACGGAAAAATCGTACGCTACGACCCGATGGGCGTCCGAAGGGGTCGGAACTTGCCTTGTTCCAGTTGCCTGCTCTGCCGCCAAATGTAGTCGCCCGTCAGGTTGACATGCTCCCAACCCAAGGGCGATAGATGCTGCAAGAGCTTGTCGTCCACAGTCTTCCCAGAATCCCGCAGCGCCTGTACGGCACGTTCGAGATAGACCGTGTTCCAAAGCACTATTGCAGAGACGACTAGGTTGAGGCCGCTTGCCCGGTATCGCTGGTCCTCGAATCTGCGGTCGCGGATTTCACCCAACCGGTTCAGGAATACGGCGCGGGCCAGCGCAGACAGCAGAGCTGCACCGCAAACCCGAGCCGGTTGTGATTGCCGCGCCGCTGGCGAATCGCCGATAGGTCCGGTTCCGAGAGGGTGTAGTGCCGGATGAGTTCGTTGTCAGCCGTTGGGAATGCAACCAGGCCGGCTCGCTCGGCGGGCGTCAGAAAACTGCGACGAGGCACCGTTAGTCTTCCGCTCTTAGGTATTGGTAGAGGGTCTCGCGGCTGATGCCGAATTCACGGGCGAGAGAGGCTTTTTGCTCGCCGTCGGCGGATCGCCGCCTCATCTCGGCCACTCGCTCCGAGGTTAGCGCCTTCTTGCGGCCTCGGTACGCTCCGCGATGCTTGGCGAGCGCGATGCCTTCGCGTTGGCGTTCCCGGATTAAGGCTCGCTCAAACTCTGCAAACGCGCCCATGACCGACAGCATCAAATTCGCCATCGGAGAATCCTCGCCGGTGAAGATAAGGCTTTCCTTGACGAACTCAATACGCACCCCACGCTTGGTCAGTTTTTGCACCAAGTGGCGTAAGTCGCCCAGATTCCGGGCTAGACGATCCATGCTGTGCACCACAACTGTGTCGCCCTCGCGAACGAACGCTTGCAACGCTTCAAGCTCGGGACGATCCGTGTCCTTGCCGGACGCCTTGTCCGTGAATACCTTGCCGACCTCTATGTTCTCAAGTTGCCGTTCCGGGTTCTGGTCGAAGCTGCTGACCCGGACGTAGCCGATGCGTTGAACCTGCAAGATGCCTCCCAAACCGAGTGTGTCAGGAAGAAATCTAAGACCCCTCGCGACACGTGTCAAGAAAGGCTAGAATACACTCTAATCTGACGTGAATTCAGAGGTTGCCTGACATCAGGTTAGGCTATGCCTCAAACTGACAGAATGCAGAGAGAGAGTTGTGGCCCGAAGCGGCACGCCTAGATCGGCGGAGCCTGTGCGGCGTAAATCGAGCCCCTATTCCATGTCACGTATTCGAAGGTCGCGAATCAGTTCTTCGATTCGCTCATCGAACGGACCGGTAGTGAGGTCGAACCACTGGATTTTTGCGAGTTGAAGTGGCAACGCATTGTGCGCGAAAGGGGCTACGACGATTGGAATGACGTTGCTTTGCAGTGACCGCCCGGCACGCTGAAGTGCATATTCAGTTTCGTGTTTACATGAAGGACTAGCCAATGAGGAGGGGCTTAGAAGAAGAAGCACAAACCCGTGGTCAGCGGCATCGTCAATCGCCAACTGGATTGTCGCTTCGAAATTTAGCCCTGATTTCAGTTCGGAATCCGACCATACGCGGTAGTCGTGTTTTAGCAATGCTCGCCGAATCTGGTCAGCGATCTCATGGTCTTCCTGGACATAAGCGTAAGACAGGAAAACGGTCGCCCGCTTCGATAACTCGACAAGCTTGTGGACTTCCGTTTCCAGTCCTTTGCTCAAATCGACCGTTCTGAAAACCTTTCCTTCCATCGCCTGAATCATCGCGACTTCTTCCTGCACCCATTTCGACCCCTGTGCACTGGGGCTGTCGCAGAGAATGAACCATTGCCGCGCGGCGATTTCCTGCTTCAGCAGTTCAGGCAATCGCGCGTCATCGCTCTCCAAACACTTCAGAAAGAACATCAGTGGTTTGTGGCCGCGTCGCTCCAGTTCGTTGCGGATTTCGCGGACCTGATCGAAGTCCTTGTTCGAGTGCGAGAGAAATACCCACGCGCCTTCGCTTTCTATCGGTGACTCCATCGGCATCTCTTCAACAGACGTTAGTGTCGATCCCGCTCGCGTTTTTCACGGAGGATTTCCGAAGCGCTTACGCCCGCAAGGCGCTCGAAGCACGCATCAACTGTGTTACGGTCAACGCCGAACGATTGAACTGCTCGAACAATAGCCAGCGCGAAGGAACTATGCCCCGTCATCCCATCTGGGTGGCGGAGCACTGCGTCCGCTATGAAAGGTAGCGCTCGAAAATCTCTTAACCGGCTCATCACCTGGACCAGTTCGCTTTCAATCCAACCTGTGTGGTTAAATCCAGAGCGGCAATCGTTGTGTGCGTCGCCCGAGTTCATCTGTCGAAACGAAACGCACACCAGCGGTAGCACTTCAGCGCCCATGGCAATCAAGGTGTCTCTGATCCTTGCTGTTGTCCCGATGAAGCGCTCGTACTCATGCCACCGCTTGCGCCCTTCCTCGTCTGTCGCACCTGGCTGGCGACTTGCCGAAACGAGTGCTCTTCCAGGCTCGCTATCCGCATCACGCTTTTCGATTTGAATAAGCACACGGTTGAAATGCTCGGAGTTAAGGTCGTAGCCTGGTGCTGAGTACGGCACTGAAACTTCAAGTCGCAATAAATGCCTCTCAAATTCCGCGACGATACTTTCGGAGGCCTGAGAAGCCTCTGCCTCAACCACAGCGATGACGTCTGGCCTGTCCGCGAACAGCTTTGTAAATCGCTTCGCCTCCGTTTCTGGCGATGGAGAGATTTCCGGCGCGGTCGCGGCAGATGGCAGGTTTTCCGTTCGATTAAGTAAACGTCCAACGCCTGCTACAAGCTCGTCAATTCTCAGTTCGAGCGGCGGCGTCAACGCATCTAGCCAATGAGTGTTGCCAAGAAAGAAGCTCATCGCTCCCGATGGGAGAGCGTCTTCTATTCGGAAGGGAACAATGGTCTTCCCCATGCCAACGGCACGCTCGACCTCTTTCTTACAGTAAGTGGATTTGTTTGACTTCTCGGAAAAGACAAGAAGCATGACTTGGCTGGCCTGGATAGCTTGGAGGATCGATTCGCCATACTCAGTCCCGGCAAGCACATCGCGCGGAGCGATCCAGCAGCGGATTCGCTGGGCCTCCAGTGCCGCGCAACACGCGTCAGCAATCAGCTTATCATGCGAGGAATAGCTGATTATTACGTCGTGCGCCATGATCTGCGTTGGTCCAACCTACGAAGGATAATCCCATGTATCGCACAGTCGGGCCGCCCGCCGAGTCGATGCTTAGCGTACGATTTTTTCCATTTCGTGAGCAGACCCCTATAGTGATACGTCAAATAACTAGTAGACAAAAATTTACTATAATGGACTCCATGGTTACTCAGCTGCCGTTGTTCGAAGAGTTCGCAGAACCTGTTATTCCCGCGACCTTGGGCCTCGTTCAAGTCGGGATCCGGGAGCGGGCGAGCGTCCTCAACCGGGCTGGGGGCGATTATCTGGGGTGCGACTACACTCTCAACCCGTATGTGGGATGCGGCTTTGGTTGCTCTTATTGCTACGCGGCCTTCTATGTTCCGGACCTTGAGAAGCGTGCCGCATGGGGTACTTGGGTCGACCTGAAAGTCGATGCTGAGAGGCAGATTGCGCAGGCAGACTTGAAGGGCAAGAAGATCTTCATGTCTTCGGCGACCGACCCTTATCAACCGATTGAGGCCAAGGTCTGCCTGACGCGTCGCCTGGTCGAACTGATGTCGGACCCGAGCCGCCAACCGATTCTACGCGTTCAAACGCGCAGCCCGATCGCGGCGCGGGACATCGACCTGTTCCGGCGCTTCGAAGACATCCGTGTCAATATGAGCATCACGACCGATTGCGACGAGATACGCAAGCGTTTCGAACCGGGTTGCGCGAGCATTGAGCGACGGATCGAGGCGATCGCCGCGATCGCAGATGCCGGTATCCCAGTCGGACTCAGCATCAGCCCAATGCTTCCGATGCGAGACCCCGAAGCGTTTGGCAAGCGGCTCGCTGGGTTGGGAGCGAAGGTCAGCTTTACGGCAATGTTTCACCAGGCCAAACAGGATTTTCAGGCCAACACGCGGCCACTCGCCCTGGAATTGGCTGCCGAATATGGTTGGGACGAGCGACGCTATCGCCTTGCTGCAATCGCGTTGAAGCGCCACCTGCCCCACCTGCATATAGGCGATCGTTAAATGGAGGCTTGTTTTAGGGCAAAGCCGATCGCTCCTAGGAAGCGATCGCTCTTTGAGGGTAGAACCTCTTTCAATGGACGATTTTAAGGTGCCGGCGGACTTCAAGACTGGCAGCCTCATCAAGGCTTTTAAGGAATACGACGTACGCGGCAGTGTGCCTGACATCTTGAATACCGACAACGCTTACAGGATCGGCAGGGCCTATGCCAACACGATCCGCCCCAAGACCGTCTGTATCGGTCACGATATTCGGCTAAGCGGTCCGGAACTGCTCGATGCCTTCGCCCGTGGTCTGAACGATGAGGGGGTGGACGTTGTCGACTTGGGACTCATTGGTACCGAGATGGTCTACTTCGCAACCGCGTTCTACGGATACGACGGCGGCGTGATGATCACGGCAAGCCACAACCCCAAGAACGATAACGGGTTCAAGATGGTGCGCAGCGAAAGCCGCCCAATTAGCGCCGACACCGGGCTGAACGAGATCGAGATCAGGGCCCACGAAGGCGGATTCCAGGATGCCGAAATCAAGGGTAACCGGACGAAAAGGGATGTCTATAACGATTTCATCCAGCATCTGCTTCGAATCGTTCTGCCTACTGAGCTGAAGCCGCTCAAGGTGCTATGTGACGCCGGAAACGGCGCAAGCGGCGTCGCCTTGGAGAAACTGCTGCCCCACCTGCCTCTACAAGTCACTCGGAGGCTTTTCGAACCCGACGGCAATTTTCCAAACGGCGTCCCTAATCCGATCGAAGAGGATAGGCGTCAGGGAACATTGAAGGCGCTTGCCGATGATAAGCACGATTTCGGCGTTGCGTGGGATGGCGACTACGACCGATGCTTCTTCTATGACGAATTCGGCAACTTCATCGAGGGTTACTACATCGTGGGAATTCTCGCCCAGGCGATTCTGCGCGACAAGCCAGGCGAGGCGATCGTCTACGATCCTCGGCTCATTTGGAACACGATCGAGATCGTGGAAGGTCTCGGGGGCATTCCGGTGCAATGCAAGAGCGGCCATGCCTTCATTAAGGAGAAGATGCGCAGCGTGAACGCCATATATGGCGGCGAAATGAGCGCCCACCACTACTTCAAGCAGCATTGGTATTGCGACAGCGGGATGATCCCGTTCCTCTTGATCGCCAAACTGGTGAGCCAATCCGGCAAGACTCTGGGCGAATTGGTCACGGAGATGATTGGACGGTATCCGTGCAGTGGCGAGAAGAATACGAGCGTGGCCAATCCGGATGAGGCCAAGAAGATTCTGGCCAAGGTGAAAGCCCACTTTGAGGCGCTTGGGCTCGTGCCGGATTTGACCGACGGCATCAGTTTCGACTTTGGGGACTGGCGGTTCAATTTGCGTGCAAGCAACACGGAAGGCAAGGTTCGTCTCAACGTCGAAACGCGCGGCAATAGGATGCTGATGGAAGAGAAGCGAGACGAGATTCTGCGACTTATTCTTGCGTAGATAGGTTTTGGGCCGGATTGAGCGTTCATTGGGCCCAAAACTCGAATGATCGCTTTGTTTTTAGACGTCCTTTAGGTTGTCTGAGCCACAATCAATCTCCCAACCGCGATTTGAAAACACTCACCTCGTTCTATGAAGTCCTGGGCGTTGGTCCGACCGCCGAACCTGACACGCTACGAAAGGCTTACCGTCGCCTCGCGAGGAAGCATCACCCGGATGTAAGTTCGGACCCACGCGCGCATGAGAACATGGCGCGCATCAACGAGGCATTTGAAACGCTGATTGATCGGTCCAAGCGGAACGAGTACGATGCAATGCTTGCGGGGGGAGGCTTCGAGGACGACATGGCTCAGCCGGCCACCGCGCCTCAAAGACCGGTCATCGTGCGGCTCATTCAGCGTTTGAATGCGCACAAAACCCCCGTCTATGCGATCACGTTCGCACCCGATACCGGCCAACTGGTCAGCAGCGCGTTCGATAACGAGATCCTCTGGTGGGACGAGTCCTCGGCCTCCCCGAAGCGCCGGACGAAGGTAGAAACCGGTGTCATCAGCACCCTTCGCGCTTTTTCGCTTGATCGCCTGGTTGCCGCCGGCTCCGCGGAGACTCAGGTTAGCTTCTGCCGGCTGGAAGGTGAGCGAGTCGAGTCGTTCAAGACGAATAACGAGGAATGGGTGGGCGCGATCGCGATCAGCGCAGACGGTTCAAGTGTGGCGGCGGGGTCGCTGCATCACACGGTCGCCGTCACGCGTACTACCGACGGCGGAATCCAATTTCGGAAACACGAACACGCGGGAGCGGTTACCGCCGTCGCGTGGTCACAAGACGGCAGATACCTGGCAACCGGCAGCGCGGACGCCACTGTCAAGCTCTGGCACGCCCAGACGGGGGCACTGCTCCACACGTTCCGCCAGGTCCGCAGCACTGTCACCTCGATAGCCTTTAGCAACGACAACCGCTTCGTCATCGCGGCCGGCGTCGATCTGAGCATTCGCGTTTTCAGCTTGAACGAAGGCGAGCTGGTTAAGATGATGTTCGGTCACACCAAGCCAATCGAGTCGCTCAGCTTCCACCCGAATAACTGGCTCTTCGCCAGCGGCAGCCGCGACGGGACGGTCGGCCTCTGGAATGCCGCCAAGGGCATTGGTAACGTTCGCATCGACTGTTCACCGCGCCCCGTAAGTTGTGTGGCCTTCAGCCCCGACGGCACACGCCTGGCTGCCGGCGGCCAAGACAAGGTCGTCCGCCTCTGGGAAGTAGCCGCCAAAGAAGCTGCCTAGGCGGGACGCGGAGTGATGGAGTGACGCTAACCTTCACCTACTCCAACACGCCAATACTCCCGCCTATGCCTGGGTCCTAGTTGGGGGTGATCCACTCGCGAAGGTCGTTGCCGGTGATCCGATAGTAGTTGGGCTGTTTGACCTCGAGGATTTGGGTCTCCAGAATGGGGAGTAGGTCTTCCACACGTTCGAGCGTGTCGGTCGTCTCGAGCAGTCGTTGTTTCTCAAGGTTTTCCATCTGCAGGAGGTTCGCAATCGTGAAAGAGAGAGCGACCGGATCGGTCGGGAACACGACTTGAACCGAGAACTCCTGCCTTGCGAAGAGCCGCTGGATCAACACCTCGAACTCCTCTCTCGCCCGAGTGAGCAACTCGGAGGCTCGCTCCGATTCGATGATCTCATGCTCTACGACCGGCTCAACTCGGCCCACCAGATAGGAGTGGGATTCATCCAGCTCACGGATACGAAAGCGACGCTCGCCCTGCACTTGGATATCCATGCGCCCGTCCTCGTATGTATGGACTTGCACGATGCGCACTGCGGTGCCCACCATGTAAGGGTCAACGTGCTTGCTAACTTCGTTCCCGGCTCGGATGAGCACTATGCCAAAAGGCCTATCGGATTCGAGGCAACTGCGCACCATCTCGCGGTACCGGTCCTCGAAGATGTGTAATTGCACGGAGGCGTACGGAAACAAAACCGTGTTCAAGGGGAACAGGGGCAGTTCTTCGAGTTCCTTGGCCATCCATGTTAAGTATAACGCGGCTACGTCTTAACGGTCGAATGGTATGATTCGATGTCAAATCATTCGAAGCCGCTTGGCGATGTTCGGCGTGGATCTAGGCGAGCGGCGAATAGGGGCTGCTTGACCGCGCATCAAGGGTGCGTGGGAGGGTAGATTCATGCACGTGTCGTCCGAACAAGAGAATCAATCGAACGAGTTATCGGGGCTGAAGGCCCAGCTAGCTGCCAGCCTGAAGAAGGTGCGGGAGCTTGAGGCTGCGCTTGACACATCCGAACGGCGAGTTCGCCAGCTTGAAACCGATAAGAACCTTCCCTCTGCCAATCGCGGGATTGATTCCTCCATGGACGTCGCCCCGATTAACGAGGCGGATGTAACGCTTCGACGGTTGGTCCAACGCATTGCGATGATCCTCCAAGCAGAGAAGATCGTCATCATGTTCTACGACCGGGAAGCCGGCGAACTGATCGGTATCCCACCCAGCTTCGGGGTGGAGGAAGATCGACTCAAGATCTTCCGCGTGCGCGCCACCCATGGAATTTCTGGCCTCGTCTATCGCAAGTCGGAAGCGGTGATCTTTCACGATGCCGTCAACGATCCTCGAACGAAAGAAGACCCGTTCGGCCTGCTTCACATTCAGAACGGCGTGACGGTTCCTCTTGTTATTGAGAAGCGCGACGAAGAGAACCGAGTCATCGATCGAACGACGATCGGCGTACTTCACGCCTTCAACAAGCGTCACGACGAGGATTTCAACGACGAGGACGTCCGCCTTCTCGAGCGCATGGCGAGGAACGTTGGCTCGATCATCGCGAATCTCCAATTGTATCGCGAAGTAATTGAAGAGCGCGAGGAACTCCTCCAGACGTTTGAATCGCTTAGCGCTGGTCTCGTGCTCGTTTCTGCAGAGGGGCGCCTTAGCCAGATTAACGCCACAGCTCGAGCGTTGTTCTCGCTCGGTAGCGACGCGATCGGCAAGCAAGCTGCGGACATAATTCCGATTCCAGAACTCCACGAAGTGCTGACTGCCGCAAGGGGCACCTCAGAGGGAGGTAAGCGCGAGATTCAGGTGATGTTCGGTAACACCGAGCGCATCTATGAAGTTCAGGCTGCGCTTGTACGCAGCGAAGAAGGAAAGGATCTGGGTGTCGTCGCCATTCTGAACGACGTCACCGAGATGCGAAACATCGACAAGATGAAGTCGAGTTTCGTTGCGATGGCATCCCACGAGCTTCGCACGCCGCTTACCGCGATCAAGGGATTCGTCCGCACGTTGCTCGATGGCGAAGAATTCTACGGGCCTGAGGATCGTCACGAGTTCCACACGATCATCGATCAGGAGTGCGATCGCCTTCGCCGCCTGATTGACGATTTGTTGAATACCGCCCGAATCGAGTCCGGGGAAAGCCTCAAGCCAAATTACACGCGCTTCGATCTGATGCCGTTGCTCGAAAAGGTCGTCATGATTCAGCGACAGGCGACCAGCAAGCACGAAATCATCCTCGATGCCGCCGACGAACTACCAGCGACCCTCATCGGCGACGAGGACAAGCTGGATCAGATCTTGACGAACTTGCTCAACAACGCGATCAAGTATTCGCCAAACGGCGGCGAGATCGTGGTCCATGCGAGGAACGAAGGTCCGAGCGTCCTCATCGGCGTGGAAGACCACGGACTCGGTATCCCGAAGGATCACCTAACCAAGGTTTTTGAGAAGTTCCATCGGGTGAACAACGAGGACAATCGCAAGATCTACGGAACCGGTTTGGGCTTGTACCTGGTCCACCACTTGGTCACACAGGTCCACATGGGGCAGATCTGGGTCGAATCCGAATTGGGTTCGGGCTCGACGTTCTGGGTTCGAATACCGATCGAACTCGACGTCGAGAAAGCGAAAGAGATGAACAACTAAGGCGTCGCGCCGATCGATCTCGATTGCGCAACCCGCTTGGCAAAGTTCTCTACGATCCGGAATCCACTCTGTGTCAGCACCGATTCAGGGTGGAATTGTACGCCTTCGATCGGTAACCACTCGTGCCGCAACCCCATCACCTCGTGGTCGTCGTCTGACGTCGCTGAGACGACGAATCCGGGCGGAAGCGAGTCGGCGGTGACGATAAGCGAGTGATAGCGGATGGCGCTAAACGGATTCGGCATCCCCTCAAACAACCCCTTTCCGTCGTGACTGACCATCGACGCCTTGCCATGCATAATCTTGTGGGCTTGGCGGACGACGCCGCCAGAGACCTCTCCGATCGCTTGGTGGCCCAAGCAAACACCGAATATGGGGACGCCAAACGGACCTGGGATGGCCGAGAGCGCTGCCGACAGGATGTTCAGGCATATGCCCGACTCCCTGGGCGTACACGGCCCCGGCGATAACATAATTCCGTCCGGTCGCAAACGGACGATCTCGTCCAAGGCTATCTGGTCATTCCGCCGGACAACGATCTCCACCCCGCATTGCCCAAGGTACTGAACCAGGTTGTAGGTGAAGGAATCGTAGTTGTCGATGACCAGAATCATGGGCCTATTCTAGCCTACGTGCTGGGTGCGGGCAGACTTCCTCCATCACTCCGCACCACATTCGACCTACACGACTACTTCGTTGCGCCGCTCGGAGACTCGGCGTTCGCTGTGGTCGAGGATCTTCTTTCGGAAGCGCAGTTGCTTGGGCGTGACTTCGAGCAGTTCGTCTTCGCGTAGCCAGGACAGTGCCTGTTCAAGGGAGAATTCCCGATGAGGATCGAGTGCCGAGGTCTGTTCGGACGTTGCCGACCGGATGTTGTTTGCCGCCTTCTGCTTGGTCGCATTGACGATCATGTCTTCGTCGCGAGCACACGCGCCGACGATCATGCCCGCGTAGAGGTCGGTGCCGACTTCGTAGAAGAGGGAGCCGCGCTCCATCACGTCTTCGTAGGCGTATCGCGTCAGCTTGCCCGTGTCCTTCGAGATTAGGGATCCTTGGGTGCGGCCCAGGATCTCGCCTTTGTACGGCTGGTAGCCGTCGAAGAGAGATGAGATGATTCCCAAGCCGCGGGTCATCGTGAGGTAGTTCGACCGGAATCCGATCAAACCTCGCGTCGGGATTGCGTACTCGAGAACGCTCGTTCCGTTGGGGTTTTTCCGCATATCCCGAAGCTCTCCCTTACGCCGGCTAAGGTCCTCCATGACGATTCCGACCGCCTCTTCAGGCAATTCGAGAATCGCCATTTCGCACGGTTCTTCGATGCCTCCTTGCTCGGTTCTATGAAGGATGACCTGCGGTCGCGAGATCTGCATTTCGTAGCCCTCACGGCGCATAGTCTCGATCAAGATCGCCAGTTGGAGTTCTCCACGCGCTTGGACTTTCACCGTATCGTTCGACGTTTCATGATCGATCTTGATCGAGACGCTGACGGCTTCCTCTTTCTCCACTCGCTCCCGGATCTTGTGAATAGTGAGAAACTTTCCGCCATCTCTTCCGGCAAGCGGCGAGTTGTTCGCATAGAAGTTCATCGACAAGGTCGATGGTTCGACCTTGATCGCAGGAATTGCGGTGGCTCCCTCCACGTGCGCGATCGTATCCGAGATCAGAACGTTGTCGAGACCCGACATCATCGCGATCTCCCCTGCCGAAACCGAATCGACATCCTTCAGTTCGATCCCTTCGTACGTCCACAGCTTGGTTATATTGAAGCCGTTCTGCTTTTCCGATCCGTCGCGGAGTTGAAGAACTCGATCTCCGACCCGCAGAGTGCCGCGAAGCACCTTTCCGCCGAACATTCGGCCAAGGTAATCGCTATAGTCCAGATTGTTGACCTGAAGCAGGAAGGGGCCGTCCGTTTCGACAGGAGGGGGCGGGACCGCGTTCACAATCATCTCGAAGAGGGCGCGCATGTCCTTTTCTCCGCCGTCGGGGCTTACCCGAGCGAACCCTCCGTGACCTGACGTGTAGAGGTGCGGGAAGAATAGGTCGTCTTCGTTGGCGCCGAGATCGATAAACAGGTCAAGGGTCTTGTCATAGGCGTGAAGCGGCTGCGCGTTCTCACGGTCGACTTTGTTGATGCATACGATCGGCTTTAGGCCGTTTTCGAATGCCTTCTTGAGCACAAAGCGGGTTTGCGGCATCGGGCCCTCGTTCGCATCGACGATCAGGAGGACGCCGTCCACCATCGACAGAACACGCTCGACCTCCCCGCCAAAGTCGGCGTGCCCTGGAGTATCAACGATATTAATCTTGTAATCCTTGTAGCGAACCGATGCGACCTTCGAAAGGATCGTGATGCCCTTCTCGCGTTCCAGATCGTTCGAGTCCATGATGCGTTCGCCCATGTGCTGGTTTTCGCGGAAGGTGCCAGCCTGCTTGAAGATTGCATCTACAAGCGTGGTCTTGCCATGGTCGACATGCGCAATGATGCCGACGTTTCGGATATGGGAGGGCATAGACAACAGTTTACCTCCCGCCCCAATTAGCCACCCCTGGACGAGCCAGTTAAGAGTGCATAAGGACGCGCTCAGCCAAAATGAGCGCAACAAAATCGTCCACGGGCTCGGGCGGCAATTGCAGCGTCGACGGCAGAAACCGTCTCCAGCCGACTCGTTTGACCACCATCCAATACCGCTCGCGGGCCTGGAGCGTCGTGTCCCTTTCATCGACGACGAGGATCGCCATTCCGGGCTCATTGGCACGTATTTCCGAAACAACCCGATCGCTGTTCGTGCCTCCGCCAACGATGATCAATTCGAAAGTGTCCGACTCTCTCGCCTCCTTGATTTTTTCGACAACCGAGGCGGTGGGCGAGATTGCCCGCCAAAGCAGCTCGACCTTGCCGTGATCGTTCCGTTTGACGAGGGCCATGCCGCACTTTGAAGTGCCGGGATCGATCGCAAGCACGGTCTTCTCGTTCATAGGCCCTATTTGAGTTGGAATTCCAGCTTAAGGGGGTCGCCCGCGTGAGTGGTCGCAGCGGCGACGGCTGCCAGCCTCACCCGGCGATCGGCCCGGCGGAGCTGTTCGGTCACCTGCAGAATCTGAGGCAGGTTTACCTGACCCAGTGGAACATCGCTGTTAGCAACCGGGATCATTCCGTCCTTGAGCGCGCGTTCCCGAACCGTTTGTTGAAGGAACTTGGAGAACTGCTCGCTAATTGTGGCGTCTCCTCGGTTGGCGTCGATAACCGATTCCACAATGATCTGACCCTGAGCGTACACTAGCGGGTTCTGCATCACCGTGATTTCGAGGGAAACCGGCTCTCCTTGAAACGCGTTAAGACTCGAGCTAGCTACGATCACCAATTCGTTCTTTGAACCGCTGATCTGGGCTTCCACCTGTCGTTCGATAGACTGTGTGGTAATCGTGTCGCCCGAGCCTTGGTCGGTGTGATCGAAGATCCCCGCCACCGGGAATCGGGCGGTGGCTCGTGCTCCGCGCCGCTGGGCTTCCACCCGTGCCATACGTATAAGCGTCGTCAGTTCATTTCTGGCCGCGCCGGCCCCTAATCCGGGACGGACCGGCAGGCGCGCGACCTCTTCTCCAAACCGATAGATCATGGGCTGGCGGCGCGAGATCTTGTTAATCTCGTACCAGCGCCCAACCGCTTGGTCCGAGTCGTTGAGTTGCTTCTCGACGGATGCCAGTTCGTCCTGAAGCGCCACGAGCTTCTTCTTGCTTTCGTCGAGGGCGGTCTGGGTGGTCTTAAGTTCTAGTTGCGCGGCGTCTCGCGCAGCGACCGCCTGTTTGGTGTCCGCTTGGATCTGGACGATCTCGTGATTGAGCCGATCTAGTTCGCCCTTTAGCCGAGTTTGCTCGCGCTGGAGATCCTCGGTCTTGTTGTAAAGTTGAAGATTCTTCTGATAAACGTCGTGACTGTCTCCGATGAGCTTGCTGTACCGGTCGCGCTCTTGCTTAACCCGTATCGTCACCTTTTCCAGGGCAATCTCGCCCTGGGCTTTTGCATGTTTGAGAATCTCGGCGGCGGCTTTGAGCTGCCGGATGCGGTCGTTTCCAGTAGCGACCTTTCCCGAGAGATCGTTGATTCGGGGAGTCAACGTGTTAATCTTGGTCTGCCGTTCGGCCAGTAAGGCTTGAGTCTTCACCAACGCCGCCTGCTTGGCATTCAGGTCCATTCGAATTTGAGTGTTCTTGTTGGTCAGCTCCTTGTTCTTCTGGGAGGCTTTATATGTTTGGGCCTGCAACTCGAGAAGCCGTTGATTCGCCTCGTGCAGCAATCGGGGACCCTTCAATACCCACTCGCGTACGCCGGAACTGGCCACCATAACGGCCGTGATCGTAAATGTTGAGATGACAATTCCGACCAGTACGGTACCGAGGGTTGCAGTGTGGCGCGGGCGTAGACCGAAGATGCTCAGACGCTTCTTGCCCAGCATCTTGCCGACCTTGTCCGCCTGAACGGCGATCACGCCGCTCATGACAACCAGCAACATCAGGAGACCGATCTGTACCAATCTGTTTTCTCTAGTTGTTTCGTCGCCACATGATTACGATTGTTGCCACGGCGCCGATCAGAACCGGCATGAAACTCGCGACCCATGCCGGTAAGAGTCCGTTCGTCGCCCAAACGTTCAAGAAGTTCGTGAGCATGAAGTACACGAAGATGATCGCGATGGCGATCGCAAAGCCGGATGCGGTCCCCGTCCGTTGATTACGGATCCCAAGGACGGCGCCCAGCGTGCCAAAGATAAATGTAGCCAGGGCGATCGAGATCTTGTTCCAGTATCCGAACTCCAGATTATGAATACGTTCGGGCTTTAGGCTACGGTTTTTCTTTCCTCGCTCAATTTGCTCTTGGATCTGCGCCATCGAGTAGATGTCGTTGTCGCCGTTGTCGATTGTGAGAAGGTCCTCAGGCGTCGTGTTGGGTTCCGGAATCATCTCCGGCCACCCCTCTTGGAAGTCCATCCTCTTGCCGCCATCGGCAAATAAAACGAATGAGCCGCCGCGAATATGCCACTTCTTCGCTCCTCGGTACTCCAGCCGGTTGCAGTACATGAACATCGTCGCGTCGTGTCTTTCGTTGTAAACCACGACCGTCACGCCGGAAAGGGTGCGAGAGAGGATGTCGAATGCCTGGGCCATGATTTGCCCTTTGAGCTTGCCGTCTTGGACGATGGGTTCGGAGACGGGTTGGCCGGCAACGCCCTGGGCCCGGTTGGCGATGTTGGTAGCGATCGCCTTGGATTCGGCTGCGGCAGGGGGAACCATGCGGTCGTTACAGATAAACGTCATGATCGCGATGACGATCGAGAAGCCCATGACCGGGTACATGATCCGAAGGAGGCTTGCGCCAGCGGCTCGGACGGCGATCAGTTCGCTATCCGAACTGAGACGCCCGAACCCGAGTAGTCCTGCGACGAGAACGGCCATTGCGAAGGTCTTGACGACAATCGCAGGAAGCAGAAGCAGCGTGATCTTGACAATAAGGTCTGCTGGCAAGCCCTGGACGATGTAGTCGGCGATTCGGCCAAGCCAAGTGGCCGCCATCAGCAGCGTGGAAAGCAGCATCACGCCGAAGATCCACGGGCCGAGCAGTTCCTTGACAACAAGGCGGTCTAGTTGCTTCAACGCGCTAATCCCCGTTGCCTTCGCTGTAGTCGAATTGCTGGCCGAGATAGTGTTTGCGAACGAGTTCGTTCGCCGAGATCTCAGCGCCCGTTCCGGAGGCCAGAATCTGGCCGTCGGTAAGGATATAGTTCCGGTCTGTGATCTTCAGCGTGGCTCCGACGTTATGGTCCGTGATTAGTATCCCAATGTTGCGGGCCTTTAACTGAAAGAGGATCGACTGGATCTCCTCGATGGTGACCGGGTCGATGCCGGCGAACGGTTCGTCAAGTAGGATGAACTTCGGTTCGGTGGCCAGAGCCCGGGCAATCTCCACGCGTCGGCGCTCTCCTCCGGACAGAACGTTTCCCGTGCTCTGCAATATCTTCCTGATGTGCAGTTCATCCGCCAGTTCAGCGATCTTTTCGTTCGTTTCTTTCTTGGATTTCTTCGCCAACTGGAGTACGAGGCGTAGGTTGTCTTCAACCGTCAGCTTTCGAAAGACGCTTGGCTCCTGAGGCAGATAGCCGATTCCGGCCCGTGCTCGCTTGTACATCGGCCATTTGGTGACATCAATATCGTCGAATAGGACGGTTCCGCCAGTTGGCTTCACGAGGCCCACCGTCATGTAGAAGGTAGTCGTTTTTCCTGCGCCGTTCGGTCCAAGCAGGCCGACGATCTCGCCCTGCGAGATCTCGAACGAGACGCCGTTGACAACGCGGCGGCCCCGATACGCCTTTTGGAGGTCTTTCCCTTCAATCCTCACCGTGAACCACCTTTGTCACTCGCCTTGATCGTCCCGGTCCCCATTTGGAGACCGAGCGGCTCCATTTCAGGACTGACGGTAAGGACGAGCCAGTCCACATCGATGTTGCTTGGGTAGCCGTCCGCCATGCGATCAACCTTCACGTGGCCGGAGGCGGTGACCGTGCCTGGATTCGTCTTCATGTTTATGTCCACCCGGTCGGCTACGCCTACATAGCTTGTGACCGTACTCGCTTTGGTGTCGCCAACCGTCTCCTTACGAATCAGCTTGAAATGCACGGGCCCCCGAATAGTTCCGGTCTGGATCTGGTTGATCTCCCCGTCCTTTCCCGGACCGAGGATCAGTTGGCCGCTTGTACCGTCGCATTCGAATACTTGATCGAAGTGCACTTGAGCAGGATGCCCTTCCACTTCGCGTTCTTCGACACCTTGATCGGTCTCCTTGTAGGTCCACGGATGAGAGAGGCTCAACGTACCTTGATCGGAGTCCCCTGCATACTCAATCTCGTCAGAATCCACGCGTCCGGAACGTGCGGTCAGATTCGGCTTGGGCGGCTGCAGGCCGCTCTCCTGGGCGAATGCGATCTGCGATCGGTAAGCCCAATCGCTGTCGAACGTCATGGCCGCTCGCCCCTGAACGATGGCGCTCCTGATTTCGAACTTCTTGCCGCCCGGTTGGGCCCAAGCCAATTCGATCGTCTGTCCGGTTGCCGATACGCCCTTTTCGGGTGAATCGACGATGGCGAGAGACCCTTCCAGCTTAATACGGGTTTCGCCAGGTCGCGTGGCCGCCTTCTTGTCCTGCCAGTTGGTGTTGAGCCGGTCGAAGTTCCGGGCCACTATTCGGCCGGTCTTGGAGTGGTAGACGACGTTTCCCGGTCCAGTCTGCGCAATGGCCAAGCAGGCAAGGGTGGCGAGCGCGAATGTCATGACTTGCCTCCGACGGCGTCCAACCGCCAACTGCCGCCGGGATCGTGGACGATGACGGCGCGGCTCATGCCTGTAGCCTCGTCCTTGCCCGGACCAAGCACATGGACGTTGCCCGTCAACGTGATCCGGCGCTGGTTGCCCACATTCTCGATCTGCATCTCGGAGGCGGTTGCTACGATTTGAGATGCTCCCTCCGTCTTCGTCGCTGCCTGAATCAGGATGACCTTGACCGGGCCGGCGAGGTTGGCCCTCTTCAGTCCGTTGCCGCTCGACACCTCGACGCTCGGACTCAGGTAGGCGATGCCCGAACTGCCGGTTGCGGTGAACGCTTGATGCTGAATTAGGTCGGTGTTCTGGATCGTCGTTGGACCGATGATCCGTATGGTGTTCTCGATGTCACCGGTGCTGTATTCGGCAAGCGGGCCGCGAACGTCGGTGATTTGCTTTCCTGTGGGTGAAGAGACCGTCTTGACGATGTGAACGTTCTTCGTGGCGTAGGCGTGGGACAGCGTGTAAGCCTTCGGCTTCTGCGGGTTCGGCTTGGCCTCGAAGTCAAGTTGATCCGAGGTGATCGTCATACCATCGGGTACAGACCCGAGCGTCACCCCTCCGCGAGCTTTGATCTTCGTGAGCTTCGAAGTGTTTTGAACAATCTGCCAACCATGCGCAGAAAAGGTCAGGCCGTTATGATTGGTCCATGTCTCGGCAAAGGCGCCGCCGGCAATGATGATGACCAGAAATAGTGTGGGCTTCATGGTTGAGCGAACATCTCGGGTGTTGCGATTTTCTTGAGGTCTGGGGTCGCCCACAACTCTTTAATCGCGTCTTGGGTACTCATAGTTCCCGTTACGCGGACATTGCCGATGGCCCGGATCAGCTTCTTCTTGCCGTCGTATACCATACGATCGCACTGCATCGTGGCTTCAGGATCGGCAGATGTCACGACCACGTGATCGGACAATGTGAGGATTTGGCTCTTCTGATCTCCTTGTCCGGTGTCGGCACGGAACTTGCTGGCCGTTTTCGTTCCCTGAAAGATCATCCCGGAGACGCCCTTGAAGACGCCGGCGGAGTCGCCCGCCGGAGCTTCCGGCGTCATCGATGCTTGTCCGGATTCGAAGAAGATCTTAAATAGCGGGTCGTTCTTGGTGTTGGCATAGTAGACGGAGCCTCGAAGCAGGTTGACGACCTGGGGTGGGCCTGCTGGCTTCTTTTCCGGCGTTTGTTCTGAAGCTCCCTTGACAGGTGGCTTTTTGCCTCCGCATCCGAGACACGCGAGGAGGGCCAAGGCTAGAGCAAGGGAACGAGCGGCGATGTGCCTTGCCTCCTGCCGGGATTCGCGCCGAATGCGCCTCGATGCTGGCCGGCCAATTGACCGCAGGCGGCAGCGATATCGTGACCGCGCTCTACTCGCTCGGTGGTGTTTACGTTCTTGGAGTTCAAAATGCCCCGGAAGGTGCGAACCTGTTCGCGCGTCGGTCTGGCAAACCCTTGCTCGGTATCGACCCAATTGAAAGGAATGAGATTGACGACGACCGGGAAACCCCGCACCAACCTGGCCAGTTCGTGTGCCTGGTCGATCGTGTCGGTCACGTCCTTGATCAACAGATACTCGATTGTGATTTTTCGCCCTGTCGCGCGCTGATAGTCGCGCATCGCCCCCATGACCTCGGCGACCGGCCATTTGTGGTTGACCGGCATCAGCCGGTTGCGGATCTCGTCGACAGGCGAGTGCAGCGAGAGAGCCAAGTGGATCGGTAACTGCTCTTCGGCCAATTGGCGGATCTGCGGCACCAAACCGACGGTGCTGACCGTGATGTGGCGATAGGAAAGGCCGACCTCGTCGTGCAGTAGTCGCAGCGCAGACAGCACGTTCTTCAAGTTGAGCATGGGTTCACCCATACCCATGAACACGACGTGAGAGATCCGGCGTTCCGAAAGCCTCTGAAGGAGGAGGTATTGGCCAACGATTTCGCCTGCTGTGAGATTGCGGTCAAACCCGCCAAGGCCGGTGGCGCAAAACTTGCAGCCCATCGGGCAGCCCACTTGACTGGAGATGCAGCAACTAACACGGTCCTCATACGGCAACAATACGCATTCGTAAACCTCGCCGTCCCCGTTGTGGACAAGAAGTTTCTCCACGCCGTCCGTGGAAGTGCGATGAGTGGCGACGCGCAGCGGTTGCACCTGAAAGGAGGTCGCCAACTCGTCGCGAAGCGCCTTGGGCAAGTCCTTCATTGCCTCGAGATCGTCGACGGCACGCATATATATGTGCCCCGCGATCTGTTTCGCGCGTAGTTTTGCGTCGGCACGCTCGCCGAGGGCCCTATGCAGCTCCTCGCGAGTCAACCCGACAAGGCTCGGCTTACTCTCCTCCACCCGGGGATTGTACCTTTGGACCCTCTGGCCACAAATGAGCGATACTGTGGACGATGCTACGGACATTCATTGTGGGTGCAATGACGGCATTTGCCGTTCATGCCGTCGCCGATGTGTCGATCCAACGCATCGACTACCACAACTGGCTGGGTTGCGTACGGATGACTAACGGCGAGGTGGACCTCATCTACGTGCCGCAGGTCGGAAGGATCATGCGCTATGGCCGTGTCGGCGGCCCGAACGTCCTCTGGGAAAGCAGTCGCCTCGCTGGGCACAGTTCGGTCCATGCGAAGAGGGGCGAGTGGGCCAACTATGGTGGCGATAAACTTTGGCAATCTCCCCAAAGCCTTTGGGTTTGGCCGCCCGCCCCTATCCTCGACGGCGCACCCTATGAGGCGGAGGTCGACTATAAGTCGCTCGTCGTTTCGGGACAAGCCAGTGCGAAAAGCGGAATCCGCTTCAGGCGGAGAATCTCGCTCGACGCCTCCGGAACGGCGGTTCATATCGAGAACGAGATGACGAACACGTCGAACCATTCGGAGACGCTTGGCGTTTGGGAGATCACGCAGGTCAACGACCCGGATCGAGTCTACGTTCCACTCGAGCCGACCGATCAGATGCCGCTCGGGTGGGCCGAATTCGATGAGCATCCCGTGCATTCCGAGTTCGTCTCGGCGGCTGACGGTTGGCTTGTCGTCAAGCGGAATCCCCGGGAGGGCGCCAAACTCGGGACAGGATCGTCGCGTGGAGTCTTGATGGCCGAAAAGGCTGGTGTGCGCTTCACGATTACGGCGGCCAAGAAGTACGGCACCTATCCGGACGATGGACGGTTCCTGCAGGTCTACACAAACGGCGATCCGGACAGATACGTGGAGTTGGAAGTGCTCGGTCCTCTCACACAGCTAAGGCCAAAGGAAACCGCCGTTCTCAACACGATCTGGTCGCTTCAGTAGGCGCCCTTTAGGTAAGACCAGCCAGCTTCCTGCTTGCGCACAATCTCTGCGACGCCCGCATCCACGACACGCACAAACCGATAGAGGCGCTTTCGGTCGATGTGGAGCCCCTTGACCGTGTTCCCGCATGCCGCAAACTGGACGCCATTGCCGGCATCTTCCGCGATCCGCTTGGCGAGGCGCGTACGGTCGCTCAATACCATGTCGATTCCGTTGCCCTCGCATACGATCTCGATCTCGACCGGTTCGGGCGCAAACGCCTTCTTGAGATGTTCGGCGTTGCCGAGTACCGTCCGGTAGGCCGTTTCGCCGGGGACGTTGACCTCGATAACGACACGGTGAGTCTTCGGCGGAGACACGGTGTGGACGATGAGGAATGCAAGCGCCAAGTTCAGCATGACTCTAGTTCTATCATCCTTCGAGCGGGGCGTGTACCGATCAGCCATGATCGGCTATCGGTTTGAGGATGATTTCGCTTATGATAGAAGATGTCATGATCGCCTTGGCACTATCTGCAGTCATCGGTTTGGCCTCCCATACGTCGACGCCGGGATGGCTAGACAACAAGGTCGCCGGCTATGTCATGGATGGGGGAAGCGAGGACTCCAACATCGGCGTCTACGACAAACGGTCCGGCTTCTTCATGATTCGCGACTTCGAATGCGATGGGGCGATCAAGTCGATTCTTCTGACTCGCGACCGGAAGTTGGTGGCTGACCAGGGCTTTTACGTGCCTGGCTTCTCTCCGAACGATCGGCGCGGATACTCGAAGCTGATTGAAAAGCCGTTAAGGTCTTTGGAAACTGGAAAGGGTGTGAAGATAGGCGATTCGCAGGCCGACGTGCGCCGCCGTTTGGGGTTTCCGACCGAAGCCAAGCACACCGGTGCCAGGAAGCAATTTGTCGACTATGAGTACAGGCTTCATGTTGGAAAGGGGGACGACGCCGAAGTCGACGAACAGAGGTACACGTTCAAGGCAAACAAGCTGATTCAGATCGACTTTGAGCACGGCTCGGGCCGAGAATAGTCTTTCGCCCGATGGGTAGGCCCATTTGCGATGCCAGAACTCCCGGACGTCGAACTCTATATCGGGCTGTTGCGCGAGAAACTCGTCGGCAGGACGCTAACGGGCATCAAGCTGTTCAATCCGTTCGTGCTGCGCTCCGTGAGTCCAAAACCCCTAGACCTGGTTGGGCTTGCCGTTGTGGGGCTGAGACGCATTGGGAAACGCGTGGTGATCGAGTTTCCTGAAGAGCGCTTCCTGGTGATTCATCTGATGATCGCCGGGCGCTTCCGATGGGTCGAAGGCGGATCGGAGGACGTCCGATTGGGAGGCAAGATCTCGATGGCTGCGATGACCTTCGAGAACGGCGCCTTGTTCCTCACGGAAGCTGGTACCAAGAAGCGGGCGTCTATCGCAGTCGTGCAAGGTGAATCGGCTCTTTCCGAGCACGACCCGGGCGGGATCGACGTGCTGAACTGCTCGCTCGAACAGTTCGGCAAGGCGCTTCTTGCCGAGAGTCAGACGGTGAAGAAGCGGCTGACCGACCCGCACGTCTTCAGCGGTATCGGTAACGCCTATTCGGACGAAATCTTGCATGCCGCCCGGATTTCACCCGTCAGACGCTCGAATTCGTTGACGCCGGAGGAAATAAAACGGCTCCATTCCGCAATGGGTTGTGTCCTGCGGGATTGGGTCGACCGTTTGCAGCGTCAATTCGCCGGCAAGTTCCCCGGGGCAGGAGATATCACCGCATTTCGACCGGAGTTCGCCGTCCATGGCAAATTCGGTCGGCCATGCCCGGTATGTGGGAGGCCGGTCCAGCGGATCTGCTATGCCGACAACGAGTCGAACTACTGCGCCCAGTGCCAGAACGACGGACGAATCCTCGCCGACCGCGCCCTATCCCGCCTGCTAAAAGACGATTGGCCCCGGTCGTTCGACTAGACGGAGAAGCGGCGATTTCGTAGCCCCGACGGAGCGAGACTCTGCTAGCCCAGCGGCGTCAGCTCTTGGTCCGGCATGGCGGCGCGGACAGGCCTAGAAAGGGATGATTCGACGGCATATCGGTCCGACTTGCACTCGTATGCCGTTGACCGAGACAGACTATTCAGGACGGAAGGGGCACTCGTTCTTCATCCCAGTGATTGCGCCGTTCGATGGCTGGGGCTACGTGGAGGCGATTTGGAGCTACGGAAGGAAATGCTTCTCTTCGAGTACGGTTCGCAACTGCGCGGAGTTCTCGGCGAAGAAATCGGGGTCGTACTTGATGCGGCTGGTATAGAACTGAGCGAGGGACGTAATGCCCTCTTCTTCGGCCATCTTCTTCAGCCAGGGGTTGGACATGTAGCGGTCCCACCCGCGCACATCGCGCTCGGCGTAGATATCGTCCAATTCATCGACGGTCGGTCGGTGGTAGGTCTCGTCGTGTACGAGGCCCCTGAGTGGCAGTCGGTCCCGCTTCGGCGGGTCTTCGTCCGGATATCCGGCGACGATCGTGGTAACGGGAAGGCATGTGTCGGGGAGTTCCAGAAATTCGGCGATCTCGCCCATCGAGAAGATGGTGGTGCCCATGTAGCAGATGCCAAGCCCTCGCGCCTCAAACCCGAGACACACGTTCTGAGCCACGATCATCGCATCGTATGCGGCTACGTGGTAGCCGACCAAGTTGTTGAAGTTGTCCCTTGCGCCGCGAACTCTCAGCCATTCGCGCGTTCGAAACCAGTCGGCGCAGAAAGTGATCAGCAACGGAGCCTCGAGAATGAAGTCCTGCTGGGAATGTAGTTCATACAACCGCTGTTTGCGCTCGATGTCTCGAGTCAGCACCAGGGAGAAGCTGTTCAGATTTCCCGACGACGAGGCTCCTGCAATTGCCTCGTAACAGACCTGTTCGACCAGCGCCGGGTCAATCGGATCTGGCTTGTATTTTCGAATGGAACGGTGGCCATTGAGTACCTTGCGCAAATCCACCCAGGAATTATGGGCTTTGGGCTGACCAAATTAGGGCGCCGAGTATCACTTGTACGGAACTTGGCACGTCTGCTCTCGCGAAAACGTATAAATAAACCGACAGAGACGTATGAAACAGTCCGCATTCTTCTTGATCGTATTGGCAACGTTTTTGGGGGTCTTCAGCGCTCTCCAACTCAACCATCTCATGAACCGAAAGGCGTCGACGACGATTTCGGCAGCGGTTGATTGGCACGAGGGCAAACTGCTGATTCCGACGATGGGCTCGACCAACCCTGCCGCACCGGCCGATTTCCGCGAAGCGGCGAGGAAGGTCGTCCCTTCCGTCGTTAGCGTGTTTCAGTACAACCACGTGCAGACTTGGTTCGGCGACCAAGAAGGGCAGTTGCGACAGACCGGCCAAGGCAGCGGAGTAATTCTGTCCAAAAATGGCATCATCGTGACCAACAACCACGTCGTCGAGATCCCGGACGACCCGGAGCATAGTATCGTCGAACAGGTCAAGGTTCGCCTCCAAGATAAGCGGTCGTTCACTGCCAAGGTCGTCGGGAGGGACCGCCGATCGGACCTTGCCGTACTCAAGATCGAGGCGCAGGATCTGCAGCCGATCGAGGTCGGGGACAGCAACAAACTCGAAATCGGGCAGTGGGTCGTTGCGGTCGGCAATCCCCTTGGCTTCGACAACACCGTGAGCGTCGGTGTTGTCAGCTCGCTCGGAAGAAGCCTTGGACTGGAGAACTCGGTTCTGATCGACGGCATCCAGACCGATGCGGCGATCAACCCAGGAAACTCGGGTGGGGCTCTCACCGATGCGGCGGGGCAGTTGGTGGGGATCAACTCGGCAATCGCGAGCGGCAATGGAGGAAGCGTCGGCATCGGCTTCGCGATCCCGGTGAATACCGTGCGACGGGTGGTGGACCAAATCCTCAAATTCGGTTACGCCAAATATGGCGGGCTTGGCATCGGTTACGACAGCCAGTCGGCCGAGATTCTGCATTACCCGCAGGGCCGAGACCGGGTGGAACAGATCGTAGGCTCCGCACCCCCCGATCACGGGATCATCCTTACGTCGGTTACACCGGACGGAGCAGCCGCCCGAGCGGGGATTCAGCGTTTCGACGTGCTGCTTGCGGTCGACGGCCAGAAGGTCGACGACACGCTGACGCTCAGCAAGGTGTTGATGACTAAACAGGCGGGGGATACCGTGAATGTCTCCTACTGGTCGAAGGGCGCCAACCGAACTGCCCGCGTCAAACTGGATGAGATTCGAGGCGATTAGGAACGCAAAGAAATAAACAGTTCTTAATGAAGCCGTCTTGCCAAGGGAGTCGTCTTACAATGTATCGGGCTGTCTGAACAGCCCGGAGCCTCGTACAATTCAATATGTCGATGCACTCTGACGGCTTGTCCCAGTTCCTCGATGTTCTGCCGAGCATCGTGCGAGCGAGGCTGGAGCACGGTCCGGCACTCGAAACTCTTATCGAAGTCGTATTGGACTACGGTCGCCCGGCGGAGGCTCGCTATCGCGATTCCGTCGAGCGGCTTCACGACGTTGTCGTGACCGAACACGACATCGAATTCGTCAGTAAATCGATCGGCGAGTTCGGTACCGACAATCGAGCGGGAATCGAGCGAACCCTTCACCGAATCTCCGCTATCCGGAACCGGCATGGCAAGATCATCGGACTGACTTGTCGGGTCGGTCGGGCGATGGAAGGAACCATCGACATCATCGACGATATCGTCCGTTCCGGGCAGTCGATCCTCTTGCTTGGTAAGCCGGGAGTCGGCAAGACTACCAAGCTGCGCGAGGTGGCTCGGGTTCTTTCCGATGAAGCGATGAAGCGGGTCGTGATCGTCGATACTTCCAACGAGATCGCCGGCGACGGAGACGTGCCCCACCCTGGGATCGGTTATTCCCGGCGAATGCAGGTCCGCGTAGCCGCCGAACAGCACAACGTGATGATCGAGGCGGTAGAAAACCACATGCCCGAGGTCATCGTCATCGACGAGATCGGAACGGAGATGGAGGCGGCCGCCGCCCGGACGATCGCCGAACGCGGCGTGCAGTTGGTCGGCACCGCTCACGGCCAGACTCTTGAGAACCTGATGTTGAACCCCACGCTCGCCGACCTTATCGGCGGGATTCAAGCGGTGACGCTCTCCGACGCCGAAGCGCAACGGCGAGGCACCCAGAAGACGGTGCTTGAGCGCAAGGCTCCGCCCACCTTCGACGTCGTCATCGAACTGCTCGACTATGACCGCCTTGCCGTCCACCACAACGTAATGAAGACGGTGGACATGATCTTGCGCGGCGTTCCGCCCCGGCCCGAGATCAGGGTCCGCACCGGCGCAGGCGACGTCGAGGTCGTGCAGACGGAACAGACGACCGAAATAAACGAACCGGGATTCAACAAGCGATTCCCCGCGCTTTCGAAGGCGCCTCGGCCCAAGGAAGAGATGGCCAAGGGACAGCCGGTTAAGAACGGCATGATACGCCCCAATTCCGAGCCCAAAGAAGCGCCCGAACGCGAGGAGGTGAAAGATGAGTCTCGAACGCTCATCAGGATCTTTCCCTACGGTATCAACCGGACGAGGCTCGAGAGGGCGATCCGCGAAAAGAAGGCATCGGCGTTCCTGACAAACGACATCAACCAGGCCGATGCGGTCGTCGCGATGCGTTCGACGTATCAGGCTCAGCCGCGCAAACTGCGTGACATGGCGGGACGGCCCGTTCATACCGTGGTCGTTAAGTCGAATACGTACAGTCAGATCGCAACGGCCCTGGATGAGATCCTAAAGCAAGATTCGGACCCGCCGGTGGAACACACGAAGGCGCTTGAAGAGGTTCAGCAGGGGATCGAGATCGTGTTGCAGTCGGGCAAACCGTACGATCTTAGCCCGGCCCCGGCGACGATCCGAAAGGTCCAGCACCAGGTGGCCGAGTCGCGCCGTCTGGCAAGCGAAAGTGTTGGCGAAGACCCGCACCGGCGATTGCGCATCCTGCCCGTTCGTTTAGGCTAACAGCCCTCTGAGTCGCCGGTGGATTTGGTAACCTCGCGGCATGGCACATAGCGCATTGATCGTATGGGGTGGATGGGAAGGTCACGAACCGGAGCAGGTGGCCCGGCTGTTCGAGCAGATCCTGTTGGGCGAAGGTTTCAGCGTTCAAGTCGAGAACTCGTTGGACGCATTCGCCGACGAGGATAACGTATTTCGGCAGTCGCTCTTGATCCCGATCTTCACGATGAGCGAAATCACCGGCGCGCAGCGGGATCCGGTGTTCAAGGCGGTGCGGGATCTCGGAATTGGCATCGCGGGATGCCATGGCGGCATGTGCGACGCGTTTCGAAACGACACAGAGTGGCAGTTTATGACCGGCGGCCAATGGGTTGCCCATCCGGGCAACGACGGTGTGAAATACACGGTGAACATCGACCGGAACAACCCTCATCCGATCACCGACGGCATTCCCGACTTCGAAGTCGTCTCGGAGCAGTACTACCTTCACACCGATCCGGGCAACAACGTGCTGGCCACCACGAGTTTCCCGACCGTGGGCGTCGATGGACCGCACCTTGAGAACCGATGCAAGATGCCCCAGGTCTGGACAAAGATGTACGGTAAAGGACGCGTGTTCTACAACGCCCTTGGCCACCATGCCGACATCCTGGAAGCAGAGCATCCTCGCGAATTGATGCGCCGCGGCTTCCTTTGGGCCGCCAAGTCCTAGCGATAGCGTATCCAGCTGAATCGACGTCCTCATCCGCTGGACGCCGATTCGGCCGGTCCCGCGCTACACTTTGTGTCATGTCCGATTTGTCCGTGCACCCCAGGATCGAAGAGGCTTCGACACTCCCCTCCCGTTTCTACAAGGATCTGGCCGTGTTCGCCGAGGTCCGCGAACGGATCTTCGCCCGAAGTTGGCAATTCATCGGCGATACCGACCGGGTGAAAGTGCCGGGCGAGGTTCATCCATTTACACTTCTCGAGGGCTTTCTCGACGAGCCGATGGTCCTAACCCGAGATACCGATGACCGGATCCACCTACTCAGTAACGTCTGCACCCATCGCGGAATGCAGGTCGTCGAGGGGTCGGGCAATGAGCGGTTTTTGCGGTGCCGTTACCACGGTCGCCGGTTTGGTCTGGACGGCGGATTTCAGCACATGCCGGAGTTCGAAGGGGCGTGTGGGTTTCCGTCGTCAGCCGACAACTTACCTAGAGTTCCATTCGGCTCGTGGTCGAAACTGCTCTTTGCCGGCGTGAACCCCTCCTCTTCGTTGGAGGAGTATCTCAAGCCGGTGATCGACCGTGTCGGATGGCTCCCTCTTCACGAGTTCTTCTTCGATCCCGCCCGTTCCCGAGACTATATGGTGCGGGCCAACTGGGCGCTCTATATCGATAACTACCTCGAAGGATTCCATATTCCGTTTATCCATGCCGCGCTGAACGAAGTGCTGGATTACGGCGACTATACGACCGAACCGTTCGAATGGGGCAACCTCCAACTCGCGGTGAGCAAGAACGGTGAGGGACGATTCGACCTTCCGAGAACTTCACCTGACTACGGACGTGATATTAGCGCGTACTACTACTGGCTATTCCCCAATACGATGCTGAACTTCTACCCGTGGGGGCTGTCGGTGAACGTGGTGCGGCCGTTGGCGACCGATCTCACGAAGATCTCGTTCCTTTGCTACGTGTGGGA
>JARLGV010000004.1 GCA_031292555.1 Fimbriimonas sp.
AATCCGTTACGTCGGTCGTCTATTCGCCGGATGGGAAATTCTTGGTTGACTCAGCCGTCGGCGAGTATTTGCCCTATCACGGCATCGCGACCTACACCACCACTTTGGAAAGCTGGAACACGGTAACGGGCAAACTCGCGAACAGCTCGGGGCCTTGGGGCCGCTCCTGCAATACCTTGGCGTTTTCTGCTGATGGACACACAATCGCATCGGGGTTCGGAAGCCCGGTAGGTGCAGAGCTACTGACGTGGAATTTCCCGAATCTGGGCATGGGTTCAGTGCTCCAGACAGCCGCGCTTTCGGTGAATTCGGTGACTTTTGCACCGGACGGCAAATCACTGGTCGACGGCGGTAGGGGCCTTGCCGGGGGGCTGGTGGAGTCCTGGAGCACCCATACGGGCGACCTGCAAGTAGCCAACGATCTGCCGTATGCCGGCTCGTACCCGATTACGCTTTCGAGCAATGGCCGGTGGCTTGTCACTGTCGGACAAACGGTCGAGCTGCTGAATGCCTCGAATGGGTTGCACGCCAACGATATAAAGACGGCGATTGACGATGGCATCCAGTTCGTCGTCCTGGCTGCTGATAATCAGGTGGCCATCGGCGGATACTCCACGCAGTACGGCAAGGGCCCAAGCACTCACGTGGAGCTCAGGGACATTCGGACTGGCACGAGCCGAGGAAATATCGCAACGGCCGCCAATTTAATCTACGCCATGGTCTCATCCAAGGATGGCCGTATGCTGGCGGTAACAGGCTCGCCATCGAGCGCCAATATGAGCGTTGTCGAGGTATGGGATGTGGCCACGAAATCGAAGATCTCGTCCATTGAGTTTCCTTCTCTATGGGTGCGATCACTGGCTTTTGCGCCGGATGGAAAGTCCGTTGCGATCGGCGGCAACAGCGGTCCGCCAAACCGTGGAAGTGAAGTCGAAATCTGGAACCTGGCTAGCGGCACGCTTGTGTCATTGGCGTCCAACTGCTACCAAGTGCGTTCACTCGCGTTCTCTCCGGATGGAAGCCGACTCGCGGTCGGAGGTTCTGACTACAACAACGACGGCGTTACTGAGGAGTGGAACGTTCCAAACGGCGCCTTGGTTCGCTCGCTCAAGCTCGGGCTCGGTTCCCCAATCGTACAAACTTTGGTCTACTCGCCTACGCGTCCGGTCCTCTTCGCCGCGACTTCCAATGGCCTTCAGGTATTCGACTCTGTGACCGGTAACCTCATTCATGCCTACCTCGTCGGCGGCATCTCCGACATGGCCATTTGGCCAGATGGCTCCCGACTCGCGATCTCGACGACGAACGGGGCGACTATGGTCGTAGATGCTCCGAACGAAGTGCGCTAGCCCGACCTCCAGCAAAGTTTGCCGGTTTGGGCGGCATGGCCGACGTAAACGCGACCGCACGCATTATCCAGCATTCGAGAAGCTCGCGATCCGCTAAACACGACTGAGGAAGCACAGCGTATTCCTTCATTCGCCTTCCCGCTATCGGCTCAAATGGGCGTGCACCTTCTCGGCCGAGCAGTACGCTTCGATCCTCCGGCCCCAGGTGGACGGCGATTTCGTCGCCAACAGACACGTGGTAAGGTGCCCACCCGACGAATGTAGCCGGGCATCCAAACATTTTCTGTGCCCACAAATCAGAACTCACCGACAGGAGGCTCTCGAACAGAGCGATGCATTCGACCGAGGGTTTGGAATGTTCCAAGAACCGTTTCCACTACGTTGCCTCACGTAAGGGTCAACTGAGCAGTCTTGGACGCGCCCCCAAAGGTCGCCTTGATGGTGGCACTTGTGGACCTGGTAACTGCCTTCGTCTTGATCGTGAGCGTCCCCGAACTCTTGCCCGATGAGATCGTAACCGTCGATGGGACGGTAGCCGACCCCGAATCGCTCGATATTGAAACCGCAATCCCTCCGCTTGGAGCTGGGCCCGTCAAGTTGATCGTCCCAACGCTCGACTTACCTCCCTTCACGGACGAAGGGCTTACCGACAGTGACTTGATCGAGGGCGGTGCAATCGTCAGCGTTGCCGATTTCGAGGTCGTTCCTAGCTTGGCGGTTAGCGTCGCCACCGACTGAGTTGCCACCGCTATCGTCTTGACGGTGAAGCCAACTGAACTCTTACCCGACGCGATCGTCACCGACACCGGTAGGGTTGCCGACTTCGAATTGCTCGTTAGGCTCACCTTCTCCCCTCCCGCCGGAGCCAGGCCACTTAACGTAACCAACCCGCTGGAAGTACTTCCACCTTGGACCGATCCGGGGCTAACGCCGATGGAAACGAGAGTTGGCGGAGGAGGAGGGTTGACCGTAAGGGTTGCCGTCTTCGTCACGGCACCGCACTTGGCTGTGATCGTTACGACCTGTTGCTTCGTCACCGATGAAGTGGTTACCGCAAAAGTTGCCGATCCCTGATTCGCCGCCACCGAGACGGATCTGGGGACCTTGGCGGCAGAATTTGTGCTTGACAATGTCACGACAAGTCCCGAAGCAGAGGCGTTCCCGGTCAGGTCGACCGTTCCCAAGGAGGAGTTTCCGCCCGTGATTGCCGTAGGATTGACGCTGACCAAAGCCAGAGCGGCCGGAGTGATCGTGAGGGTCGCCATCTGCGAACTACCGTCCAGAGTGGCGGTGATCCTCACCCCCGTGTTCATGGTGACCCCGATGGTGGTTATTGAAAACGTGCCAGTGGATTGCCCGGCCAGCAAGTTCACCGAAGCGGGAATTCTCGCTGCCTTACTACTCGAGGCGAGCGCAACCGTATCCCCGCCGGGTCCGGCCGTGCCATCCAACCTCACGGTGCCCGTCGCGTTGGCTCCTCCTCCCACCGAAGCGGGGTTTAGGCTGACCGATGCGAGAGGCGCTTGCTGTACAGTGAGACTTGCCGACTTTGCTCCGCTTCCATTCCCGGCCGTGATCGCGACGACCGCCCGCGCATCGACGCTTGACGTGGCTACGGTGAACGTCGCCGAAGAGGTGCCGTTCGCAACTTCGACCGAAGCGGGAACTGTCGCAGCAGGATTGTCGGATGCCAGATGAATGCTAATGCCGCCTGACGAGGCAGGCTGCTTGAGCGTGACCGTTCCTACCGAGCTAGCTCCCCCGATAACGGACGTCGGGCTTACGCCGAAACTTCTGATCGGTAGTGGCGTAACGTTGAGTACGGTCGTTGCCACCTGCCCCGCCGCGCTTGCCGTCAGCACGACCGTCGTGTACGAGGCAACATCCTGAGCATGAATGGCGAAGGTCGCCGACGATGCTCCTGCCGGTACCGTAACCAATGCTGGCACGATCGCAGACGCGTCGCTGCTCGTCAGCAATACCGTATTGCCGCCAACGGGGGCGGATTTTGACAAAGTCACGTTACCGATCGCGACCGCTCCGCCGAGCACCGTGGTTGGATTCACGGTCAGGCCGCTTACCGGAACAGTACTGTAGAACGGGTTTGCGGCGACCTCGACAAGACCATTGCCCGTGCCAATGGCGATTTGCATACCGCTGTGCGAAACGGCAACCGAGTTCACATCGGCTCCATACCAGTATCCGAGGAGAGTGCCGATTGCCAGATTCAGCGCCTGCAAACCTATCTTAGCTCAGCCGGTTCCTGCGAACAACACTTTACCGTCGGTCGAAAAGGCCACTGATCGAACGCTAGCACATGGCGCCAAGGCAAAGGTGTTGAGAACTTTATGCGAGGCGACGTCCCAGAGTTCAACGACACCGCCCGACGAGGAGGCTCCGCACACCGCGAACGCCTTTCCGTCGGGCGAAAACGCGACGCATGCAACCTGCGATGCGGATGAACTAAGCGAGGCAATCAGCAGTTTGTCCGGAACGTCCCAAACCTGCAGCGTCCCGACTCCGCCGCTGATTACCGTCTTACTGTCAGGCGAAAACGCTACTGAGTTGATTCCAGCTCCGGTCGGCCTGGGCCACCATATTGGCTGACCGGACTCTGCGTCGGAGAACTCGACAACGCTACCCCAACTGCCTCCCCAACTAAAACCTCCGTCGACAATGTGTTTACCATCTGGAGATAGCGACACCGACTCCACACCGAAGTTGGCATTGCTACCGGGCCTAAGGAGCAAGTTACCGGTTGCTAGATCCCAAATCTCGACCAGCCCAACCAGGTACTGATTTGGAAACCAATATCCTCCGTCCGCGAGCGTCTTTCCATCAGCCGAATAGACCACGCTTGCAATGTCTTGCGCGGGAGTGGCGATGCTGCTCGGGGCACCCCCCTTCTCCGCGTCGAAGAGCCTTACGATGCCTCCTCCGACAGCCAGTTGCCTATCGTCTGGGGAGAAGGCAACCGAATTTGCGCTAGCCCTGCTTTTTCCGACAAGGGAGGTCAGCAGCGTTCCCGCCTTGTAGTTCCATTGCTCAACGGCGCAAGCGACGGTATTCGCTGAGTTGCTGAACCCGGCATCGGCGAGCGTCTTGCCATCCGGGGCAAACGACACCGCATTCACGCTGTAGTTGTTGGCGGTGGCGGGGGACGAGAGGAGCTTGCCCGCCGTGGCATCCCACACTTCAAAGATCAGTTCGCCACCGACGGCCAAGGTTTTGCCGTCTACCGAAAAGGCGACAGATAGCACTTCGTTGCCACCCGTGTCCAAGAGTGCGCTTCGAGTACCGGTAGCGACACTCTGAAGTTCGGCGATGCCGACCATTTGGGTGCTCCCGACCCCTACCCCGCCATCGGCCAGCATCTTCCCATCAGGCGAAAACGCAATCGAGAAAATCTCCGCCGGTGAAACCGACTGGAACGGCGTAAGCGCACAGGTAGCGACGTTCCACAGCTCAAGCAGTCCGCCCTGCTGCCGGTATCCCGCAACGGCGATCGTCGCACCGTCAGGAGACCATGCCAGGGACAAGATCCCAGCGTTGGCCAATCCAACCGCCTTGATCAACGTGAAGTTCGTGAGGTTCCAGATCTCGAAAGTCCCCAAGTACCCGCAACCGGCAACCGATTTGTCGTCCGGAGAGACCGTCATCGACCAAATGCCGTTGGACAGGGCAGTATCGAGCGACGCGACGAGATTGCGCGACGAGATATCCCAGACCTCCAGTATGCCGTAGCTCGCGGTCACACCGGGATCACCGTTCACTCCCCCCGCCAAGAGCCGCTTTCCGTCATGGGTAAAGCGGACACACTTGATGCCTCCGGTGGCGGCAGTTGGGAAGCTCGCAAGTTCCCCCGAGGCAAGGCTCAGTATATGAACCCCACCGTCATCTCCTATGGCAAGCAGCTTGCCATCCGGCGAGTAGGCCAGGCTATTCCCGGGAGCAAATGTGCTGTACATCCACTGAACCGGCAGGAGACTCTGTGCCAAGGCTCCGACACAGGCACAGAGGAACATCAAGGTGAAACCGAACCTTAACACCGCTTTCATCGCATATCCTCGCGTCCCGAGGGGCGCATTCAATCACGTTCGGGATGTGGCTCCCGGTTGACATCGAATGAACGGCGCGTTGCGATCACCCCCGAGGCGGTCCGCAAGATCGGATCGGCTAACGGCAGAGTTGACGCCCTCGTTGGAGGTTTGCACGAAGGTGACAACCACGGCCACTCTTCACCGACATCATAGACGAGCCGCGCCGATCAGGGTCCCGTCATTTATGCGGAGTTTCGCCTTCCGGAGCGGCAAGCGACACGCGATTCGCCTGTTCGCTTGTCCCGTGAGTTCGCGCTATAGTAGGTTCGATGATTCGGTGCCCGAGGTGTGGGGCGGACGCTCAGTGGGGCGCCAGCCAGTGCCCGCGATGCCAGGCGCCTTTTGTCGCCCCGCCTGGGCCGCCGGTGACGGCAAGGAGGAACAGCGGACGACCCATCTTCGTCGCCTCCTTGATCGGGTTACTTGCGATTGCCCTCATGCTTTGGCTTGGCCATCGTGGACTTTCCAGACCCAAAGAGGCGATTACCACCCTCGCAACCAGCCAAAGCCCATCGATGCCATCCTCTGGTTCGATGGCCGCTAGTGGAACCAGCGAGCCGCCGGCCGGCATCTTCCAGGTCACCGGCCAGGCGCAACAGGATCCCGTCGTGGCAATCAAGAACGACACCGTATCTCCCCTCCGCCTAATGCTGCAATGTGCCGATGGCTCGGTGCAAGCCGAATGGATCCAGGCCGGCACATCCAAGGATCTGACCATCCTGCAAGGCCGCTATCTGGCCTCCATCGATGCCCCCGACAACGAAAACATCATGCCAACCAACGGCACTATCGACGTAAAGAACTTCCACCATTACGAAGCCGACTTCATCGCCGTCCCCTACGCCGACACCGACTCATCGTTCTACATCGGCGACTGAGTCCGCGAGGGGCGGGGGGCGGCAACCCAGACAGGGAGTGGTGGAGTACCGCAGTAGTGGAGTGGTGCAGGATGTCTTCGTGGTCGAAACAAAATATTGCCCCCGACTTCGTGGCACTTACCCCTAACCTCATTTCTTCGGCGCTACCTTCTCGGCTACCCGGAGATGCGGGTAAGGGCAAGACCGATAGCGGTCACGCTTAACCAGAACCGGTTCGCTGCACTCTCGAGTCTTCGCATGAAAGTCGATCGAATCTAGCCTCGAGCGAATGCAGAACGACTCCTTCGGAGTCGAATCGGTACGCGGGGCTACGGCACGACCTGCCTCTCTCCAATTCAAGAGAAGCAGGCAGTGTCGCTTGCGCGCCGCGCGAAGGCTGGCGGCTGCCTGGTCAAGGATTCACCGTCAGGGTGACGGTGGACGACTTGCCCAGGCGGGTTGCGGTGATCGTCACCGTTTTGGTTGTGGTTACGGAGGACGTGTTAACCGTGAAGGTCTGGCGTCGCAGGTTGGTGCCGACCGTCACAGTAGCCGGAACGGTGGCGACGGTCGTGTCTGAACTGGTCAGCGATACGACCGCTCCAGACGGACCTCCCCAACCATTTAGGGTTACGGTGCCACCGACAGAAGCTCCACCCGAGACCGAGCTCGAGGAAAGCGATACCGAATCCACCCACGCAGCCCACAGCGTAAGCAGACAGGACTTGGTGGTCACCCCAAGCGTCGCCTGAAGCGTGATCGGTGTGGTTGTGTCCACTCCCATTGTCCCGACCAAGAACGAGGTGCTGGTCGCTCCGGCGGTAACCGTAACCGTGCGTGGACCCGAGAAGAAGCTCGACGGGGAGGATAGCGTGACCACAGCGCCACCGGACGGTGCCGGACCCGTTAGGGTAACCGTTCCTGTGGGAGAGTTGGCGCCGACAATCCCAGTCGGCGAAACGGTGTAAGACGCCAGTCCTCCCGGCGTGATCGTGAGTGTCGCGGTTGCCGTCGCTCCAAGGTAGGAGGCAGTAATCGTAACTGTCTGGGTAGTCGTAACAGTCGGAACCGAGATCGTAAATGGCCCGGCCGTTGCCGCTCCGGCAGGCACCGTGAAGGTCGATGGCACGGAGGCCAAGCTTGGATTGGAACTGCTAAGGCTGACCACAGCTCCTGACGGACCTGCCCAGCCGGTCAACTCCACATACCCGCCGCAGGCGTAGCCACCTATCACCGTCGATGGATCTGTCACAACTGACAGCAAGCCCGCCTGCAACACGGTCAGCGAGCACGATTTCGAGAACGCCCCATAGGTCGCCGTGACGGTGACAGTCGAATTCGCATCGACTCCGTTGGTTGGTAATGAGAATGTGGCCGACGCCGCACCGGCCGCCACGGTCACCGACTTTGAAGGAACTTGCGAGGAGTCACTTGACGTGATGCTCACCACCGCCCCGCCGGCTGGTGCAACTCCGGAAAGAGTCACCGTACCGGTCGTAGCGTTCCCGCCGATGATCGAGGTCGGCGAAACCGACAGACTCGCAACCGACACTGTCGGATTAACCGTCAGGGTCGTCGTCGATGACTTACCACGACATGTCGCCGTAATCGTCACCGTCTCCGTCGTCGCGACCGCATTGGTCGTGATCGCGAAAGTCCCATGGACGGTAAGCCCGGCGACGGTGGCCGTCGCCGGAACCACCACGACGCTCGGATCGGAGCTCGACAGCGTGACGACAGTGCCCGAAGGCCCTGCTTGGCCATTCAGGTTGATCGTGCCGGTTACCGCCAAGCCGATGCCGCCAACGACAGATGTGGGTGATACCGTCACTGACGCAACCCATGCGGGATTCAGAGTCAGGGTACATGTCTTGGTGAAGACTCCCGATGTTGCGGTGAGTGTCAACGTCACGTTCGCATCGACTCCTTTGGTGGGCACCAAGAAAGTCGCCGATGTGGCGCCGGATGGAACCGTCACCGAGGTCGATGGAACCTGACTCGAGTTGCTCGAAGTGATGGCGACCACCGCGCCACCCGTTGGGGCCGGGTTGACGAGGGTAACCGTACCAGTCGGGTAGTCGCCGCCAACGATCGATGTCGGCGAGACCGAAAGGCTCGCAAGGGCTGCGTTGGGATTCACGGTTATGGTCGCAGTGGATGACTGCCCTTGACACGTCGCCGTGATCGTCACCGTCTGCGTGGTAGCCACCGCAAGCGTCGCAACCGGGAAGGTCCCTTGGGTCATCGTCGCCGATACCGTCATCGAAGATGGCACCGTTACGGCGCTCGTGTTCGAACTCGACAGGGTCACGACAGAGCCCGAAGGTCCCGCTTGGCCATTCAGGTTAACCGTACCCGTCGCTGACGCCCCGCCAAGCACCGTCGACGGGGAAACACTCAGGGACTGCACTCCCGCCGGAAGAACCGTCAATGTGCATGTCTTGGCTGCCGATCCGGTCGCCGTTAGGGTTACGGGCGTGCTGGCATCGACGCCTTTAGTGACCACCGCAAACGTCGCCGTAGTAGAACCGGCCGCAACCGTAACCGTTCCTGGCACTGTTGCACTCGAACTGCTTGAGCTCAATGAAACCACGGCTCCGCCGGTCGGCGCCGGTCCGGCAAGGGTTATCGTCCCGGTAGAGTTGTTGCCGCCAACCACCGACGAGGGCGAAACCGAAATGCTCGAAAGCGTCTGTGGGTTCACAGTAAGAACCGTAGTCGCCGATTTGCCACGTGCTGCCGCGGGCAAGGTCACGCTTTGGGGCGTGGAGACCGCAAAAGTTGTCACCGTGAAGGTGCCGTGAGCGGATGCCGCCGCAACCGTGACCGTCGTAGGAACCGTGGCGGCGTTCGTATTCGAACTCGTCAGCGTCACCACTACTCCGGAAGGGCCCGCCTTTCCGTTCAGGTCCACTGTACCAGTGACCGTTGTTGATGAACCCCCCAAAACCGATGTGGGTGAAACCTCGACAGACAGAACCGCCGCTGGAAGCAGCGTCAAGGTACAAGTCGCCGTACTTGAGCCAAGTCCTGCCGTAATCGTCACCGGAGTATTCGAGTCGACACCCTTTGTGGGCACCAAGAACGTGACCGTCGTCGCTCCCGACGGAACGGTAACCGTCGCTGGCGGAACCACCGATGCGTTGTTCGCGCTGAGGTTGACGACCGTACCGGAAGGCGGGGCCGGACCGCTTATTGTAACGGTGCCATTGGGATAGTCTCCACCGACGATCGAGGTGGGAGATGTTGTTACGCTAACCACTGTCATAGGCGTAATCGTAAGGTTCGCAGTTTGCTGGGTACCCGCCGCGCTTGCCGTGATTGTAAGCGTCTCGGAACTCGACACCACGCTCGTCATAACCGTAAAGGTTGCACTCGTCGCACCCGAAGCGATGACGACGGTCGCTGGGACCTGGGCGTGAGCTCCGCTTGACGACAGATTGATAGTCATACCACCCGTCCCGGCGGCAGAACTGATCGTCACCGTACCCGCACTCGTATATCCTCCGACGAGGCTTGTCGGATTGAGACTCAGCCCACTCACCGATGGCGGGTTAACCGTCAAAGTGGCCGTTTTCGTAGTGCCGGAATAGGTTGCCGAAATCGTCACGGACTGGCTGGAACTCACGAAGGAGTGGGTCACGGCAAACGTGGCCGAAGTCTTCCCAGCTGGAACCGTCACATTGGCTGGCACCGAGGCAGCCGACGGGTTCGAACTCGTCAGCGTCACGACCGCCCCCGAAGGACCTGCCTGGCCGCTGAGCGAGACCGTGCCCGTAACCGTTGTAGACGATCCGCCGACTACCGTCGTCGGCGAAACGGAAACTCCACTGAGAACGGCCGGATTCACCGTCACGGTGGCCGTCTGCGAGCTAGAGCTCAGAGTCGCGGTAACCGTGGCAACGACTTGCGAATCGACGCCCGCTGTCGTAAGGCTGAAAGTCGCGGAAGTCGAACCCGTGGTAAACGTCACGTTCGACGGACCGGTGATCGCTGCACTAGTTGACGAAATCGTGACCACGGTATTTGCGGCCGCCTTCGAACTCAGGGTTAGGGTTCCGGTGGAAGTTGCGCCTCCGACGACCGTAGTCGGACTTAATGTGAACCCAGTAATCGTCGGCGCCTGGACCAAAACGGTGGTCGTGACTGTCGTGCCTCCCGAAGTGGCGCTGATCGTCACCGTCGTATCCGCTGCCACGGCCACGGTCGTAATGGCAAAGGTCGCGGAAGAATGACCGCTTTGTACGATGGCGGACGCCGGGACTTTCAACGCAGCGTTATTGCTCGAAAGCGTAACCGTATCGCCGTCGGAAGCAATCGAAGAAAGCGTTACGGTGCCGGTAGACGTACCGCCGCCAACAACCGTGCTCGGCGTGGCTGAGACGCTCGATACCACAACATTCGAAGCTGGAGTGCCAAGAGCATAGAAAGCATGGGGAACGTCGTTTTCGTTAAAGTCGGTCCCCACATAGAGGACGCCATCGGCGCCGATCGCGGGCGTTTGGGCTCCGTTGAAGGTGGGCGATGTCCAGGTCGCTTGACCGTTGGGGGTGACCGCTTGGATCACTCCGTGGGATTGAGAGATCGTGTCACCGTAGGTATCTGCCCAGTAGATGGTGCCGTCCGACGCGATAGCAGGCGGCCCGTAGAAGCCATTGTAGTTGCCGACCGTCTTCCACTTGACCGATCCTTTCGTGTTCAGCGCATAGAGGCCGTTCGTGGTCGTCTGAGTAGGACGCTCGTAGTGTGTATAGCAAACATAGATCGTTCCATCCGAACCGACGGAAGGCGACGAATAGGTGGTGTCCCCATTGTTGAACGTCCAGACAAGCGTGCCGGAGGGAGTAAATTCCTCCACCTTGTTCGTCGATTGCGTCGGCGAGGACGCCACGATATTCCCGCCTGGAACAATGACTGGCGAAGACCAGGTGAAGGGCACGAAGCTGCTCGCTCCGTACTGCATCCTCCAATTCTGGACACCCGAAGAGGTCACTGAGTAAAGATAGCCGTCACCGGACCCAAAGTAGACAGTACCGTCGCTTGCGATTGCCGGCGGGCCGCTTATCGGCCCTCCCGTCGGGAAACTCCATTCAAGGCCCCTCCGGAACTAACGCCATACATCGTTCCTAGAAACGTCTTGCTATTGGGATCAGTCGATCCTACATAGACCGAGTTATCCGCGCCTATGGTCGGCGACGTGAACGTCGCACCGGGCTCAGCGAACGACCATAGGGTCGTACCGCTCGGATTCATGGCTACTAAGTTGCAGTTCCCACTGATCGAGGTATCCGGAACATAGAGCGTGCCATCATAGCCGATCGTCAATCCCGTTCCGCTCACCGGAAACGCACTGCCACCGTACCATTTGGTCGTCCCGTCCGGATTGAGCGCCCTCACGCCCGTTTGGTCGGTTGTATAGATCGTGCCATCAGCGGCGACGACCGGTGCATATACGCTAAATGGAATGCTCCAACGAACCAAGCCGTTGGACCCGCTGCCAACGCCGACGCCCGTGTTGCTGACGTTGTTGCTGAACTTTGGCCACGGAGCACCGGGCTGCACGCCGCCTCCGCCGCTCTATCCATCTGACCAATCGCGTTTAGCGTCAAACAGGCCGACGGCGGCAACTGTGAGCCAGTATTTTACAGACATTTGTCTCCCCTCAATAAAGCCACTTACATTATCCGTCCGTATCAGACAAACTCGATCGAATAACGCAAGTTTGCCAGGATACACTTGCGTCCTGGGGTAGCGTGTGCACACATTTATACAAGAACCTTGTCTTGGCGCAAATCACGGTTTGGGTAGGGCAAAGGCCCCATTCGGTCCCTTTCGCCGTTAAGTTGCGTCCCTTTCATCCGAGAATTACGGTTTCCATCTCCGCGCTCCGTCAGAGAAACCCTGGCGATAGCATCGCGATCATGAAGCTGACCTGGTCCAGCCATTCCTCAAGTACGGCTCTCCAGCGCTGGCCCGCCTGTATCTCCCGGTCGATGAAGATGCGGCAGTCTCGTTTCCACCGAGTTTGCATCTCCAACTCGAGCGCTTCGTGGAACTTTGAGACATAGCCCGTTTTGTCGTCGATGCGAGCATAGCTGAGGAATGCGTCGCAGTTCGTTTGCTTCTTTTGCGTCGCTCGAACTCCTTAGTCAAGATCGCCTAAGCCTTTGGTCTATTGGCTAATAAAAGGCTCCGCCTCCAGGAAAAGGCAGGCTCGACAGGAAGATCTCGGGGTGATCTTCAGCGTCGGCCCGGTTTCCCGTTGCAGCAAGGAGCCCAAAGCCAAGTGGCTTGACCAAAGGGGTCTTGAACAGAAGCTTGCCACTGAGCCAAAACAACAAAACCCCGCCTTTCGGGCGGGGTTCTGAACCTAAAACTTGGTAGACCGGCAGGGACTCGAACCCTGGACCCGCTGATTAAGAGTCAGCTGCTCTACCAACTGAGCTACCGATCCAAGCTCGAATAATGTACCACACGAGTGGGTGGTGGGTGCTAGGTTTTGGAGCCTGTCCTTCAAGCTCTTTTGTCCGGGCCGGCTTTCCGGGCTACACTGCGGAGTAGTTGTGGGGGTCAAGATGTTGAATCTGCGGTTGCTTCGGTTGGGTATGGTGGGTGTCCTCTTGGCGCCCTATGCGGTGGTCCTGGCCCAGGGATTGTCGACAATCGACCTTGTGAAGGGGAATTACGGCAAGTATGCGACGAGCCTCAAGTTGGCGGATCTGCCAGAGGACTATGCAGCGGTGAAACTCTCGCTGTCGTCCAGCACCGATCCCATCTCCTCCCTCTTGCCGCTCTTCAGCATGGGAAACCGGGGAAACGACAAAGATCTGGCCGCCAAGTATCGATATGTCCAGTGCTACTGGACCAACGGCGATACCGTACGGTCGATGAATCGGGAGTTCCTGGTCACCTATAAGCTCGATGTCGAATGGATGGAGATCTTGTCCCAAAGCGGGATCGACAACGCGAATAGCCTTAACGCGACCAAGACGAAGGCGCCGGAACCGGTGCTCAAGATCAATCTGGTCGCCATGGATTCCATCCTGGGCGTGAGTCCCTGCCCCGAGATGAAGAAGCAAGTGCTCCTCAGCCTGTACGGTGTGCCGGACTGGCAGATCGATCCTCCTGGGAGAGTGCAAGCCCAACAGGCGGCAACCCTGTCGAACGTCAAGCAGATCGGCCTTGGGTTGATCATGTACTCCGGCGATTGGGATGACAATCTTCCCTACACCCAAGACTCAAAGTCAACCTGGTACGTCATCTATCCCTACGTCAAGAATCTGGGCATCTTCAAGACCCTGAACCCGAACGGGGGGATGATCCGATTCAATATGGGCGTCTCGGGAGCCGTTGAATCGTCCATATCGTCCCCGGCCGACACCGTTCTGCTTTACGAAACCGAACCGTGGCCGGACGGACGTCGCGTGGTGGCCTTCTGCGACGGGCATGCGAAGCTTGTCACTCAAGAGGCATGGGCGGAGATTTCCAAGCACTTGACGCCAACCGGAATCAAGCGGCCCAAGAAACCGCTTCCCACAACCTATGACGCGGAGTTCGACAAACTGAAGCCGCCGGCCGGCGGTCACTAGCCGACTCGGCGCCTAAGGTGCCCCGATCGATGCCGTCGCCATCGCTCGGGGCTGTAAAATCTGCGGCATGCCCTTCTCCATCCGCCAGGCTTCCGGCGCAGACTCTCCAGGCATCGTCGACGTGATCCGTGCAGTCTTCGACGAGTACGAATTCACTTGGGAGCCGGAGGGCTACCATGCCGACCTCTATGCCCTGGACGCTCACTACGACGGCGTATGCGACCGCTTTTTCGTGGCCGAGATCGAAGGGCGAATCGTAGGCACGATCGCGCTTGAGACGTTTGAACCGATTCCAGGAGTGTCCGGTTCGGTACCCGTTATCGACGGTTTCTATCGGGTCGCGGGTTCTGACTGCTCCCTCGAGCGGCTCTACGTCCATCCAGATGCCCGCCGGCAAGGGGTCGGTCAGGCGTTGACCGAGCATATCATTGCCTTGGCCCAAGCCGAGGGCCGCAAACAGATGGAAATCTGGAGCGACAAGCGATTCGGGGACGCTCACCGGCTGTACGGCCGGTTCGGCGCGGCAGTCGTCGGCGACCGTATCTGCCACGATCCCGACCAGAGCCCCGAATGGGGCCTGGCGATTCCGCTCGCCTAGTAGCGAGCCGAGGTGCGGCCTGACACTAGCTTGTGCCCTACTGGCGGACTCACTGGGTCCCTGCGGAGCGCCCCCTAGCCCACGGAACTGCCCTCTCCTTCGCGAAAAGAGAGAGGGCACGCGATTGCCGGTTTGATGCCATCCCGCTGTTTCGCCTGCAACCGATGGTGCGCTCTGCGACCTCGTTTCAGGGCCCTATCGCCCTAGGAAACTAGTTGCCTCCGGGTTTGCCGGCTCCTGCGCCTGCGGCTGCCTTGTTCTTGGCTCTGGCTTCCTTCATGAGTTGGGTGAACTGCTTGACCTGGTCTTTGGTGAGGATCGCGCGGATTGCCGCTTGGTTGGCTTTACGGATCTCCTTGCTCTTGGTTTTCGCATCCTCTTTCGTGATCTTCCCGGCTTTGACGTCGGCTCTGACGGCTTTGACTTCACTGGCAGCCTTCGCGATCTGAGCTTTGATCTTCGACTTCTGGTCCTCGGTCAGGTTCAGTTTGTTGAGGATTGTCAGGAGGTTCTGCTGGCGCTTGGCCTGGGCGATGCCTGCCTTCGGCGTTCCTCCTTGGAGTCCGGCCGCCTGGGCGGAGGCGGATGCAACCACGCTGAACGCGGCGGCAACGACGATTAGGGTGCTTAGAATCTTCTTCATAGGGGTTCTCTTAATTGTTAAGCCCGGACGGAATGCACGCTCCGGTGCGACTGACCGCAGGCCGATGAGGCTAAACGAATACAACGCCCGAAAGTTCGGTACCGGTTGAACCTACCGGCGACTTCCACACGATTTCCATCCGATCCTCTAGAATTGCAGGATGCGAGTCCCAAGTCATCACATGCCCTGCTGGCAGTTGGTCACCCTCGTTGGCGTGGTCTCGTCCGCATGCTCCGCCAAACCCAATATGGACACTTCCCTACCAAGTCCATCGCAGTCGACACCGACTAAACAATTCACCACTATAACGTTCGCCCATCCATCTGGAGTGGCCCTTTCCCTCGACCTGTTCAAACCGAACGGCAAAAGGAACCTTCACCGGGGAATCCTGCTGATCCACGGTGGTGGATGGGTCGGTGGAATCCGCGGCGAGATGACGGACATCGGGACCCTGCTAGCTCAGAAGGGCTTTACGTGTGCCTCCGTCGACTATCGGTTCGCACCGAAATGGCCCTGGCCGGCTCAACTGGAAGACGTGCAGCAGGCGGTCCGATTCATGCGCGCCCACGCCACCGAATGGGGCATCGATCCGAACCACATCGGCGCTTCGGGAATCAGTGCCGGAGGGCACCTTTCGGCGTTTCTTGCCACCACCTATCCGCCGGGAGCTTCCACGCAAGTCCAAGCAGCCGGCTGCATTTCAAGCATTGACGACCTAAACCTGCCGCTGACACCGGAGGGCGAAACCTACCACATCGTCCAAAAACTCCTTGGCGAAACTTCAGTGCCAGATCGTGAGCGGCGAACGAAGGCAAGCCCAATCACCTTTTTCGATCGCCGTACGTCGCCGATCCTGTTCATCCAAGGCAAACAGGATCCTCTCGTCCCATCAGAGCAGACAGCGGTCGCAGTGGCGAAGCTCAAGTCGCTCAAAGTAGCCACCGATGCCATCTACGTGGACGGCATGCAGCACGGGATCAATGCATCGGAGCCCAGACAAGCCAAAGCGCTGGAAGCCATGGCGGACTGGATGACCAAACACTTAGCCGTCCGATAGGCGCACGTCGTTCAGGACGCTTTTCGGTACTGCTGCATCTTCTCGACGAAGTCGGCGAAGTAGGGGCGGGAATCCCATGGGCCAGGCGCCGCTTCCGGATGGTACTGGATACTGTTGGCATCCTGGTCCTTGATCCGGATGCCCTCGACGGTGCCGTCGTTGAGGTTCAATTGCGTGACCTCGGCGCCGGTGCCGGACAAGGAATTTGGATCGACGGCATAGCCGTGGTTCTGGCTCGTTATCGTTACCTTGCCGGAGAGTAGGTCCTTCACCGGATGATTCGATCCACGATGCCCAAACTTGAGTTTGTAGGTGTGACCGCCGACTGCATGGCACAGAAGCTGATTGCCAAGGCATATCCCGAACATCGGCCGACGACCAATGAGATCCTTTACCGTTTGAACCACCGGACTTAGGCGCTGCGGATCTCCTGGCCCCGGACTCAGCAGAATGCCGTCTGGGCTATAGGACATCACTTCGTCGGCAGAAGCGGTGGCGGGAACCACGATCGGAACACATCCTGCTTTCCAGAACCGGCGCAGGATGTTGTATTTCAGGCCACAGTCGATAACGACCAGCCGAACACGCGCTGGGTCGTCCGGTTCGCCGATCTCTTGCTTCCCTTCCCGGCCCCACTTGTATGGACCTGCAGTTGTGACGTCGTATACGAAATCGGTGTCGTCGTAGCCTTGGACACTCGCCAGCCGGGCTTTGCCGGCTTCCATGTCGTCGCAGATGCAGCCCATCGTGACGCCAGCGGTTCGAATCCTCTTGGTAATCGCGCGGGTGTCCAGCCCTTGGATACCGACTTTGTTGCGCTCCTTTAAGAGTTGATCCACGCTGCGGGTGGCCCGCCAGTTGCTTGGCACTTCACAAGCCTCTTTGACGATAAGGCCGGTAGGCTGAATGCGATCCGACTCAAAGTCGTCGTCGTTGATCCCATAGTTCCCGATAAGCGGATAGGTGAGAAGAACGATCTGACCCGCGTAGCTGGGATCGGTCAGAATCTCCTGGTACCCGGTCATTCCGGTGTTGAAAACAACTTCGCCGACCGTTTCGCCCGAGGCTCCGAGTGGTTGGCCGGTATATACGGTTCCGTCGCTGAGGATCAGGTAACGCTTCAATCTAGAGGCAGAGGATACCCGTTCCCGCCACCCTCGCGAAAATGCCTATGCTTGAGATCAGGCTTCGATGCCGGCTTGGACGAGATCCCAGAGATCTCTGGTTGGGATGCTTCGCTCCAGAGTCGACCTTTCGTCGAAAGGATAGAAGCTCTCACCCGACATCCCGGTCTCCGTCGCCGCTGCAAGCCCGATCGCCGAAGCAGGGATCGGCCCATCGGCATTCACTTGCTCCATCGAAGCCGCAATCAGGGTCAAGCGTGCCGACGAGCGCGGAAGATCGCTCAACAAAGGACGGACCAATTCTCGGTCGACTTCACGAATAAACCAATCTAGTTCTTCCGCCATGCCATTTGTCCGCAGGTCTGTGGCAACGTCAAGATAAATGATCGACAATTGGCGGCTGAGGCATCGATCCGCTATCGACCGAAGCTGGGTTTTTAGTAATTGACCTACTTTGGCTCGATCGACGTGCCGATATCCGGCGAGTCGAGTCAGCCCGGCAAGTCGCAAGGACACGCTCTCGACGGATGCCGGTTCTCCCCGCCGAATCGCCAGGTTTGGCACTGGTGTTCGCACTCCTTGGCCCCACGGCCAAAGCACGTTGAGAGGCGGCAGTCCGTCTTCAACACGTCTCTTGTTGATGTCCAGTTCGCCAAGGAGGTTGACTGAGTCGTCGATAAGTCGTTTCAGGACGGTTTCCCCGTCCCCTTGCGGCAGGTGATCACGATACGACTTGCCGTTGACATCGGTCGGCGAGGTCGTGCCGAGATCGCCCAAGGCCTCCCAAACAAGCGCATGATCGAAACCGCTGCCCCCCAGGATCGTGAGAAGCTTCGTGTCGAGCCGCTTTGCCAACACCATCAGCCGTCGCATTTCCTCCGCATCCCATTCGACGTCCGGTTGAAGGATATTGCCATCCACATAGCTCATCGGGGAAAGGTGGAAATGGGTAGAGCGTTCGGGCGGGTCGAAACCCAACGCGGAAACGGTCAGTGGGCCTTGCCGGAGCCGCACCGAATCGGGCGACATGCCCAAGATCATCGTCTCGGGGGTCTCCGATGCGGGTGCGGGCGAAACCTTCGACAAGTCGCCCATCCGTGCCAAATCGGCCATCGCCTCGCGGCGGTCGCCCATGAAGGAATCTGTTCCCGGCAACGAGATCAAACCGGGCAGTATGAGTACCGTTCTTCGCATGGTGGCGAGATCTACATGTTCAGCAGTTTGAGCTGGCCGTGGCTGATCGCGGCCATCTCTCCCACCGGCCCTTCCTTCTCCAGCGTGTCCTTACGCAGGTCCTCTGGCACGGGGATCGGATAGTCGCCGTTGAAGCACGCAAGACAAAAGTGATCTTTCGACTTGCCCACCGCGGCCACGGCGCCTTCGATACTCAGGTAGCCCAGGCTGGTGGCTCCCAAGTCCTTCTCTAGTTCGGGAATCGTCATCTTCGCTGCCGCCAACTCGGTCTTGTCAGCCATGTCAATCCCGTAGAAACACGGATGAGTAATCGGCGGAGCGGTTATTCGCACATGCACTTCGGTGGCGCCCGACTCAAACATGAGCTTGACGATTTGCTTGGTCGTGGTGCCTCGAACGATCGAATCATCCACGAGAATAACCCGCTTGCCCGCAAGGTGATTGTCCAATGCGGTTAGCTTCATCTTGACGCCCATCTCACGCATGCGTTGATTCGGCGCGATGAAGGTCCGATGAATGTACCGGCTCTTGACCATCCCTTCTCGGAACGGGATCTTGCTCTCCGCGCTGTATCCAAGGGCGGCCGGAATGCCGCTGTCCGGTACCGGCACGACGATATCGGCATCCACCGGATGTTCACGAGCGAGTTGTGCCCCCATGCGCTCACGAGCCGTGTAGAGCGACGTTCCGTACATGTCGGAATCAGGGCGGGCAAAATAGATGAACTCGAACAGGCACATCGCCTTCCGCTCAGACTTGGCGCCGCAGGCAAAACGCATCCCCTGCGAATCGATGATCACCATCTCTCCCGGTTCAAGTTCTTGAACCGGCTTGCCACCGACCGGGTGAAATGCGCAGGTTTCACTCGCGATCAGATAGCCGTCTTCGCCGAGCGTACCGACGACGAGAGGTCGAATACCGGTTGGGTCGCGGAAACCGATCAGCATGCGCGGGGTCAGCACAGTGACGCTGTAAGCGCCCTTTGCCACCCTCATGACCTCCCCCACAGCACCCTCGGGTCCCAAGTGCATGTTACGGACGATGATGCGGGCGATCAACTCTGAGTCACTGCTCGAGTCGAACCGTTCGCCTTTTGCCTCTAGATCGGCACGAAGCTCCTTCGTATTGATGAGGTTTCCGTTGTGGGCGATCGCGATATCGCCAACCTGGCTCTGGCAGAATATCGGCTGGGCGTTTCGAAGCTCGCTTGACCCCGTCGTGCTATACCGAGTGTGGCCGACCGCAATATGCCCTGGCAAATCGTCGAGAGCCGCTTCGTCGAAGACTTGGTTGACGAGCCCCATGCCTCGTCGAAAACGCACTTTACTGCCGTCGCTTACCGCGAGTCCGGCTGACTCCTGACCACGGTGCTGAAGCGCGAAAAGCCCAAAGAACCCAATACGAGCCGCCTCCGGCTTTTCATTGCTGTTCGGCTGCGTGTACACACCAAGTACGCCGCACTCTTCCTTGAGTCTGTCGTCGAGTTCGATGACTTCCACCCTATTAGTATGGCATTCTTCACAGGTCGGGGAGCGGGGCGAGGGTAGCGGGCCGCGGGGTAGAGAGACGGAGTAGCGGAGCAACGCCGGAATGGCGTCGTCACCCTCACCATATGGCTAGGTTTGGTACATGACCCCCTGCAGCCCATTCAGGCAAATACACTGCTCGCCTGCTGCCTTCGACAAACGACCCGCAAAAAAAGAGCCGTGCCAACGGCACGGCTCTCTTTTTGCTTGATAATCCTAGAGGTTGTAGGTCGGCTTGACCAGCCAGGCCTTGGGGACCGGCTTGAGGCCGCAGGCTACCAGGTTGAACTCTTCGGACTTGATGACCGAAGTGGCAACCTTGAGGCGAACGACGCCATGAGGGGTCTTCAGGCGGACGACCTGGAGGTTCGGGGACTGCACGCGGTTCTTGTGCGGCGCCTTGTATTTCCAGCCCTGGGAGTGCTGGTTCCGAATATGCTTAGCGTTGTTACCACGCTTGCCGCTTATCTGACAGATCTTCGCCATTTTCTTCCTCAGCCGCATATCTCATGCAGCGAAGAGAAAGTATACCTCCATCCGACACCCAATCGCAACGCGCGTGGCGCTTGACGAACGCTCCGACGTCCGGATATTCGACTACTTTCAGCGAAAGGCGGGTCCGAACTCACCGGCTTCAAAACGGGATTAGGCACATACGACGTATCGGTCCCGCTACACGCGCTTCCCGCTACCCGCGCCCCGCTGCCCGCTCCAGGGTACAACGGGTGCGGTGCGGCGGTATTGGCGGGTGTATCGGGCGTTCTTTTCGAGTTCGCTGGCGCGAGAACTGGAGTTCAAAGCCAACTTCATTGCGAAGTTGGGCCAGAACTTCATGTGGATCTTCTTTTTCGTGATGATCCTCCTTGTTGTCTACAGCAATACGAAGAGTGTGGCCGGGTGGGGGCGCGGGGACGCATTCGTCCTCGGAGCGACAATCTTCTTAATGAACGCAGTGTTCAACGCGTTCTTCTTCTCCCTTCAGGACATCCCTTCCCAGATCCGGTTGGGGACGATGGACTTTGTGGTAACCAAGCCGATGGACACCCAGTTCTGGGTAAGTTCGCGACGTTTCAACTTCGATCAGATTGGCACGGTTTTCGCTGGATTGGTCATGCTGACGATCGGGATTTCCACCTCCCACCTTCATCCAGACCTATTTCAGTGGCTCGCATTCGCGATTCTTGCCTCCTCCGCCTTGACCATCTTCTACGCGTTCAACCTGAGCCTCATGACGACGGCGATCTGGCTCGTCAGGGTGGACAATCTTTGGGTGCTCGGAGAATCGCTGATCGGAGTCGCCCGCTACCCGGTCGACATCTACAATTCCGGCATCCGACGATTCCTCACGAACTTTGTGCCACTCGCCTTCCTCGCCACCGTGCCGGCACGGCAACTCGTCCATGCCGCGGATGGCGCTGCCGTTGCCGAGGGCGTCGCTTGGTCGGTTGCCGTTCTGCTCGGATCGCGTCTCTTCTGGAGAAAGGCAATGCGCAGCTACACGAGCGCGAGCAGTTAAGGTCAAGGCTAGAAACTCGTACCGGTTCCGGTACCAAGAGGCTGACCGCGGTTCCCAGCGCCAAATCCGGAGTTGAATGGGAAGGCTTTCAAACGGATGAAGAACTGGTAGGTCGTGCCCGGCTCAAAGCCCGAATTCTGACTCATCACGGTGAAAACGGCTTCCGCACAGTGCAGATCGTAAGTGAGCGAGTACTGTTGCGAGTCGAACCTCTGCGAGTAGCCGTTGTAGTTTAGAAGCGCGCTTATCTTCGTCCGCCCGATCTTCAGTCCGTCGAGGAACATGTTCACGTTGCTCCACGTGTGGGCAATACCGTCGAAGTAGGAACCGAGAGACAGGAACGTCGCGCCGGCCTTATAGCTCAGATCGAGTCGCACGTTGCTCCAAGCCTCCTGAAACGTATCGTAGGTCGTCTGCGCCCGGAAAAGAAACCTGTCATTTGGCTGTAACTCCAAGCGCGCCCCAAGCGGCTGCCAGGCAGTCTCATGCTGTTGCAGTCGAAGAATGTCGTACCCAGATTGGGCGCCGATCGAAAGGGACTTGATCGGCTTGACGCTTAGGTCGGCGGTGGCGAGATTCGTTTGCCCGGTGTAATCGATCGGTAGCGGCGAGTAACCATACGGCCGTAGATAGTTGTAGCGAAGGTTAATCGACGTAGCCCGGCCAAGCGTGTAGCTTTCGACGTCTCCGAAGTTCAGTACATATTCGGCAGTGCCGTCGGAATACATGCCTTGTTTGAATTCACCGTTGATCTCGCTGTGGAATGGCCCCGAACTGCGATCCGGATGCTGAAAACCGAGATCGAACATGTCCCGCGTGATCTTTCCGCCCCCAAACTGGTCAGAAAACTCGCCGATCGATAGCGACGTCTTGAATGGCCAATTCTGGGCGAACGCTCCTCCGACCAATCGGCGGGCGTCGGAGGTCAGCGTCGCCACCGGAGTCGCGTCGTTCGAACTCATCACCGCTTGTGTCGTGCCGATCGGGATCTGGCGCTGGTAGGTTAGGTCGGCTGTTGCTTTTGACAATTCGTCTTGGGCGTCGAATTTGACGTTCATCGATTCGTTCGTCTGGCTTATCCGCCCCGTATTGCCCTGATACGTCGAGCCGTTGTTTTGGTAGTCCAGCGTGACGTTCGTGGTGATTGTATTGGTCAGTTTGCGAGTATCCGCCACCGATATCGACTGCGACCCAGTCGAATAGCCGCTCGTCAGGCTGCTCGTCTGGTTCAAAGTGAGCTTCGTCATCGCGTTGTTGTGCTGCGGAAAGGTAAGCAGCGCCTGCGTGCTCTCGGTAGTCGACCCTGGATTTACGAGGTAGTTGTTCTGCTCGAAATCCGCCCTGACCGAAAGCGTTCCCCACGCGAACTTCTGCCGGTGATCGTCGGTGAGCTTGAGCATCTCGCCTGGGCCGGCAATCGTGTAAACCTGCAGCATGCCGTCGACCACGCGACTACGATAGAGGTAATCGGCGCCGATTCCCACGCCGAGCTTGGACATCAGGTCGAGGTGAGTGTAGAGCCGGTTCTCGCCCTGTAGCGGGACTCCGTACCGGAACTTGATGTAATAACCCTCGATAGGGCTTTGACCGATGACCGGCAGGTTGTTGTACGTTCGATCGTCGAGCGGAAACTCAAGATAGGGGATTCTGAGAACGGTGCGGCCAAAGAGCTTGACACGCGCTTTCCGGAAAACCGCCTTCTTGTTGGGGATGACGATGATGTTGTCTGCGTCGATCTCGTAGTGGGGTCGAAGGAGGTCGCAACTGGTGATGCCGCCGTAGAGGGTCTCTTGTTCGCTTTTGCTTCCGTACGACTCCAGGCCATGCGCATACAGGTCGGCCACAAAGGAGCCACCGAGGATGCCCGGCTTCAGGTCCTGCTTCGAAACGTATGCGTGGTACAGTCGCCGGTCGAAGTCGATGGTCACTTGGTCGCCCGAGATCACGGCGTCCTTGCCGATCACCTTGACGTCGCCTTCCAGCGAGAAGATGTTTGTGGCTAAGTTCCCTTCAATTCGCTCGGCGAACACGTGATAACCGCGAACCATGAACTCAGTTGCCCCAGCCATGGCCACTAGATCGCCGTTCTGATAGGAGTGTTTGGCGTGCAGGATCTGAAACGCCTTGTCGTCGATTTCCGGCTCGGGCGCTTTCTGCGGCGCCGGGTCCATTTGGGGTGGGGCAACCGTTGGTTGAACAGGATTGCCAGTACTCGCGGGCACGACACTTCGCTCTTGGAGGGCACGCATGAATCCGCTTGCCGGATCGAACGCCAGCACCTGACCTTGCGCGATCGAAACGCCTCCGAGAAGCACCACTGCGCCAAATGCCCTACGCTTCACTCCAGTCTCCTGATCGCAAATACGCCGATAACGGCGAAGATCAAGTTCGGTAGCCACGCGGCCAACCAACCGGGCACTTGCGGGATCTTGGAGAGGATCTCCGTTGAAATGACGAAAGCGTTGTAGTACAGGAGCACTAGGATGATGCTCAGAAGTACACCAACGAATCCACCGCTTCGAGCAAAGTAGATGGCAAAGACGGGGCCGATCAGCGCAAAGAGAATGCACGCAGCGGGAACGCTGAACTTCTCATGGAGCATGACCTCGTATCGCTTCGTGTTGGAACCGACCTTCTTCCCTGCGGTTATCGAATCTTGCAGCTCACCGATCGTCATTTCCTCTCCCTGCGGCGGCGAGAACATGTCCCCAGGAACGATCTTCTCGTTGATCGTGAAGTCGCTGAGCGCTCGAAAAACCTGAAGCTCCATACCTTTGACGACTCGATAGTAGGCATCGTGAAAAGTCCAGATCCCGTTGTGGTACGTGGCTGACTTGGCTGTCGTGAATGCCGTCGAGTCGGACTCGGGCTGTTCGACGAGGAGTACTTTCTTGATCGAGAGGTCGTCCCCGTTCCGTTCCACCAAGCCGAACGAGGCGGCGTATTGCCTCAGGTTGATGATCGCGTTCGTCTTCATGTTCGGTTGTAGACCCAAAATTCCGATCTCCATGCCGATGCGATTTGCTGCCTTTGTCGCGTTTGGCAGCACCTTCTCAACCAAGTAGAAATTACCGATAGCCACGAAACAGCCGAAGACCACGATCGGCAGAATCACACGCAAGATCTTCGTTCCCGCTGCCCGCATGGCGGTCAGTTCGGATTCCCGAGCCAACCGTGAAATCGCCAGCGACGCCGCAAGCGACATGCCAACCGGCAAAGTCATATTCAGGTAGGTAGGCGTCTGGTCGAGGATGAACTGGAACACCGCTTTCGTCGGAATGTTCTCCAGGTTGTACATCTTGGCCAGCGCGATATAGGTGTTCGCCTGAAACATGAGGACCACCGACAGGGTGCCGATCAAAAACGGCACGATCAACTCACGAACGATGTAAATGTCGAGTTTCTTCAAGTCGCCACACCGCTCGTCGTATCGCGAAAGGCGAAGTAGACGATCAGTACCGCGACCACCATCATCGCGAGAATCGCCGGAATGCTCGCTACTGGCGGCATCGCCTCAGCGGCGGGAATTCCGATGAGAATCGCAACCAAGGCGGTCCATGAGGCGATGAGCTTCTTGCCAAGCCGCGTTCCGATGACCCGGCCTTTAACGAAATCGATAAGAAAGGCTGAACCACATTGGCGGCAATAGACCAGCCCCGCCTCGTTTGAGGTCTGACACTCGGTACAGCTGATCGGTGAAAAGAAACGTGCCTCAAGCTTCATCATGTGCCACCGCTTGAGCATGTGGATATCCTCACCGAAGAACCTCGGCGGCATATGGGGAAGCTGGCTCTCGACGATTCGGATCGCATGCCCACAGACTCCCAGATCCCAAAGCACTCTCGCGATTTTGATCTTTGCCAGTACGTTGTCGGGGCGCATGCTCAGCGAGTTGTACGCCTTCACCAACTCGTCTATATCGATGTTGCGCAGCGCCTTCTTGTCCATGGCCGACCGCACGAACGGAAACATCACAACCGTGATGAACACCGCAATCACTGTCATGGGCGCCAGTTGAGGAACTGGCGGGTTGATCGCTTCGTAACCGAGTCCCAGGGCCACAGCGATGCCGCCGAAGCCGGTCAGGCCGTCGATATCCCCGCCGATCATCCAGTGGACGCAGGCCATGATCCAGACTGACAACGGAAGCCACGCGAGGCATCCGATGAGTGCGGTCGAATGTTGGGCAAGCCGTTCGAAATGCATCGTGAGATCTAAAGGGTTCAGGTAGATGACTGGTCGGGCGAAGCCGGATGTTCGTTCGAATTCGGGAAGTCGTCGGATCCGCTTCCAAACTCCGCACCGTTGGGGTCATCGTCGCTTCGTTCCTTGCCAAAATTGAACCTTCGTTCTGTGCCCTGCATCAGCCGTTTGACGTTCTCGCGGTGACGATAGACTACAAAGACGGTCAACAATGCATACAGCGGAACAAGTTCCCTTGCCTGACTGGGAAAGACCCAACCGAACACGGTCGCCGAACCAACTCCAACCATGCTGGCAATGCTCATGTACCGAGTAGCCAAAAGAATCACGAGAAACAGGCCGAAGGCGGCGGCGGCGACAAGCGGTGCGCTGCCGATCACCATTCCCAGCGCGGTGGACACTCCCTTCCCTCCCTTGAATCTCAAGAACGGAGAGGCGCAGTGTCCGACGATGGCGATCAGTCCGGCGGCGAGCCAAAACATCTGAGCCGGTATGCCCTGATTGCTTTGCGCTTCAACCAGGCCTCCAAGTCCGCAAAAGTAGTTGTGGTGTTCCGGGACGACGAGTCGGGCGATTAGGCACGGCGCCGTTCCCTTCGCAACATCGAGGAAGAATACTAGCAAGGCAACCTTGCCCCCCAGAGCGCGCTTGACGTTGGTTGCTCCAATGTTCCCGCTCCCGACCTTCATCAAATCGATTCCCTTACGACGGGCAATCACCACGCCAAAGGGTATGCCGCCGCATAGGTAGGCGCCCACGTACAACAGAATCAAGAGAAGGTTCATGCTCTTACACGTTCGACCGCATCGAGGTACATTCGACGGACGGACGCCGTTATGGAATGGTATCGCGCCAGAAGCGAATTTCCGCCCTGAAGGCCGGCAGATTCCGCCAATCGGTCGAGTTTTTCCGGCGCATCGGGAAGGATGTCGCCGTTGATTCCCAGAAGATAGACGCGATAGCGAAGGTCGAGCAGGAACCGGTGCGCCTCGAGCATCGAAGTACGTTCATCTGCACCGAGCAATCCAGATTCGAAAAGCGAGGACACCCGATCGTCGAACCGTGTTGAGTTGGATTGGACCAGCCTGGCCCTCTCTTTCATCTCCAAAAGCCTCATGGTCCACTCAAGGTCATTGAGGCAGCCTGCTCCGAGCTTCAGATCTCGCCGCGAAAGCTCAGGGCGAAGTCTCTCGGTTTCGATGCGCTGCTTCATTGCAAGCAGGTCCTCCAGGCTATCGACCGACAACACGTGCCGGTTTGCCGCCTGCCTTACAACCTCTATCGATGGGCTAGAACCGTGGACCAGCCTTGCATGCCCCAGTGCGAATCGCTCCCATTCTTCCATCCCTTCAGCATCGTAGGCACGGAACCCGTCGAGGGTCCGAACAAGCAGGCCCTTGGAGCCTTCCGGCCGCAGCCGAAGGTCGTAGCTGACGGGCGCCCCGAGTCGCTTGATCTCGCCTAAAAAGGACAGCAACCGTTCGGCCTGCCCTTCGGCAGGCTGATGTCGCGAGCGATCGGTTGCGATGAGAAGCAGATCCAAGTCGGACGACGGTCCCATTTCCTGCATCCCAAAGCTGCCAAGCCCAACCACGTCGAACTCGAGGCCAAGTCGTCGAATGCAATGAAATATCAGGGCATCTCCAAGTCGCGAAAGATGATCACCTAGATCGATGTCACCACTTAGCACCCACCGCGCCTGCGCCGTCGTATGGGCGTGGCTGAGAAGGGTGGCCACCAATCGAGGATCACTATCCGGGAGAGTTTGCCGGATCCGTTCCGCACCGTTGTCGACTTCTTCGATCTCTCCGCTCATCAGCAGTTCAGTCAGAGAGACCGACTCCCGAAATTGAGCGACTAACCGCGGAGCAACGGCGAGGATATGGCGAACGCGCTGCAGACTGTCGCGATTCCGGATCAGGAGGTCGTAGAATGCCTCGCTCTCGGGAAGCGCATCGAACCAATGCACCGCAGCGGGCCCCAGAGATCCAAGCTGCGCGAGTACGTCCGCACGGTCCGCAGAACCTGACTCGTCGAGATTCATGCATGACCGGTACATGACCTGAATTGTGCGCCTATGTTCTTGCAGTTCCCTTTCCAACTCGGCCCATTCTTCGTAGCCCATCAGCTTGGCCAGCCGGTGCCTTGCGGCGGCGTCTTCCGGAATCGAATGCGTCTGGAGGTCTCCAACCAGTTGCGCACGATGCTCCAGCTTCCGAAGAAACGTGTAACCATCGATGAGCGCCGAGGCTACCGGTGGTTCCAATAGTCCACCAACGTCTAGGGCTCTGATCGCATCGCACGTTGGCATCACCTGCAGATCTGGCCGACGGTGGCCATGCAGCAACTGGAGGATCTGGACCAGAAACTCCACGTCGCGTATTCCACCTTCACCACGTTTGATGTCCGAATCGGATGCGCTCTCCTCGATCCGAGTCTTCATCGCGAGCATCCGTTCAAGATTCATCTCGGTGAGTTTCGGGCGAAAGCAACTCGTCTCTCGCATCGCCGACCACCGGGCCCTAAGCTCCTCACTTCCCACCAGTGGCCTGGAGCGCAAAAGGGCTTGGACCTCCCAGGGCTCGGCATAGAGGCGATAGTAGGCCTCATAGGCCTTCATGCTCCTCACGATGGGACCGGCGCCTCCGTAAGGCCGAAGCCGTAGATCCACGCGGTAGAGTGAGCCCCGTCCCATGCGATCGGTTAGGGCTCGACCAAATGCCTCAAAGAAGCGCATCAGATCGCGGTCCTTACTCTCCTCCAAGCCGTCTTCAGATACGTAGACCAGATCGACGTCAGACGAATAGTTCAATTCTCGTCCGCCCAATTTGCCAAAGGCGACGATCATAAATTCTGGCCGTTGATCAACCGCTTTCCCGCGGGCAAATTCACGCCAAACTGCATCGGCGGTCAGGTCGACAAGTACGTCGGCAAGGTCGGAAAGCACTCGCCATACCGTTTCCTGGTCCCACCGGCCAAACAGATCGTTTATCGCAATGGGCAGATTCCATCGCTGCCGCAGATACCGCAGGCGATCCAAAACATAGCGATAGGAGTCGGCTGCGGCAAGCAAGTGCTCGCCTTCCAAAGCGATCGCATCTGGCTGAGGAATACGGCCAAGTTCGTTGCGGTCAAGGAACAGGCTCGCAAGTTCAGGATTTTGGATCAACGTGTTCGCGAGAGGCTGACTCGCCCCCAACAACCAGACAAGCATCCTACCGAGCGCGGGAATCGAAACGAACTGCTCAAGGTAGATACTTGGATTTGAGGTCGAGCGAAGCCATCGCTCCAGATTCGTCAGCGCAGCAAAGGGATCGACGGAGTCTTGAAAGGCCCTAAGAATGAAATCGCCTAAGTCGAGCCCTGTCAGGTCTTCTAAGCGCTCTCGAGCCCTGACAACAGATTCGTTCTCAGCAAACGGCAGATCCATTAAGGCGCCTTTGCCACCTTTCGCCGCTTCACTTTGAGTTCGGAAGCGTGCTGTTCCGGTCCGCCCGCCTGAAACCACCGGCACCGTTCTCGGATCGGGCAAGCCGAACAATTCGGCAGCGGAGCCTTGCATATTACACGGCCATGCTGAATCAAATCCACATGATAGCGAAAAGCCAGTTCGCTTGGAACCGAATCTAGCAGCAGATCGTGTGCCTTGACTTCGCCGACGTGCTCTGGCAAGATCCCGATGCGCCAAGACACTCGGTAAACGTGGGTATCGACAGGAATTGTTTCCCGCCCCATCGAGAAGCACAGGACGATCGATGCCGTCTTTGGGCCAACGCCTGGCAGTTCCATCAACCACTTTCGCGCCTGGAGGGTTGGCATCGTTCGAAGCGGCTCCAGGGTGTACGAGCCAAATCGAGTGTAGATCTCGATTAGGCACGCGACGATGTTCTTGGATTTCTGGTTCGCCAGTCCCGCCTTGCGGATCGCGTCCGCAACGCGCTCTGGTCCGGCATCCACCACATCCTGCCAATCCGGATAGGTCGCCCGTAGATTAGTAAAGGCAGGAAACGAGTTGGCGTCGCTAGTGTGCTGGCTCAAGATGCAACTCACCAATTCGTCCATTGGATCGAACCGCGCGATCAGCCGAGGTCGCCCGAAGCGAGCTTCCAATTGCTCAAGAATCGACCTTATTTCATCCTTTGGAACCGTCGTCGAGTGCGTGCCGAGCATGGACTGGAACGATTCTAGGCCGACAGCTTCCCAAGCTCCACCAGCTTGCCCCTGAAGAACTCGATCGTCTCGGCAAGGCCCACCTCGATTGGCACCACAGGTTCCCATCCCAGAATCGTTTTGGCGCGCGTAGTGTCCGGCCGGCGTTGCTTTGGATCGTCGAGCGCGGCTGGCAGATAGACGATTTCGCTCGTGGAACCGACAGCCTTGATGACGGCCTGTGCAAACTCCAGAATCGTTCTCTCCTCTTGCGTTCCCAAATTCACCGGTTCCTGGTAATCGCTTATCGCAAGCCGATACACACCCTCGATGATGTCGGAGTAGTATCCGAATGACCGAGTCTGAGATCCATCGCCGTAGATCGTAATCGGCTCTCCCAAGAGGGCCTGCTTGACAAAATTAGGAACGACCCGACCATCGCTGAGTCGCATTCGTGGTCCGAAAGTGTTGAAGAACCGGGCAATGCGCGTGTCCACGCCGTGAGCGTGCCGGTAGGCCATCGTCAGTGCTTCACTGTATCGCTTGGCTTCGTCGTAGACGGCCCGAGGTCCGATCGGGTTCACGTTCCCCCAGTATGTCTCCGGTTGCGGGCTCACTAGCGGGTCACCATACACCTCGCTCGTCGAAGCCATCATGAACTTTGCGCCCTTCGCCTTTGCGAGCCCAAGAGCGTGCAGCGTGCCTATGCCTCCCGCCTTCATCACCTTGATCGGGTAGTTCTTGAAGTCGTCAGGACTCGCCGGACTCGCGAAATTGAACACGAAGGCAACCGGACCGTCGACGTGAATTGGGTCCGCGATATCGCCTTCGATGAACTCCAATCGTGGATCGCCCTTTAGGTGAGACAGATTGTCGAGTGAACCGGTGATCAGGTTGTCCAACACGACAACGTCGTGCCCTTCGCTTAGGAGTCGATCGACCAGATGAGACCCCAAAAAACCAGCGCCGCCCGTTACTACTGATCGCATACCTCAGAATAGCGAAACTAACAACGCCCGGTCTACGTCTGCCGGCGTCAAATGGAGTTTCGAATTCCGCACAAATCCGGAGCGGTTGAGCATCACAACATGGTAAGTTCAGCACAAAATATAGGATTCCAGGTTCCTTAAATTCCCATGATTTTTCGATGCATCCTTTTTGCAACGGCGCTTGTCTGCACGGCCTCGGTTTTTGGCCGGGTTGGATCATCGAGCAGGCTATATGCACCTACGCTTACGAGCGTCGCCATCGCTCCCATCTCGATATATGGCGGGGATTCGTCCACCAGTGCGACCGTGACTCTATCGGCAAGTGCTCCTGCCGGGGGACTCGCCGTCAGTCTGTTTTCCAGTAATGCGAGCCTGGCAGTTCCGCCTTTGGTGACGGTGCCAGCCGGCTCGAGTACGGCAAGTTTCACCGCGTCAACGTCGGCGGTGACTACCCCAACAAGTGTGACCGTCACCGCGGTATTGGGAGCTACGGCAAGAACTTGTTCGGTCAGTGTCGTTCCTGCCGTGCTTGCGTCGGTCGACATCACTCCCAAGACGTTCGTCGGGGGCTCGGCTACCGTCGTGAATGGAAAGGTAGACCTGAAGGGCGTGGCGCCTTCGGGCGGACTGACGGTGACGCTTGCCACGTCCAATGCGTCGGCCATTACTGTGCCTGGTTCAGTGACGATCGCAGCCGGGAGTAGTTCGGGATCGTTCTCGGCCAGCAGCGTGCAGAATCCGGTCGAATACAAGCCTACGATCACAGCAACTCTGCAAGGCGCATCGAAGTTGGTTTCCGTGACCGTGAATCCGGTGCAAACTACTTCCCTGTCACTGAACCCAACGTCCATTCCGGGTGGCTCGCCGTCGATCGGAACCGTGACCGTATCCGATCCCGCTGGACCGAACGGCATCCGGGTCAAACTTGCCAGCAACAGCGCCCATGCGACCGTTCCTGCCTATGCGACTGTCGCACCAGGTTCGACGTCCAGCACGTTCAAAATCTCTACGGTCGGCATCGCAAAAGCGGAGACTGTCGTCATCACGGCAAGTAACGGTGCAAGCACCCAAACGGCATCCCTGGCGATGACTTCCACGACGATCGCATCGGTTTCGGTGCAACCCACGAACGTATCGGGTGGAAGCGATTGTGTGGGAACCGTATTGCTGACTGGATCTGCGCCAGCAGGAGGAATTGTGGTGAGTCTTCTCTCCGGCAACGCCTCCGCAACAGTTCCCGCGACCATTACAATCCCATCTGGGAGTTCATCGGGCCAGTTTGCGGTCACTACCTCGCCGGTATCGGCAGTGACTCCTCTCACTCTTTTGGCGACCGATCAGATCACGACGCGTACCTGCATCCTCACCGTGCGCCTCGCCCAACTTAGCAGTTTGGCGGTGACCCCGAGCCCGGTTGTTGGCGGTTCGGCTACTCCCGTAGCGGGAGTCGTTAACCTCGATGGCCCCGCTCCGACAGGTGGGGCAACAGTTACTCTCGCATCGTCGAACCAGGCAGCCGTTACCACTCCGCAAAGCGTGACGGTGCCGGCAGGTTCAAAAAGCGTCCAGTTCGCCGTAACTACGGTCCAGAACTCAACGCCGTATGGACCAACCATCTCGGCAACGTTCGGCGGGATCACGAAGTCGGCGTCGCTGTCCGTTATTCCGGAGCAAGTGACCGGGCTGAGCCTCGATCCAGCATCCATCACAAGCGGAAAAATGACGAGCGGCACCGTTTCGATTTCCCAGACCGCTGGTCCATCTGGAATCAAAGTGCATCTCACGGCTTCGGGAACGGACGTGGTGACGCCGCTGGAGGCCGTCGTACAATCAGGGGCCACAAGCGCCACATTCAACATCGGGACGGTTCCGGTCAAGCTGTCTGAGACACTCAACGTGACGGCGGCGAATGGCGCAAGCACGAAGAGTGCGGCATTGACTCTTGTGCCGGCGAAGCTTAGCGGTATCACAGCTACGCCTGCATCTCTGGTAGGCGGCAACCCATCCTCGATTACCCTAACTCTAGATGGCCCGGCGCCCGCCGGGGGGCTGTCTGTCAGTTTGTTCGCAGACAATCAGGCAGTCTCGGCTCCAGCCACGGTTACGGTTCCCGCTGGCAAGACTTTCGTGACATTCGCGGTTGACACCTCCGGTGTTTCAGCAAGCACGGCCGTCAAGCTGTCCGCAACCGCAAGTTCTGTCACAACCTCGACAGTGATGACGATCAAGCCTGCGTCGCTGGCGAGCCTAAAGCTGTCGATCCGATTGGTGGTCGGTGGTTCGTCCACGCCCGTGACCGGCACGATCCTACTCAACGGCCAGGCCCCGACAGGTGGCGTGGTGCTGAACCTGGCGAGTTCGAATCCGTACGCGGCGACCGTGCCCGCCACCGTCACGGTGCCGGCGGGGCAACGTCAGATCGAATTTCCCATCACGACCTTGCAGACGCCGGTTGTGTATAACATGGCCGTGTCTGCGAATCTCGGAGGTGCGTCGCAATCGGTTACATTGGTGGTCGATCCTGAAACGCTTGTCAGCACAAGCCTCAGCCCCAATTCGGTCAACACGGCAGGCACGTCCAGCGGCACAGTGACAATTTCCCAAACGGCTGGTCCAAAGGGCATCCTCGTGAATCTCCAAAGCGACAAGTATTCGGAGGTACCGAGTTCGGTATTGATCCCCAGTGGCTCCACAAGCGCCACCTTCGCGGTGAGAGCGAAAGCGGTCACCAAGACAGTTATTTCGACGATCACGGTTACCGTCGGGGTGCAGGTTAAGACGGCACAGTTGACGATAAAGCGGTAGAAGTGAAAATCTGTATGCCGCCCCCTCCAAGCCGTCCAAATGGGGAAAGCGGATGGTCGGGCCGCGCCTATATTGGAGTTAGGCCTTTTGGTGGATTCTTACGATCAGAAGTCGACCATCTTGGATCGATGTGCCGTCTTTATAGATTGACCCATTTCCGGTAACACCAAAACTCATGAAAAGCCGCATTCTAAATGGAGTAGCGCTCCTCTGCGCCCTCTCAGCCCTTTCGATGGGCCAGAACTCGCCTCCCAAGCTCGTGCAGATGCAGAAGGAATTGCCAAAGGCAATGCTCAGTGCAATCTCGATCGGTGCGAAGCCCGCGAGCGACAAACTTAGCCTGTCAATCAGCCTCAACCTCAGCGACCCGGCCGGACTTCAATCCTACGCCGATTCGGTTTCTGATCCATACAGTCCCAATTACCGCCGATTCATTTCGCCGGAGGAAGTCGGACGTCGCTTTGGCCCATCGATGGCCCAAGTGCAGGCTGTCACTACTTTTCTTAAGTCATCGGGAATGAAGATCCGGCTTGTGGGTAAGAATCGCATGTCCATCTTGGCCGAGACGACGGTTGCCAAGGCTCAGGCAGCTTTTCATACGAGCATCGAACAATTCCGGCCGGCTACGGCTCCGATGACTCCAGCAACCATCCGATTCTCTTTTACAACGCCACCGTCCATCCCGGCGGGGATCGCCGATTATGTTCAGAATATAGCCGGCCTTGAGGACTTTTCCCGCCCCCAGCGGCGAGTCTATTTGACTCCGACACAGTTACGAACGGCGTACGGCCTCTCCACGATTTACAGTGGCGGGTCACAGGGTCAGGGGCGCACCGTCGGCATCTCGAACTACGACGGTTTCAAAGTGTCGAACGTGGCGACTGAAATCACCCAGTTCACGCTACCCAGCCCTTCGGCCGGCGCCACGACGAATATCAAGGTAGAGACGGTCAGCGGTGGATCCGGCTCCGGACAAGAATCGGGGGAAGGCGACTTGGACATCCAAACCGTCATCGGAATGGCCCCACTGAGCAATGTGATCATTTACGACGGAGGCAGTAACGACATCATCGGCGTTCTGACGCTGGAAGCGTCCGACAACACGGCGGACATCATCACCGAGAGCTACGGTTGGACACTTGACGCGTCGACTGCGATCGCCGCTCACAATTTGCATGTTGCAATGAGCTCACAAGGCATCACCTATATGGCGGCCTCCGGCGATTCGGGAACGGATCTTCAAGGATACGATTACCCGAACAAGGATCCCGAAGTGCTGAGTGTCGGCGGGACGTCGTTGGTACTGAACTCCAACAACACTCGTCAGACTGAGGTCGGTTGGAACTCTAATGGAGGCGCAGGCGGCGGTGGATGGGCCGTCACGACCGACGCCTTCAACAAGAGACCGTCCTACCAAGTAGGCACCGGCATTCCTCCTGCCAGTTCGATCCCCTATCGGCTGTTTCCGGACGTTTCGATGGACGCCGACCCGGGAACTGGATATTACGTTTACATGGAAGGCAACTGGTACGGCATCGGTGGTACAAGCGGCGCCTGTCCGACTTTTGCCGGCGGTTTGGCGGATTGTGAACAACAGTTGATCAAAGCGGGCGCCATTGCCGTTGATAGCACGGGGCACTACCGACTCGGACGAATTCAAGATTTGCTCTATTCCTACAACGGAGACGCCTCAGTCTTCTACGATGTTAAGTCCGGAACGAACGGAGTTCTCCCGAATGGCTCCAACTCGGTGGCGACCGTAGGATGGGACACCGACTCAGGTTGGGGACCAATCAGTTGGGCCGGATTCGTGTCGAAGTTCTCGTACACCGCCGGCTTTAAGTCGCTCACCCTCGGCGCCACGGCGATCGAAGGCGGCGGCTCGACGACCGGGACCGTCACCCTTTCCTCCGCTGCTCCAACGGGGGGCCAGGTCGTAAGCCTGACCAGTTCGGATTCCTCGACAACCGTTCCTGCGACCATCACGGTTGCAGCCGGATCGACGACTGGCACATTCAAGGTCTCCACTGCAAGTGTTTCGGCTACCACTGCGGTGACGATCACTGCATCGATCGGATCCGCCACGGCAACCGCTACCCTCACGGTGAACACTCACTACGTTTCTGCGGTTGCCATAAGCCCATCCTCGGCCGTGGGTGGCACGCCCTCGGCCATCACCGGCACCGTCACAATCGACAAATCCGCCCCGGCAAACGGGCTTGCGGTGACGCTGCAGTCCAGCAACAGCGGATTGGCGTCGGTTCCGACTTCGGTGACCGTGCCATCAGGAAGCACATCGGCGACGTTTACCGTGACCACTGCCGGCGTATCCTCCACCACTGCGGTCCAGATCTCGGCCACTGCGGGAGGACAGTCGAAGTCTGGGACTTTGACACTGAGTCCAGCAGCATTGTCAACTGTCACACTCAACGCAACTAGCGTCGACGGTGGAGCGAACGTTACGGGCACCGTGACGCTCAACGGGCTTGCGGCCGGCTCAGGAGCATCCGTCAGCCTCAAATCGTCGATCGCTAGCGCGGCCTCGATAACGCCGTCTACGCTCGTCATTGGAGCCGGCCATTCGTCGGGAACCTTTACTGTCAAGACCCAAGCAGTCTCGGCGGCCAAGACCGTGACGATCACTGCAAAGCTCGGCTCAGTTTCGAAGACAGCCACCCTCAAGATCGTTCCACTTACGGCAACCACCCTCTCGATCAGTAAGTCCTCTGCACTTGGCGGCGTCGACAACCCAACGGTCACAGTCACCCTGAACGGCGTTGCTGGCAGCGCTGGAGCGTCCGTCACGCTCTCGACGACGCCTTCGTCTGCGGCCAAGTTCGCTTCCACCACCCTAAAGATCGCGGCTGGCGAGCAAAGTGCAAGCACTACTTTGAAGACGCTCGGTGTCTCCGCCAATACGGTCGTAACGGTGAAGGCGACCCTCAACGGCTCGCAATCCGCAAAGATCACGGTTACGCCTGCTATTTTGACGAGCCTGACCCTAAACCCCACCTCAATCAAAGGGGGGACGGGGAATGTAACTGGAACGGTCACGCTAAACGGGCCAGCCGGACCGGGAGCTCGATCGGTCTCACTAAAGAACTCGTCGACAGCAGCGGGAACGATGCCTGGCTCCGTGTCGATTGGCGCCGGCAAGACTTCGGCTACGTTCACCTTCAAGTCGAAGGTGGTCAAGGCCACGACTAGCGCGACGATCACTGCAACCCTCAGTGGGCAAAGTCAAACGGCGACGCTGACCGTCACCCACTGATACCGACCCGAAAACTGACTGAGGCCTGCCCTTTGGAAGTGGCAGGCCTCTAGTCTAGAGGTTATCCGCGAAAAATCGGGCCGTTCGTCCGAATCTGGGGACCTTCTCAAACCACACGCGAAACAAAACCACTCTGCATGGGAGTCCTTAACATAATCCCCGCAAAAAGACTAGGTAATGGCGCCGTTGTCTTTGCGCGTGGACGATGAGATCCTCATGACCATGTTGCCGCTAATCGGGTGCCTACCCTTCTTCGCCGTATCCGCACTGCCTTCTGGACAAAACGCTTTGCAGAGGTTCGTCACGCTGCAGAAGACGCCTCCGCCCGGTATGTTCCGAGCGATCGCGCAGCGCGCAAAACCACTTAACGATCAACTTCATTTAGCGATCAGCCTCAAGCCCGGCGACTCGCAGGGGCTTCAATCGTTCGCCGACGCAGTATCAGATCCGAAAAGAGCAACTTACCGGGAGTTCATCTCCCCGACAGAGGTCGGATCTCGCTTCGGACTCCCGGCGCCCACGCTGGATCGGGTGACCACGTTCCTCCGAAGTCAGGGTCTTCAAGTAACTTTGGTGGGCAAGAACCGCCTGACGATCTTGGCCGACGCTACCGTATCTCAGGCTGAGCGCGCATTTCATGTGACGATCGAGGAGTTCCTAAGTCCTTCGTCGAACGGAAGACCGGCAAGAACCAACTTCTCGTATACAACGTCGCCGATGATTCCTGCGAGCATTGGTTCAGTCGTTCAGAACATATCGGGATTGGAGAACTTCACGGCCCCTGTCCGCCGCAACCTGACGCCCACTCAGTTGAAAACTCTCTATAGCGTCGCCCCTCTAAACGGGGGAGCCGATCTGGGCCAAGGACGCACGATCGGTATCACGAGCTTCGACGGATTCTCAATCAACGATGAGAAGACGTTCGTCAAGTCGTTCGGACTTCCCTCCCCTTCGGCAGGCGCAGGAACTAACATTAAGGTCGTGACGATCAGCGGAGGGTCCCAGACGACAACTCCAACCGGCGAAGCCGACCTGGACATTCAGGCGTCGATCGGAATCGTACCCCTTAGCAATCTCATCGTTTACGATGGCGGAAACAACGACATCGTCTCCGTCAACACGCGTGAAGCCAACGACAACTTGGCGGATATCATCACCGAGAGTTACGGTTGGGAACTAGATTCCGCCACTGCTTTGAGCCTGCACAATCTGCACCTCTCGATGACCGCGCAAGGCATCACTTACATCGTGGCCGCAGGAGATACCGGAACCGACTTACAGGGATTTCAGTATCCCGACACAGACCCGGAGGTTCTCTCCGTGGGCGGCACTTCGGTCACTACCGATTCGTCCGGCAACCGGGTCCTGGAAACGGGCTGGAACAACAACCAGGGCGCAGGAGGAGGCGGGTGGGTCCCCAGCAGCGACACCTTCAACATCCACCCTTCCTGGCAGACCGGCACTGGCGTCCCAAGCAGCGGGGAGGTTCCCTACCGGCTCTTCCCCGATGTGTCGTGCGACGCCGATCCAAGCACCGGCTACTTCATCTACATGACGGTGAAAGGCAAGCAGAACGAATATGAAATCGGTGGAACTAGCGGCGCTTCACCAACCTGCACCGGGTCACTTGCGGCGGCGGAACAGGAACTCATCCGGCTGGGCGCGTTGGTTGCCGACAAGAGCGGACACTATAGATTGGGCCGAATTCAGGATCGTCTCTACTCGTTCAATGGCGATCCCGCCGTCTTCTACGATGTCACGATTGGCTCAAACGGTCCACTTCCAAACGGATCGACTTCAAATGCCGGAATCGGATGGGACACGGACTCGGGTTGGGGCCCCATCAGATGGACGGGATTCGTCGCCAAGCTCGCCGGCAGTCGCACTGCCACACTATCTGGAACCGTCTCGTTCGGCGATTACCTGGGAACGACGCCACCATCGGTGACCCTCAAATTTCGGTATGCCGGCGAGAGTACTCCTTTTATGACAGCCACCGCGGCACTCGACGCTCACGGCAACTACTCGATCCCCAATGCCCCTGCTCAGGCCTACTTGGTCTCTCTACAATACGGAACTTGGCTTCGCGACACTCTGAGCGTCGACCTTTCGAAAGGTGGCGTGCCGAATGCCGACTTTTCCCTTATCAATGGGGACGTCAATGGCGACAATCGTGTGAGCATTGCCGACTATCGCCTTATCGTGGCTGCATACGGCTCGACTTCGAGCGATCTAAACTGGAACCCTCGCGCCGATCTTAACGGCGACGGCGTCGTGGACGCCAAAGACGTTGCCATCTACTATCGTAACTACGGTCGTATCGGTAGCCAATAACGAAGGAGCCCGGCGATTTGCGTCGTCGGGCTCCTTAATCTGAAACGAGGCAATCGAACTTACTCGACGGTCACCGACTTTGCAAGGTTCCTCGGTTGATCGATCTCACAGCCCGTCAACCGGGCCACATGGTAAGCGAATAGCTGCATAGGAATGATCGTCAGCAGAGCGCTTAGGAAGTCCAATTTCGATCCCGGAATCCGAATAATCTCGTCTGCGGCACGCTCGGTAACCGTGTCGTCCTCGGTAATGATGGCGATGACGGTGCCGCCTCTCGCTTGCACTTCCTTCATGTTGCTCACCACCTTATCCCTGGTCTCAAGCTCGGTCGAACCGAAAACCGCCACGACTCCGGGCTGAACGAGTGCGAGCGGTCCGTGCTTCATTTCGCCTGCCGGTGATTCTTGGGTCGGAATGTACGCAACTTCCTTCAGCTTAAGCGCGCCTTCGAGAGCGACGTTGGCATCGGCGCCTCGCCCAAGGAAGAAACATAGCGGCATGGACTTATGCCGGTCAGCCATTGCAATCATCTGCTCTTCAAGTTCAAGGCAAGCCTCCGCCTTGGCGCTAAGGTGGACAAGTTCCTCAACTGCGTCAGAGATTCTTATGCCGGGCATCTCCTGAACTTGTGCAATGTACATCGCCAAAAGCGTCAGGACGGTGACCTGCGCCGTATAGGCCTTCGTGCTGGCAACGCTGATCTCCGGCCCCGCTTGGGTAAAGATCGTTCGATCGCATTCCCGTGCAATACTCGACCCGATTACGTTGACAACTCCAAGAGTCCGAATGCGTCGAGCCTTGCAGAGACGAAGTGCTGCGAGGGTATCCGCGGTTTCGCCTGACTGACTCACGAAAATGGCAAGGGATTTGGGCGAAAGCACAGGATCGCCATACCGGAATTCGCTCGAGTAATAGACGTCGGTAGGCAGCCGAAGCAGCTTTTCGAAGAGGTGCTTGCCCATGAGGCCGGCATGATATGCCGTTCCACATGCGATGATATTCACGCGGTCGATTTCCGTCCAAACGTGCTCCGAGAACACCTGCTCCAGTCGAATTCGATTCTTTTCGTCGATTCGTCCTGCGAGACATTGCCGCAGAACCTGCGGCTGCTCGTGAATCTCCTTGAGCATAAAGTGCTCGTAGCCTCCACGCTCTGCGGCCGCGATATCCCAATCGATGTGGGTTGGTTCAACAGCCATCTCTCGACCATCCAGGTCCGTGATGGCGACGGCGTGCCGCTCGATCGTAGCGATTGTATTCTCTTCGAGAATCACGACCTCTCGCGTATAGGGCAAAAGCGCAGGAATGTCGCTCGCAAGCATGTTCTCGTCCTGGCCGATTCCCAGGATCAGCGGACTGGCATTGCGGGCCGCCACAATCTTTCCGGGCTCTGTCTTGGAAAGCACGACCATCGCGTAGGCCCCGCGTAGCCGCTTAACTCCTTTTCGAACGGCTTCTTCAAGCGGAGTGCCTTCGACATATTCCTCGCCGATGACGTGCGCCGCCACTTCAGTATCGGTCTGCGACCGGAAGTGGTGCCCCTTGGCAAGCAGTTCCTCTCGAAGATCGAGGTAATTCTCGATGATGCCGTTGTGAATAACAGCGATACGCTCTTGTGAATCGAAGTGAGGGTGAGCGTTTTCGTCGGTCGGCCCGCCGTGGGTCGCCCACCGTGAATGGGCGATGGCGATTCGTGAGTCTCTCGGCTCTTCGCCCAAGAGTTTCTGCAGTTCGTTCAGCTTGCCAGCCCGCTTTACGATCTCGATCTTTCCGTTCTTCGGGTAGGCGACGCCGGCGCTGTCGTATCCCCGATATTCCAATCTCCTCAGTTGGTCGAAAACGACCTCAACTCCATTTCTAGGCCCAATGTAACCCGCAATCCCACACATCAGCCGATACTACCTGGTGAGTCAATTCTCGAAGAGGAACGGCCTAGGCCCACGTCTATGTTATTGTGAGCATCCGATTCATGAGGCAAGTACATGCGTGTCCCATGGCGCCGAGCCGCATTTGCCGGAAAACGCCAAGGCGGGGTGAACCGAACTAGATATGTCGCATCCGTTCTCAACCGACGATTCGCCTCGCACACCGTCCCTCCCGGTAAGCCTCCTCAAGCTGTTGCGGCCCAAACAATGGGCCAAGAACTTGTTGGTCTTTGCAGCAATCCTCTTCACTGCCGGTTATCACTCACCACAGAAAGTGGTACTGGCATTCTCAGCCTTTGCCGTAATGTGTATGGCCGGATCGGGCACCTACGTATTCAACGACCTGATCGACATCGACCGCGATCGCCACCACCCGACCAAGCGATATCGACCGCTTGCCTCTGGCTCTGTGCCCAAGTCGATTGCTGTAACCCTCGGTACCGCTCTGATCATCGGTTCCCTCGCCGAGGCGTTCATACTCGGCAAGTACAGCCTCCTCATCCTCTGCATCTATCTAGCGCTGCAGGTCGCCTACAACTGGCGCCTAAAGCACATTCCAGTCGCGGATGTCTTCTGTATTTCGGTCGGATTCGTGCTCAGGGCCGCGATCGGCGCCGCCGCCATCTACGCGGGGATTTCCGGCTGGCTTCTCTTCTGTACCGGAGCCTTGGCTCTCATGCTCGGTTTCGCCAAGCGGCGAAACGAGTTCATTATTCAAGGCGAAAACCGGATGAGCAGCCGTATCAGTCTCACTGGCTACACGAAACTTACGCTCGATGGTTTCGTCTTGATATCGGCGTGCGCCGCCAGCCTATGTTACGGAATTTACTCGCTGGACAGTCAGACTGCAAGGAAGTACCCCGCCTTGATCCTGACCGCTCCATTCGTTTTTTACGGAATCCTGCGCTACGTTCTGCTCGTCTTCTCACGAGACGAAGGGGGCGAGCCGGCGGACATCCTATTCGGCGACAACCAGATCATCATCTGCGTCGTGATGTTCGTGGCGTGTGCCGCCTTGGCCGTAAGCGGCCTTCGAATCCCGTTGCTCGAACGTTAGGAGTTCAACCCATTGCCTAAATATCGTTTTGCCATAGTCGTCGGAGCCTCTTCGGGGATCGGCGCAGAGATCGTGCGCCTGCTTGCCAAAGAGGGCTGCAAAGTGGCTGCCATCGCTCGCAGGGAGGATAAACTCAAGAAGCTCGCCGCCGAGTTTCCTGGCCTTGTCATTCCCGTCGCACACGATGTGACATGCTTCGACGAGGTTCCAGGCGTTTTCCAGTCGGTGACCGGACAACTGGGAGGTTTGGACCTGATTGTGTACGCCTCCGGCGTTATGCCGGCTGTCAGCGGCGCGGAGTTCGATTTTGCGAAAGACCGCCAGATGATCGAAGTCAACGTTCTTGGGGCGATCGCGTGGCTCAATCAGGCCGCCATTCGCTTCCAGAACACGAAGTGCGGATCGATCGTTGCCATCGGAAGCGTCGCTGGCGATCGCGGACGATGCGGTCAGCCGGTCTACAACACGTCCAAAGCTGCACTCACGACATATATGGAAGCCCTTCGAAATCGGGTCGCCCGATTCGGCGTCAAAGTCGTCACGATCAAACCCGGACCGACCGCCACCGAGATGACTTCCCATATGCACTCCAGTGGGATGGCGTCGGCTGCCGCTGTCGCAAGTTTCGTCCTGCGCAAATCGGACAAAACCGGCGAACACTATGTGAAATTTGGCCACCGTATCGCCTTCTTCATCATCAGGCACTTCCCAAGTTGGCTTTTCCGAAGACTTAACGTATGAACCCCACGCAAGCTGCTATCGAACGCGCCGTCTCTTTGCCTCCTGAGAAGATTCATCGACTCAAGGGATACGGGCTCCGCACGAGTGCCGACGGTTACCTCTTTCGACCGACGTCGGTTGACGAGATACGCAAAGTCTTGGAGATCGCCCGAAAGAGTGGTCGCCAAGTCGTGCTCCGTGGTGCGGGTCGCAGTTACGGCGATGCCAACGTTGGGTCGGAATGCGTGATCGTCGACATCAACCGAATGAATAGGGTGCTGTCTTGGGATCCTCAGACCGGGCTGATCGACTGCGAGGCCGGTGTGACAATCGAAGGCTTGTGGCGCACAGGCCTGGAAGACGGATATTGGCCCCCGGTCGTTAGCGGAACGATGTATCCGACGCTTGGCGGAGCGTTGGGAATGAACATCCACGGCAAAAACTCGTTCAAGGTCGGCACAATCGGCGACCAAGTAGTGGAACTTGAGGTCCTCTTTCCAACCGGCGAGCTGAAAGTCCTCGCCAAGGACGACCCGCTTTTCTATGAGGTAATCAGCAGTGCGGGCCTGCTCGGGATCATCACTCGGGCCAAGATCCAAATGAAGCGCATTCACAGCGGAAACCTGAAGGTTCTCGCCGTGTCATGTGCAAACTGGGACGAGCAGATCGAGATATTCAACCAGTACGAGCATAACTCGGACTATATGGTCAGTTGGATCGACTGCTTCGGTAAGGGAAAACAGAACGGTCGCGGTCAAATCCATGTCGGCTGGTATCTCGACGAGTCCGCAAAGTATCCGCCGTCGCTCCTTGCCTACAACCAGGACCTGCCGGACAGCATTATGGGAGTGTTTCCCAAATCATCGGTCTGGATGATCCTTAAGAAGTTCAACAACAGACCTGGTATGCACTTCATCAACTACGCGAAGCATCAGGCCGGCAAGATGCTCGGGAACGGCAAAGAGATCGAGCAAAGTCTGGTGGCCTTCTCTTTTCTGCTCGACTACGTCCCAAATTGGCGAAATGCCTACCTCCCCGGAGGATTCATTCAGTACCAGTCTTTCGTTCCTCGTGAGCATGCCAAGGACGTCTTCACGCAAGAGATCGCGATGCAGCAGGAGGCCAAGCTTGAATCGTTCCTAGGAGTCTTCAAACTTCACAAGCCAGATAACTTCTTGTTCTCGCACGCAGTCAACGGATATTCCTTCGCCTTGGACTTCAAAGTCACGGACAAGAACTGGCCGCGCATCGAGAAACTGTGCCATCGAATGAACGATGTAGTACTCCAGGCCGGTGGCCGATTCTATTTTGCCAAAGACAGCACGTTACGCCCCTCAGACGTCAGGGCTTACCTGGGAGCCGATACTCTGGAGCGATATAGAAAGCTGAAAGCGCAATACGATCCGGACGGAATTCTCACCACCGATCTGGCTCGCCGCTTGGAACTGGTTTGACGTTCGAGTACAATGACCGAGATTTGACAGCTCTCACACCAGGAAGGGGTTGCCGATGAAAATCACCAAGGAATTGGCTCTCGCGTTTCGCAAGGAACTCGAGAATGTGTCTTCAGTCATCATCGGCACACATCTGAACCCTGACGGCGATGCGCTCGGAAGTGCGTTGGCCGTCTCTTTGTTTCTAGACGGACTCGGCATTCCGAACGAGGTTCTTTGCCACCATAACGCGCCGGCGAACCTGAAGTTCCTGCCGAATGTGGCGGGAGTCCGACAGAAACCGAAGCAAGACAAGCACGACCTTGGAATCGTCGTCGACCTGGATGCCCTTGATCGGCTCGGCCAGACCGAACCGTATTTCCACGAGTGCAAGCGGATGGTCGTCGTCGATCATCACTTGCCGCACGAGTCGCCCGGCGATCTGCGAATCGTGGATTCGTCAGAGCCGGCGACTTCCCTCATATTGTCTCGCCTGTTGCTGGAATTAGGCGCCAACATCACGCCTGACATCGCCACATGCCTTTTGACCGGCATCGTCACCGACACCGGATCGTTCCGGTTCCGGAACACCACGCCCGACGCCTTAAGCATCTCGGCGATTCTTCTAGAACATGGAGGAGACATCAACTTGATCAGCGAGGAGGTCTTTCAAAGTAAGCCGCTATCGTCGGTCAGGCTCTTGGGACATGCGCTTGAGACGATGCGGCTTGATTGCGATCGCCGGCTCGCTTGGTCTTCCCTGAGCAATCATGACTTCGTCGTCGCGGACGCCCTCGACGAGGACACCGAGGGCGTAGTCAATGAGATGCTGTTCATAACCTCTGTGCAAATCGCCGCTCTCATCCGCGAACCGGAGCCCGGCAAGATACGATGCTCGTTCCGATCGCGCAGCAAGTACGACGTGGCGGTTGCAGCTCGAGACTTTGGCGGTGGCGGGCACAAGAACGCGGCTGGATGCACGTTTGACCTTCCCCTGAAAGAAGCCGAAGAACTAGTGGTTCGGAGGTTGAAGTTGTGCTTGGAATCCTGCTGATTCGCAAGCCGCTTCGGATTACGTCGCACGATGTCGTTAACGACGTCCGGCGACGCTTTTCAACCAAACGGGTTGGCCATGCTGGGACGCTCGACCCATTGGCAACCGGAGTATTGGTCGTGGCCGTTGGTCCGGCAACCCGCTTTTTACAGTATCTTCCACTCGAGCCGAAGGTCTATGTGGCTGACATCTGTTTTGGACGCTCGACCACGACCTTTGACGCTGAGGGCGAACCATCTCTAGAACGGCCGGTCCCGGTGGATCTGGCAGGAGCGATCCAAAAAGCCCTTCCTTCGTTCACTGGCTTGATCCAGCAGTTTCCACCGATGTTCAGTGCAGTCAAAGTCGGCGGAAGGCCTCTGTACCAGTACGCGCGAAGCGGCAAAAGCGTTGAACGGGAGGCGCGTACGGTCCATATCACCTCCTTTGAGATCCTCGAGTGCTCGAACGATTCCGCCAAGGCACGCATCATTTGCTCGGGAGGCACGTATATACGATCGTTGGCAAACGATCTCGGAGAACAAATCGGTTGCGGAGGCTACTTAGCAGGCTTGGTGCGAACCCAGGTTGGAAGGTTTACGCTTGACGAAGCCGTGCCGCTTGAGGAGATTGCACCTAACATGCTTCGACCATTGAGCGAAGTGTTGCCTCCGATGCCAATGGTGCAACTCGACGATGTACAGACAGCCTTCATCCGCGAAGGCAGACCGATCGCACTGCACGAGGCGCCTTCCTACCATCTGGCAGCCTTGCTAGAGCCCGACGGCACGGTGTTTAGCGTGGCTCGCGTGACTGGCAATCTACTCCAGCCGGAATGCGTGATTCCAAGCGGAGTCCTCGATGTCGGTATTTGAGCCCTGCCGTTCACGGCGCCTACTCCGAAGCCAATTGCTGTGGTTCGGGTTTTGGGTTGCCATTACGGCTGTGGGCGTGTGCCTTCACCCGAACAAGAGCGGTCACGGCACACATGAGCAGTTGGGTTTGCCGCCCTGTCCCTCTGTGCTGATCTTCGACCGGCCTTGTCCGGGCTGTGGATTGACGACAAGTTGGACTGCATTGATCCACGGAGATTTCGCATACGCGTTCCATGCTCACCCGCTTGGCCCGCCGATGTACTTGATCTTCACTTTATCCGCGTTGTTTGCCCTCTACGGTTGGTGGAAGGGCAAGCGGTTCGCCACCGACACCCCAGAATTCAATCGGGTGATGATCGTTACGGTTATCGTCTTCCTTGCCTTCGGTTTTGCCCGTATGGCCCTTACACCCCACTTTGCCACGGGCGCCGAACGCTGGTTCGCAATAACTCACTAGGTCCGACTAGACGAAAAGTGCCGGAGTCCCGCCGGTATGCCAGAACAGAATCCGGCCGCCCAATCGCCCAGACTGAACGAGGTCCAGCAGGCCGGCAAACGCCTTCCCCGTGTAGATGGGATCGAGGAAAATGCCTTCCGACCTCGCCAGTCGCTCAATTGCGGCATCCCCGGCTTCGCTGGCTATGCCATATCCCGGACCAACATAACCAAAATCCAGATCGAAATCAGCCGCCTTCAGGTCGGGTCCATCTGGAATGTAGACTCTGACAGACTGGGCAAGAGCGGCAAAGTCGTTCGCTATTTCCGGCTCTGGGTCGCATGCAATGCCAAGGATCCTTGTACTCGTGCCGGCAAACCCATACGCCAATCCGACGTGAGTGCTTCCGCTTGAGCTCGCGAACACGATGCAATCAAACGCTTGGTCAATCTCCTTGGCGGCCTCGTAAAAGCCGTACGCACCCAGCGGAGACGAGCCGCCGACCGGAACGCGATAGACATTGAGGCCTTGATCCGCGAATTCCATAGCAAGCTTCTCGGCATGATCGTAAAGCTGATCCCACGTGCCGTCCGGAAATGTCCGCAAGTCGATTCCGAGAATTTTATCGAGTACCAGGTTGCCTTTCATACCAAGGGTTCGCACAACGCACGGGTTTTCGACATCAAACGGCATTGCCATGATGGCAGCTGCACACCGGACTCCAAGAACCGCACATGCAGCCCCTAGCTGTCGAACAAAGTTGGATTGAGCCGCCCCACAGGTCACTACAACGTCAACATTGCCTGCGACGATATCGGCCATCAGGAACTCCAGCTTTCGGCCCTTGTTTCCGCCCATTGCGAAGCCGGTTAGGTCGTCCCTCTTAATCCAGAGGTCGACATTCAACTCGCCAGAAAGTCGGTTCAGCCGGTGCAAAGGAGTGGGTCGTCGAATTAAGTCGATCCTGGGCGGCTTCACATGCTTCATTTTACGTCAGACAGACATAATCATAGATATGAGGCTCGGAAGGCGAATCGTACGTGGCACAGGATGCGGATGCCTCGTTTTGGTCACGGCACTGGCTTGCATCGCCAACTTCACTCCAGCCGGTCACACTTTCTGGGTGCTTCTCAAGAACGGAAAGTTAAGTAATTATGTAGCATCCGATCCGAATCTGAAATACAACGCAAACGAAGAGACGAACCTCAAGGATCTCTACACCGCGTTGATGGCCTATCACGAGTCCGAGGGTCAATGGCCGGTTGCCGGTGGTTGGATGGATGCAATCAAGAACAGGGTCAGCACCGCCGATCTAGCAAAGGGCGAGGCAGACAAGAAGTTCGTGAGCCCCAGCCTCGCCGGTCAACCGGGTGTTTATGGATACGCGATGAACGATCTCGCCAGCGGAAAATACAAGGGCGACATCAAGGATCCCAAGACACTCCTGCTCTTCGATTCGAGCGACACATCGCGAAACGCGCACGGCGATCCAAAGAAACTAATTCCGAAACCTCCCCGGCCGGGAGGCAACACGGGAATCACTGTCGGCGGTACCATCGTCAAGCTATAATTTGATGCTTCTTCGAGGCAGAAGAACACTCGCATTCAACGGCGAATAGAGGTAACCATGTCCACAGTCCCGGCAAGCAAGGCATTTTCGCGAATCGACTACCTCAGGCTTATGCTCCTTAGCCGCGAGGGAGATCGCCGAGAGGGCATTCTCCTTCGGCAGAGTAAGGGTTGGTTTCAGGTCAGCGGGATGGGGCACGAAGCTCTCGGAACACTGGCCTTAGTTTTGCGTCCCGACGACTACATCTTCCCTTATTACCGTGACCGAGCAATCGCCCTTGCGAGGGGCCTTTCCGGATATGAGTTGGCATTAGCCTATTTTGCGAAGCAGGCCAGCAGTTCGGGCGGACGCCAGATGCCCGGTCACTACTCGGATCGCGAAAGAAACATCTTCAGCGTATGTACTCCAACTGGAGGATCGCTACTCCCTGCCTGTGGCGCGGCCTGGGCCATGAAGATGGCGGGAGAGGACACAGTCTGCCTTGCGACGGTGGGTGACGCAGCCTCGCGCCAAGGCGAGTTTTTCGAGGCCTTTACCTTTGCCGTACAAGAGAACCTCCCCGTCATCTTCGTCGTCGAGGACAACAAATATGGCATCTCAACTCCAACCGAGAAGTTTCTGCCGATGCGGCTAGGTGTGCTGGCGACCGATCGAATCGTTCAGATCGATGCGAGACGCCCGGAGACGGTCTACGCCGCCGGAAACGATGCCGTGGCCAAGGCCCGATCTGGTGGAGGACCGACCCTAATCTGGGCCGATCTCGACCGATTGTCTTCCCACACTTCAAGCGACGATCATCGGGTCTATCGATCGATCGGCGATATCGAGGAGATGTCAAAGCGAGACCCAATTCGGCTGTTCGCCGAAGACCTCATAGCTAGTGGTGAGTTGGATGTGGCCGGTTGGCAAGTCATGCAGGACGAAATCGCAAAGTCCGTTGACGAGGACTACCTTCGAGCGGAGCGGGAACTTGACCCTACACCGGAACAAACCCTGCTGCACAATTTCGGACCTGAACCGGAACTCCTCACTCCGCCGATCGCGGCTGGCCAGAGGATGACGATGGTGAGCGCGATCAACGCAACCTTCAGGAAGGCGCTGGATGAGGATCCGAAGGTCATCTTTTTTGGGGAAGATATCGAGGACCCCAAGGGTGGCGTGTTCGGGATGACGAAGGGGCTCAGCGAGAGCTACCCGAGTCAAGTCGTGAACTCGCCGTTGGCGGAGGCGACCATCATGGGTGTTGCCGTTGGTATGGCAGCTTACGGCTATCGGCCAATCTTCGAACTCCAGTTCATCGACTTTATCGCGCCAGGTTGGAATCAGATCACGACCAACATGTCGACGCTGCGCTGGAGATCTTTCGGTCAGTGGAAGTGCCCGTGTGTCATCTACGCTCCGTACGGGGCATACCTACCGGGCGGGTCACTGTGGCACAGCCAAAGCAATGAGTCTGCGCTGGCCCATCTCCCCGGTATTCGCGTCGCAATCCCGTCCACGCCCGAAGACGCCGCGGGCCTCATGTGGACGGCGGTCCACGCCGACGACCCGTGCTTCATCTTGATCCCGAAGCATATTTTCCGCAAGCAGGTGGATATCGAACGAGCGACGCCGGTTCCCTTCGGGAAGGCGCGCCTGGTACAGGAGGGTGCAGACGTCACCCTCGTCACGTGGGGCAACTGCATCGAGTTGGCCCAAGAGGCGGCTGAGAAGTCCAATGCCGACATCGAGATCATCGACCTCCGATCAATCGTGCCGTGCGATTACGAGACAATCGTCCAATCGCTTACAAAAACGGGCCGCCTTATCGTTTTGCATGAAGACACGCGCACTGCAGGTTTCGGACAGACGCTCATTTCGGAACTGACCTGCAAACCGGAATCCTTCAATTTATTGTTGTCGCCTCCCCAGTTAGTGGCCAGGGACGACGTCCACGTTGGCTATAACCCGATATGCGAATATGCCGCGCTTCCAGACGTTGGTCAGGTTCTAGATGCCATCGCCGTCGTCATGGAATGACTTCACGTTGGCGCCGCAGGCACTGAGTGTTCGCATCCCAACCGGCAGTTGACGCGTCGATACGGCACTTCCGGTACGGCTTGCGTTGCTCCGAGGCAACCTGCACTGCGCCTTGGACCCTGGAAGTCAGCCAAAGCAAAGGAGCCCCCTACCAAGCCAACAGGTCCGATTCCGATTGACAATCAACCGAGATCGGACCTTCGAACTGCCGTCCCCGCCTGGACACATCAGCGATGGCTACGCTGCGGGAGCGTTTACGAGGCTCGTACGACGTGCGGTGTCAATTTCAACTCGCGAATTACCTGGGCCGATCCGGCTCCGCTGTTCTGGTTCTGCGGGATGATGAAACCGGCAAGGGCGGCCCAACCGACGAGCGTGATCACCACAAAAAAAGCGAAGGCGAATTTCTGAACTTGATTCTGGGCTCGATCTGAAACCGTGATGCCCCATCGGATGCAGAAGTTCCAGATCCCGTATCCCAGGTGATAGGATGCGGCGGCGACGCCAAAGATGTAGAACAACAGCCAAAGGTAGGGAGCGGTCGTGAGCTTCTCGTGCCACGCCGCATATTCGATGACCTTGGCCGAACCGGTCGCATACTTGTAGACGGTCGTCGTGACCACATGAACGATAAGGAACAGGAACAAGAACACGCCTGACCATCGCTGAAGCGTATACATCAAGTTCTGCGACCAGCCGTACACGCTCCCGAAGTAGTTCGGCTTGGCTCTCGAGACGATAAATAGACCGTAAATCGCGTGGAAAAGAATGGGAATCCAGATCGCGCAAATCTCCATCACGAGGAGGAAGTGCTTTGGCATGCTTTCGAAGAACCCAATCACGGCGTTGAACTTCTCGGGTCCCGCGATCGTGAACGAGTTCAACACCAAGTGCTGGACAACGTAGTAGCCGACAGGAACGATCCCAGTTAACGAATGTAGCTTGTGAAGGACGAAATTCTCTTTACCGACTGCGATCGCCATGTCGTATCCCATCTTACCCTCGGTTTGAGATCGATTGGCGGAAGCCAGAACGTCACGTTCTGGTTCAAATTGCCTTGTCAGCGGCACGCTTAGGGGTAACTGGCGAATCGTCGACCCGGTCTGTTCCGAAGGCGGGTACCCTTGAGTGGATGCCATTTATAGCCGATATTTCCGCCCGTGAGATCCTCGACAGCCGAGGAAATCCTACTCTCGAAGTTGACGTTTTGCTCGATAGCGGAAGTGTTGGGCGAGCCGCGGTTCCAAGTGGCGCCAGCACCGGAATGTTCGAGGCAGTTGAGCTTCGAGACGGCGAACCCAAACGATATTTGGGCAAGGGAGTCCTGAAGGCAGTCCAAAACGTCAACGACATCATCGCTCCTGCCTTGCTCGACGACGATGCCACCGATCAGACGGCGATCGACGACAAGCTTCTGGAATTGGACGGAACCCCCAACAAGGGCCGGCTGGGCGCCAACGCCATTCTCGGCGTTTCGCTCGCGGTGGCGAAAGCGGCCGCGAATCAAGCCAAACTTCCCTTCTTCCGATACGTAGGCGGTGTCACGGCCCGAGTTCTGCCAGTCCCGATGATGAACATCCTTAACGGCGGCGCTCACGCAGACTCCAACGTCGATTTCCAGGAATTCATGAACCTTCCCGTCGGTGCATCGAGCTTTGCCGAAGCGCTTCAGATGGGTTCCGAAGTGTTCCACACCCTCAAGTCAGTATTGAAGAAGCAGGGCCTGAACACAGGCGTCGGCGACGAAGGCGGATTCGCGCCCAACTTGACCTCTCAAGACTTGGCATTCGACTACATCCTCGACGCAATCTCAAAGGCCGGATATGCGCCAGGGAAGGACGTCTACTTGGGTATCGATGCCGCTGCCACCGAGTTCTACAAAGACGGCAAATACCACTATAAGAGCGGTGACATCCGTGAGAGATCCGGCGACGAACAGGTTCAGTATTTGGTTGACTTGTGCGCCAAGTACCCAATTATCACCGTCGAAGACGCATGCTCCGAAGAAGACTGGGACACCTGGCAGAAGCTGACCACTGCGCTCGGCGACCGCGTGCAGCTCGTGGGCGACGACCTGTTCGTCACGAACGTCGAGCGGTTATCACGTGGCATTGCGACCGGAACCGCCAACTCGATCCTCGTCAAGGTTAACCAGATCGGTTCGCTCACCGAGACCCTCGCGGCAGTTGAAATGGCTAAGCGGGCAGGCTACACGTCGGTCATGAGCCACCGATCTGGCGAAACCGAAGACACCACGATTGCCGACCTAGCCGTCGCCACGAACTGCGGCCAGATCAAGACCGGTGCTCCGAACCGGACGGACCGGGTTGCAAAGTATAACCAGTTGCTCCGCATCGAAGAGATGCTGGGTGCGTCGGCGATTTACGCCGGTAAGTCGGCATTCGGAAAGCTTGCTTCCCTGCTTGCCTAGATCCGGAAGCCAATAACAGTAAAGCCAGTTGCGGCACGCGCCGCAACTGGCTTTACCGTTTGTCGCAGGCAACTGCACCGTCAGGTCAGATAGGCCGTCAACTGCTCAACGTGATAGAGGTCGTGGCCGATGATCGTGTTCGCTTGGTCTTCGATGCTCGTTGGTCCGTGAACCGGATGGACGAAGCACTTATGGAACTCCTCGTCGGTGAGCGAATTGAGCAAGACCTTCGTCTTCTGCCGTTGCGTCGTAAAGATGTTCAACTGTTCGTAGAGATTCGAACGGGCATATCCCATCTCAATCGCTCGACGGGTTTCGTCGTGGACGACCACCGACGTGTTGGGCCTGGCCAAAGCTCGATCCATACGCCCTCGATACAGTTGCTCCCAATCAGCCAAATGCGCGACAACCTCGCGAACCGTAAAGCGGCCCGGTTCAAGGGCAGTGTCGATTCGGGAATCGGGGATCAGATTGACCAAACGGCGTATGACGACCGGGCCATTGCCAATGACCGTCAGGAGGTACGGATTCACGGACCTAGGATACCGTCGTCTTGCCTCCGCGACGGGTGCGCCTTCTCTGCATCGTAGGGATCGATATGAACAACCGCCTGGGCAGGCGCAAGAGCCGCCTCCAATGCCCCTTCGACTCTATCAGCCATTTCGTGGCCCTGGACGACCGTCCAGTCGTTCGGAACCACGATATGCACCTCAATGTAGTGGACGTTTCCACTATGCCTCGTTCGTAGTCGATGAAACGAGATCATGCCGGAGATGCCTCCAAGCACGTCTCGAATCCGCTCGATATCGTCGTCCGAAACTCTTCGATCGATCAACTGCTCGACCGACTCGCGTGCCATAGCAATCGAACTCCCGGCAATCCACAGTCCAAGCGCCATGGCAAACCAGGCATCGGCGGTTTGCCACCCCGTAAACTGGGTAACAAGCAGTGCAGTGACGACCCCTGTGCTGGTCCAAAAGTCGATCATGACGTGGCGGCCATTGGCTTTCAAGGCAGGACTTCCCGTCCTTAGCGCAACGTGGCGTATGACGGCGCCCACCGACAAGCTGGCGGCTGCGCTCAGGCACATAATCCACAAGCCGAGCCCCAGACTGCGAATCGGCGAAGCGTGGGCCAGTCGATCGATCGCCTCCTTGAAGATAAAGCCGACCATCATAAGGAGCAAAATCGACTCGCCAAAACTGGTCAGGCTCTCAATTTTTCCGTGTCCGTACGGGTGCTCCTCGTCAGGTGGAACGGCGGCCGCTCGTACCGAATAGAACGCCACCAGCGACGCGATTACGTCACCCCCCGAGTGGATGCTTTCTGACATTAGGCTCACTGAGCCCGTGATGACCGCGGCCAACACCTTAATAAAGGTCAGGCTAACGTTGGTGACTAACGACAGCATCGAAGCCCGGCGCTTCATTCGGTCCGCTGTTCGGTTCGCGAGGTTGGTTTCAGCCATGACCGTGCAGAAAGTAAACCTTGTTTCCTCTACCGGTTCCTCAGTGCGAGCGCGAATATTTGATATTCGGACACGCTCCATAGCGGCACTCCCGCCGGCGGTTCGATCGTGATCGTCACTTCGCTTCGCCCTTCGGTAAGCCGCCTTTCAACTCCAAAATCGGAAGTATGCCACCGGCACGCTCTGTTCTCGGATGGTTCGTACCACCATCCCGCAAACTCACCTTCGACAAATACCCGAGCGCGCTGCCGCCCGTGAAACCGGTCATACATCTTCCTGAGAATGAGACCTGCGTTTCTGTCTGGAATGGTCGTCCGAAACGAGGCGGCATTGAGGTGACTTGCTATATAACCCGTCCTTGAAGCGCCATTGGCAAAGCTAGATTCGAGAGTGAAGACAGCGCTCATGTTCTGCGCGCTGAACCAATGACGACTTAGCCCCTCTTCGTCATCAATGCGCAGCGTGTCGGCAAGTACGCAATCGAACTCGCAATTGGGAATGATCGAGAGGTCTCCGCCTCCTTCTACGCGCCTGAAGAACGGCACGGCAAATCCCGGGGACGGCCTCGGAGCCGCCTCCTTTCGGTCGTCGACCCAAAACGCGTCTGACGCGGAAATGACCCATCCCGAACCATCAAACCCATCCGTCGTCAAAATGATATCACCGGAAATCGGCGTTGAACGGCCAATGACGGCATTGACTGAAACGAGTCCCGCCTCCAGAGCGACGACCGTGCAGCCATTGTCAAACGGACCTTCCGACTCCGACGAAGCGGCATCGCCCCGAGTGACCAAGAGTCGACAATCGGAGGTCAGGCAGGTAATTTCTCCGAGTCCCTCGATGTCCAGAATGACGCGATGTCCTCGATGATCGCGATATAGACAATCGTTGCCCAGATAGAGTAACTGAACCGCATTTTCCGACGAAGAAAGAGTTGGCGACATAAACTAGAAGGGGACAAAACTGGGACGGTCCGGATTTGATGGTAGCACGATGAAAAGTTGGGCAGAAGACCAATACGTGTGGAACGAAGCGCAGAGGCTCCTTGACGCGAATATGCTCAAGCAATGCCCGCTTTGCCGCGCCATCAACGCGGCATCGAATTCCGAATGTTTCGTGTGCGGATGGCGCGGCAAATTCACCCGTGACCGGGCAAAAATGGAAACCGAAGTCCATTCTCTGCTCGACCGCTGCCCCGAATTGGCACGCGCATTGATCGAAGGCACCGACAGCCACGCGCCCAAACCCGGACTGCTTAGCCGCATCTTCGAGTGGGTTTGGGCTCGCATTCGGACGCTAAAGAAAGTCCAGCAATAACCACGCAGGGCCCTTCGGCGAGCTCCCTATTCATGGCCATAATGAAAGCTCCCTCAGGAGTATCCCTTGTCGTTTGGCCCCGAAGAACTCACCCCTCTGTACAGCTTGGAAGCCGAAATGAGCACCCTCGGCTCAATGCTCCTATCGGAACGAGCCGCTGAGGAAATCGTTACGATTCTGGACGATCAGGACTTCTACCGTCCCGCCCATCGCCTGATCTTCAAGGCGATGAGACAGCTCACACAGAACAACAAGCCGATCGACATCCTCACGTTGAAGGACGAGCTTTCGGCCCGAGGCAACCTCGCCGACGTGGGCGGAGAGGACTACCTGCTCGAAATTGCCGAATACGTTCCGAGCCCGGCCAACTCGAATTACTATGCTCAAATCGTTCTCGACAAATCCACGCTGAGACGCTTGGAAGATGCCGCCCAGCGGATTCGTGGAGTCGTACACGACCCCGACGCCGGCGATGTTGACGCAAAGGTCGACCGTGCCGAACAGCTCGTGTTCGAAGTCGGCAGGAAATCCCTCGGCAAGTACTTCCAGCATGTGCGCACTCTCGCCAAGGAGTTCTTTGTCGATGTAGACAACATCATCGAAACCGGCCGGCCGATGTCGGGGCTCAAAGTCGATTTTTGGGATCTCGATCGGCTTACAACCGGATTCTATCCGGGTGACTTCATCATCGTTGGTGCGCGACCTTCGATGGGAAAGACCTCCTTAGCCCTTGACTTCGTCATCAACATCGCCAAGCGCCTCGTGCGGGAGGAGAAACCGGGCAGTATCGCGGTGTTCTCACTTGAGATGAGCTCAATCCAGATCGTGCGACGAATGGCGTCGATGATTAGCGGCGTATCCGCCAACGTCCTCCGCCAGGACAAGCCCATCACCGATCGCCAGTACAAACAGCTTGCCGATGCCTGCGACGAGCTGTATGGGCTGCCGATCTTCGTCGATGACGCGTCCGACGTAACGCCGCTTGAAATGCGGGGCAAGTGCCGCCGCTTGAAGGCAGAGCACGGTCTGACGATGGTGATCGTCGACTATCTTCAGCTAATGAAGGGCGGTCGCCGAACAGAGAACCGCGTCCAGGAGATCTCGGAGATTGCCCGTGCCTGTAAATCCATGGCCAAAGAACTCGAGGTGCCAGTAGTCGCGCTTAGTCAGTTGAGCCGTGCCGTGGAGAACCGCGACGACAAGCGGCCTCAGCTCAGCGATATCCGTGAATCCGGTTCGATCGAAGCGGAAGCCGACCTCGTCATGCTCCTTTACCGCGAGAGCTACTATAAGGCCAAAGAAGAGCACCGCCCCGAAGTCGAAAACTACGACGACGTGCAAGCAGCGGAGGTCATCATAGCAAAGCACCGAAACGGCCCCACCGGCAAGGTAATACTAGGATTTCAGCCTGCCTTCGCCCGCTTCAGAAACTCCCAAGAGGGCGGATTCAGGGCCAGCGAGGACTGAGAAGGGATCAGCACACCCGTTGTTGCACGTAACTGCCGCACGCAATCTCGTCCACTTGATAGGAAAGAGGCAGAATCCAATCGAGTTAATCGTCTGACCAGTTTCGCGGGCAGACGAAGAGTGCCACAATCGTAGCTGTATGAGAGTCTTGGTGGTCGGCAGCGGTGGGCGCGAGCATGCACTTGCGTGGAAGTTGGCAAAGGAAGCTGAGGTCATTGCCGCACCTGGCAACCCTGGTATCGCAGAGGACGTGGAGACAGTTTCCATTTCTACGAAGCGGCACCAGGAATTGGCTCAGTTGTGCCTCGATCGACAGATCGATCTTGTCATTGTCGGCCCCGAAGAGCCCTTGATTGAAGGGCTAGCCGATGTTCTGCGCGAGAAGGGCATCACCGTCTTTGGCCCCGGCGCCGACGGAGCGGGATTGGAGGGCTCGAAAGTCTTCTCGAAACAGCTCATGCAGCGGGCCGGCGTTCCGACCTCTCCGTTCGAGACCTTCACCAACCCGACAGTCGCCAAGGAATATGCCAAGGCGAGGTATGACGCCGGCAAGGCTGTTGTCGTGAAGGCAAGCGGCAATGCCCTAGGTAAGGGAGTTGTAGTTACAAACACCTACGAAGAGGCCACCGACGCCATTCAGCAGATGCTTGTTGGCAAGCAGTTTGGCTTGGCTGGCTCGAAGATCGTCATTGAGGACCGGCTGGAGGGCCCGGAATTCAGCATCCTGACGATCGTTGGCGACCATAACTTTGTCAGCCTTCCGGTTGCACAAGACCACAAGCGCTCTCTCGATGGCAACAAGGGACCAAATACTGGAGGAATGGGTGCGTTCTCGCCCGTCTCTTGGGTCACGCCGGATCTCGTGAAGACGGTCGAACAGACCATCATCAAACCAACAATCGATTCGCTCCGAGAACAGGGCATCACCTATCGTGGAACGATCTTCTCCGGCATCATGATGGACCAGGGCAAGCCTCACTGCCTCGAGTTCAACGTCAGGATGGGGGATCCCGAGACCCAAGTCGTCGTGGCAAGGCTTGGAAATGGTTTCTTGAAGGCGCTGTATGCAGCGGCGACCGGCAATATCATCGAACCGCCGGAAGTGCTGGATAATGCGGCGGTTTCTATTGTCGTGGCCAGCGAGCACTATCCAATCCTGAGTTCCAAAGGTAGTCCCATTACGCTTTTGGAATGCCCTGTTGGAGCGAAGTTCTTCCACGCCGGCACCTCATTGCTGAACGGCGAACTGATAACGAATGGCGGACGCGTCATGACCGCCACAGCGGCGGCCGGCAACCTGCGCGATGCTCGGAAACTCGCCTATCGAGCTGCCGCTGCGGTCGTATTCGAGGGAGCGAGGTATCGCTCGGACATCGCCGCCGACGCCTGACAGCACGGAAAGTCTAGCTTCGGTTCGTCGAGCAAAAACTGAAGAACTTTACTGTATTGCGATCTTGATCGCAATACAGATCCCCTAAGGACCAAGGGCCCAATGTCGTCGTAGGATTAGAAGATTCTTACCGAACTGACGCCAATGAATTCAGATACGACTTCGCGACGCAATCTGCTCAAGGCTGCCGGCATGGCAGGGATCGCATCTCTCTTACCCGGGTTGGCACTAGCCGACGGACGGAAGGGACGCCCAAATCGCAAGCGAGTCCTTCGCTTCGCTCACTTTACCGACTGCCACGTAAATCGATATGGCGCCGATGCTCACTGGCTCGCAAAAGCTCTGGAACAGGTGAACGACCTTAAAGATCGACCTGCGATGATTCTCTTCGGCGGAGACATGATCTTCGAAGGAAACTCGGTGGACGCACAGGCCATGCGCGACCAGTGGTCCGAGTTTCGCGGGGTGCTCAAGAACTCTAACGCGGTGCCGGTGCAGTACTGTCTCGGCAATCACGACATCTGGGGATGGAGTAACCGCGCGGTTTCACCGAACGAGCCCCTCTATGGAAAGCGGTGGGCACTCGACACGCTACAAATGGAGAACGCAAACTATAGCTTCGACAGGGCCGGGTGGCATTTTGTCGTCCTTGACAGCGTGTCGCGCTTCCGCATGGGTTATATTGGCAAACTTGGGCCCGAACAACTCGAGTGGCTAGGACAAGACTTGGGAACCCACCGGGAAAAGCCGACCCTCGTCATGTCGCACATCCCGCTCCTCTCCGCATGCAGCGCGTTTTTCGGCCCATCAGAGCGGCCGTTCGGATGGTCGGTCCCAGGCGCGTTGATGCACATGGACTCGCGGCACATCAAAGACATGTTCAACCAGAACAAACAGGTGAAAGTGGCCATTAGCGGACATATTCACCTTGTCGAACGGGTGGACTACAACGGTGTCAGCTATCTGTGCGATGGGGCCGTATGCGGCAATTGGTGGCGCGGTCCTTTCCAGGAGACCCCTCCAGGGTATGCCTTGATCGACCTCTACGACGACGGAACCTGGCATCGCGACTACAACAAATATGGCTGGCAACCCGCCGCTTGATCTGTCGGCCAAGGCGACCTACTTCGTAGCGAAAATGGAATCGCTCAATCCGGTGTTCACTTTGATGTCGACATAGTCGGTGACTCCGGCGAGTTTGCCCTCGCCGTTTGACACCTCCATGTGCGTCGGCACCCAGACGCCTGAGACGTTGATCGGCGCCGAATAGGTGAAGGAGGCCACGTGCTTACCTTCCCGATTGAACCATTCGCGACGCGTAACGTATCGATGATCTCCATCGACCCAAACCCGGTTTCGAGTCTTGTCGCCGTCCGATGCAACGTAGCTAAGGTCGAAAACTGGGACCTTATCGGTGGATGCTTCCCGAACGTACTTTGCCGTGAGATAGCCCTCAAATAGGTCTGGAGTGAGCAACCCGATCTCAACTCCCGATTGCCTCCTGCCCGGCTTGCCTTTTAGGTTCTGGTGGGATCGCAGGCCTGCAAAACTCGTCAGCAGTTCGTCGCCGTCAATGACGTAAAGGATGTTGCTATCCTCGATTTTCGTCTCAGCGCGGAACTTCATCGGTAGTTTGATCGATATCTTGGATTCTTTGAACTGATAGCTGAGGCCGAAATCTTTGTTGATCTTCCGCAACTCATGCTGGTCACCGCTTACGACGCGAGCAATAAGAGTAATGTCCTTTAGGCCCTGAGGGAGGACAACGTCAATGGTCGTCTCCTTTCCAGCGTGTGAGGCAAGGAACGCGGCGGCAATGAGTGTGATCATAGGTCGAACTCTCTGCATCTTATCCGTAAAGGTTGCAGGCTAAGGTGGACTCCTTACTACGCACACGTGACTCAGGCAATCGCGACCTATCGAATCTACGTAGTTCCGTGAGACGATTCATGCCACTGGCATGTCCCCACTTTCATGCGTCGACTTCGACGGAAGTTGGCATTCTCCGGTTCTTGGATACACTAATCAGCGTGACCTCCGACCCGGTTGCCCGGTATCTCACCCAGCGCGGCGCAAAGTACGACCGCAAGAATCGCATGCGCCCGATGAGCACGGGTGAGATGCTGGATACCGCGTTGCGCATTTACCAACGCCTCGGACTCACGTTCTTGCGGATGACTGTGCCGGCAGCGCTGTTATGCCTCGCAGCGGTTGGCTTCGTTCAGAACTATGTGGCGCCCGACCTCTTTACGACACAGGGATCGGGGAGCGGCGCCGACGTCATAGGAGAGGTTGCAGCGGCCCTTGCGATGGCCGTCTTCATGGGTGGCCCCTTACTCCTGCTTGGATGGTCCTACTCGTCGTCGCTCATCGTTCATCTTGTCTCGGATTACCTGCTGGGCAACAATCCCGATCCGGATGCAGCCTCCCAAACCGCTCGAGCCGTCCTTCCCAGACTGTTCGTTGTGAACCTCAAGGAACTCGTACTCTCCGTTTCGGGAATTGTCGTCTCCACTCTCATCATGGGGGTCGGAGGGGTGATCGCCAAGACTTCGCCTGACACCGACGCGACCGCGGGAGTTGTCACCGCGATCGGCGTGCTTGCCATCCTTCCCGGGATATTCGCGTTTCTCTACTTTGCGGCGCACGATGCACTTGCGGCCCCCGTAGCCGTCATCGAAGGAGCCCGATCTAGAGAGGCATCCAAGCGCAGTCGAGCGCTTCTCAAACGGTCCGGATACCATCTTGGGGGGACCGGGACGATCTGGGCACTCTATCTGTTGCTCACCGTGATTGCCCTCGTCCTGGAGTGGGGCATCTACGCATTTGTCCTTCTGCTGGGAATCAGGGACCACCTTGCCGCGCTCCTGTCCTTCCTTCCCGGCGAGGCCCTGTTCCTTCAGGCGTTCGACCTCGCTCCTTCCTTTCTGGTGATATGGACCCTAGTGCCGGTGTGGGCGAGCGTCGTAACGATCGTCTACTACGAGCGCCGGGTCCGCTTGGAGGGATTCGATATCGATGTCCTGGCGTCGGAGATTACCGATGAGAACCGATAGAGCTACTTGGACGCTCGTCTTGCTTGCCGCGGCAGCTTTGGTATCGGCGGGCCCCTATGGCGATCTGAAAAAGCAACTTGATCGCCAGACCGGCGCCGATGGCGTCATTCGTACGGTTTCGGCATCGGACAAAATCAACCAGCAACCCGACATCAAGGAGCGGCTCCAAGCGGCCACCGACGAGGACACCGACCGTGACCAGATCGCACTGGACCTGCGAAATATGGTCTCCATGGGAGCCATGGCGGAAGAGCGTTCCAACACATCGATCGACGCCTCGCTTGCCAAGCAAGTGAAGTCGAACCCACTCTACCGAGACCAGGGCGTCGACAAGCGCGAGAACTGGTTCCGCGAGGCGATCGAACGCCTCAAGAACCTCAAGTGGCGTCCAAAGGAGGCCACCAAGCAAGACGTCCCCAATATCCCCCTCATCGGCCGATTGCTGGTTTACGCCCTTTGGGGCCTCCTGATCGGCGCTGTATTGTTGCTTCTCTACTATGCATTGCGATACGTGGACTGGCGCAGCACCCTCATGCGAAAGTCTCGTACGCTTTTGGAGGAGGATGAACCCGAGCGCACCCTCGACGAGTGGCTGACGGTTGCGGACGCACACGCTTCTGCCGGACGGTACCGTGAGGCGGTCCGTGCCCTCTATTTGGCGTGTTTGCTCAAGTTCGACGAGCACGATGTAGCTCGGTTCGATCGAGGAGAAACGAATTGGGAGCACCTCGCCCGTATCCAGTCCAGCCCCCTGCGACCGACCGATCTCGATTTCACCGAGGCCACAAAGCAATTTGACCGAGTCTGGTACGGCCATATCGTGCGCGGCGCCGAGGATTACGAGTTGTTCAAGACTTGGTATGGCAGAGTCGTCAGTGCGCTGGAGGCAAGCAGATGAGACGGTCTGGACTGCCGCCGATTGCATGGGCACTGGCCGGACTGCTGTGCCTCGCTGCCCTCCTCATGTCGCTTGGGAGACAAGATTACGACGCCAGTCCGGAAGCCACGTCCTATTCTCCGAGCGGAGTTTCCGCCTTCTGCGAGCTGCTTCGCAGAAACGGCATCAGTGTGACCATCGATCGGGCATCACGACCGCGCCTCGGCCCCAACGACATCGCCGTAGCATTCGAGAGGCGTCCGGTCAACACAATGGACTACCTGAGCTCCCAGCCCGAAGATGAATTCAGAGCGTTCTTCTGGAAGTTCATTGAGAATGGCGGTGAAGGCCTCATCCTACCCATCCAGAGAGACTACTACTCTGCGTCTCGAACCGCCCTTGCCGCTCCAGCCAAGTCGGTGGAAGACCCTACGACGGGCCAGCAGTTCAAGGTGTCGTCATCTGTGTCGTCCGATTCGGACGAAGAAGAGTCGGTCGACGACACCGCGTCGAGAATGACGCTGTGGCACTCCGCCGATGCCGCCTTTCTATCGGCGTATAAGCTGAGCAAAGGCACGGCGTTGGTGGCAGCAGATGGAATCGGCATTACCAACCGATTCATCGATCGGTACGACAACGCGAAAGCCTTCTCCTCCATATTCTCCATCCTCGCTAAGAAGGGGAAAAGGTTCGTTTTTACGGAAGCGAGCTTCGGTAACGTCAAAGATCCTGGTCTGCTCGAGTGGATTGGGCCATGGGCAAGCGCGGCTTGGGCGCAACTCGTTTTTCTTGGGGTGGTTGTGGTTTTCACACTTGGGATCCGATTCGGGCTCCCGGAGGAAACGCGCCGAATCCAGCGAGGAAGTCGTGAGATGCTGGACGCCCTCGCCGACACATTCATGCGATCCCGATCGACCCAAGCCGCATTGACTACCGCATGGGATCGAGCCGACGCCGAGTTGCGAACGCAGCTAAAGTTGCCTCGCGATGCGTCGCGATCAGAACGAGACAAATTGCTCCCCTCGAACCTTCAGAACGCCCTTGCCCGATTGGAAATCGCCAAACAGCAATCCTATGTCCCGGAAGAATATGCGCTCTCGCTAATCCGTCGCGCCCAATCGGAAATGGACTCGTTTTTGGGTCACCGTCGAACGCGGCTCCGCGGTCTTGCTAAACTAAAACCATGAAACCTCGATCTGTCCCGATCCTACTGTTTTTGCTCCTATTCGTCTCTGGCCTTACCTTCGCCCAGGGAGGCAGGATGGCTCAGCAAGCCCCAAGCGGAGCTGACAAGGCGAGACTTGCCAAATTGGAGAAGGAATATAGCACCGCGAAAACCGCACTGTCTAAGAGACCCAAAGACAAGAAGGCGCAGGAGCGATTCACAGCAATCGGCGCGCTTTACGGCCACGAGAGCATGATGAGCCCCGTCTTGCCCCCTCGCGTCAAGTACCGCCAGGCCCTCCACATCTATCGAGAAGTTCTCAAGGTCGACCCGGCAAACAAGGTCGCCAAAGGGGATTCCGACATGATCATCAGCATCTATAAGAGCATGGGGCGACCGGTCCCCAACGACTGAGCTTAGCCAAACCACCGTTCCCTCTATGCCATAGCCCCGCGATTCAGTTGTGGCGAGAGGGAACGTTCATAATGGACGTCAAATCGAGCAGGAAGACTTGACAGCCATTGGACCAACTAGATTCTTCACCCATCCAGCATCCGGCGCCTAAGGGTGTCGGCATGTCCGACCGGAAGTTTTTGGCGATCCTGATCGCCTGTGCCGTGCTACTGGCCGGACTTCCCTTCCTGATTGGTTTGGCGACCACGCCTCCCGGCGGATCCTACATCGGATTCCAGTTCGGCACCGATGACCACATGGTCTACGCCGCGTGGATGCGTCAAGCCGCAAACGGCCACTTCCTGATGGACAACCGTTTCACGACGGACGCCCAACCTGGCATCACGATTCATCTGTATTTCTTCGTCCTCGGATTGATCTCCAAGGTCACCGGCATCGCTCTGGCTTCGACCCTTGCCCGGCTTTGCTTCAGTGGGCTATTCGTCGTCCTGCTGTTCGACCTGATTCGCCGGATCGGATGGAGTTCGTCGACGACGCGATTAGCGACCGTCTTTTCCGTGATCGGCGGAGGGGTCGGGTTCCTGGTTTGGCACATGTTCGGTCTGGCGATCGTCCGTCCCGCGCCGCCGGTCCTTGGAGACTTGCTTGGTGGCCTGCTCCCGATCGACGTTTGGCAACCCGAGGCTTTTGTCTTCCCTTCGATGCTCACAAACGGCCTGTTCATGGTCAGTTTGTGCCTCATTCTCGTGTCCATTCGTTGTTTGATCGAATCCAAGGACACGTGGAAACCCGTGCTCCCAGGGGCTCTCGCGCTTGGCGTGCTGATGAACATTCACAGCTACGACGTGTTGCTGATCGCCCTGATCATGATCGGATTTCTCGTATGTGCGATTGTGAGTCGGCAGGTCACCAAGGAGTGGCTGATACGGGCAGGATGCATCGTCGCCGGAGTATTGCCGGCTGCCCTCTGGTTCGTGCACGTCCTAAAGAGCGACGCGGTTTTTCAGGCCAGAGCTCAGACCGACACGCCGACGGCCGACTTCAGAGCCGTACTGTTTGGCTATATCCTTCTCATGGTCCCGGCATTGGTGGGCCTTTACCTTCGCCCGATCGATCCCGGCCCTGAGCGCACCAAGCGACAAATCGGCACTGCATTGGCAGCCCTTTTGATCATGGGAATGTACATGGCGTCAACCGGCTCGCATCCGAAGTACTTCCTGGACGCGGGAGCATGGGTCTTTGTCTTGCTGGTCGCCTTGGCAGCCACCGCGCTGCTTGCCGATGAGAGTCCGGTCATGAATCTGTTTATTGCCTGGGCTTTGGTGGGTACGGTTGCGATCTACTTCCCCGGCCTCTTTCAGCGCAAGTTGTCGATGGGCCTGAGCATTCCGTGGGCGGTGCTCGCCGCGTACGGCGTCGAATCCATATTGAAGACGCGAGAGCAGTCGATCCGCACTCTGGGCACGGCCTTTGCGGCGATCCTTCTCGGCGCCACATCGATCCGATGGTTGGCACGTGAAATCCAGTTCATCAAGTCGAATGCCTCGAACACCTCCGTCCAGACCGTGTATCTGGAGCCGGATGCAGCGAAGATCATGGACTACTTGAACGGACTCAGCGGACGACATGTTCTGTTGGCTCCTCCGGGAATCCCTTCTCAGGCGTTCAGTGCCAAAACGCAGGAGAACGGCACAGACAGCATCACACCGGTGATGGCAGATCTCAACCCAATCGCCTCCGGCTTGACCGGCGTATACACATATGCCGGCCATTGGAGCGAGACGCCCGATTACCTAAAGCGGCGGTCGGAACTTACCAGGTTGTATTACGGCAAGATTGAAGAACCGGCACGGCAAGCCATCCTCAAGAAAACCGGCGCCGACTACATGATCGCAATCGGCGACAAGGTGCTGCCCATACCGCTCTTCGACTTTTCAGGATATGGAGACGTCGTCGTTCGAGGCTCACGGTTCAGCCTCATTCACCTCAAACCGGGCTAAGGATGCCCAACTGAGGTCGGCAAGACACGTGTGCCCGCTTTGGGAAGCACGGGAACTGCCATCGATGGACCAACTGCCACGATCTTCTCGCCGCCTTCATAGTAGCTGTGATTGAGAAGCTGCCGATCCTGTAGAACGCCGTTCTTGTAGACCAAGCGGTACGTGGTGACCGAATGACCGCGACTGCCCTTTTCCACTACTTCTTTCGAACCGGCTGGAAGTTTCGGATCCTGCACGATCTGAACTCCGGTATCCCACGACTTGGCGCCCACTTGCTCGAGTTTCACGCTAATTGACGGGTCTTTCTTGCCAAGAACCCGGAACGTAAGGAGCCCCGGCTCGAAATAAGAGCTAATCGCGATCGCATAGGGTTTGTCGTTTTGCACGACCAAATCGAGATTGCCATAGTCGACGGTAGCGTCTCTTCCGATCGGTACGTACGCGACGGGCATTGAGTGATTCGATCTCCTTAGGATCTTGAGATCGCTGAAGAGGCAGGCGTTGTAAAGGGTCGTGCTGACCTGGCAGATACCGCCGCCGATTCCGGTATCGTGCCGGCCGTGCTTGTAGACGCCGGCAAGCTTGAATCCGCGCTCAATCGTCCTCATGCCGACGACGCCGTTGAAACTGATTTTTTCGCCGGGAAGTACGATCACTCCGTTTAGTTTCGAACTGGCCAGCTTAATGTTCGAATTACGACTATATTGCCTCTTTGGAAACCGGGTTGAGAATGAAAACACGACGTCCGTGATCTCTGCGAGCTTCTCATCCGGCACCCGCTTGGGACCCTGAAGGAGCGGAAGTTGAAGCACTCCTCCCGTCTTGATGGCTTGCCCAACGGCTTCAGGCAGCGCCTGCTCGTTGAGTTCCACGGTGGAGATCTCAGGTTCGCGGTAAATGACGCCCTTCACCAGAACCGCCCGAGCCGGTCGAGGCTTGCGGAAATACTGACCCAGCAACTCGAGGAGCTTTCCTTGGGGAGGCGTTACGAGCTTGTACACCGGTTCGTAGGTGTGATCCGCATCGGCTCCTTGGGGTCCCACCCCAAGATCCAAAACCGGCAGGCTCGCTACAGTCGCGACATCGTCGAGGGTCACGCCCAACTCGCCAGCCGTCATCTTCGGAAATGGGTCGCTCGTCAAGTTAGTGTGCAACGTTAACTGTCTGACCCTTTGGTCCTCCCACCAAACGCGCAGCCGCTTCTGGGCGTCTTCGCGGCTCATGCCACCCAGGTCGATCCCGGCGACGATGGAGTGCGGCCGGACCAGGGGACCTTGTAACGGCTTTGAATGCCCGCTAGCCAACGTGGCTCCGAGCAACACGACGAGGATCGAAGGAACGAGTTTTTCTAGACGGTGCATATCGGGAATTAGGATCTTGAGTCTTCGCTTCTTCTTATCACAGAATTACAACTGATTATGACACTTTTCGAGTTGAATTCGCTTTAGCCGAAGCGGTATAGGATGTTTGACGACGATCAGTCAAATCAAAGACGTTAGTGCCTGGGGCAAATACGGACTGTGCGCTCCGCGCAGGAGGATTCCTGCGCTTCTATCCCGATTTTCGCCTTCGAGTAAACTCGGATAATGCCTAAGTTGGTTTGGCTGAACGGACAGATCACGCCTTTGGAGTCGGCAACGACGACGGTCGCCGACCACGCGCACCTTTACGGAGACGGGCTCTTCGAAGGTATCCGCATCTACAATCACCGCGTTTGGAAGCTCGACGAGCACCTGGACCGGCTTTATCATGGAATCAAGTTCCTTGGTTTTGAGGTTTCTATGACAGTCGGCGAGATGCGGTCGACCGTGCTAGATGTTTGCCGACAGGCCGACATTAGCGACGGCTACATTCGTTTGAACGTGACACGCGGCACTGGACTCGGACTCGATCCCAAAGGAATCGACCGCTCCGCCAACGTAATGATCATGGTCTCAACTCTCTCGCTCTATCCCGCAGAGGCGTACGAGATGGGCCTCACGGTGGTCACTTCGTCGATCCGCGTGATACCGGCGGATTCGCTGGACCCGCGGATAAAGTGCATTGGCCGATACGCCGCCAACATCCTTGCCAAGCAGGAAGGCAATCGAATGGGAGCCGGTGAAGCTCTTATGCTCAACTATCAGGGCCAGATAGCGGAATGCACCGGCGACAACATCTTCCTAATTGAGAAGAACGTGCTTCGAACGCCCCATCCCTCCTGCGGGATACTAAAGGGAGTAACGCGCGACACCGCTATCGCGATCGCCAAGGATGCCGGATATGCCGTCGAAGAGACTATTCTCACTCCGTTCGACGTATTTAGCGCAGACGAGGCCTTCCTGACCGGTACGGCGGCTGAGATCATCCCGATGATCAGCCTCGATGGCAAGAAGATTGGTTGCGGAACGCCCGGCCCAGTCACCCAAGACCTGATGGCTCGGTTCCGGCAGTTGACTGCAACGACCGGAGCATCCTTCTGACCGAGCCTTGTGCCACTTGCGGTAGGTCAGCCTCCTTTCGAGTCGTGCAGGACGGGGTGCAAACCTGGTCCTGCGCGCAATGCCTAGACGTTCTTGTGCCCGGTGCAGGCTTGGCAACTCTCGCTCAGGCGATGTCTCCCCCCAAGCGGAATCGAGGCATCTGCCCAAACTGCCACCTCGCCCAGGAAGAGGCGCTTCATACCGGCCTCGTTGGTTGCCCAATCTGCTATGAGATGCTTGACGACGCATCGCTTGCCCACTTTGGCGTCGTAAAGGGTACGTGGATGCCCGAAAAGGCGTGGCCCTGGGAAATCGCGGACTAATCCGCAAGCAAGTTGTGTCTGAGCGACCCTCTCAAGCGTGTTGCGACTTGCATATTTGATGGTTGTGGCGGACACTAATACAAGACACCATGAAGATGATGATTCGAATGGGTGGCGTCACTCCGTCGCAGTAGTTTTCTAATTTGCCAAGTTCTACAGATCTGGTGATTTGGGGGAAGCATTCGAGGGGAACGGAGTGTTAAACTGACAACCCGCGCATCGAATTGATCGGTGCGCCCGTCCTTCCCTATGCCGAATGACGCACAACAAGACTCACTGGCCGAAAAACGCTGGCTCAACGCCCTCGCAGAGGGCGACCCTAGCGCGCTTGGCGGGATATACGAGTTGTATGGTGAGCGGATCTTCCGCTACACCTTTCGGATGCTTGGTAATCGCACGGATGCAGAAGACGCAACCGCAGAAACATTTCTGCGGGTGGTTCGGCGGTCAGCCGAACTACGCGCCGATGGCGCCTTTCGGACTTGGTTATTCCGCATCGCGCGGAATCTATGTATCGACAAACTACGGCAACACAAGCTTATGGAGTTGCCGCCAGACGCGCAGTATTCAGGAGCGGAGGAACGCACGACCCTACGGGTCACCGTCCACCAAGCCCTCAACGACTTGCCCCTCGAGTACAGGGAACCCCTCATTTACTGCGATCTTGAAGAGATGAGTGCCAAAGAAGCTGCCGATATCCTGAAGATCAGCGTTCCTGCGCTGAAATCGCGACTTTATCGGGGTCGACGGGCACTAAGAGATAAGCTAGGAAGCGCCATGGAGCGGACGCCGTGAACAATGATCTTTACAAAAAATTAGTCGATCTCTACGCTGGACGAGAACTAACCAGCGAACTTGATGCGGATATGGAAGCGGCTGCGGCCGAAGACTCCGTACTTGCCTGGGATATGGTCACTTTGCGAAACACAGTGGACTTTCTTCAAGGCGATCCGGCCCCCGAATACACCGAGGAGTCCTATCAGCGGATCCTCATGAAGCTATATGCTCGTGGAGCGGCCATCCAGCCAAAGGCGCCGGCGCCCGCTCACCTGCAATACCATCTGCCCATTCAGGGCTAAGCGACTTGTAACTCATGAAGCTTGTTTGTCCACGTAAGGAGTTCTTCGAAGCAGTCAGCGCGGCGACCGCCGCGGCCAGCGTTCGTACATCCGTCAACATCCTCCAGTATCTCAAAATCGAAGGCTCGGACGCTTCGGTTCGAGTAGTTGGGTGCGATGGTGAGATGTGGGTCGAGCGCGAGTTTGCCGCGTTTGTCGCTGAGCCGGGTGCGATCTGTCTTCAGGCCAAACTCCTGCAAGATATCGCTCACCAGATGCCGGATGGCGATCTCGAACTCACGACGCTTGAGAACGGCAGCGTGCTCTTGCAGCAAGGCGCCGCCGAATATCGAATGATGAGCCTGGATTCGGAGGACTTCCCCGAGCCGCCCCCATTTGGCGGCGAAGGCGAACTAAGAGTCCCAATGGGACTACTCCGAAAGGCAGTCGATTCGGTCATCTACGCAGTTACACCTGAGCAACATAAGGCAGTTCTTACCGGGGTTCTCTTCTCCTATAACGGACGCGTCCTGACCTTGGTTGCCACGGACACTCACCGCTTGGCGGTTCGCAAGATCGACCAAGAAGGGATCGGAAGCAGTATCAACGCGGTCGTACCCGAGAAGGCCCTTCGCGCCATCAAGGCGTTGCCGATACCAGACGATTCGGATGTCGAAATCCGCTTTGGAGGCGGCCGCCTCGGAGTGGAATCCGGCAGTGCAACGGTGGTATCTCAACTTCTTGCCGGCACCTATCCCAACTGGGAGCGTGTCGTGCCTTCCGAATCCACCCGAACCTGGATGGTTGAGGTCGATCAGCTCAACGAAAAGGTTAAGCGCATGATGATCCTCGCCCGCGACAATGCAAACCGAGTACGGTTCAAGGGCGAGGGCGATCAGATCCTGATGGCCGCCCGTTCCGAGGAGAAGGGCGAGGCAAAAGAAGAACTGCTCATGATTCCGAGCAATGGCGAAGTCGAGATCGCATTCAATGGAAAGTACGTGATCGACGCGCTTGCCGCCATCGATGGTCCCGGAGTTCGAATCGAGATGACCGAGAGTTCACGCCCTGCGGTGTTCCGGCCGGCAGACGATGAGAATGGCTACTTTTGCGTAATCATGCCAATGGCACTCGCCTGACGGCACAGGCAGCCCCAAGGAACACTGATCGGATGGCCGTTTGTAGAAGTGCAGGCTCAGGAATGGCTGCATTTTGCCTGTAGGCGCAGATTCAGGATGTGAAACGAGACCAGGAGTACGCCGCCGGTGACGGCAAATGTGGTGGTCATTAGCCTAGTCGTCAGGTCCTTGCTCTCATGGTTCAACACGAAGTGACTAATCACGATCGAAGTCACGCCCAGTAGGAATAGCCCGGCTGGTCTCCAGGACCGATGCTTTCTCATGCCGGTGAAGATTGCGATACTCGCCACTGACAGCGTAACGGAAAGAAAAGCGATGTCGGTAGCCGTCGAACCGATGAAGCCCATCCCCAACACGGAGAGCAACCCTAGCGCCAAGCCGCTAAGCAAGCAGTGCACCGCACACGCCGCACTGGCGAAAGCGCCGATCTTATCCACATTGACCCTTCTTTCCACTTCCAATGTGAAAGTATCATACCCCTACTGGGTATCGGGATGACACCATTGTCATGAAACAACATGCATTGTTTCTGGGCAACCTCGGACCGCTCAATTGAGTTGGATGGTCCAAGCGGAAACCGGTCCGCCCTGCGAAGCGATGGCCCCTACCACGCTAACGACCTGGCCGTCCCCAAGATTGTCAAAGAACATCGCCGACGATATCGCAGCGCCACTCGCGTCCATGAAAACTGTCGAAGATGTCGTTAGGATATGAACTGCTCCACCGTTCAACGTGAATCCGGTATGAGCCGTCACGGGGCTTAGGTCAAACGTTCCTTGCCCGCCGTCGCCAACGTTCGTCGCCCCTCCAGTACAGGTGGCACGCTGCAAAATAGAGAATGCCAGTGCGGCTGTGGTTCCAATTCCGGGCGTTGGATTCGTGACCTTCAATTGCGAGGTTCCCGCCGCAGCCAAGTCGCTCGCAGGAATGGTTGCCTGAAGGGTCGACGAGCTAAGGAAGGTTGTCTTCAGGCTCAGACCATTCCACTGGACATAGGAAGATGAAATGAATCCCTGCCCCATGACGGTAAGAGTCAAGTCGGACGTTCCGGACAAAGCGCTCGATGGTGAGATCGAATTGATGGTGGGCGGGGTTGCAGCGAGAGTAGCCACCTTGTGCTTCTCAGTGTTTCCGACCCGGTCGACGCTCCAGTATTCTATCTGGTGGGTAGTATTTGCGAGCGTAGTTGGCCCTTTATAGATGGCAGCCGAAGCGCCGTCAATGCCCAAATAGGTTGCGACAACACCACTTCCCTGATCTGAAGCGACAACCGAAAGAGATCCGTCGGCATACGATTCGGAGGTCGTTGGCGGCGTCAAGTCAACATTTGCGGTGTAATACATCGGTGCTGTCTTCTGACTGCCGCTTGTGGCGTAGGCCTGAATGACGTTGGTTCCGGTCGTGCTCAAGTTAATGACTACGGATGCGCCGGATACCCTCTCTGGCGCTCCGCCGTTGACCGTGTAGACAATCGTCGATGCCAATGCATAGGGCGATGTCATCGTAACTTTGGTGCTCAGCGACGACCATCCGGACGATCCAGGCGCCACAGTTTGAGCGGCGGAAACATATCTTGCGTTCGACGGCCTCCAGATCACAGGACACCACAGGTTCCCTTCGCTTGCGGCGCCGACGATACTGCCATCCGGATCCATGCCATAGGCGACGGAAGCGATGTACTTCGCAGGAAGGAAACTATGCAGGTCGATGGCAGATGAACTGCTACCCTTCCACACCATCGCATGGGATCGATTGGCCGCTGTTACACCGTAACCAGCCTGAAGTGGACCAGAAACCGCAAGACACTCGGACCCGGAATATCCTTGCGGGTTAAGATCGATCGCGCTCGCGGCTGTGCCGTGCCACAAGCATGCATGCGGAAGCGAATACGTCGACCCCAGATAAACATAGCCGCCCTGGATATTCGCGACTCCATCGACTGCCTCAGCGGCACTGGAAACGGCGCCCAAACCAGATGCATTCAAGTCGATTGCGCTTGCCGCTGTGCCGTGCCAAAGAAGTGCGTGAACCGCCCCTGCGTTGCTCGTGCCAGATCCGACCTGCTCGGGACCACTGGTGGCGATCGCCTTCGATTGAGCAAAACCGCTTGGCTCAAGGCTCACGGCGGAAGCTGCCGTCCCGGACCAAAGCGTCGCATGAGCGGTTCCGTAGTAGTCCGGACCTTGCCAGCCGACTTGATGTTGGCTGTCCATGCCTAGCACGACGGACTGGTAGACGCCATTCGGATTCAAGTCCACCATTGAAGTAGCCGATCCATGCCATAGCGCCGCATGGCTGACAAAGTAGGTGCGAGATCCGCCTCCACCTCTCCCGCTGCCCGATGTATGTACCGTCTTGTAGACATAGCTACCCGCCTGATACGTGCCCGATACCGCGCAGCAAGTCGATCCGAGTGCCCCCACGGACAAGTCGATAACAGCGCCAGTCGGGCCGTTCCAAAGGTAGGCGTGTCCAACCGAGAGCAGCGAAACCCCGACCTGCTGCCCGTTCGAACCGGCAAATGCTCGTGCGCCGGTTCCGGAATTGGGAATCGGCAGTTGGTCGACTGAGAATTGGCCGAAGCTAGATCTGGGCGCCAGCATCATCCATAGGGTCAGCACCCCAACGATGGCAGATCTCGTATCTACCCAGGGCAAGCGAGTGGATTGGGCATGGGACATCATGGAGGGCTCGGCGAATCGTCACGACCATTGTATGGGAGTTCACTCCACCCTCCAAACCAAGGCACAATGAAGTGCACTTTAGCCCTACTTTGCAGGCTCTAGGTCAAAGCAGGAAATACGGTCGCTCTCTCGCACATATAGACGCGACCCAACCATGGCCGGATAGGCATAGCTTCCAACCTGGCCATTGAAAACACGGGATCTCCCGATAACGACGGGTTTGGCTCCCGAGCAATCCACCAGGACCAGTTCTCCGCGAAACGTGGAAATGAGGAGGCGATCTCCTGACGAGAAGAAGGCGCAATACTCCTGACAGGCAGGCTCCGAAATCGTCCATGCCACCCTGAGCCCATGGGCCAATTCAAGGCAATAGAGTTCGCCCCAACTGCCTACCAGCCGCTTCCCAACCACGATAGGACTGACAGTGTCGGGCGCAAGCTCTGGAAACGAGGCAATAGGCTTCGGAACTATCGATCCGCCGGCGGCGAAACCGTAGAGCCTCGTTCCGTTATTCTCGGTCGCTACAATCAGTTGCCCGCCCCAAATGCTCGCACTTGGGACGTTAAAGTCTCCGTAGTTTGGAGCCACCAAAGTCCATAGACGCGATCCCGTTGCCGGATCCCAGCCACCCAACGACAGGGAGTCGTAACCGACGACTTGGTTCCGACCTCCAAGTCTTGCTAAAGTGAACGACGCATACGCCGACGGGTTTCCGGGCGTCTTCCATAGAACCGCTCCGGTCAATCGGTTCAAGGCAACGAGCGAAGCGGTGACGGCTCCTGGATTCACGATGACCTCGTCGTCAACCACAAGCGGCGACGATGTATAGCCCCAGTTCGGACGAATGCCGCCGAATTCCTTGACCAGATCGTGCGACCACACCGTTCTGCCGGTGGCCAAATCGACGCACAGGAGATGGCCGAACGCACCGAGGACGAATGCCAGTCCCCGGTCCAGCGTCGGCGTCGCTCTTGCCGAAGTGCCGTAGTCGAGATGGCCCGGGGACCGATCGACGACTTTCCATATCGGCTTGCCATCGTCGGCACGAAAGCAGCGAAAGACGTCCGCGTCCCCTTGGCCAGTTCGATCGGCAACGACCAGGAATCCGTTTGAAACAGAAACTCCGGCGAGGCCGGAGTTCGTAAGGGGTTGCGACCAGACAAGCGTTGGCCTTGGAGGAAGGAGCCTCGGCAGCCAAGGAACGGAGCCGTCCCGGTTCGCACCGCGCCAGCCCGGCCAGTCCGCCGAGACCTTCTTCCCAACCGGCGTGGGAAGCACGAATCCGCGTTTGGACTCCATCACCTTCAGCAACTTCGAATCGAGTCGCATATCGACGAGTGCCCTTTCGATATTCGTCGTCAATGCTGGATTCACGTTTGCCGTCGCATAGGCCGTTACGAACGGAAACGAGGCCGTCATTCCTACGATTCGCAACGCTCCTTTCGGAACCGTTCCGCACCCTTCGATCAGGGCGGCGGCATAGCTGGAGATGACAGCGGCGGGCGCTGGCTTCGCTTTGCTTTCAAGCACCGCCAGTGCGGCATCGCTGCATCCTTCAAAGGTCTTCACCTTCTTGGGAACGGCAATGCCCACTCGGCGTAACGCCTCGAAGGCGCCTCGGTTCTTTTCGTCCGCATCCGGCGAGCCGAAGAAGATCTGGCGCCCGCTGAGGTCGGAGAGCGTCTTGGCGCGATCGCTCTTGCGAACCACGAATAGACCCGTCAGGGTCGTGCTTCCGTCTTGCCCGGTTAGGCTCGCGATGGGCCGAACCGGCATTCCGCATTCGGCCGCATCGAACTTTACGACTGACGCCTTCCCGATGATCAGGTCGACCTTCCCGGTTGAAGGCGCCTCGACCGCTCGCGCCAGATCTTCTGCGTAGACGATCTTTACCGGTTCGTGCAGCTTGGAAGAGAGAAACCGACCAAGTGCCTCGTAGTCGCGCTGGGCGTAGCCCTTCACACATGCGCAAGCCAGCCGATTGCACAGCGGGTCCATTACGACGACGGTTAGGCGAGGTTCCGCCAAGCTCCACGCAGTCAGACCCAGGAAGAGAATGCTCAAGGCAACCACTCGGCAGTTCAAGGCAGCGTCCCCGATCGCTTGTTTGGCGCCATCACGTGGATCTGCCCCCCGTCGGCATCGAGCATAAAGAACGTCGAACCGTCTTTGCTGATTTCGGTTGTCACTCGAACGCAGCCCGTTTTGAACTCGGGCAACGCCACCACTCCCAGGAACTTCCCGGTGAGACTGAACCGCTTGATTGCTGTCGGCGGTCCCGATTCGGCTGCATAGAGCACATTGCCAACGAACCGGAGGTTCTTCGGCTCGCAACACCCGCCGAATCCAGATGCCGCCTTTCGGTCGTATTGTCCGAACGAGAAGAGCTTCTTGCCGGTGCGATCGTACCGCTCCACCAAGTGCCTTGCGTTATGGGCCACCCAGAGGTCGCCGTTGTGAGCCTGGATGTCCATCTGGCCACAGCAGCCGTTCAGCCCCTTGACGATCAGTTTGGGCGCTTTCAGGTCCTTCGATAGCCGATAGACCACGTACGTGTAATCGCTGGGAGACAGCGCCGCGACAAAGACATCCATGGCACTGACGGCGATGCCGGTAACTTCCCTGCCTGCCTGAGCCAGGTACTGCCGGACCTCCTTGCTGGCCTGCGACAGGTTCTGGCTAGGCAAGGCGCCTTTCCCAAGAATCTGCCCTTGGCTGTTCAGCTTGAGAATGAGACCATCTCCGCCCACGAAGATCGTGCCGTCAGGTTGGACACAGATCGCGCCCGGCTTGATCGGCAGCTTCCAAGTTCCGACTTGGCGACCGACAGGTGTAAACGTCCGAATCTCTCCACGACCGCTTTGGTCGCCGATGCAGACGAGGAGGTTCCCATCTCCATTCAAGCAGTAGTTATTGACGGCCCCCGGCTGCCCGACGGTTAGGGACCGGATTTCGTGATGACTGGCCCTCCAGGCAGGATCCTTCTTGATCGCACGATTGATCGCCTGATCCGATTGGTCGTCCGCTTGAGTCAGAAGAGTGGCCTGTGCACCCAGAGCAATTGACGATACGGCCAGCGCCAATAGCGCCCCGCATAGGTGATGCCGACATGTGACGCGATCCAAATCTCGCCTCCTCACGGAATTAGCGGCGTATCTTTGTGGGACATTTGATTGGCAAAAACTGCTGCGCTAGATCTTTCGGACGTTTGCACATCCCGTTAGTTTCTAAGAAATGGCAGATAGCGGCCCGCCTAGACCTAGCCCATCGCAAGGTCGGGGATCTGATTCAGTGGTAATTCGGACAAGGGAGGCAGCCGATCGACTCGTTTGCCCCTCTGACTAGAGAAATCCGGCCCCAATCGGCGATAGTCTGTTCTCTATCGGTGATTTCGCTATGATGCTTGTCTCTCGCTTGCCACGTTTCCTGGGTGCCGGGCTTGCCGGCGTGTTCTTGGTCGGTTCGACTTTGGCTATCGGCGCCCATGCCCGGGTTCGATCCAATCCAGCCAAGCTGACTCAGTCGAACCGAACGCAACGGCGGTGGCTCTTCTTCACGTCGGACATGACCAACCCTAAGGTCGTCGATCAGGTGATCGCCCGATTCCCGTTTGCTCAGGCAGCGGGCTACAACGGAATCGTTTGCTCGTTCGACGTCGCTAAGGAGAGGGCCCCGGAGCTAAGGTCTGCCGCCAAGAAGTACGGGTTGGACATCATCTGCACCGTTATGGGCGGCGCACACGATCGAAACTACGTCGAGGGCGTCCCCGTAAAAGACGCCCTGTACGTCGTCCACGGTGGGACTGCCATCCATCAACCGGACAATCCAACCCAGGTCGTGAACGGCGATTTTGAGGCGACGTCGGACAACAAATTCCTCGGATGGGGCTGGCAAGACGACCCCGGTGTCACCACCTTCGCTGACCATGACGTGGTGCATGGGGGAAAGACGTCGCTGCGGATGGAGAATATCTACAAGAACGCAAACGGTCTATGCCGAATCACCCAGCCTCTCAAGCTGCAACCGGAGCGGCAGTATCACGTCTCGGTCTGGGTAAAGACGGAGAAGCTCAATCCCGCCGTCCCCGAGATCAAAGTATTGACCAGCACTCCCCAGAACTGCGTGAGTTGGCAGACGTTCCACGTCGACCCCACCCAAGATTGGAAGCAGGTCGACATCGTGTTCAACAGCTACGAAGAGACGGCGGCAACCCTCTATCTTGGATTCTGGGGCGGCAAGAACGGCAAGATCTGGTGGGACGATCTCAAGGTCGAGGAGATCGGCCTCGTCAACGTCTTACGACGGCCCGGTTGTCCGGTCACCGTCCGCAGCGAATCCGGAACGGTCTACCAAGAGGGACAGGACTACGAAAAGATCGTCGATCCTCAATTCCATCCTTGGATCCCTTGGCGGGGAGCGTCGCCCACCATCAAAGTCATCCCCGGCAGCCGCATCAAGGACGGGAGCCGCCTTAGGGTGAGCTACTACCACCCCGTCACGATCTATGAAGACCGTATCAACTTCTGCCTTTCCGAACCGAAGGTGTGCGAGGACTGGCGGGAGGACGTCGTTCGCGCCAACGACCTGCTCCATCCTGCCGGTTTCTTCATGTCCCACGACGAGATCCGTTGCATGAACCAGTGCGCCGCCTGCCGCAGCATGCACATGACCGCCGGCGAGTTGCTCGCCTGGAACGTCCACAAGGCGGCCGCGATCATCCGCGCGGTTCGCCCGGACGCCTCCATTTGGGTATGGAACGACATGTTCGATCCGATGCACAACGCGGTCGATCACTACTTCGCCGTCAACGGAACCCTCGTCGGTTCGTGGAAGGGTCTAGATAAAGACGTAGGCATCGTCAACTGGTACGGCGGCCTCCAGGGCAAGAACTGCAAGTTCTTCGCCGACTTAGGCTTGAAGCAGATCCTGTCCGGCTACTACGACAGCGACGAAGACGGCAGCGCGATCAGCCAATGGTTCGCCAACACGAAAGACGTCCCCGGCGTCGTCGGCGCCATGTACACCACCTGGGAAGACAAATACGCCGCCATGACCCCCTGGGCCCAGAAGGCCTGGGGTAAAGCCAAATAGCGCTCTCCCGGCGCCGAAGGCGTCCCTGGAACATAGCCTTGGGGTCCACACGACCCCGGGAGCTCGGCGCCGCTTCATCCCCGACGCCGGAGGCGACTTTGGACAACGTAACGACAGGTCCAAGCCCACATGAGTTATGGAAGAGCCGCAATCCGCATCCGGCGACTCTACAGGCCATTCCAAGTTCAGCCCTGATTCTATAGCGGACAGATCCGCCTTCGAGCCTGCGTATGGAGCGTTCGAAAATTGGGGGCCTTGGGCGGTCCCAAACCGATGACGCCCTCCTTAGGACGGAGGCTTCTTGGATAGAAATGTGGCCAATTTGAAGCTAAGTCCGTCTTTGCAGTGCTCTGAAATGCTGCCAAATATCGGTATGTCTGCCCAAAGTTTGGGCAGAAAAGGCATTCGTGAACTGGCCCAAATGCAAGGAATGTCTTCGTCTTACTGAAATAACCCTGCATGCCAAACATGGACTTTGGGGCTGCAAACTCCTCTGGAACTAATTAATCATCGCGACCAATGAAGACATAGGAAAGAAGCAGTGGCCAATATAGCTAGATTCAATCATTGGCTCAAATCCTCACTCCTTTCGCCCTGAGTCGAGGCCTTACCAAAGACCTGTGGTCCAGCGCCAACGCAATACGACTCTTGGAGGTTGCCCAACCCCCCACTACCCACTCTTCAGCCGAGTTGGGTTGCTCAATACCAGTCCTTTTGTACGTCAGGATTTGGCGTGTGCATGTCTACATTGCTTGGTGGGCTCCATGTCTGAATCCATAGGTAGCGCTTGGCGTGTCCATCGGCGAAGGTGTAGTTGGCACCCCCGTTGTGACGGGAGTTCGCCAGAGCTCCGGTGAGGGTGTCCATTTCATTGTCCACCCCCTGAGAGTTTCCGAGATTGGAGTTCAAGGTGTTGAACCAGGGGTGGTAGATATCGTCGCAATACGGTGAAACGCCGTTCACTGTCACGCTTCGACGCTCGCCGTATTCGATCACGCTCGCGGGCACACCGACGCCGCTCTCATTGAGCCCCCAAACGAAATAGGCGTTAATGAGATATGAAATGACGTGGGGCCCACCGATATTGATGATGTCGGGACAGCTAGCGTCGAACGGCGCGGGATCGTCGGGGCAAGCGTAAAGACCTTGAGCATACATGACGTCTTCCGACGTCGACCCGCCTCGCCCCGTGTATGGCAAGATCTTGGCAAAGATGGAGCCATTGTCGGGATTCTCCAGCGCTCCGTCATAGTCGTCGATCTGGGGATTTGCGTCGGCGGTCTTGGATTGTGGATAGAATCCATCGCTATCCTCCAAGTAGATTTGGGTCGCCAGTCCGATCTCCTTAGTGTTCGAAAGGCAAGCGACGGACTTGGCCGCTTTTTTGGCTTGAGCGAAAACAGGGAAGATTATTGCCGCCAATATGGCGACAATCGCAATGACCACGAGGAGTTCGATCAACGTGAACGCATGATTATTGATAGATGCTGTCTTGTCATTTTGATTCATTTCGGCCCCTAATTCACTCCCGTCACATTGAACTTAATCTGCTGTGTTCCGGCTACGGGAGCGTTGCTTGTGAGCGTCAAGGCTCCATTCTGTCCGGCTCCGGCCGAGGTGCACCTGAACACGATTTGTAAGTCAATGTTCGTGCCGCCCGGCAGAACAACAATTGGCTTGTTGATGTGACCAAAGATGTCGTAATACGACGAGGGAAGAACAATCGAGTAGCCCGAATTGGCGATCGAGGGCCTCACCGTGAGCGGGCAGTTCCCCGGGTTTGTGATCGTAACGTGCCATCTCTCAGACTGGCCGACCGTAACAGTCTCGGTCGCCGAAGGAGCCAAGGCTGGGGTAAGGACCGGATAACCGGGCGTCCCGGAGAGGCCGTAGGTTGCAACCGGGTTTACAGGATCATCCGTCTGAAACGCGATGGAACCAGTGGCGGGGGCTGTACCTATTGGTGAGTAAGCAATCGTTATAGGGATCATTTGGCCCGGACCGATTGCTCGCGGTGCGATTATCGCCGGCACCGTGCTGAAGCCGGGGCCCGAAATCACTACGCCCTTTAGTGAGAGGTTTGACTCGCCGGTATTCGATATTTGGATCGTTTGCTGGCTACTCGCCTGATAGCAGACCTCGCCGAAGTTAAGCGGCAGCCCCGTTTCACCGAAAAAGCCCGGACCTGGGACAAAAGCGACATTGTAGTTCACAGCGTAGACGGTATTAGAGAGGGGATTGCCCCACTTGGTCGTGAATGAGCTGCCTTCGTTTTGACTCGACCTTAGAGATGCTTCGGTATGCGGCCCGACAAGATTCGGGACATTTGCCTTGCTCGCAACGGGAACATCGTAGAGGGCGCCGCCGGGGTTTTGATTTTCGCCGGTACCGAAATAGGTCGCCCAGGCGAGGTCGTATCCAGCCGAGTATATAGGCTTGCCAACGTCCTGCCCGAAGTAATTGTCGAAGTCACGCTGGGCGTATCCGAGCGTGTAGACCCTTAACGTGTCGGTGTAATCCAGATATGCGTCGAAGCTAACTGCGTGTGTGTTTGCGGATGCGTTGTCAACAAACGGCGCCGTATACACCTGGGCTTGACTCGAGGTTTGCACCGTAGCGAGAGCGCCTGGGTTGGCGTCGGTTAGAGAGGCCCACTGACCGCAAACATCGGTCCACAGGTAGAGCGGACCAGGACCTGCCCAGAACAGATCGTTATACAGTCCGGCAGCCATTGCTACATTATTAATGCTAATCGTAAAGTGTTCGCCTGGTTTGCTGAAGACGTCCCAATAGAACTTAAAGGTCTTTGCAAAAATTCCCGCGTCCCCCGTTCCCTTGTAAGGGATATGGAAGTGTGCCACGGTTGGCAGACCACGAAATGGATGAGTGTAGGTGATCACCTCCTCCACGTTTGCTGAATTTCCCGGCTGAAACGTAGTGTTAACGAATGGGCGGGTTGCGCCTGCCGGCGGAGTCGGAAGAGGCACGTCGAAGTCATAGTCCATGTCGTCGACAGGACGGAATTGGGGGCCGCGAAGCCAGTCCAAGCCACTTGGTCCCGCCGGGTCTTTGATAAGGCTCGGATCCGTACCACCCCAACCAAGCGCGTTCACAATCGAAATGAACGTGCTGACAAAATCGTTGTTTATTGGACCCCAAGAAAAGTAAGTGAGCAAGTCGGGGACATCCAACTCGTCGGAAATGATGCCTCCCGGTCCATCCTTGTCTAGATCTCCCGCAAGGCCATCCGGGAACATGTTGGCGCCGCCGCCGTTGCCACTGATGTAGATGTCAACTTGGGATGCCCTGGTCTTTGTCTTCCAAAGACCCGAAACGGCAGTGTTTCGCTGGCGCATCGTTGCGAGCAGCCGCGGGGGATGAATCTCCGTACGGTCTCCCGAATCCGGGTGCCCGTTATCCATCACCCATCGGCCCACCATATAGACTCGATCTCCGGCGGTGGGCATCACCCATAGGGGCATCCCATATACTCCCTTTTCGTAGTCGCCATAGAACGGTCTGCCATCGTTTTGGACCTCCCATTCGCATTCGAGCTTCCCAAAGTTGACCTTTCCAGGGAATGTCTCTGCGATGAAGTTGGCGGTCGCCAAGGTCCACAGGTAGTTCGAGTCAGGTAGCAACTCCATGTTGATGTCGTGCGCATAGTGCGACATCGGAGCGTCGCCAATCGCTATGAACGAGGGTTGGTTCGCCGGTGGATCGTCGACCGTAGCTGCGACCGACGATTTCGCGATCGTGGCGTACAGTCCGACCGGTTGTTCGCTCCATAGGGAGATCCATTCTGGGTCTCCGCGCTCCGGCGAATGGCTTCCCAGCCACCCATCTCGGGCGCCGCGGTTCCAAGGCCATCCGTTGGGAGAATACTGGCTGATACTCCCGGGCGGGATTGTGTCTGGCGCGATGTTGATTGGGATCGCTTCCTTGTCATATATGGTTTGCGGGTCTGGCCGCTGCACAACCAGACTGTAGGCCCCGGGGCGGGGAATCTGCTTGTTGTCGGTGGTTTTGGTGTTGCCGACAAGGACCTGGTTATAGGGGATGTAGAACTCGTTCGTAATGAAGCCAAATTCTTTGCCCTCGTTAAATGTGCCGTCTGAGGCGACAAAAGCAGTCGCAATCATTCGGTCGGCGGGAGTGACTCCGATCGAATTCTGAGGTCCAACGAGGTGGACCTCCAGGACCTCGCCCGGCTTCCAACCTGCACCCTTCAAGCCGAGATACGAATTCCAAGTGTAGTATCCGACCGGCGCCGTGATTGAGGCGTTTTCAATCTTGATGGGCTGAATGCTGATTGTCTGCTGCGCGTTCGCCAGGGCTCCCAGCAGCAACATTCCGGTTCCCATTGTCAAACGACTGGAAATTCTCTTTTTCATATCGACTCTCCTTCGAGGACTCACAAGTCGCTATCCAATCAGGACCGCAATGATTGCGATGACGACCGTGCTCGTTTTGGTTGTCACCTTCTTTTCCGCGTCGTCGGGAAGGTCATTTTGAAAACGACCGGTGCTGGTGAGGATCGTGCCGTTGCTGAGCTGGACGGCCTCACGCCAGGCAAAAACGATCCGGCCCACGCCAGTTGCATCGGTCTTGATTGAAACAAGTCCGACGAGCTGATCTCCGTCTAAGGCGCGCATCACGACAACGCCAGAAGCCACCATCGCACCACCTGGTTTGCTGGTGGACGTAAAATGTAGTTCGCCTCGACAGCTGAATCGGTTGAGGAGAGACTCCGTTCCGGTGAGAGCCAGAGGAGAGATCCCGGTCGGCGTGAATTGGATCGCGCCGCTCGCTTTAAGGTCAGACGTCGTCTGAGCAAATGCGGCCGGAGCGGCGAAGCCTAGCACGAGTAGTAGTGGGAGCAGAATCACCATCCGCCGCCACATTTTGCCCATCATAAGGGATAGGTCCGAGTTTGGTAGGTGCAGATTTGCCTTCCGGCTCGACTGCGGCACAGATTGAGGGGTTGTTAGCAGGTGTTGCATGGGAACCATGGTGCGAGCCCCACATGTGCGGCGCCGTGTGCGTCAAGGAAGGAAAAGCGTGTGCGGGAGAAGAAATTCAGATGAGCACAGAGGACACTATCCACGCCAGCAGCCCAGCCCCGTTATCGATCCGGCTCTTTGGACCCATCGAGATCCAGGTTCAAGGAGATCCTCTACCACGCCTTCGCTCCCGCAAGGGTCTGTGGCTCCTAGCATTGCTGACCCTCAAAAAAGGACAGCCTGTTGAGCGCAACTGGCTCGCCGGCGCCCTATGGCCAGATAGCAGCCAGAGTCAGGCCCTGGCCTATTTGCGGCACTGCCTCACCGAATTACGACACGCTCTTGGGCCCGAAGCGGCTCGATTGCAGTCGCCAACTCATCAGACGCTCTGTCTGCGCCTTGAGGGCGCCAATGTGGATGTACTGACTTTCGATGCATCGATTCAGCTGGGCGATCCCGCCGCCCTCCAATCCGCGGCGGCGGTGTACCGTGGACCGTTGCTGAATGACTGTACAGAGGAGTGGGCGCCTCTAGAGCGTGGAAACCGCGAGGAGTCCTACCTGGCTGCGCTTCGAGACCTCGCTGATGACGCCATTGCGAGAGGCGACGCAGCGACTGCCGTCGGCTACGCGCGCCGCGCTATAGAGGTCGACCCGCTCCAGGAGGGTGCGCAACGGACCCTCATCCAGGCGCTTGTACTGGTGGGAGACTTTGGCGCCGCGGTGCAAGTGTATCGTGACCTTCGCCTGCACCTGCACCGCGAACTCAGCATCGAACCGGACCCGCAAACCACTGCCCTTTTCAACCGGCTTCGCGCCGAGACCCGCCAAAAAGCGCCGGCCAAGAGCGGCGTGACCCCGAGCCGCTCTGCTTCGAGTCCCCCACGTCGGCTGCCGCGCCCACTGACAGACCTCCTGGGCCGCGACGACGAAGTTGTCCAAGTTGCGGCGCGCCTGCGGCAGCGCCGTTTGGTGACTCTGACTGGGACCGGCGGGTTGGGCAAAACGCGAGTGGCCATCGCTGTAGCGGAAGCCTTGCTCGAAGAGTTTGGCGACGGCGCCTGGTTTGTGGAGCTTGCCGGGATTTCGGATGCGAAGCTGGTGGTTCAGGCGGTCGCGACCACCTTCGGCGTTCGCGACGAGTCTGGACGCTCTTTGCATGAATCGCTCTTGAGCTTTCTGCGGCCCAAAGTGCTGCTGCTCGTGCTCGACAACTGCGAACACTTGTTGCGGGCCTGCGCGACTCTGGCAGCAGATCTGCTGGATGACTGTAGCGGAGTGCGGATTCTGGCTACCAGTCGACAAGCACTGGGAATCACCGGCGAGGTGAACTGGCCGCTGCCGATGTTGCCCGTTCCCGACTTGGCGCATCTTCCCACCGAGGAGGAGGCTCTATTGGCCAAACTGAGCCAAGTTGCTTCGGTGCAGCTGTTCGTGGAACGAGCTGAGGCGATGCAAAAGAGCTTCGCCCTGACGGCTCGCAATGCACTTCCAGTCGCCCGGATCTGCGAGCGCCTCGATGGGATACCGCTTGCCATTGAGCTTGCCGCCGGCAACGTCAAATTCTCGCCGATCGAGCCGATTGCTAGCAGTTTGGACGATGTGTTTCGTCTGCTAAAGCGCGGAAGCCGCACGGCGCTCCCGCGTCAACAGACGCTGCAAGCGACTCTGGACTGGAGCTACGATCTTCTGACCGAAACGGAGCGGATCCTGCTTCAGCGGCTTTCCGTATTCGCTGACGGATGGACACTGGAGGGATGCGAACAGGTCTGCATCAGTTGCCCTGACGAGACCCCTCCCGCGATAAGGCATGTGGACTTGTTCGACACGTTGACATCCCTGGTGGATAAGTCTCTGGTACAGGTGAGCGTGGGGGAGGACTTCCTCCGATACCGAATGCTTGAAACCGTCCGCCAGTATGCCAGGGATCGCCTTGCGGAAACCGGAGAAAGCGGTGCTGTGCGGACGCGTCATCGAGATGCCTTCATGGCGCTGGCTGCTGATGCGGAGCCAAATTTCCAGGGCCCGGACCAGGCGGCTTGGTTCAAACGGATGGACGCCGAGCATGAGAACCTGCGGGCAGCGTTGGAGTGGAGTCTTTCCGGGAGGGAGCCTGAAGTAAGTCTGAGCCTCTGCGGGAAGCTGATGCGTTTCTGGACGACGCGAGGGCGTCTATCCGAAGGGCGAGAGTGGTGTTGGCGAGCGCTAAATCAGCCCGGATCGCAAAGGGCAACTCGCGAGCGTGCGGATGCGCTCAACGCGGCAGGAAACGTGGCTATGTCTCAGGGGGACTACCCGTTCGCGAATGCGCAATTCGAAGAGAGCCTGACGATTCGGCGGGAGATCGGGGATTGGGAGGGGTTTTCTTGTTCGCTCAATAATCTCGGGATCGTGGCTGTGTTCGAAGGCAGGCAGAACGCCGCGCGAGAGTATTACGAGGAGAGTCTTGTCATTCGACGAGCGACCGATGACAAACACGGCATCGCATCCACGCTCTGCAATCTAGGGTGCGTGGCAATGGACCAAGGCGATTTTAATGCCGCGCGTGCACATCTCGAAGAGAGTCGCGCCCTTACCATCGAGATCGGCAGCCGATTTACGGGTGCGCAATCGGTCGGAAATCTTGGGCTCTTGTGTGCGCTTGAAGGCGACTACGTCGGGGCCAGGGCCCATTACAACGAGAGCCTACTAATCCACCAGGAGATCGGGCATCGTCAAGCGGTTGCCGAAGATCTGGAGCTTTTGTTCAGTCTGGCGGTAAAGGAGAACCATGCCGCGCATGGTGCGGAATTGTGGGGGATGGCCAAAGCCTTGCGGGAGCAGATCGGGTGTCCCCTTACTCCGCAGGACCAGCAGAGCTATGACGCCGATCTCGTCGAGGCGTGCAAGGCTCTAGGCGACGCAGGTTTCAGTGCCGCATTTGAGAAGGGCCGCGCACTCAGCCTTGAAAGAGCTATAGAACTCGCATTGGAAGGCCCTTATGCCTAAAGCCTTGAACAACGCAAGGGACACGGGCGGCGACAACAGTCCGCCTCCGCTGGCGATGCGGCTCTTTGGCTCCGTCGAGATCCGTGTCCACGGGATCCCCCTACCACACCTCAAATCGAGAAAAGGCCTTTGGCTGCTGGCGTTGCTGACCCTCAGAAAAGGACAACCTGTTGAGCGCAACTGGCTCGCCGGCGCCCTATGGCCAGATAGCAGTCAGAGTCAGGCCCTGGCCTATTTGCGGCACTGCCTCACCGAATTGCGACATGCGCTTGGAACGGAAGCGGCCCGCTTGCAGTCGCCAACCCGCCAGATGCTTGCACTGGACCTTGCGGGAGCCGAGGCGGATGTTCTCACTTTCGATGCGGCCGTTCTGCAGGGCGATTCCGCCGGCCTCCGGCTGGCAGTGGAGGCATATCAGGGGCCGTTGCTGGATGACTGCGCCGAAGAGTGGGCGCTCTTGGAGCGTGGAAACCGCGAGGTGTCTTTCCTGGCGGCACTTCGAAGGCTCGCGGACGAATCCCTGGCCCGTGGCGACGCGGAGAGTGCCATCGCTGATTCGCGCCGTATCATCGGGATCGATCCTTCGCAAGAGGGGGCACAGCGGACCCTCATCGAGGCGCTCGCATCGATGGGTGACCATGGGGCCGTCGCAAAGGTGTATCGTGACTTACGCCTGTACTTGCATTGCGAATTCAAAACGGAACCCGATGCGCAAACCACAGCCCTGTACAACCGGCTCCGCGCCGAGACCCGGCAAAGGCTGCAGGATTCCCGAGACGCTGCGCAGAGTCCCTCCACGCCGCCGCCCCCGCGTCGATTGCCGCGACCGCTTACTGACCTCCTGGGCCGCGACGCGGAAGTTGGCGAAGTGGCTGCTCGCTTGAGGCAGCGACGTCTGGTGACCCTAACAGGCCCGGGCGGTTTGGGCAAGACCCGCGCGGCAATCGCAGTGGCGGAAGCCGTGGTGGAAGAACTTGCCGATGGCGCCTGGTTTGTGGAACTGGCGGGAATCACGGATGCAAAGCTAGTGGTCCAATCGGTCGCCACTACGCTGGGTGTTCGCGATGAATCGGGGCGCACTTTGCACGATTCGCTCTTGAGCTTTCTGCGTCCCAAAATGCTGCTGCTGGTGATGGACAACTGCGAACATCTGTTGCAGGCGTGCGCGACTTTGGCGGCTGACCTGCTGGATGGTTGCAGCGGAGTGCGCATTCTGGCTACCAGTCGACAAGCACTGGGAATCACCGGGGAGGTGAACTGGCCGCTGCCTTTGCTGCCGGTTCCCGACGTGGCGCATCTGCCAACCGAGGAAAGGGCCTTGCTGGCAAACCTGTGCGACGTTGCTTCGGTACAGCTGTTCGTAGAACGAGCCGAGGCGATGCACAAGGAATTTGCCCTCACAGTTCGCAATGCGCTCACAGTCGCCCGGATCTGCGAGCGCCTCGATGGGATGCCGCTCGCCATAGAACTGGCCGCCGGCAATGTCAAGTTTTTGCCGATTGAGCAGATTTCTCTCGGCCTGGACGACGTTTTTCACCTATTGACGCGCGGAAGCCGCACCGCGCTTCCACGCCAGCAGACGCTGCAAGCAACTTTGGACTGGAGCTACGACTTGTTGACCGAACCGGAGCGGCTTCTGCTGCAACGTCTTTCGGTGTTCGCGGACGGGTGGACCCTCGAGGCATCTGAACAGGTCTGCGCGAGTACCGGGGACGAAAACCTTTCCTCCGTCCCCGTGATTGAGATCGGGGAAGTGCTGGACTTGCTGACATCGCTCGTGGATAAATCTCTGGTACAGGTCGCGCTACGGGAGGACAACATTCGGTATCGAATGCTTGAAACGGTCCGTCAGTACGCTCGCGATCGCCTTGCAGAAAGCGGAGCGAGCGATGCAGTTAGAACTCATCATCGGGATACTTACCTGGCGTTAGCGGAGGCGGCGGAGCCGAAGCTGAGGGGTGAACAGCAGGGAAAGTGGATTCAGCACTTGGAGGACGAGCATGAGAACCTGCTAGTGGCTTTGGATTGGAGCATGCTGGAAGCGTCGAATGGGACCGGTCTGCGGTTTTGCGGAGCGCTGAGCCGGTTCTGGGTGACACGCGGACATCTCTCGGAGGGCCGAGACTGGTGTACTCGGGTTCTCGGGACGGTGGAAGGCCAAGGACGAGCGACGCTGCTCGACGGGATAGGCACATTGGCTTCCCATCAAGGTGACTACGCCTCAGCGCGTTCCTGTTATGAAGAGAGTTTGGCCATCTATCGCGAGTTGGGCGACCGAAATGGCGTCGCTCACTCGCTTAATGGTCTCGGGAACGCGGCCTGCAATCAGGATGACTATTCCTTCTCGCAGGCCCAGTTTGAAGAGTGTCGAGCCATTTATCAGGAGATCGGAGATCGAAACGGCGTCGCTCGTTCGCTGAGCGGACTGGGGCGTGTGGCCGAATTTCAGAGCGACTTTGCCTGCGCACAGGCCAATTACGAACAGACTCTGGCGATCTATCGGGAGATCGGTGACCGAGGTGGCGTTGCTCATTCATGGAACTGTCTGGGGAATGCGGCTTTTTACCAAGGCGATTACTCGTCCGCCCGAGCCTACTATCAGGGGGGGGTAGCCATCTATCGAGAGATTGGTGACCGAGGTGGCATTGCCTACTCCCTGAACGGTCAGGGGATTGTGGCCTTGGCTCAGGGCGACCACTCCTCCGCGCAGATCCATTTTGAGGAGAGTCTGGACATCTATCGGGAGATTGGAGATCGGAGGGGCATTGCCTGTCTGCTCCACGACCTGGGGGCAGCGGCCTTGGCTCAGAACGAACTCGGGTTGGCCCAGGCCCGTTGCGTACAGAGCCAGGCCATCGCACAAGAGATCGGTGATCGAAGAACCATCGCAGACTCACTTCGCGTGCTGGGAAAAGTGGCCACTACTCAGGGCGACTACACTTCGGCGCTGGCCCACCATAGAGAGAGCCTGGCCATCCTAACGGCGATTGGAAACCGATGGGCCATAGCCGAATCTCTGGATTCGTTCGCTACCATCGCCGCCCATCGCGGCAAATCAGATCAGGCCGCCACATTATGGGGAGGGGCGGAAGCTTTGAGAGCTGAGATTGGCGCGACCATGGAGCCAAGCAAGCGCGAAGAGTTCGACCGCGCCGTTGCCGAAGTGCGCCAAGTGCTAGGGGAAGAGGCGTTCTCGATCGCATGGGCACATGGGTCCGAAATGATGCTCGAAGCGGTTATTGCCGTAGCGCTGACCACTACCTGACCGTGCCTTTCGAAGACGGCAGTCATGAGGGTGCGGTCGGTACGCAGACGTGCGAAAACATCGGGCGGAGAACCGGTGTCGCCGGGCAACCGGATCAAATCGTCGACCTTGACCGTTCCGTCTGCAATCATTCGAACTCAATTTGCCATCGACCTGGCTAGGCTGTAGCAGGTTAGGTCAGGCATGTTGCCGAGTGTCGTGCTTCAAGGAGCCCCAATCTGTGGCCCCGTGAAGCACCTGCGTTTGGTCCGCTCGGGAATCCGGGACTTTATGATATAGGTCCTTGTCGGCTTCTACGGATCACTGGCACTGTTTGCTACCCCGGTACTCCGCAGAGCTCCCGTTTCACTGGACGAATTATCTCTGAAGATCGGGTGACAGATAATTCTGAAAGTCACATGACACCCTACTTGATGACATGGTACTTTGTGCTGGACGGACCTTACCAACTATCCGGCGAGCCGCCGTAAACCACCGTAAGGCGCACTATGCTACCGGTGGAGGAATATATTTCCAAGTCTCCCCCGCGTTCAGCCGGAGTCGATGACCATGCAAACTCCGCTAGAAAGTGGTCAGATAAATCCTGGGTTCGGAGAACAACAATCTCATCCGTAGGAGGGTTCTCCGAGTAAGCCTTTGCTATGGCCTCCCGACCGACAAAGGGGCCCACCGGGATATTCTCAAAGGCCATCACTCCGTCATCTGCAAAAAGAGCGATCATTGCGCAGAAGTTGTGGGTCTTGATTCCCTCGTTGAAGGCCTGAACATGGGCCATTAACAGTTCCTGATCCGTCATGGTTGTATTCTAACCGGCGAGTCAGAACCCTCGTACTCGAACGAAACTATTGGTTGAATTTGAGCCGTGACGGTCTGCAAGGACTCGTGCCAGCCTGCTTAAACGGACTTGTGAAGTTACTAAGCACCGTTGGCAAGGTATTCGCTGACCCGTCAGACCGCAATCTTGAAGACATGTGCACTAGGCTCCAACGCGAGTGGACTCTCCTCGAGGAACAGCTCGATCGCCTCTCGGATATTCCTGAAGGCATCGTCTTCGCTCGTGCCGGCTGATACACATCCGGGCAACTCTGGACACCAAACCGCGAACTCGCCAGTCTCACTATCCTGTTCGAGAACCACGCGCCAAGTCACATTCGCCCCTAGCAAGAAAAATGGCGCGCTCGAGAGGACTCGAACCTCCGACCCTCAGCTCCGCAAGCTGATGCTCTATCCACTGAGCTACGAGCGCGTAACGGTTGATTATACCGGCTCTGCCAACGGGATCGGAAAGGGCTGGGGTCTATCTTAGCGGCCGATCTCTTGATAGGAGGCGGCCCGTTCCTCGAAATATCGGTGAATGTGTTCGCCCACCGGCTGGGCATCGACCGGATCGCCGATGATCGCGGCAACGCCGGATCGCGATGCCAGACAGTCGGCCTCAGCGAATGCGGCCTTCCAAAGACGCATCAAACTCGCCTCCGTTTCCTCTTTCGTGCCAAGTCCGTTGACCACTCCCTTGCGGCGCGAGGCAAGCGCCTCCTCAAGCAACTCGTACGCCTCGGTATGCTCGACCACTCGCTGGTACTTCCGGCGAAGGCGTAGCCGCCGCCTCGACTCGGCGATGCATCGCCAGTTCAAGCGAACGGTCTCCCATACGAAGATCACGCCAGCGAGACCCGCGAACTCGTTCCGATGAAGTTCGAAATGAAAGAAGACCCCGATGAAGACAGACGCCAAAAACGTCGTGATTCCCAAATTAATGATCGTCCCGATGATGCCGCCGCCGCAGAAGGGCCACTTCCACCGGGCGCTCTCATCGAAAAGCGTATGAAAATCTCGCTCCAACGTGCTGCTTCGAAACTGTCGTTTCAAGTGCTTAACCGCTCCTCTGCCACCGAACCAATCATACGATACGAATCGACCGGGCGTTGAGCCGTGACCGGAGAATTAGCGGTAGCAATACACCCATTCGTTGAAATCGTCCCACGTTCCAGTCTTCGAAGACAGCCGCTCGACTCGAATCGTGATCGACCGCTTCCCCTTCGTATAGCGCTCGGGGATCTCGAAGTCGGAGTCAAACCAGCGAATCCCACGAAACGTCCGCTCGAAATCGACGCTGAACCATGGCCGCTCGGATACCGCGATGCCATCGACGAAGACGCGTGCCAACTGACGGTTGTTCTCCTTGTCGGTCCGGCGGCGAAGCCTTACGCCCTGGTTCCTGGGGTCCAGCTTCACCCGGAACTGAAGCTCCCTCTCAACCGCCACGCCGGAATCGACGATCGGAGCGACCGGAAACAGCACGTTGTTCATCTCACCGTCGTACCACCAACTACCTGAGACCTCCCGTCGGGGTCCGATTACTCGGACTGAATGTGCCTTCTCCGAAGCCGCATTCCCTAGGTCAACCTCATCGGTCATCTTCAAGCCCGCTTCGTCTCTCATATAGAGGAACGCAACGCTCTCCTCATTCCCCGCCTGGTACATCCCCTCGTGCCCGCGCGGGGAGTTCGGGCCATACACTTGATGGCCATGCCGCACTGCCGAGGAGAATACGTAGAGCTCGGGAGTGAAGAAGCGCCAGGGCGCACCCGATCCTCCGTCCGAGCCCGTCGAACCCCAGATCGCCTGTTGCGCGTCACGCAACCCCCAGCCCTGGTTGTGATCGTCCTCGAACCCCTCTCCGTAGATCCAAGGCGACTGGCTTCCGTCGAAATAGGTCCGCTCGTCCTCCTCCATGGAAGTGTCGGTGCGGTAGGTGAAGTGCCCGACAACGTGTCCACGCCCTCGAACGTCGACATATCGGTAGTCGTGCCCCTCAGTTCGGGGGTCCTCCCGTTGGTAAATGGCGTGGAAGTAGCCGCATTGAGACGCCAGGTACTTCAGCCCCGCCGGTGGCGCGTATTCCAACTCCGCATGGACATGGACCGGCGATCCCGATGGTTTACGCACGAACGACACGGTGGCGCCTTTCCAGAACGGCATCGGCAGATAGCAGTACATGTCTCTACCAATCGCCCCGACATAGCGCGAAGCGATCCGCTTTTCCGGTCTAGTCCTATAGACCCCGAAGAAACTCCCGAGTGGGACATCCACCTGCGGCTTTGGCGCCTTGTCGAATCGAATCACCAACCGCGTATCGAAGAGGGCGGCATCGTCAGCAGTGACGCGGAGCCCGACGACTGTCCCCGGATGGTTAAGAGCGAAAGCAATGCCGCTCGACTTTCCATCCAGTGCAAGATCGCACATCGCGCGGGTCGAGGGCATGTTAGGGGCGATCGGCTGCCCAATCTTGGTGGGATCCCAAAGGGATTCAACGGACGAAAGGTCTGCAGGCTTGGTCCAAGACTCGATGCCCGGATCATCTGAAAAGGTCTGGTAGGTGAAGTTGTACCAGTGGTTTCTCCTGACTGGGTGTTGGTCGTATCGCCCGAGCCAGGGCAGCACGTCCCAGCGCGGCTCCTGGCCGAACGGCTCCTTAGAAAGGGTGATCTTCAGGTGCTTCCGATACAAGAACGGGTGGTAGAGGAACCGGTAGCCACCGCCGACGTGGGCAAACGGCTCCCTAAAGATCCCAAGCGGGTTCTCGGGGCTAAAGAACTTTGTTACGTCCATGTCGATGCGCGGCCTTGCCTCGTCATCGAACGTGAACCGAATCCGAATGCCGGAAAGGTCGCCGTTCCAAAGATTGGCGTGAAGACGGTACAGGCAGCCGGGACCGTACGAATCGAAGAGCACGCACTGCCCATCCGGCTCTTTATAGAGGGAAAAATAGTCGGCGTCGTAGTTGTCTCCGGCGCGATCGTAGCTTGAGAACTGATGGGTTTGAACGCCAGTGCGGAAGTAAGGCAAATCGAGGGGGCGGTCGAACGCCCCCAATCCGATGAATCGCGGGTTCACTCGAGAACCGGCGTCAAACGGACCGACCGACGACAGGGACAGCATCGTCCAGGCTGCGAGGCAGATGAGCATATATCACGACCGAACGGCGACCGTGCGCCGATAGTACTTCGGCATCGTACCTGCCGACTTATCCCTACCGACTCAACGCCGCATCCACTTCCGCCTGAAGAAGCGATGCCTGCCCCTCCCTCCCGCCAGGCAGCTTGGGCATGTGTTTCCCTCGCCCATCCACCACCCGCCAATAGGGTGTGACCCATTCATTACCGCTCGCACGCTCCTCGTCCGCCACTTCTGCTGCGATCCGAATGAAGATGCCCGTACACAAAGGGCAAGTGGACTCGGCGCCGAGCCGTCGGGCCAGGGCGCGGCGGATGAGTTTGACCGACGACACGGCGCCAGGAGGGATCTCGCGGATGATTGCATCCACCTGTTTCGGGGTCGGAACTAGAAGCAAACCGGGCGATCGCGGACCGCCGTCAACGATCTTCCAGTCGTGAACGCCCTCCAGCTTCTCGCGCCAACTCTTCTTTCCTGTCTTCATTGCTCACTCCAATGGCAAGTAGATCTCCGTGATCCGGTCCTTAGGCGCCGTCGTTCTCGGATCGCCTACATACGCCTCAATGCTCGGAGCGGCTCTGATCGCCCGGTGGTGTTGCGGCGCCCACTGGCCACAGAGTTCTGCGTAAGTCACCCCAATGGAATCGTACGCCCCCTTGTGAATGACCTTGGCGTATTCCCCGCCCTCTAGCTCACGTATCGCCAACCCATCCGCCGGAACGAATCCGGGGTCTACAACAAAGCAAGCATCGTATCGCACCTGCTCCGCCGGTGTTACTTCCGGATCGTCTTGGGGACATCCGAAGAACTGGGTCCTCGGCGGATAGAAACCCATTCTCCCGGCAAGGGCGTATAGCCGTCCCCACGTCTCACCCACTTGATCGTATGGCCCGAAATGCCTAAGGTAGGCGACTCTCCGGACCGGTAAGTTCACTAACTCCACGTTCATTGCGATCTCCCTCCGGACCATGCCGGATACCAAAGGAGCGAACGGAGACGTCGTCTGCGTGCGATATTCGCTCGGATTGATGCCAAGCACCGCCTTGAACGTTCGTGAGAACGACTCCGGCGTGTCGTAACCGCTCTCCAGGGCGACCTCTCCAATCGACCGGTCGGAGAGGTTCAGCATTTCGGCCGCTCGCTGTAGGCGCTTTCGTCGGACCAACGAGAGTAGTGACTCTCCGGTCATGCCTCGAAAGATCCGATGAAAGTGAAAGGGCGAGAAGCCTGCCACTTGCGCAAGGCACTCTAAGCTTAGGTCGCCGTCGAGATGTTCGTCGATATGACGCTCAACGGCCAGAATTCGTTGCTCGTATTCGATAAGAGTGACTGGCCTCATCGTCTTCGCTCCTTGCCTCGAAGTTTTGCTCGCCACCTGACGATTGCACTTGACCAATCTTGCGATTTTATGGGCGTCATCTCAGAGCAAAGAAGACGTGACGGCCAGTTGCTGATAGGATGTAGCGGGACCCGAACGATTCGGTTCCCGCTACATCCTATCAGCAACTCCCTGCCCGAACTATTGAAGCACAGTGAGATCGCAGCCTTTCGATCCATCGCGGTGGTGAGAATTATCCGACCGTCATAGTCGGCTACGATGACCCGGTCATGCTCTCCGTATGCGATCCAGTCCTCCGTCGGATGCATCGTTACAGTTGGCATGCCGGGTCGAACCCTGAACCTAGTGGCGGCGCGTCCAGACGCCCGATCCCAAATGATGATCTCGTGGAGAGTTCGCGTCGCAATCCCCGTCCCATCTCTCCGAACATCCATGCCGTACACCCGATCCGGCATCCCTATTTTTAGGACTCGGCGACGTTCAGCGATATTCCAAAAGCAGATACTGAACGAATCGGTTCCGACGACTTCCGACCCTCTTCGCACGCATTTGAGGATTCGAGGGGAAGCGTTATCCGCCCAGTTCCCCGTCTTTTGGCCGTTGCTGTCCCAAGCGACCATTCGCCCGTTGTCGAAAGCGGCAACCACCTTTCCGTCCTCCGCCACGTCCAAGGCGATCGGCGAAATGATAAGGAAACCGAACGATCTCGGAGCTACGTACGACCAGAGGCATTCACCATCCTTGATGCGTATCGCCTGGACCGCCTCGCCCGCGGCAACGTAGATCGCATCGCTCTCCGGCGAAAAGGCGAGGCCCCGAATCCTCTCCGTCGGCTTGACCTTCTCAAGAATGGATCCGAAGTTCCTTGAGAACACGACTGACTCGCCTTCCCTCACCGTGACGTTCATGTCGACGTCGCTTGTGGCAAGAAGCCTTGCCTCGGAAGACACGACAATCCGGTTGATAGCATTGGCGTGCGTCCAATCGACGGTTTCCGCTTCTTTCGCAAATACAGACGAACTCAACGATCCTCGCTCCTTCAAGCCCCGGTCGGCCTAACAATCCGCGTAAGCGCCCTGCCTTCCGGCCCACAGCAACTACTATAAGCGTATACCAACCTTGTACATCTCGTATGAATACTCATCGACATGGAAACCACCGTTAAGAATCGGGAGCTCGTTGAGGAGCTGATGGCGCGACGGGGCGAGCATCATTTTCCGCTCCAGATCCGTTCTTCTGCGAAGCGCTTCGCGCACGAATTGCTTGCCGTTCTGTTTCCCCATTTCACCGATCACATCGAAATCAGCGATGAGCGATTGGATGGGGAGATCCAGGCGCTTGAGACCCGGCTTTGCGAGATTCTGCGCTCCCTCGCCGGCTGCTATCCGATCCCGTCGACCCAAATTGTACGAACCTTCATCGAACGACTCCCGAGCATCTATCACGCCCTATTGCTCGACGCCAAGGCGATCTATCACGGGGACCCGGCAGCCGTCAGCGTCGACGAGGTGATCCTCGGATACCCCGGGTTCTATGCGATTGCCATCTACCGAGCCGCTCACGAACTTCACAGTCTGCGATTCCCACTTTTGCCGAGACTGTTGTCGGAGCACGCCCATCACCACACGGGCGTAGACATTCACCCCGGTGCAACCGTCGGTCGGTCGTTTTTCATCGACCATGGCACCGGAATCGTAGTCGGCGAGACGGCCCAGATCGGTAACGGCGTCAAGCTCTACCAGGGAGTGACTTTAGGTGCCCTGTACGTTCAGAAGAACCTGTCGCAACAGAAGCGGCATCCAACGATCGGCGACAACACGGTCGTATATGCCAACGCCACGATTCTCGGCGGAGACACTGAGATTGGGCATGACAGCGTGGTAGGCGGTAACGCTTGGATCACCGAGTCCATCCCGCCCTTCTCCATCGTCGGCAGAAACTCCGAAGTGCGTACGCGAAAGCCAGGGGCCGAGACAGAAATCGAATTCAATATATAAGGAAACCTAACTGTTATGAAGGCTAACAACATACTAGAAACTATCGGCAACACTCCTCACGTAAGGGCCAACCGGCTCTACGGAAGCGAGTACGAGGTATGGATCAAGTTGGAGCGCGCCAACCCGGGCGGCAGCATCAAGGATCGCATCGCGTTGAGCATGATCGAAGCGGCCGAGGAGAGTGGAGCTCTCAAGCCAGGCGGCGTGATCATCGAGCCGACCTCCGGCAATACCGGAATCGGGCTGGCTCTTGTCGCCGCCGTCAAGGGATATCCCCTGACTCTCGTCATGCCGGAGTCGATGTCGATCGAGCGCCGAAGACTCATGTCAGCCTACGGCGCCACTTTCGAGTTGACTCCCCGTGAATTGGGGATGAAAGGTGCGATCAACCGAGCCACCGAACTGGTCGCCGAAACTCCGGGCGCATTTATGCCCCAGCAGTTCGATAACCCGGCGAACATCAAGGTTCATCAGGAGACGACAGCACAGGAGATATTGAGGGACTTTCCAGAAGGGCTTGACTACCTGATCACCGGCGTCGGCACCGGCGGCCACATCACTGGCGTTGCCGAGATCCTCAAACCGAGGTTCCCGAACCTGAAGGTCTTCGCCGTCGAGCCGACCAAATCACCAGTAATTTCAGGTGGACAGCCTGGTCCCCATAAGCTGCAGGGTCTTGCGGCCGGTTTCATCCCAACCAATCTGCACACCGACATCCTGGACGGGGTCATCCAAGTTACCGAGGAGGATGCGTTCGCCTACGCCAAAAGGTCCGCGCTCGAAGAAGGGCTCTTCGTCGGAATATCATCCGGCGCGTCCCTGTCGGCGGTCGCTCAGAAGCTCCCGGAGATCCCGGCCGGCAGCCGAATCCTGACGTTCGTTTACGACACCGGCGAGCGGTACCTCTCTATCGAAGGCCTGTTCTAGACGGTCACAAAGCAGAAACGGCCGGCAGGCCTAGATTGCCGGCCCTTTCCTTAATCGCCTACTATCGGTCGCGAGCGAATTTGACGTTGTGGGCAAGGTGCGCCGTTCTTTCCCAACCATCGACTCGGTTGCCCCGCACCTGATACTTCAGGGCTTCAACGAGTCCCTGCAGCGTATGGTCTTGGGGCCGGACACGTAGCCACTCGCGAGCGATCTCGTAGGCCTCCTCGTAGCGGCGCAACCGATCATGGCACTGCGCAAGTTTGACGCCGGCCTCCCAAAAGTTGGGGTCGAGTACAGATGCTTTGCGGAACGGCTCGATTGCCTTGTCGAATTCGCCCTTTCGGAAGTGGCACATGCCCAAGTAGCCAAGAATGCGTGTGTTTGTGGGTTGAAGCTGCAAAACTGCTCTGCACTCCACAATCGCGTCTTCCCACGCGCCACGCTGCATCAACGCCTCGATTCCCGTGCTCATTCAGCTACTTATTTAGATTAAACAGCGCAAGCAGGTAAAAGTTACTGAGATTTCTCTGTTTCACAGACAATTCCGCAAAATCGCAACTGGATCACGGGAATCTTACTCTCACCTGCCGAATTGAGTGCCTCGGGGACATACGAGGGTTCAATCAAAAGTGCATTCTTGTTCGAGATCAGCCGAGTTTGCGGACCGCCGCAATCACGTCCTTTTCGTCTGGAATGCACTGAAGCTCAAGCGTTCGAGAGTAAGGCATCGGCACATTGAGGCCGCCAACCCGCCCCACCGGAGCATCGAGATCGTCGAAGCAGTCTTCTCCGATTCTGGCCGCGATTTCTGCGCCAAACCCACCGCTCCGCCAGTCCTCGTAAACGACAACTGCACGATGCGTCTTGCGGACCGAAGCATAGATCGTTTCGGTGTCCAGCGGAAGGAGCGACCTTACGTCGACAACCTCAGCGTGGATGCCGTCCTTCTCCAACAATTCAGCGACGGCCAAGTTGATGTGAGTCATTCGGCTGTATCCGATCAGGCTGATATCCTTGCCCTCTCGCAGAATCTGAGCTTTGCCAAACGGAATCGAGTAATTGGGATCGTCAGGAACCATCCCTTTCAGAGCGTAAAGGCCCGGGTTCTCATAGAGAATGACTGGATTGTCGTCCGCCACCGCCGTCTTGAGCATCCCATAGACATCACTTGGGGTTGCCGGACACACGACTTTCAGGCCAGGCACATGAGCGTACCAGCCCTCCATCGAATGGGAGTGCTGAGCAGAGAGCTGCTTGGCCGCGCCGCCCGGACCTCGAAAGACGATCGGACACTTCACCTCGCCGTTGGTCATGTAGTGGACCTTAGCGGTGTGGTTGATGATCTGGTCGAGCGCCAGGATCGAGAAGCTCATCGTCATGAACTCCACGATGGGCCGCAATCCCGCCATGGCGGCGCCGGTCGCGATGCCCGCGAAGCCGGCCTCCGTGATCGGAGTGTCAATAACGCGGCGGTGACTATATTTCGAGAAGAGACCACGGGTGACCTTGAACGTTCCCTCATAGCGGCCGATATCTTCGCCCATCAAGAACACATCGCCGTTCTTGTCCATCTCCTCGACCATGCTCTTATGCAGGGCTTCGCGATAGGTCATCTCCATCAAGCTAGCCATCAGTGTCCTTTCTCCGGGGTCATGTCACTGTAGATGTTGTCGTAGACTTCCTCCACATCGGGATGCGGCGATGCGTCGGCCTCTGCATAGATCTTCTCGACCATGTCGAGGATCTCCGCTTCGATCGCTTCGAGTTTCTCCTCGTTCGCGACGTTCCTCTCGATCAGGATCCGCTCCAAACGGTTGATCGGGTCTCGCTTGAGGTTCTCTTCTTCTTCTTCCCGGGTTCGATAGAGCTGGCGATCGTTATCGGCGGCGCCGTGGCCGGCGAAGCGATAGGTCATGACCTCGACCAAGTAGGGCTTCCCTTCCTTGCGCACCCAGTCGACGATACGCTGGGCGTCTTTCCGCATTTGAAGGACATCCATGCCATCGATGCGCTCACCCTTGATGCCGAATGGGATTGCGCGCTTCCAGAGTTCAGTATCGGCGGCGTGGTATTCGAGCCGGGTGCCCATCGCGAACTCATTGTTCTCGATGATAAAGATGCACGGCAAGTCGTAGAGCGCCGCCATGTTTAACGTCTCGTAGACGACGCCCTGGTTCGCTGCGCCGTCACCCAAGAAGTTCAGGGTGACCTTGTTATCGCCGCGATAGCGCGATGCGAAAGCCAGGCCGGCGCCTAAGGGTATGTGGCCGCCAACGATTCCCCAGCCTCCGTAGAAGCCGTTCTTGGGGTCATAGATGTGCATCGACCCGCCCTTGCCCCCGGCGGTACCCGCTTTGCGCCCCATGACCTCCGCCATGACCGCAACCGGATTGGTTCCGAGCAAAAGCGCGTGGGCATGGTCTCGATAGGCGGTGATGACGTTGTCATATCCCTTCTTGATAGAGGAGAGCCAGCCAACGGCGAGCGCTTCCATACCAATGTAGACATGCATGTAGCCGCCGGCTTTGCCCTGACGGTACGCAAGGTTGCACTTCTCTTCGAAGTGACGAATAAAGAGCATGTCGCGGTAATACTGCTCAAGCTCGGCAGGCGATTCTGTATTCTTCTTTTCGGCTTGTTTTGCCACGGGGACTTCCTCTAGGGTGATGATGGAGGTAAAAAAACGAGTCGAAGACTGCGACTCCGGAGCAACGACCGAAAAGGCAGTGTACCCACCCACCGGTCTTTATCGCGTATCGATGAGGTCACTTACGCTCCGAAAGGGCGACTTCATAGAGAGCGCGAACCGCGCTGGCCTGATCGATAAGTTCAAACGACGCCTCTTTCGGGTCGTCTTTCCTGCCCCATCTTCCACCGTAGAAACCGGATTCAGTGCGACCGACCGCGTGCAAGTCCGCTAAAGGTTTCGACAGATCAGGCAGTAAGGACGCCTGGTCGGGAAGGTCACGCTTGAAGATCGTCCAAGCATCCATGAGCAGGTGAGCGAACTTTCCTTCGTCGTTCAACGCTCCCGTTTCCGGAACAAACCAGTGCTTCACGCTGGACGAAGCGATTTCCGATGCATCGTCGGCATACGATTGCTTTCGAGTGATCCTGGCCAACTCAGAGGCCGACCGGAGCATGAGACCGGTGTTGTAGGACCACTTGTACTTCTCAACATGGCCGCTGAGGCTCTCACCGTCCCAAAAGAGATGATCCTCAGGGTCCTGAAAGTGTTCCTTTGTCCAGGAATAGAGCTTCTCCGCATGATCCAGAAGGGCGGCATCCTTTGTTCGCCCGTACACCGCCAGCATCGCGGCGACCGATGGGCCGTTGGCACAGCAATTCTTTCCATTTTTATCGGACTCTCGCCAATAGATGCCCCCGCCTAGCTTGTCGTCTTCGCCGCTCAAGACATACGCAAGCGTTTCCTGAGCCCACTGGAGGTACTTGCGATCCTTAAGGGTGTCCGATGCCTCTACAAGCGCCATAACCATCCAGGCGTTGTCGTCGTAGTAGCGGTCGACCGGCTTCGGACAGGGCAGCACGTCGTATCCCGGTACGGGGCCGATGGAGTTCCAGTAGACCCTCGTGCCGTCTGCGTATTCCCGAAGGAGCGGTTTCAGCTTGGGGTCCCATCGCGAAGCAGCGTTCAGGGCGGACAGCATCACGCCGACTCCCCAGGTGAACGCAGGCTGAGACGGTTGCCCCGGCAGGACGTTTCGGTCCGTATAAAGGTTCTGACCGCTAACCAAGTAGTTGGCCCGGATCTGGTCGAGCGCCTCCCTGCCCCATTGAGCAAGCGTCGCTGAATCGACGACGGGAGCAAAGCTGATTGCGGCTGCGATCCATCCGAACATCCCTTCATCTATACCCGGATTCGCAGGGTAGGCCATGCGGCCCCGAAAGGGCCCAACCTATGGCCATCGGATCGGATGCACCGAGAACACGAGCCAGGCGCCGCATACGACGGTCCAGAAAGAGGCGATCAACCAAGGCTTGCGGGCCCAACACCGCGTTTCGGTCTTGCCGTGAACTATCGCCGCCACATAGAAGGCGGCGCAGAGTCCGGCGGCGATGGGGAGCGTAAAGCGTCCGGCGATCACCGCAACGGTTGCAACCTTGCAGAACTGGAAGGCGATGCCTTCGTAGATGTCTCCCCGAGTTTTGACCATCGAATTCGATCCTCCCGTTACTTCGACGTGAAGCTCCGCTTCACCCAGACCAAGAGCCCGTAGGCCGCCAACAGACACACTGCACCGATCCCCAATATTGGCAGGACCTCGAGGCGGGGGCGCCAGCCCGAGCCACCCGATAGAAAGAGCAGGCATGCGCCGAACAGTGCGAGTGGAACGCCGAGCACGATGAACAGCGTTACCGATAGGATCTTGGCCAGAAGCCCGGCGCCTGGCTGGCGTGCCGGGGTTACGATGATCGAATCGGCTATCGGCTCGCCACAATTTGGGCAATATCGATTCCCGTCAGGGACATCCGCCCCACAGTTCCCACACACCATCTAGCTCACTCCCAAGCCCCATCGACTACTCCGAGTCCGAGCCCACCACACAACCGCCGAGACGACGACCAACTCGATGCAAAACCACTGCATAGCCGATAGACCACCATACACCGATTCCCGCCATCGCACAAACTCCAAGCCAAATCGAGTAACGCCGAATCCGGCGAGATACAAAAGGAACAGCTCTCCTTCCCGCCTAACTCGGTTACGGATAGCGAACAGCACAGCAAAGAGGGCGGCTGCTACGAAAGACGAGTAGAGTTGCGCGGGCTGCCTCCACGCGCCATGCTGGAAGACCGCCCAAGGCAAGTCGCACTTGACGCCGTAACAGCACTGGTTGAAATGACAGCCGATCCGGCCTACCGCCTCGCCGGCCGGAAGCGCGAGCGCAAATAAGTCGCCGGTCGAACGGCGAATCCCCAGCCGTCGCTTGGAAATCTCGACACCGAGCCAACCTGCGACCATTCCTCCAAACAGCGAACGTCCGCCAACCCCTGGATCCAACACGGCGGCCATGGGCGCCGAGAATGGCCAACCTTGAGACATCAACTGCGTCAACTTTGCTCCTACGATTCCCGCAAAGAGGCCCGAGAACGCGATCCACCCGAATCCCTGGGTTGCCATCTTTCGTTGGGCGGCCGACCACCAGAGCACGCCGGCTCCAACTAGGTATCCCAACCCGGTGAAAACCGTCCCGAGGATCATGTCGATACAATCCTCAGCGTCGACTTCCGGCGCTCCGGAAAGTCAACCGCATCGTCGAACAGCCAGCGCCAGCAAAAGCTGTGCCGTCGCGGATCCTCTTCGTAGGTTCCCACATGGACGCAGCACTGGCGAATACGCGCTTCATGGAACGTGTGGGAGTCCATGAACATCTTGACTGTGATTCGGAAAGTGCTTTCCGCCATCCTTTCGAGCGAGTCCGACGGCTTTGGCAGCAATTCGCTGAGGCCCGGCAAGCAGTCGCAGCCGGGTCCGCATTCGCACAGCCGGAGGATATCTGCGGCAAGACTCAGCGGGCTCAACTTGCGGTTCTCCGCAAACACCCGCCCGACTACCCCGTTTTTGATCAGTTCCTTTACCGCTTCCGAGGCGTTCTCGAAGGAAATCGTGTTGGCCGCCAGGTGAATCCACTTTCGTAGCTCCTCGCGGCCGATCAAGTTCGCGATCGAACGCCATCCGGTGCGTGTCTTGACGAGATAGGCGATGTCGCAACAGTCTCGGTGGGAGCATGGCAAAGGGATGAAATCGGTCGAATCGATTAGGCCTCCGGTTTGTGCCTTCAGCCTTCGGAGAACTCCAGTCGGAGTCGCGCGTTTCGACGGATCGAACGAGATTGCGCGTCCGGAACCAAACATCGGCTGGATGGCCAGCCCACAGCAGCGCTTCGTCTCCAGACCGAGGCGGACAAGATCGCCCATCTCGTCCTCGTTAACTCCAGCCGCCACCGTTGCCACCAACGTCGTAAAGACTCCCGCTTTGCTCAGGCGTCGGAGCGCGGTCAGCTTCTCCTCCACGACGTCCTCGCCCCTCAGCGCGAGATGGGTCGACGGTCGAAGACCGTCCATTTGCAGATAGACCTCGATGCGGTCTCGATGGGACTCGAGGAAGGTCAAAAACCGATCGTCCCGGGCGATTCGGCGTCCGTTCGTGTTCAACATCACTCGCGTGATGTTTCTCTCGAGCAACGCGGTAAGAAGTAACTCCAAATCGGTTCGGAGGGTCGGCTCTCCGCCCGAAATCATCACAACTCCAAGCTTTCCAGCCTCCCGTTCCAACATCGTATCGGCGGTATGAAGGACTTCTTCGATGCTGGGTAGGGATCCCAATGCCACCGGCGCTCCCGGTCCAAGCGCCCCGGCATAGCATGTAGGACATCGGTAGTTACAGTTCTCGGTGACGTTCAGCAACAGGATGCAAGTGTGCTGGCCATGCGACGATGGCAGCCCCTCTCGATACCCGTCGGGAAACCCTCGATGATTGCCTTGGCGGTCCGCTTGGGTCGTGAGAGTCGGAGCGCTCCATCCGTTTCGGGACCGCCAGATCTCGGCGTCCTCCTCGTAGAGGCTCTCACTTTCCCCGTGAGTTGGGCAAAACCGCCGCATCCAGACGCTCCCGTCATGCGTCACGAGCATCCCATCCACGAATGCCCCTTCCTCGTCCGACCGCATCCGACGCACCTCGAAGCACGTTGGGCAGACCGTCTTCGTGTACTCCTCGATGATATAGGGACGGACGGTATTGGCAGGCATGTGAGCTAGTTTAGGCGCACTTGAAGGACTCGTGGGTCTCAATCCTCTCCGACCCTTAACGCGCAAAACCCTTCTTAAGTCCCGGAACCGTTCGGCATCTGCCGAACGTATGGCCAGTATGCTGGCCATCGCAGCACTTTTCATTGTGCCCTCTTACGCGCCCGCAAACCCAATAAACGTCCGTTGGGTCGATGACGAAGCTAGGGCGGCGCTTGCGATTCTTCGTAAAGAAGCTCGACATCAACCGGTGGATCAAAGCGATTGGCAATCCCTTTTCCGCAGCGAGGGATACCGTCGCCTAAAGGATCGGGAGTTGGGTATCAAACGCCCCTTCACCGACGACGATTTCCGGATGTTCCTAAGCTCCGACTCCGTGATCAAGAAGGGGGCGGCGTTCCAACACACTCTCGAAGCTTGGAGCAGAGTCGATGTGTCCGCCCTTGGCGAGCAGTCGATGCGGTACCTGCCCCCGGAGGCCACGATCAAGGCCTGCGTCTATCCGCTGATTAAACCTCGGCCAAACAGCTTCGTCTGGGACACTCAAACCGATCCGGCGATCATGCTATACCTCGACCCCAGTGAACGGCCGAAGCGGCTCTCCAAAACGGTGATCCATGAGCTTCATCACATCGGATTCGCCAGTTGCTGCCCTAATGAGAGTTTCAAGGACTGGGTTGGCCACCTGCCCGAGCAACGGAAGCAAGCGATCGAATGGACCGAGGCCTTTGGCGAAGGGTATGCAGTCCTCGCTGCTGCCGGTGGACCCAAGAACGATCCGATGGCCGCCTACGAAATCGACGTTCGGAACGCCTGGAACCACGGCATCATCCATCTCGCCGAGGATATGCGAACGCTGACGGTGTTCCTCACCGACTGCGCCACCGGCAAGCTGTCACATGACTTGGCCGAGTCGACGGGCATGGGATTTTTCGGCGTTCAGGGCCCTTGGTACACCGTTGGCTACGTCCAAGCAACGACCATTGAACGAGTCTTTGGCCACGAGAAGTTGATGGCTTGTTTTGAAGACCCGCGAATGATGCTGCCGACCTACAACCAGGCGGTGACGCTCCTTCCCAGAGGAGTGAGACGTCCGCCCATGTGGTCCCACGACCTGATCGACCTGCTGATCAGATATTGATCACTCGGTCGAGCCGCGCGGGGTTATGCCTTTTTAACGTCAACAGGACTGGCATTGTGGGACACTACAGACATATGATTCGGAGCCTCGTCGCAGTGGTTCTGGGTATTGGATTGGCATGCTCGCTGTCATCATGTCGAGGCGTCCAGAAAGTGGCGCCTTTGACGCCAAAAGCAGCCCCAAAGGCTCCAACGGAATGGGACGCTCGTGCGGCTAAAATGCCTGCCCCGTTGATCGACACCGGACGATTTCTGCTGACGCACGGCTTTGGCGATCCTAGAAACGGCGCTTACCGGCACTTCAAAATTCTTGTGGATAACGGGCCTGAACGGCCAATTCTGCAGGCGGAGACGTCAGGATGGATGCTCTTACCCGATGGCGATGGACGTCGAACGGCGGTTTGCCTGGATGGCGTCACGTATCCCGTGGTTGGGGCAGAAACACCGGCAGATCTGGCTGCCGACGTCGATCGGGCATTGGCATTCGGAGATCGAAACCCTGCGCCGGCATATGCGAACTTCAAATCGGATGCGGCGTTGTTGCTGCTTGCGATCGACGGCAGGCACGATCTCTCAGAGAGGCTTATTAGCCGCTTGAAACTTTCGTCAGACCCCCACGACTTTGTCCGAGTTGCCAGTAAGTTCTTGTCCAGATGGTGGGACCAGACACTAAACGCCTACCTACGCGGCGACATATCCGCTGCATTCCACCAGGCTGTCCGCATGAAGCAGTTTTGGCCCGACTATGAGAAGCAGGCCCGCCTCATCTTGGGTTCGTCTTGGATCCAGCAAATGAGCCACCCGGCTCTTGGGGGCGGGGGCAGCTTTCAGGCGTTTCCATTTCTCTCTCAAGTCGGCGCAGTCGTAGATGAATGCGCCCGCAGAATTGAGCGCGGTCCGGTCCCAGCGCTAGACCTGAGTGCCCTCAATCGGATTTCAATTTCGGAGAGGATCGCAAAGTTGATCGACCGCTTCGACGAAATCCAGTCGGCCGGCTTGATCGTTCCGCCAGCGGCGACTCAACCTTCGTGGATGGGCGACCCGGTGTTTCAGGCGATCGTCAAGCAGGACCGAGCCGCACTGCCTGCCCTACTGAACGCGATGGAAAACGACAGTAGGCTCACCCGAGCGGTGGACATCGGCCCGTCCGGCGCCACGGGCCGGGTGGTCGTCTCTGTAAAGGACGCAGCCCGAAGGGCCATCGGCGCCATTCTGAAGTGGACGAACATCAACGACATCAATGGAAAGCCGGTCAGTGCCGAGCAGATCCGTCAGTTTCTCGTTAAGAACGGCACGGGAACGAAAGCCGACGATTGGTTCAACATCCTTGCCGACGATCAAGTTACGCCCGAGCAGTGGTTGGACGCAGCAACCCGGCTCATGCAGCCGGAAATCGGGTCACCACCCGATCAAGCTTCGAATGCACAGGGTCCCATTGCGCCTCGGCTGGTCGCAGAAGCCGTTCGACCCAGGATGAACCCATCATTAAGCGACCTCATCAAAAGGCGTTGCAGCGAATTACTTGCCGACGGAGCGCAAGATCCCCAAATCGAACCGTCGAATGTTTCCCTTGCGATCCAGCTCGCTTTGCTGCTTGCGAAGTGGGACAAGGCATCGGCGCTTCCGGTTATCGCGCGCGCGTCTGATTTGGCAATGACCACCCATACGGAGGCCTGGTCGCAAGCCGAAGGGTTCCTTCCGGAGGCCCTGCGAGTCCGCATCGCTCTCGGCGACAGAACGGTCTTGTACCAGTATTCTCAGTGGCTGTCGTCTCTTCCATCAGCCCAGTTGTCCCAATTGGACCCCAAGTTGCTGCAAACGATGGTCGAACAATCCGGAACGGCAGAGATGGAGGAATTGGGGGACAAACTCTTCCTGTCATTCGATTCCAGCCTGAACGTTCTTCACATGCCATACACGGACGGCGGCGTAGAACGCTTCAAGCGACTTGTCGTGTCCCCCCTGATCCACTTGGGTTCGATCCAACGTGCCATACGCCAACTGCTTCAGAATCGTGACTCACTCGGATCGGTCACGATCGATGACAGCACAACCTATTCGCTTGTATTGTCGTCGAACAGCCGGTTGGTCACAGAACACTCGTCCCGGTTAAAAACCGATCGCCTCGCGCCAAAGCCTGGCGAATCCCGGTCGTTCCGAGTTTGCGATTTGGTTGCCTTCACCCTCTCCGGCCTCAGACTGGCGCCGGAATTCGAGCCATACTGGCCGGACGCTGCAAAGGACGCCGGCATCAAGAAGCTTAGGGCCTTTGTCGATCTGAATGCCGCACGACTTTCAGACCTGATTCCGAGCGACCGCAGTTGGCCGCGGTCATATTCCAATCCATAACACTGCTTTAGCGTGCAGGAATCCAACGTCAGGGGATTCCTGCAACCTGAACGGAAGCAGGCAGGTATTCCTGCTATGATAGGGCGCTGGAGGTACTGATGCATCTATTGTTCGTAATCCTCGGCTTCATTGCAGGAATTGTGGGAACCGTCTGTTGGGTCCTGATTCTGATCGAGGCATTCAAGGACGAGATTTGGAAGGGCGTGGTCTTTCTCCTTTGCGGATTCTATGGGCTCTACTATGCCCTCTTTGAGTTCGAACACGAGAACAAGTGGCCGATTGTGATCGGTGCATTCGGCGGCGGGTGCATTGCCGCGGGCATCTCCCGTCTCGGCTAATTCTCGGGCCACTGCAACCAGGGGTCCGGGGACCAAGATCCCGACTGTTACGCGTATGTCACGGTTTCGTCACGCCACGGAGCCATAACCAAATCCTATGGATTCTGACTACGAGTGTGCGAAATCGCCTGTCGATGCCGAGGCCCCCAACGAAATGGAACCAGGCCAGGATTGCTTAGATGTTCGATCAGGTAAGCCCGGACATCTAAGCATGCGTCTCTCCTTGCTCTCGACGACGAGTTTCTTCCTTGATGGGGATGGTTCGGCACAGACTGCTTCCATCGCACCAAGCGGCAGCCTGGCCGGCGAATCGACGGGGACCTTACTATTTGCGTCAACGGAGCCCTCCCCGGCGACAAGGCCGTGACCTCGTGTTGGGTTGCATGCAAGCTGGGACCACTTACAGTAGGACGGTCAGGACAAGGGAGTTCAATAGCACCTTTGGGAATTTCTGCGCCGGCTGCGTTCGGTTGCTCACAGACGACGGCGAATTCACCAAGGGAGGTCGATTGGGACCATGGTCCCAAACTCAGAATGTCACGATTTTGTCACGGTTCTGAACACCGGTCCCTGATATCACTCCAGTACGTCCCGCCAGACAATTGAGTCCGGGATGAAAGGAGACATGCTTTGAAGAGGATTCTGAACACTCTGCTCAGGCGAGTGGCGGAGCGCATCGATTCCGGCCGGACACTGCTGTCCGTAGCGGATCAAGCGCCGACTCCGTCGCTCCCTGGAAACTACCCGCGATCCTCGTCAAGCTCCGCTCGTTCGAGCTTGAATGAGAGCCCGCATCGGAGACTTGGCAAGTGGCTCACGCGAGTACTCACGATCGCCGTCGCATCGTCGATCGGTATCGCTTCCGCCCAGACTGTTTCGGTCAGCCCAACCGGATACGTCACATCACCCCTAAGCGGCACCGTGCAATTCAGCGCGACGGTGAGCGGCACGACCAATCAAAACGTAAACTGGTCGATTCCGCAGAACGGCAAGAAGGGGACAACCTACGGGACGATCAGTGCGACCGGACTGTACACCGCTCCGGCAACGATGCCTGCGAACGGCCAGATCGAGATCCTGGCAACAAGCCAAGCCAACAACAGCTGGAAGGGCATGGATTTCGTTTATCTGCTCACTCCGGGGCCAACCTTGACATCGGTCACCCCAAACCCGCTTCCTAGAGGAAGTCAAACGATCACCATCAACGGGACTGGCTTCCAGCAGTACTGCGAAGTCATGGACACATCGAACGGCTCGCCCGTGCAGTACGGTCCCACGACTTGGAGCACAACCCAACTAACGGTATCCATCTACCAGCCGATGGCGCCGAATGCAACGTTCACCGTCATCAATCCTGGATCTGCACCAAGCAATGCCATTGTAGTTCCGATTGCCGGCGGAGCTCAGACATACAGTCTGACCGTCACAAACGGCTCGGGCAGCGGTAACTATGCGGCAGGAAGCGTCGTGACCATCGTCGCGAATTCGCCTCCATCAGGACAGCAATTCCTGAACTGGACGGGTTCTCCGGTCGCAAACGCTAACGCAGCGACCACGACGATCACGATGCCGTCCGCGAGCGCGGCGGTTACCGCAAACTACACGAACGTCAGTTCCAAGTACCAGCTCACCGTTAACAACGGCGCCGGTAGCGGAACGTACAATGCCGGAACGGTTGTCACGATCACCGCGAACGCACCCCCAGCCGGTCAGGTGTTCAACAATTGGACGGGAGCGGCAGTCGCTAATGCGAACTCCGCATCGACAACCCTTACAATGCCGGCGGCAACAACAAGCGTAACTGCCAACTACACCGTAGCCCAGCAAATCCCCTTCCCGGTGACCACCCACCCTCGACTCTGGATAACGCCGTCCGATGTCCCCAGACTCCAAAGCTGGGCGGTTTCGACCAACCCGGTCTATCAGAACGGAATGCGCCAGTTGCTGGCGACCGCCGTTAGCGAATATCAGACTCAGTTCTTCCCGAACGGCCAACCCAACGCGAACTACCCGGACCTTGGCGACACCCAGGGCTATGCCGGACTGCTGACCGAAGAAGTCGGATTCGTCCTCGCGTTTAACTCGCTCATCGATCCGGTGGCGGCCAACCGCATCACCTATGCTCAATACACCCGGAACCTCCTGATGTATGCCATGAACCAGGCAGCACAAGGCGTTCTGAGCAACTCTCCCTTCCGAGACCCGCTCTTCCCCACCTATAACCGTGCCAACCTCTGCGGCGATCAGTGGGCGCTTATGGTCGACTGGATTTACAACGCGAAAGACGCCAGCAACAACCCGATCCTGACCGCAAGCGACAAGCTCACTATTCGCAAGGTATTCATGATCTGGGCCAACGAGTGCCTGAGTGCCTCCACTACCGGCGGAGACAGTCCTTCGCCCCAAGGAGTGACGAATAGCTTCTCGCTTCTAAACAACGGAACCGGCGCCTATCGCATGGCTTCCAACAACTACTATCTCGGCCATGCCCGGCTTTTGACCATGATGGCTCTATCCATCGACCCAGCCGATGACCCTGTCATCGACAGCACCAAATCGCCTGCAGTACTCGGCAACACGCTCCGAAGCTACATCCTCAATGCCAACGGCGCTTGGCTGTACCAGATGTACGCAATGATGGGAGACCCGCAGAACGTCCAGGCTGACTACGGCTTGGCGAGTTCGAAGGGATTTGGCCTTGCCAGCGGAGGACTTCCCCCCGAGGGAATGCTCTACGGCCACTCGTTCGGCTTTGTACTCGGTCAGCTGCTGGCCCTCCAGACGGCCGGATTCAGCGACACGTCGCTCACAGGCCCTCAGGCCAAGCTCGCCTCCTCGCCGATCTGGGATCGTTACTTCACCGGCTTCATCTCCTCTCTCACTCCGGGCACCAGCGTTCCCGTCAGTGAGTCGTGGCTTGGGCCGATCTACCAGTTCGCCGGATTCGGCGACATGCTTCGGTTGTATGTATCGCCGGACTTCATGCAGCCCTTCGCTCTCCTGGCTCTGCTTGAGCAGCAGCAAGGAAAGACGACCCACCTGAATGCCGCTCGATGGTTCTCCACTAACGCCGTTCAGGGCACCCTCAGCTACAACGTCAGCCAGCCATGGACGTGGGGAGCCGCACAGTCGATCCTGTACTACATGCTGCTCGATCCGTCTGCCGGCCCGGCAAGCGATCCTCGTCCAACATACCCGCTCAACTTCGTCGATCCGGCGGCCGGACGCGTGATCGCCCACAGCGATTGGAGCGCCAACCCGACCTGGTTCGACTATCGCGCAAGCTGGGAATCCATCAACCACCAGCACGGTGACGGAGGCGAGTTCTCCTTCTATCGCAACGGCGAGTGGCTGACCAAGGAGATGACTAACTACGATAATAACGCGGTCGGAATCACCACCTATTACCTCAACTCGCTGGCCCTCCAGAACTGGTGCGCCAACGGAACGCCGAATCTGAACTGGTTTGAGACCGGCGAGTGGACAAACGGAAGTCAGTGGGTCCTAGGCCTCAATGGGGGAGATCCGGTCACGGTTACCAGCAACGGCCCGGGCTACACTTATGCCGCCAGCGATCTGACCAACCTGTACAACCGGCCCAACATCTGGACTCCGGCGAACGGAGCGGTCGACATCAAGCAAGCGACTCGCTCCATCGTGTGGCTGAACAACGACTTCATCGTGATCTACGATCGCGCCACATCGACTCACTCCGAATTGTTCAAGACGTTCAACATGTCACTCGCCACTTCGCCTGCGATCGCCGGTAACACTGCGACCGAGACGATGGCGGACGGCCAGCAGTTGTTCGTCCAGACGCTCCTTCCGTCGAACGCTACACTGACGTCGCGATTCGCGGCAGGCGATCTGAGCCCGCACGCCGAACTCGACCCGATGAACTACGTTCTGACCGTTCAGGACAAGAGCCTGCCGACGGACACGCGATTCCTGCATGTTCTGCAGGGCGCTAACGCCGGCGCCCAGATGATTCAAGCAGCACGCTTGACCAGCACGACCGGAACCGCATTCGACGGAGCCGTCTTCGGCAGTTCGGCCGTGTTCTTCCCAACCAACGTCGGCGCGGTCTCGACCACCTCGTTCGGCGTCCCTGCGACCGTTCACACCTTCGTAATCGCTGGCCTCACTTCCAGCGGCGCCTACGGCGTAACGACATCGACCAACGGAACGACCGTGACGGTCACTCTGACCCCCGGCGGAAGCGGCAACGTTGCCGACTCAGCCGGATTGCTCAAGCTGAGCTTCTAGTTCGGTTAGCAAAGGTTGGGCCCCGATCCAGAACTCCTGGGTCGGGGCCTCTTTTTACGCCATGATGGCGGGAATGAGTTCTCCGCTTACATCGGTAAGTCGGAAGTCGCGACCCTGGTATCGATAGGTGAGTTTCGTATGTTCTATTCCAAGGATATGAAGAATCGTCGCATGGAGGTCGTGGACGTTAACCGGGTTCTCGACGATGTTATAGCTGTAATCGTCTGTCTGCCCGTAGGCCATCCCCTTCTTGATTCCCGCGCCGGCGAGCCACAATGAGAAGCATCGCGGATGGTGGTCTCGACCGTAGTTCGCCATCGTCAATTCTCCTTGTGAGTAGACGGTGCGGCCGAATTCGCCGCCCCAGATGACCAGCGTTTCGTCGAGGAGCCCGCGCTCCTTGAGGTCGGCGAGCAGGCCAGCAGTTGGCTGGTCGGTGTCGTCGCATTGCTTTCGAATCTGGTTCGGCAGGTCGCCGTGTTGGTCCCAACCGCGATGGTAGAGTTGCACGAAGCGCACGCCGCGTTCTGACAGTCGCCGGGCAAGAAGGCAGTTGTAGGCGTAGGTCCCCGGTGTCTTCGCGTTCGGCCCGTAGAGATCGAACGTGCTTGCCGGTTCTTTGGAGATGTCCGTGAGTTCGGGTACCGAGGCCTGCATACGAAAGGCTAACTCGTATTGCGAGATCCGAGTCGCGATCTCCGGGTCCTTTACGCTAAGAAGGCGAAGCTTGTTCATGCTGGCGATATCGCTGAGCATGTCGCGACGGGTGCTTGCATCTATGCCAGCCGGATCGGAGATATACAGCACCGGATCGCCCGTATTGCGGAACTTGACTCCCTGGTGGGCAGTCGGCAGAAAGCCCGAGCCCCACAGCCGGTCGTACAGCGGCTGATCGTTCGTGTTTCCGTGACCGATCGAAGTCAGAACTACAAAGGCCGGTAGGTCGCTGTTCTGAGTTCCCAGTCCATAGGAAAGCCACGCGCCCATACTCGGACGCCCAGCAAGTTGAGATCCGGTTTGCAGGAAGGTGATCGCAGGGTCGTGGTTGATCGCCTCGGTATTCATCGTGCGGATCAGACAGATCTCATCGACGACTTTGGCAAGGTGTGGAAGCAGCTCGCTGATCTCGATGCCACTCTTTCCCTGCTTTTGGAACTTAAAAATCGTGGGAGCCACCGGGAAGTTCTTCTGGCCAGACGTCATTCCGGTAAGCCGCTGGCCGTTGCGGATCGAATCCGGCAACTCCTGCCCACGATACTTCTCGAGAGCAGGTTTGGGATCGAACAGGTCCATCTGGGACGGCGCACCCGATTGGTGAAGATAGATGACCCGCTTGGCCTTGCCGGGGAAATGGGGCAGACCAGGCAGGCCGCCGACCCGCTTGAGTTTTCTCCCCTGCGTGTCGGCAAGTGCCTCACCGCCGATCAGAGTCAAGAGTGCGGCAAGGCCGAGACCTCCGCCACGCTTCAAGAACGTCCGGCGGTTGATCGAGTCCTGGAGTTGGAGGATGGGATCTACGTAGTCCATAGTATATGCGGGAATCCTTCGCTCTACTCAGTGTTGAGCGTCTCGTCAAAATTGAGCATGGCGCTCGCCGTCACCGTATATGCGGCAAGCTCAATCGGACTGATCTTCGCGTCGGGCTTTGAATCGCCTGTCGAAATAAGTTCCTTCGCAGCCTTGGGGTCTTTGCCGTAATGTGCCATGCGGCGCGCAATTCCGTCTTCCATGATCTTCTCCTCCATTGCTGACGGATGGCGTGCGAGAAGAGTCTGGAACGCGAAGTCCAGGCGAGTCCTTGCCGTCGGACCTCCGTGCTCTATCATGCGTTGCGCAAATACGCGCGCTGCCTCAACGAACGTCACGTCGTTTAGGAGCACCAACGCTTGAAGCGGCGTGTTGGTTCGAGCGCGATCGACTCGGCAGATCTCCCGGGACGGAACGTCAAAGAGGGTCATTTCCGGCGGCGCGGCCGTCCGCTTCCAAATCGTGTAAAGGCTCCGTCGGTAGAGTCCGTCTCCCGCGTCACGCTTGTAGTTGACAAGGTTGCCGAACGCGGCGGTCTCGTTCCAAATGCCGGCCGGCTGGTAGGGCCGCACCGAGCGTCCGCCAATCTTCTCCACCAGGAGTCCAGCGGCGGCGAGAGCCTGATCTCTGATCACCTCGGCCGGAAGCCGGAAACGTGGTCCTCGTGCCAAAAGTCGATTCGCCGAGTCCTTCTTCGCGATATCGGGCCGTGTATCGGAGGACTGGCAGAATGTGGCGCTGGTGACCATCTCCTTGATGATCCCTTTCATGTTCCACTTCGTGCGGATGAACTCGGTCGCCAGCCAGTCCAATAGCTCGGGGTGACTTGGGTATTCGGCGCGGGTGCCGAAATCCTCGGTCGTAGCCACGATCCCCGTTCCAAAGAACCGCTCCCATAAGCGGTTCACCGCAACCCTGGCAGTCAGCGGATTCGACGGATCGACGATCCATTTGGCCAAGCCAAGCCGGTTGTTTGAATAGCCTTTCGGAATAGGCGGCAGAAACTTCGGAGTTGCGGCGGTGACCTTTGGGCCGTGCTTGTCGTATTGCCCGCGGATTAGGACATAGCAGTCCCTTGGCTTCGGCATCTCCTGCATCACGCTGACCGTCGGAATCTCAGCGGTCAACTTGTCCTTCTCGGTTTGGAGTTCGCGCCTTTTGTCGTCCAGCCTGTGATACATCGGGTCGTTTTGATACGACCAATATTGGGCCAGTGTCTCCCTTTGAGCGGGAGAGCGCTTGTCCGGCGCGACGCGGAGGAGCGGAGTGGCAGGATTCACGTCCGAGAGTTTCTTTGCCTCGTCAGCGGTAATCGCGCGGTTGAAGAGCACGAGGTCGTCGACCTGTCCCTCGAATTCGTCGCTCCCGGTTCGACGCCCGACAGTCAACGTGACTGGAGTTTGTATCGAGTCCTTGAGGGCGTTGGTCTCAGTGTCGATGGCGGCGTTCTTGCCGTCGATGTAGATGTGGACACCCTCCGGCTTTCGGGAACCGTCGTTGGTCACCACGATATGGGTCCATTTCTCATTCGGAATAGTCGACTTCGTGACGACCTTAAGAGCGTTCTCGGGCCATTTGTTGATGAAGTGGGCGGCGATTCGATTGCCTTGCAGGGAGATATCCCACCCTCGGTAATCGTGGGCGGAGTCCATCTTGGCAATCGGCGATCCGCTTCCGTTCTTCGGGTAGACCCAACAGCCGTACGAGAACCCTTTCGTCCCGTCGAAATCCCCAACCGCTCCGAGATCAAGGTACGACTTGGAGTCGGTCAGGACCGCGCCAGACGATCGGCCCACATCATATTTCACTGGGCCGATCACCTTGGGTTTCGGCATACTCGCGGAGTCGGTGGACGTCTGGCAAGTCGTCGAGTCTCCGAAGGTGTAGCGAGCCAACTGACCCTCCAGTGGCACAGAAGGTTGAGACGCAACCTGAGGATTCCAGTCGGCCGACTTGGGCTTGTCCGCTACAAAACAGGTGTTCTCCTTGATTCGAGTATCGGTCAGCTCTGAGACCAGCTTGCCCAGTTGCTTGGCTTGATCCGGATAGGGCGCACTGATGAACGGGACCTGGTTAACCGCCGCATCGACCCCCATTCCCTCCTCGGGGATGTTGCTGAAGAAGGAGTTGAGGCTGTAGAACTCTTTCTGACTGATCGGATCGTACTTGTGGTCGTGACACCTCGCGCAGCCGGCAGTCAGGCCGAGCCAAGTCTGACTCGTCGTCTCAACTCGATCGATGACCATCTCGACGCGCCACTCTTCGGGGATGATTCCTCCCTCCGTGTTGACGCGGTTGTTCCGATTGAACCCGGTAGCGATCTTTTGGTCAACTGTTGAGTTCGGTAGAAGGTCGCCGGCAAGTTGGTCGACGGTGAACTCGTCGAACGGCATGTTCTTGTTGTAGGCGTCAATTACCCAATCGCGCCATCGGTACTGAAAGCGTTCGTAATCGGACTGAAACCCATTGCTGTCCGCATATCGAGCAAAGTCCATCCAGTCCATCGCCATCCGCTCTCCGTATTTCGGATTGGCCAGGAGGCGATCGACAAGCTTGTCGTAAGCGTTCGCTGAGTTGTCGGCGAGGAAAGAATTGACCTCAGCTGTAGTAGGCGGGACGCCAAGAAGATCCAAAGTGGCGCGCCGAATCAGCGTTCGTTTGTCGGCCCGGGGGGACGGCTTGATGCCCTCTTCCTCAAGTCGAGCGAGGATGAAATTGTCGATTGGATTCTTCGGCCAAAACGCATCCGCCACCTTGGGGACGGGTGGCCGCACTGGAGCAACGAATGCCCAATGCTTCTTGTATTCGGCGCCTTGTTTGATCCACTCAACGAGGGTCGCTCGCTCTTCGGCATTCAGGAACTTGTTGCTTGAAGGCGGCGGCATCTGCAGCGCGTTCGTGGCATTGATCCGCTTGACCAACTCGCTACTCTCGGGGTGGCCGGGAACGATTGCAAAGACGCCGTCCGGAAGCTTTGCTGTCGCTGTGTCGCGCTGATCCAGCCGCAAGTCCGCCATGACTGCCTTGCTGTCGTGCCCGTGGCATGTGAAGCACTTGGTGATGATCGGCCGCACATCCCGGTTGTATTCGATCTTCTTGACCCGAACCGATTTGGAGTTTTTGGCCGGGAAACTCCAAACGCCGGCCGCTAGAACACAAATTCCGGTGAGATGAAGAAGGACTCGCATCGTTTTTACCGTGCGGCACCCTCGTCGCAGACTGAATTCCACCTAGATAGCATACAACAGGTATTTACACCGGCATAGCGGCCTGGTTGGACATTTCAGCCACGGATTTGGACGCTATTCATTAACAAACCGCCCGACGCATCCTTTGCCGGAGGCGTGTTGGCATTAACGATCATGATCGGCTCACGCCATGATCGGTGCGATTAGCTCGCCTGACACATCGGTCAACCGGAAGTCTCGACCTTGATACCGGAAGGTCAGCCGTGTGTGATCGATTCCCAGAATGTTAAGGATGGTCGCGTGCAGGTCGTGCACCGAGACTGGGTTCTCCACGATGTTATAGGAATAGTCATCCGTCTTTCCATAGGCGACGCCCTTCTTTAGGCCCGCTCCTGCCATGAACACTGTGAAGCACCGAGGGTGGTGATCGCGGCCATAGTTGGTCGCGGTCAGGTCGCCTTGTGAGTACACCGTTCGGCCAAACTCTCCGCCCCAAACAACGAGCGTTTCGTCCAAGAGTCCACGTTGCTTGAGGTCCTTGATGAGGGCGGCCGTCGGCTGATCAGTGTCCTGGCACTGGCCCTTAATCGCCATGGGGAGCCCGAAGTGGTGATCCCAACCCATGTGGAACAGCTGGACGAATCTCACACCTCGCTCGGACAGCCGCCTGGCGAGCAGGCAGTTGAACGCGAACGTGCCCGGTGTCTTAACACTCGGGCCATACATCTCCAGAACGCTGGACGGTTCCTTTGAGATATCGGTGAGTTCGGGTACGGACATTTGCATCCGGAACGCCAACTCGTACTGGGAAATCCGAGTCGAGATCTCCGGGTCGCGCGCACTCATCAGCTTGAGCTTGTTCAGCCCGACGAGGTCGCCGATCATCTCCCGACGCGTGTCGCGGTCGATTCCTTCGGGATCCGACAAGTACAAAACCGGGTCACCGGCATTGCGGAACTTGACTCCCTGATGCTGAGTCGGTAGGAAACCGGATCCCCAAAGCCGATCGTAGAGAGGTTGGTCGTCTTTGCGCCCGGTTCCTACCGATGTCATTACGACGAAGGCGGGCAGGTCTCGGTTCTCGGTGCCCAGACCGTAAGACATCCATGACCCAATGCTGGGCCTTCCCGCCAGTTGCGATCCAGTCTGGAAGAAGGTCACCGCCGGATCGTGGTTGATCGCCTCGGTGTTCATTGAGTAGATGAACGTGAGTTCGTCGACGATCCCTGCCAAATGCGGCAATAGCTCCGTCAGATAGATCCCGCTTTGGCCATGCTGCTGGAACTTGAAGACGCTGGGGGCTACCGGGAACGACTTCTGCCCCGATGTCATGCCGGTTAAGCGCTGCCCCATACGGATGGTGCTTGGCAGATCCTCCCCACGTCGTTTCTCTAGCTCGGGTTTCGGGTCGAACAAATCCATCTGCGATGGTGCGCCCGACTGGAAAAGGTAGATCACCCGTTTCGCCTTGGGCGTGAAATGAGGAATTCCTGGCATGCCGCCGACTCGCTTGCGCTGACCGGTGAAGTCTTGGGCGAGCGCGCCTCCGCCGAGCAGAGTGAACAGCGCGGTGAGGCCGAGGCCAGCGCTTCGCTTGAGGAAGATTCGTCGGTTCAGTTGGTCTTGGAGTTGAAGGATTGGGTCCATGGTTTGCTTATTCTTTGGTGACGGTCTCGTCCAAGTTGAGAATGGTGCTGGCAACGACGGTATAGGCAGCCAACTCCGATGAATCGACGCCCGGGGAGTTCTTGGCATCTCCCATGGCAATCAGTTTCTTTGCCGCCATCGGGTTCTGCCGGTAGTGGGCCAGCCGTCGAGCAAGCCCGGATTCCAAGATTCGAAGCTCGGAAGACGTAGGAGGTCGAGAAAGAGCCCTCTCGTACGCGTAGTCGAGCCTGCCCTTCACACTTGGTCCGCCCTCGGTGATCATGCGATTCGCCAGAATACGGGCAGACTCGACAAATGTCACGTCATTCAGCAAGACCAGAGCCTGCAGAGGCGTGTTGGTTCGGGCTCTCTTCACCCGGCAAGTCTCGCGCGTCGACATGTCGAACAATGTCATTTCGGGTGGAGCAGCAGTGCGCTTCCATATGGTGTATAGGCTGCGGCGGTGGAGACCGGAGTCCGTATCGTGCTTGTAGTTTCGCAGGTTTCCGTATACGTTCAATTCGTCCCACACCCCGTCCGGTTGGTACGGTCGCACCGAGGGTCCGCCCACTTTTTCGACCAATAGACCGGCAATCGCCAGTGCTTGGTCACGAATCACTTCGGCTGAGAAGCGGAATCTAGGTCCGTGAGCGAGGAACCGATTCGTCGGGTCGATCCTGACGTCATCGGGGCTGGCGTCCGAGCTCTGACGATAAGTCGCACTCATTACCAACTCCTTGATAATCGCCTTCTGGTCCCATTTTAGGCGGACGATCTCGGTGGCGAGCCAATCGAGCAATTCCGGATGACTCGGGAACTCCGCCCGTGTACCGAAGTCTTCCGAGGTAGCGACGATCCCCGTTCCGAAGAAGCGCTCCCAGAACCTATTGACGGTTACTCGGGCGGTTAGCGGGTTGCTCGGGCTGACGATCCACTTCGCAAGTCCAAGCCGGTTTCTGGGGTAGCCGGCCGGGATCGGCGGAAGAAACGCGGGGGTTGCCGCCGTCACCCTCGGGCCATGGTGGTCGTACTGACCACGAATCAGGACAAAGCAATCTCTCGGTTTGGGCATCTCCTTCATGACCATAACGGTCGTGATCTCCGAGTCCAGTTTGTCGCGCTCATCGGTCGTAGCCTTGATCGCATTCACCACCTTGCGGTACTCGGCATCATTCTCAGAGGACCAGATCTCGTTCAGTGCCGCGATCTGTGCTGTAGTGCGCTTCTCGACCGGCGTCCTGAGAATTGGCGCGGCTGGGCTTACATCGGCGAGCTTCGCGGCTTCGTCACCGGACAGGACCCGGTTGTATAAGACAAGATCGTCAACCTCGCCGTCGAAGGTCTCGCCTGTCGTTCGTCGCCCCACTGTGATCGGCACATCGGACTTGATGGTCGCCGACAACGAGTCCTTATCGACGATCTTCTCGGTCGGCTTCCCGTTGATGTAAATCTGAACCCCGTCCGGCTTCTGCGTTCCGTCGTAGGTAACAAGAACGTGGCTCCACTGCCCCATCGGGATTTTGGTCTTGGAGATGACCTTCAGCGCATTGTCCGGCCACTTGTTAAGGAAATGAGCACTGGGACGGCCACCGTCGAGCATCATGTCCCATCCACGGTAGTCGTGCATGGTGTCCATTTTTGCAACAGGTGAGCCGGAATCGCCGTTAGGCTTGATCCAGCAGCCGTATGACATCCCGCTTGATCCGTCGAACCCGTCCTTCTGACCCAGATCGAGGTACCCCATGTCCCCAGTCACAACCGAGCCGGTCGAGCGTCCCAATTCGCCCTTGACCTTCCCCTTTACCACGGGCGTGGGAACCGAACCGGACGCAACTGCCGGCCACGAACCTAGCGTATACCGGGCCACCCGCCCCGGCTCCAGCTTCGGATCGTCATCCTTCAGCGTTGGGTTCCAAGCTGCGGATTGCACAGCGTTTACCGCGAGTCGTTGCGACGCTTGCTTTTGGTATTCGGTCAGTTTCGCGGTCAGTTCCGCAAGCTGCTTGGCCTGGGAGGGATAGGGCGCTTTGATGTACGGCGGGTGGTTTTCCGGGCGTTCGACGCCGGAGCCGCTCTCCGGAACATTGTTGAAGAACGCGTTTAGGCTGTAAAAGTCTTTCTGACTGATCGGATCGTACTTGTGATCGTGGCATCGTGCGCATCCGGCCGTCAGTCCGAGCCAAGTCGCAGAAGTTGTTTCGACACGATCGATGACCGTCTCGATCCGCCATTCCTCGGGGATGACGCCTCCCTCCGTGTTGATGCGATGGTTTCGGTTGAAGCCAGTCGCCACGATCTGGTCGAGAGTAGGATGCGGAAGCAGGTCGCCGGCAAGCTGTTCGACCGTGAATTCGTCGTACGGCATGTTCTTGTTGTAGGCGTCGATCACCCAGTCTCGCCACCGCCACTGGAATCGCTCGAAATCGGCTTGATACCCGTTGCTGTCTGCGTATCGGGCGTAGTCCATCCAATCCATCGCCATTCGCTCGCCATAGCGAGGCGAAGCGAGAAGCCGATCGACAACCTTCTCATATGCCTTGGGAGACTTGTCGGCCAGGAACGCCTTGACGTCCTTTGGCGTCGCCGGGATTCCGTCCAGATCGAGCGAAAGCCGCCGAATCAACGTTCGACGGTCCGCTTCAGGGGCCGGCTTTAGGCCCTTCTCTTCCATCTTCGCCAGCACGAAAGCGTCGATCGGATTCCGAACCCAACTCGGGTTCTTCACTTGCGGTACGGCGGGGCGAATCGGCGCCACAAACGCCCAGTGCTTCTTGTATTCGGCCCCTTCGGCAATCCACTCCTTGAGAATTCGCTTCTCGTCGGCGTTCAGCACCTTATTGCTGGAAGCTGGAGGCATCTGGAGGGCGTTGGTCGCGAAGATTCGCGTGACCATTTCGCTCTTCTCGGGATGAAAGGGGACGACGGCGTAAACGCCGTCAGGCAACTTCTCGGTCGCGGTGTCCTTCTGGTCCAGGCGCAGGTTCGCCATGACCGCCTTGCTGTCGTGCCCGTGGCAAGTGAAGCACTTAGTGATGATCGGGCGCACGTCCCGGTTGTAGTCGATCTTCTTCGCGAGAGTCGTTTTGGAGTTTCTGGCCGGGACGCTCCACACTCCGGCTGCCAAGATCGCAGTGCCGCCAAACTGCAGCAAGATTCGGGCAACGTGGCGCAACCGGCCACCTCGACGCAAGCTCAATTCCACCCGCATAGAATACATCAGGTAGTTCCACCAGGCTAACACTACTCTTGGACAATTTGGACGCGGGTTTGCAGCAGCGGCCCCCTTGAAGCCGCCGGATAGTTCGTAACCACGTTTGGGTAGTCGGCCCGACCAAGTCGGGCTCCACTATCGACATTAGCTGCGCCCCCACTCCCGCACCCCGACTTGGTCACAATCTATCGTGCGTTTTCAGAACATCTTGGCTTTGCTCGTACTGACAGCCGCCATCGGCGGATGCTCAAGAGAGCCGGCGGCTTCCAAGGCAGCCTCCACCGATTCAGCACCATCGGCGAACAACGGCGTGGCAATGAGCAAGGCGGAATTGGCGACGAAGGCGGACATCCCCATCTATCCGGGGGCCACCGTGCCAGAGGGCCAAAGCAAAGTCACGTCATCCAGTGCGGAAACGCGATATGAAATCGACATGGTCACTCCCGATTCAGTAGACAAGGTGGCCCGTTTCTACAAGGACACGCTCCACCTTGACCGCCAGGGCTCCGGTGGGACGGCGGACATGATGGGCGTTACTCCCAAGGGCGAACTTGCTCGGATCAAGATCGAATCGAAAGGCGGCAAGACGACCATCCAGGCCGTGTCGGTCGACGAGCCGAAAACGAAGCCCTGACGTATCTAGTCGCCGAGTTTGGGAAGCTCAAATCGGCAAGCCCGTTTGGCGCCCAGGATCAAACAGCAGCCGTCCTTTATGGCAATCAGGCGGATCTCGCCTAATGCGCCCAACCCCGAAACCTCGGCTGCTCCGCGAGAATCGGTATCTCGCGCGATTTGAACCATTCCGAATCGCTGGCCGAACACAAACTGTCCTGCCACCCCATCGGAGGTCACCGAAGTCACTCGATCGCGTGTCCCACACTTGCTCTTGAGTTCGCCCGTGGACCCATCAAACACATCGAAACTGCCGATTCCCGTGCTGCTATCGCCATCTCCATGTCCAATCCCGATCAATCTCCCGTCCACTGCAATCTGGGTCACCGGCAGGAAATCTGATTCGAACGTGTGCTTCAGCTTGCCCGTCTCCGAGTCGACCATAAGCACCGGGCCTGACTTCAGACCTAGCAGTATGTCCGCGTCGCTAAATGCGGCTGAAGTCACAAGGTCGCCGGCATCCAGGAACTTGGAGCGGATCGTCTTGCCGTCCACCGTAAAGTAAAACGCGCCGGGCGAATCCGACGTAGCGAGGACGATACCGTTCCCCGCATGCGACGTTACGATCGAGATGGTTCCCCGATGAGCCTCGAGGTTGACGCTCCCAATCTGCTTGCCGTTCTTCAAGCTGATCGCGTAGAGCATCAGCGCGTCAGGGCTCAGGTCGTGGCGCAATGTGGCGCACCATAGAATCTGGCGCGATTCCTCGACCGTGATCTCGAGCATGTCGCCGTCAACTTTCAGCGGCTTCGACGACTCCATTGGGCGACTTGCCGACCACCGGGTCAGCACCTTGCGAGCGTCGACAAGGTAGACCCGACCGGTAGGCGTCAGAACCCCCGACAGAAAGCGAGTCGACGGATCGGCCGGGCTTAAGGAGGTCATTGCCAGGTGCTTCTGGCCGTCTAGTACCTCAGCATGCCCTTCCCCGTCGATAATCAGCGCTGTGAGGTCGCCGTTACCGAGGATTTTGGCAGGCGGCCGCCTGATCGGAATCACCTCCGCGTGCCTCACGCGAATGACGTGCGCGCGATAAATCGTGACCAAGCCGGCTATATATCCGGCAGCGATCAAGAACCCGATCGTAACTCCTATGCCGCGCCGCATCGTTTCAAAACTGCCGACCAGCCCCATGCCGGTCACATTTGAGCGATAGACCGCTCAGCTGAGTAGTACCGATCTGCCTAACCGGGAGGTGAGCGCGCATTTGCGTGTCACCTCCCGGCTAGAACTCCTCAAGGTCTTGCGACCGAAGCATCCTCTTCGGTCGGATCGGCGAATTCGGATTCGCTCGCGGTGACGTGTTGAGGACGTTTCCCCATGAGACTGGAGAAGTATAGGGTCAGGTCGTCAAAGATCGTGTAGGAGCACGGAATGACGACAAGAGTGAGGATCGTGGACAAGGAGATTCCGCCAATGATCGTGATTCCGATCGTTTCGCGGAACTCGGAGCCGCGTCCGATCGCTAGCGCCACTGGAAGCATTCCCAAGATGAGTGCCAGCGTCGTCATCATGATCGGCCGGAGTCGGGTCGGTCCCGCCTCTACCAATGCATCGTGCCGGTTACGCCCTCGGTCGCGCAACGTATTCGTATAGTCGACGAGGAGTATCGCGTTCTTTCCTACCAATCCCACCAAGGATATGATGCCGATGAACCCGACCAGGTTGAGCGACTTGTCCATCAAGACGAGCGCCAAGAGCGCGCCGACCATCGCCTGCGGCTGTGCGATCTGAATGATGAACGGATAAAGCAGGTTGTCGTACAACGACGCCAACAGCATGTAAACGAGGATGAAGCCAAGCCCCAGCGCTCCGAAGAGGAAGCCGGACTCACGCGCTTGGAAGTCTGCTTGACCGAGCGGCTTGAATTGCACGCTTGACGGCACCATCTTTGTCCGGGCAAGCCAGTTCTGGATCTGGGCCGTCACCGAGCCGTTGGCATATCCGGGAAGCAGGTCCGCCGTCACCTGGATCTCCTCCGCTCGTTGGCGACGAGTGATCTTGTCGATACCAGGCGCCCTCACGATCTTGGCCACCGACGGGATAAAGACCGGATTGCCCTGGTTGAACGTAATCGGCACTTGACGCAGGATATCTGGATCATTTCGATCGTTAACATCCATCATTACTCGGATCGGATATTCCCGTCCGTTTACGCGCATCTTCGTATCATCATTGCCCTGATACAGAGTCTGAATCGCCCGAGCATAGTCCGAGACCGTACCTCCATGGTCGGCAATCGCCAATCGGTCCGGCTTGATCTGCTCTTCCGGCTTACCCTCCTTGGAACTGAGGTCCGGGTTGATGATGCCGGGTACAGCCCCTTGAGCAAGACCATTTCGCACCGCTTCCGCCGTTGCCAGAAGGGCAGCGCGGTCGTCCGATGTAAACGACAGCTGAATATCGGATCCAAAGCCGTAAGCGCTGGTCGCCGAGATCTTGATCATCGCTCCAGGTATGTGATCGACCTGTGCGGTGAACTGCGCCGCCACGCTCGTGCTGGAGCGGTGTCGGAACCTTTCGGAGTGCTTGGCCCAAGGCAGCCGATCCGTGAGAGCCTGCCGGTCATAGAGCGTCGCGATGACCTGAGCGTAGTTGGAGCCTTGGTTCGTACCACCAAATCCTCCAACACCTTGGACACCGATATTGGAGACCACATACTTCACATCGGGGTCCGCCATCATGATCTTCTCGATCTGTTCGACAACCCGCTGCGAGTCCTGCAGGTTCGAGCTGGGAGGAAGCTGAATGTTCGCCTGAACCTGCCCAGCGTCGCTTTCCGGCATAAAGCCGAATTTGAAGACCGACTCACCTTTCCATTGCGCGTACTGATATCCTCCAAGCGAGGCTAACGGGAAGATCAACGCGAACAGAATGGACGCCGGAATCAGACGAGACTTCGTGAGCGGATGAACCGCGTTTAGCACAAAGCAGATCACCGGGAGAATCGCGAGGCCGAGGAAGAGGCCAACCATTGGGGGCATCTTCACGACGACGGCAAGTACCACGCCGACGAGTTCAGACACGCCAACGACAGTCCACCGGAACCGGCGGTCCTTCTTCGCCCGCAGGTAGTTGATCGCGAACACGATCAGTCCGACAAACGCCACCATCATGAAGAGCGTTCTGGGGACGGCCCACGTCAACGCGCCCTGCACGCCAAAGTTGGCCGGACTCGCCGCGGCGCCTGTTACTCCCGGAGGAGCCTTCGCCGTAACAAAACTGCCCGCGATGAATGCGATGACCGAAAACAGGGAGAGGTTTCCAAGCAGGAACACGAACCATCGATGGTGAAGTGCCCACTCTAGTACCCGACGGTAGAAGTCTTGCAGCTTGGCAAAGCCGCGCTCGAACCCGCTCGCGAACCAGCCGGTCGCATGCTCCATGTCCTCGCCCGAACGGTACCAACGGGCGGCAAGCAGCGGCGTCAGAGTGAATGACACAAACAAGGAGAAGAGAGTCGCAGATACGAATCCCAACGCGAGCGGCTTGAAGAACAAGCCAACGATGCCGCCCATAAACCCGATCGGAAGGAACACGACGACGTCGGCAAACGTGATAGCCAGAGCGGCGAGACCGATCTCGGCACGGCCGTTGATAGCGGCTTGTCGCGGATCTTCGCCCATCTTCAAGTGCCGATAGATGTTCTCTAGGACGACGATCGCGTCGTCGACAAGCACTCCGATCGCAAGCGACAGGGAGAGCATCGACATGTTGTTGATCGTAAATCCGAGTAGGTTCATCGCGACAAACGTCGCGAAGATCGAGGTCGGGATCGCGAGGGCGACGATGATCGTTCCCCGCATGTTGTGAAGGAAAATGAAGACGATACTCGCAACAAGGAAGATGCCGAAGCCCAGTGCGAAGTTGAGGTCGCTGATCGAGTCCTTGATCTGATTCGACTGGTTGAACGTCTCGACCACGTTAAGGTGGACCTTCGCATACTCCTTCTTGATTGAGCTGATCACCTGCTCGGCGTTCTGAGTAATCTCGACGGCGTTTCCATCGTGAGCCTTGAGGATCGCTAGAACGATGGCGTCATGCCCGTTCAAGCGGGAATATGCCGTCCGTTCGACGGTCGAGTCATCGATGGTCGCTACGTCGGAAAGCCGTACCGTCCGACGCTTCGCGTTAGGGTTCTTCGGGTCGCTTATCGAGATGATCGTGTCGGCGATTTGCTTCGGATCCGTGAAGTCGGCCTTCACGCGAACGGACAGTTCTTGCGAGTCGGTGACTACGTGCCCACTGGGGGCATTCAGCGACGCGGCGGAAACGGCTTGAAGAATCTCGCTGATTCCGATGCCGTACGACAGAAGTCGGTCCTTTTTCACCCGGACTTGGATTTCACGCTGATCGCCTCCCTGCACGCTGGCGCTCGCGACGCCATTGATTTGGGAGAATCGGTCTGCCAGCTTGTCGTCGATCAGGTCTCGAAGCTCCTTGCTGGACAGGCTGCTGCTGAACGACAGGTTCAGCATTGGCGTGATCGATGTGTCCAGCTTCTGCACTTCGGGCTTGAGAACGTCCTTCGGCAAGTTATTGACGCTGGCGTCCACCTTCGACCGAATGTCGCTCAGGGCATTGTCGACGTTCCGGTCGAGTTCCAGAGTGATCACTACCGCCGAGATCCCCTCTTGCGAAGTGCTGGTTATCTCGCGGATACCGCTAACGCCGGCAACGGATTCCTCAATCTTCCTGGATACCAATTCGTTGATATCGTCAGGTCCCGCCCCTGGGTACTGGGTCGTGATGGTGATCGTCCCGAAGCTGACGTCCGGCTGAAGTTCCTTCCGCATGCCAAGGTAGGAGATCGTTCCCATTAGGAACGCCCCAACCATCAACATAAAGATAAATATCGGGCGATTGATCGCCGTCCGCGTTATTGAATTCACCCTTTGCCCTCGCTTGTTTTGGGAGAACTGTTGAGACTGGCTGACTTAACGCCCTTCTCAGCCACTTGGACGCCATCGAGCAGATCCTCCTGCCCGTTCACAACGACGCGCGCATCGGAGGTCAAACCCGTTACTTGGATATCGTCGCCTTTCGACAAGCCCGTGCTCACCTTGACCTGCTTTGCCTTGTCGCCGACCACGGTGAACACGTAATGACTGTCCCCCTTGCTGAGAACCGACGAGTTGGGGACGAGAATCGCGTTGGGAATCGTCCTGACCGTGACGCTGCCTCGGGCGAACATGCCCGGTTTCAGTGCGTCCGTAGCGCCAAGGAACTGGACGCGAACCGAGAACAATCGACCTACGCTGTCGGCCAGAGGGTTGATCGTGACAATGCGGCCATCAAAGACCTTGTCGGTCAAGCCATCCACGTGAACTTGAACCGGATCGCCACTCTTGACCTTCTCTATGTTGTCGCTCGTGATTTGGCCGCTGAAGTAGATTCCGCCGCCGCCCACGATTCGGACTATCGCCGTATTTGCGCCTGCCACCGTTCCCGCCTGAATCGGACGACCCGAGACCTTTCCGGAGAACGGAGCGTACACCTTCGTATCACCGATCGCCTGTGTAGCGATCTGGATCTGAGCCCGGGCGGAAGCCAACTGCGCCCGCGCGCTATCGACTTGGGCCTGCGCCGCATCTACTTGATCCTTGAGGAGAGGATCGAGCTTCTTCTGATCCTCCGCCGTTCTCAGATTCTCCTGTGCGCTCTGAAGGGCGGCTTTCGCCGTATCGATGTCTTCCTGACGACTGCCGGCCTCATTGATCTTCACGGCCTCGCCGGCATTCTTGTACTGCGCCAGGGCCTGATCGTAAGAAGCCTGCTGCTGATCGAGGTTCTCGCCAGGCAGCGCGCCTTCTTGTACGAGCGTTCTAGTCCGCTCCAGTTGCTTCTTCTGAAGTTCGAGAGTCGCCTTGGCACTCGCCAGATTGGCTTCCGCCTGACGGCGCTCCTCAGGACGAGTTCCGTTGATCAGTTTGTCGAGCGACCGTTGCGCCCCGCGAACCTGCGACTGGGCGTAGTAGACCTGAAGCGTGCTCTTGTGGGGCCCTACCGTGGCGTTGCGCTCTGCCTGGATTAATTGTGATCTCGCCGCCGCAAGACTCGCCGACGCCGTCGCCACCTGTGCCTGGGCTTGCTTCAACTGGGCCTGCGGTGCGGTGTCGTCCATCAGTGCAAGCAGTTGTCCCGCACTCACCGAGTCGCCGTCCTTGACGAGTACGGAAACCACTCGGTTCGTTTGCTTCGAACCGATGGTCGTATCCTCGCCGGCTGTGACGTCCCCGGTGATCTCGACATACTCGCTCACCGTATCCAGGCGTGCCGGCAGGGTCGTAACCGCTTTCACCGGATTCTTGATGACTTCTTCGGTGGCTTTGGATTGCCGCTGCGCTTCCCGATCGACACAACCGGTCACCGTCAGCGCAACGATTCCGGCAAGGCTCCATAAAACACGGGAATTCATAAATTACTTTCCTCTTGAACCGTTGGCAGTTGAGGCGATTGCAGCCGTCAGGTCGTCCTGACCGACCGCTCGCTGAAGTTGCGAGTAGCTTGTCAAATAGTCATATCGCGCGCTGACCTGACCGTTGCGGGCCAAGGTGAGCTGGCTTTCGGCGTCGACCACCTCGTAGTACGTGCCCGCACCGGCGTCTTGCTTGACTTTTGCTAAGCGATAGACCTCTTCGGCAAGCCGAACCTGCTCCGTCGCATTATCCAAACGCGCTCTGGCGCTGGAAAGATTCGCGATGGCGTTGCGCACTTCTTGGGAGATCTGGAGCTTGGTCTGTTCCAGGTTGATCCGTGCCGTCGTCTCGTCCTGCCTTGCCTGTTTGACCTTTGCCCGGGTCACACCCGAATCGAAGATCGGGATATTGAGCAGCAAGGTGCCCGTCGTCTGCGCCCCAGTTTGGGTAAAGCCGGACGGATCGATCGTTTCGGATGACTGGATTTGGAGATTGAGCGTCGGATTCATCGAGGACTCAGTCGCCCTCGTGATTAACGCGAGCGCCTTCAGAGTCTCCTTGGCCGCGAGAACCTCCGGCCGCTTGGTTTGCGCCGCTTTGACGAGGTCATCTTCAGTAGGCGTTAAGGCCGGTAATTCGTCCATGTCGACCAGGCTAACCGCCGTTTCAATTGGTCGCGCAAGCGCGAGGTTGAACGCATAGTTCGCCAAGGTGAGACTGTCCTTGGCCGAGATAAGATCCGAGTTGGACTGAGCCACCTGAGCCTGATAGCGAGTTACGTCCAGTTTGGCGACCTGCTGCTGGTCAAACTGCTTTTGCCCCTGATCGAGCCGGTCTTTGGCGTCAGTTAGCGCCTTTTCGTCGACAACGATTTGAGCTTTCGCGCGCAGTACGCTGAAATAGGCCTGCCTTACGCTGAGGCGCGTGTCGTTGTACGTTGCATTTAGCGTCAACTCGGAAGAACGCCGACTTGCCTGATTGGCATGAAGCAAGCGAGTCATATTGCCGGCGATATCGATGGGCATCGTCAACGTGGCGTTAACGGTCTTGACGTCGATAGGCTGAATCGTAATGGGCGGCGAGGCAGATGAGAACTGGGCTGTAACGGCCTGATCGTATCGAAGGTAACTTGCTCCGAAGCTAATGGCCGGTCCCAAGCTTCCCTGCGATTGGTTCACCTTCTGACGATTCTTCTCGATCACCGTTTGCTGAAGGCGCACGGCAAACGCGTTCGTCTCTGCCTGCCTGACCGCCTCGTCGAGGGTCATTGCCCCCGCTTGGGCGTTCATCCCGCCGTGCATGACCGCGATCACTGCACCCAAAGTTTGTCCAATCTCTATCACTGCTTCCTCTCTTCCTGCTCTTGTATGTGCGCCAACCCAGCTGCGAATTCGTCTAGAAACTCCCGCATTGCCTCCAACTTGAAGAGCATGAGGCCGGAATGAACGGGATGCCTCATGATCACCACCTTGTCGCCGGGATGAAAGCCAATCTCGGTTCGAGCTTCCGCCGGAATCACGATTTGGCCCCTCTCTCCAACCGTCGAAGTTCCATAGAAAGCGTCCGAGAAGCTAGCGCACTTCCCACTTGAACGTTCATTCATACTTTTCATACCAATCTGCGGGACACTTTTTAGATGTACGGATTGAAAAGCGAAAAGGTTTGCAGAAAGAACAGAATTCGCCCCGTTCTCACTTTCCCAAGTACCAAGGCACATTAACCACTACCACGTTTCGATCGCCGCTCAAGAGGAGAGCGGCTTTCAACCACGTGGCGCGCTGATTGTGCAACAGATACTGATACCACCGGTGCTCGACCAGTTCCGGAAGGACGATCGCGATGGTGCGGTCGGCGTGCTGTATCTGGACGTCATGAATGCAACTCAGCAACGGGCTAAAAAGGCGACGATATGGCGATGATACGATCACCAAGCTCGGAGGCACGATCCCGTGTACCCGGCAAGGCTCGTCGACGTTAACCTGCCAAGTGCGCTGAAGGGCCGGCAATTTGTCGGGATCGAAGCTAATGTGAAGGGCCATCACATCGTCGGAAAGCGACAGTGCGAAGCGAAGGGCCTTCTCAGAGATCGTGCTCCATCGGCCCACCGGCACGAGGACAATCGGTTTCTTCAAGTCACCCAACACGATTGGGCACCGGCACTCAGTCTCCCTCTCGACATAAGCGTAATGCTTCTTGACCAACGAGAAAGTGCGATACAACCCGAGGATCAACAGGAAAGTCACCCATGCCCCCTCGGCGAACTTCGCCACCAGAATGACCGTGATGGCGATTGCTGTTGCCGCCGCACCTAATCCGTTGACCGCCATTCGAAGCGAATTGGCCTTCGATGGCCGATGACGCCAGTGCTGCACCATGCCTGCCTGAGACAGTGTAAACGCGAGGAACGCCCCGATCGCGAACAAAGGGATCAATCGGTCGGTGACACCGCCGAAAACGATCAAGATCGCCCCCGTCAACACAGCCAGGATGCAGATCCCCCACGTGTAGACGAGCCGACGACCCCGGTTTGCGAAGGTGTGAGGAAGGAACTCATCCTCGGCCAACAGCCGGCATAGCCTCGGAAAGTCGGCGAAACCGGTGTTTGCCGAAAGGGCCAACACGGCAAGGACGCTACCGATAGTTATGTAGTACGCAACGCCGCGACCGATGACGGCTGCCGTCAACTGAGAGAGCACGCTCTGATAGCCTGGCCCGTCCGGTGCGGTCGCGCCAATTCGATAGGCCGCACAGAGATAGGCGATACCGGCCAGCAGGACACCTAAGACGACGACGATGACGGTCAACGTCGATTGCGCCCGTTTTACGCCCGGCTTGGAAAAGACCGAAATGCCGTTGCTGACTGCTTCGACGCCCGTCATCGCCGTACACCCGCTGGCAAACGCTTTGGCTAGCAACCATAGACTCGCCCCTGCGGAAGCGGCCGGCATCATGGGTGGCGCATCGACCGCAATAGGGTGTCCACCGTGGGTCAAGGTTCGATAGACGCCGATACCCAAGACCGCCAGGAGGCTGACGATGAACACGTATGTGGGCAGTGCGAACACCACACCAGACTCGCGAATACCTCGTAGGTTGACGACGGTAATCAGTAGGAGCACGCCAATACAGATTGGCAGTGTCTGAGGGAGCAGGCTCGGAACCGCCGAGACGAGCGCGCCGACACCGGCTGAGATGCCAACTGCGGCGGTCAGAATGTAATCGACGAGGAGAGCAGCCGCTGCAAGCAGTCCGGCACGCGTTCCGAGGTTATCCTTCGCAACGGTGTAGGAACCGCCGCCGCCTGGATAGGCCTCCATCGTCTGCCGATAGCTGACGTAGAGGATTCCGAGCAGGGCAATGATAATCGCGCTGATCGGTCCGATGTATCCCAAGCCGACCGCTCCGAGCGGTAGCAGGAGCGTCAGGGCCGCTTCAGGACCATAGGCCGCCGAACCGAGGGCATCCAAGCCCAGCATCGGTACGGCGGCCCACACTCCAACCTTATGATCCTCTTCCGCCCGCGTAGCAATCGGCTTGCCGAGAAGTCGATCCAGAAAGCTCATCAATCGGGCTTACTTACCCGATTTATCTAGCATAAGATTCAGATTGAGTACGTTAACAGTAGGATCTCCGAAAACACCGAGGAATCGCGGAGTCGTGTTGTCGTCGATGAGCTTCTTCATGTCCGGAACGGACATATGTCGAGCACTGGCGACACGGGCGGCTTGCAGGTAGGCGTTCTCTGGACTGATATCGGGGTCGATACCGCTACCCGATCGCGTCACCGCATCCGCCGGCACCTTGGCGTCCGCCGACAGGTTGTTCTCGGCACGATAGGCTTTGACGAGGTCGACGACGCCATCATAGTTGCTGGGATCGTCCTTGCCGTCCGGCGTCTTCTTATGGATGCCATTGATCAGCTTGTCGCTATTGGGCCCCAAGTTCGATCCGGCTGAGCCGGCGAACGAGTGATCCTTGTCGAAGGTTCCATAGCCGAGGTCGCCCGTTGCGGACGGCCTCGGATGGAAGTACTTCGGCAACGCGAAGGGTTGGGCGATCAGGGACGATCCGATGATATTGCCTTTAGAGTCTGCTACCATGCTGCCATTCGCCTGGTGCGGCATCACGCGCCCGACCACGTAAAGAAAATACGGGAAGACAAAACCCGTGAAGACCATGAGAAACAAGGTCACAAGAATTGCCGGTTTCAACTGTTTCATAGCTACGCCAACCCCAACATAACGAGGATTCGATCGATGATCCAAATTCCCGGGAACGGCGCGATGATTCCGCCGACACCGTAGATCAGCAAGTTCTGCCGCAGGATCGCGGCTGCATTGGCAGGCTTGTACTGAACGCCTCTCAACGCGAGGGGGATAAGGGCCACGATGATCAGTGCGTTGAAGATCACCGCGGCGAGAATCGCCGAATGGGGGTTCGTCAACTGGATGATGTTCAAGGCCTTCAGTTCCGGATACGTCACGAAGAACATCGCCGGTATGATCGCGAAGTACTTGGCCACGTCGTTTGCGATGCTGAACGTAGTGAGGGAGCCTCGCGTCATCAGCATCTGCTTACCGATCTCGACGATTTCGATTAGCTTGGTCGGGTTGGAGTCGAGGTCCACCATGTTCCCCGCTTCCTTCGCCGCCTGAGTGCCAGTGTTCATCGCCACTCCGACATCGGCTTGAGCCAAGGCAGGGGCGTCATTCGTTCCGTCACCGGTCATGGCAACCAGCCTGCCGCCGGATTGTTCGTTTCGAATGTACGCCAGCTTCATCTCGGGCGTCGCTTCCGCCAGGAAGTCGTCGACTCCTGCCTCGGCGGCGATTGCGGCTGCCGTCAGCGGATTGTCGCCGGTGATCATCACCGTCTTGATGCCCATGGCCCGCATCTGATCGAACCGCGCCCGCATGCCGCCCTTGACGATGTCCTTGAGCTGAATGACGCCCAGAACCTTGTCGTTCTCCGCGACGACTAAGGGTGTGCCGCCCTCCTTGGAGATCCGCTCGACGATGTCCTGAATCTGAGGCGGCATTTTGCCGCCTTGTTCCTCGACAAATCGCTGAACCGATTGGCCGGCGCCCTTGCGAATCTTGCGTCCGGGCATATCAACGCCGCTCATCCGGGTCTGGGCCGTGAATTCGACGAATTCGGCATGAAGACTCTCCATGTCGCGTTCGCGAATACCGTACTTGTCCTTTGCGAGCACGACGACGCTTCGACCTTCGGGTGTCTCGTCAGCCAACGATGCTAACTGGGCCACGTCGGCCAACTCCATATCCTTGACGCCAGGCGCCGGATGAAATGCCGTTGCCTGACGGTTGCCGATCGTGATCGTGCCCGTCTTGTCGAGCAGGAGCGTGTTCACGTCTCCTGCCGCTTCAACTGCTTTGCCGCTCATAGCCAGCACGTTGTGCTGCATGACCCGATCCATGCCCGCAATGCCGATTGCGCTCAGCAGGCCCCCGATCGTCGTCGGGATCAGACAGACTAGCAGGGCAACCATAACGGTGATCGAAGGCACCTCACCGGCGCCAGCCGATCGCACGCTATAGTGAGCGAATGGCAGCAGGGTTACGGTAGCGAAGAGGAAGACGACGGTCAAGCCGGCCAGCAAGATCGACAGGGCGATCTCATTGGGGGTCTTCTGCCGCTTCGCCCCTTCGACGAGCGCGATCATTCTATCGAGGAATGACTCGCCCGGATTCTGAGTGACCCTGACGACGATTCGGTCTGAGAGAACCTTCGTTCCACCAGTAACCGCGGATCGGTCACCTCCGCTCTCTCGAATGACCGGGGCAGATTCGCCGGTAATCGCTGATTCGTCGACGCTGGCGATCCCTTCGATCACCTCGCCGTCGGCTGCAATATAGTCGCCCGGTTCACATACAAAAGCGTCGCCTTTGCAGAGCTGAGGGGCCGGAATCCGCTCCTCTTTGCCATTGACCAATCGACGGGCAATCGTATCGGTTTTCGCCTTTCGGAGCGAATCGGCTTGCGCCTTTCCGCGACCCTCTGCCATTGCTTCCGCGAAGTTGGCAAACAGTACGGTGAACCAGAGCCAGACAGTGACTTGACCAACGAACAGATTGTCCTTGGAATGCTCCATAAGTCCACGGAAGAGTAGAAACGTCGTGACGACGCTGCCAACCTCCACAACGAACATGACGGGGTTCTTGGCGACCGTTCGCGGGTCCAGCTTTAGGAATGACTCCTTTGCCGCTCGCGAGAGAATGGTCGGTTCGAAGAGCCTTGCCGGCGCGTTTCGGGGCCGGGTTATCGAATCTGGTTTGTTGCTCATATCGGCTTCTTCATCTGAGTCATTTGGAAATGCTCAACGATCGGGCCCAGCGCCAATGCCGGGAAGAACGTCAATGCGTTCACGAGGATTACGACACCGACAAGAAGGGCCACAAACGTTCCCGAGTCGGTCGCGAAGGTTCCGGCGGATTCCGGCACCTTCTTCTTGGCGGCGAGGCTTCCAGCGATCGCCAACAGCGGAACGATCATCAGGAACCGGCCGATCAGCATTGCTAGAGTGCCGGTGACGTTGTAGTGCGGCGTGTTGGAAGTAATGCCGGCAAACGCCGAGCCGTTGTTGCCTGTCGATGAGGCGTACATGTAGAGGATTTCGCTGAATCCATGAGCGCCTGAGTTGTTCAAGTTGTTGGTGGTTGCACCGTAGTAGTTACTTGGACTGCTGCCGTTTTGATGATTCCAACTCGCCATCGCGGGGAGCTTTGCCTCATCCGCGGAGTGCTTGTCGTCGAAAGTCTGGGCAGTGTCTCCAGGTGGATATGTGGTGTTCGCACTGAGGGCCGTGAAGCCAAGGATGCTTGCGGCTAGGATCAGCACAACGAGCATCGACATTTGCACTTCGAATTTTTCTATCTTCTTTCCGATGTATTCAGGCGTACGACCAACCATGAGGCCTGCGATGAACACACCGATAATCGCAAACATGAGCATGCCGTAAAGGCCAGCGCCAACACCCCCGAAGATCACTTCTCCGGTGAGAATATTGAACAGGGGCACAAGTCCCCCCAAAGGCGTGTAGCTGTCATGCATGCTGTTGACAGCGCCGCACGATGCATCGGTCGTGATCGTTGCGAAAAGCGAGGATGCGCCGATGCCGAAGCGGGTCTCCTTCCCTTCCATGTTCCCGCCCGGCTGAGTGGCGGTCTGCGTTGTCATGACGCCTGCCTTCGCAAAGAACGGGTTGCCTGCCTGTTCGGCGACGTTGCAGACGAACGCGCCGGTCAAGAACATGATCGCCATCGCGCCAAACACCGCCCATCCCTGGCGGACGTTGCCTACCATCTTGCCAAACGTATAGGTTAGGCCAGCAGGAATGACGAAGATCGCGATGATCTGCAACAGGTTAATCAGATTGCTTGGATTCTCGTATGGGTGTGCCGAGTTGGCGTTGAAGAACCCACCGCCGTTCGTTCCGAGCATCTTGATGATCTCTTGCGACGCAACCGGCCCTTGGGCGATCGCCTGCTTAGCCCCTTCCAGGGTCGTCACGATCTGGTACGGCAGGAAGTTCTGAGGAACTCCTCCCGCGATGAAGATGATTCCGCCGATCAACGAGATCGGAAGCAGCACGTAGATCGTGGACCGAATTATGTCGACCCAGAAGTTGCCGATACCCTTCGATGACCGTCGGGCAAAGCCTCTGATCAGCGCAATTGCGATTGCGATACCGGTAGCCGCCGACATCCAGTTGTGAGTCGCCAAGGCGACCATGTTCGAGAAGTAGCTGACGGTAGTTTCGGGCGTGTACGCTTGCCAGTTCGTATTCGTTGTGAACGAGGCAGCGGTGTTCAGCGCCAAGTCAGGCGTCATATTTGTGCCATTGAGCCCTTGCGGGTTCCAGCCGAATACCGAGAAGATGCCTTGAGTGCGCAAAAGACCATACGTTATGAACATGCCGACGGCGCTGAATAGCAGCATGGCGACTGCATAGGTCGTCCATGGCATGTCGTCTTCTTCGCGGATTCCGCAAAGCCGGTAGATCAGCCGCTCGAAGGGTCGGAGGATGGGGTGAAGGAAGGTCGCTTCACCCTCGAAGACCTTCGCCATGAAGTTACCGATCGGCTTGGTGATTGCAATGAGCACGACGAGATAGAGGAGTATCTGAAGAGATCCATTCAGGTTCATTGGCTAGAACTTCTCCGGTTTGATCAGCGCATAGATCAGATAGATCAACAGCAAAAGACAAACGATTCCGGTCCAGATGTAGTCACTCATCGGAAGTCGTTCCCCTCAACTTGTCGCACGCGAACACGTAAGCGATCGCCAATACGAAAAAAAGCAAACCAATTGCGATGTACAGGATGTCCTGCATTCTTAGCGTTCCTTGTAGATAGCTCACTGTGGCCGTGACGTTCGAGACCGGCGCCGCCAGACCCACTAGGTCGAGATGGCGTTCTTTCATGCTCTCGGCATTCCAAGTCCTGCATGCAGGCCGCAAGCGGCTTCAGAACGCAGAACAGGAAAAACAGAAAGGCAAAGTACTCGAGCCAAGTAACCACAGATGTTCGAACCTACCGATCCAGTCTGGTTGGGAGGCCTCTCAGGGGCGCGTAAGGGTTTCAAACCGCGTATAAGGAATCTATAAAGTCGAATCTCTGCCGACCACCGCATACATGAAGGGGGCCCTTCCGATCACGGAGGGCCCCCTTAGGGCACATATGATTCTGCAGCAGAATCAGAACTGGATGATCTGGGCAAACGTAAGGGTTGTACGGTGCTGAGAGCCACCGCCACTCGAGTTGAAGAAGGGATGGCTCGCTGTATCGTGCCTTAGCTCAAACCTGAGAAGCAGGTTGTCATTGACTTTATAGTCATAGGTACCGGTGAATGAGCAGAGCTGGATTCCGCCGGCAAGAAACCTCAGCCCCGCGCTGTCGTCTGCACGGTCGACTCTGAGGCAGGCCGCGTTACGTCCATCGAATTGCCTTCGATAATAGACGGCTTGACCATTCCAGTTTCCCATGCCGGACGCGCTCGCGTAAGTGCCGTCAAAGGCGTACTTGTCCTTGGAGTTTGCCTTGTAGACGACTACTGGATTGATTTGGGTCACCCACGCTTGCCCTGGGGCTGGAAACCCGATGCCACCGTAAGTACCCGATTCATTCAGATTGCTGCTGCTTTCCTTGCCGTTGTATCCTTGCAACGTCGCGGTAAGTTTGCCGTTCGGCGAGTAAGTGACCCCCAAGCCAGTCTTCAGCGTGGAGTTCGAGTTCTCCACTTCGTTGTATCCCTGATAGAGATATCCGTTGACTGTCCACTTTGCACTGATTGCTGCGGTCGCCCGGATGCCGGTCATGTAGTCCGGTTCTAGGCCCGTGAATGTGAATGAGCGTGAATAGTTGTCCTGTGTCCGGCTATCGAGACCTTCATACCCGATGAATGCATACCACTTTCCGAAATCAACCGTTAGCGGCACCTTCGTCGGAGCCATGTAAGTCACGTAAGCTTGAGCGAAGTCCTTGTAGGTATCGATTCCACCGGGCTCGGTGCTGGCCAAGACATTGGCATTGGCCCCGCCGAGAAGACTTACATAGAAGCCGAAGGGGTGAAGTGACGTCGGCGCTTTCGATAGGTCGACCTGGATTGCAGCAAGTCGATAGTTGCTGTGGTCCACATCGTACCAGCGGCCATTGACTGGCTGACCTGAGGGTGTCTTGCCAAAATCATTTTGGTAGTAGAGGTCGACATAGCCGCTGACATCGAACATCTTCGCTGGCGCGGGGGACACAGCCGGCGGCGTATCCGCAACGGTGGACGAGGACTGAGATTGTTGCGCAAGCGCCGAGGAGCTTGTTAGGGCGACAACCACCAATACTATCGACGTAGTGCATTGACGAAGCGGTAACCGGGTTCCCGCTGCAGAGATTTGTAATTCAGAAATTCGGTGCGACATAGCGTGTGTCAACACTACTTGCGGCAGGCAAAAGCCGTGCGTCAAGAGAGGCTGAACACCAGTAAGGAATGTGTAAGGTCACCGAATCGGTTTCTCCATGCAGTCTGCGGAAACGCGAAATCGGGCCGCCACCCTTACGGCGCCGACCCGATTTCTTTTTCTAGGCTTACTGGAATCTAGACGGTGGTCGCAACTACTTCAGAGGCTGCAACCTGCTTTTCGTAGACGGCAACCCGCCGTTTGGCGAGCGGTCCTTCGAACGTCACCTGTCCGGCTCGAAGAGCGAACAGAGTGAAATCCCGCCCGATACCGACGCCGGGTCCCGGATAGAACTTGGTGCCGCACTGGCGAACGATGATCTCACCTGGCTTCACGACCTGCCCGCCGTAGCGCTTGACGCCACGGTACTTCGGCTTTGAGTCGCGACCGTTTCTGGATGATCCCTGACCTTTCTTATGTGCCATCTAACTAGTTACCTGCCTGAACTTCGGTGATTTTCAAATGGGTTTGCGGTTGGCGGTGACCCCATCGCTTTCGCTCGTTCTTCTTGGGTTTGTAGTTGAACGCTTCGATCTTCTTACTCTTGCCCTGCCGGACAATCTCGCACCGAACGCGCGCACCCTTCACAAATGGAGCGCCGACGGTCGTCGTCTCGCCATCCACAACCATCAGAACTTCCGAAAGCTCAACGGCGGTACCAGGCTCGCCCTCTAACTTCTCAACGATGAGGACGTCGTCCTTGGCAGCTTTGAACTGCTTCCCACCGGTCTTTACAATCGCGTACATAAAAGCTTCTCCGCGCACACTAGGCGCAAGTGATAATGGTGGCACATTTGGCGCCCTTGACGCAACGACGACGCGCCGATTCAGGCCCCGTTCCCTGAAAAATCAGGAGGCTTACCAGGCTCGCACGACTCAAACTCTCGAGACACCCAACACCGACTCAGCTATCTGCACTGCGTTTAGCGCAGCGCCTTTGAGGAGTTGATCCCCACTGACGAGCATACAAATCGCATTCGGATTGCTGAGATCCTGCCGGATTCTGCCGACCAGTACTTCTCCTTGCCCACTTGCGTCAAGGGGAGTCGGAAAACGATTCGCCTGCCGATCATCGACCAGTTTCACCCCGGGCGCGGTGGAAAGGACGGCTCGAATTTCCTCGATCGACGGGGCCTTGTGCGCGAACTCGACCGTAACCGATTCCGTATGCGCCCTGAGCACCGGCACGCGGACGCACGTTATGTTCACCTTCAAATCAGGCATCGCGAGAATCTTCCTAGATTCAAAGATGACCTTGGCCTCCTCCTCGTTGTATCCAAACTCGTTGATAGCCGTGTTGTGACTGAAAAGGTTGAACGCGTAACGGGTATTCAGGGGCGACTCTGGCAACTCCGCTCCATTGACTACCGCTCTCGTTTCGTCCTCGAGCAGCCTCATCATGGCGGCTCCGCCTCCGCTTGCGCTTTGATAGGTGCTAACGATCAGCCGGTCGATCGTGCCCACCTTCCGCAGCGGATTGACGGCAACCAACAAAATAATCGCCGAGCAGTTCGGCACCGCCACCAATCGGTTGTCGGGTCCAATCGCATCCGCATTAATCTCCGGCACCACCAGCGGTACGGCAGGATCGGTTCGGTAGGCACTCGAGTTATCCACGACGAGCGCGCCTGCCTCCAGTGCCGCCGGGACGAACTCCCGGGAGCGAGATGCGCCGGCGCTGAAGAACGCCACGTCAATGCCTTGGAGGGCCTCTTTGCTTACCGCTTCGACTCGATATGCCTTACCCCTGAATATCTCGGTCTTGCCTGTGGATCGTTCGCTTGCCAACAAGGTCAGCTTCCCGACTGGAAAGCCCCTCGATTCGAACAGCCGAAGGAATTCCTTACCTACCGCACCCGTGGCGCCAACGATTGCTACCGATAAACCCGTGTTCACTAACTGCTTAATACCCCGAAGTCATCGCCTACGACCAAAGACACTTGGCGTCCAACGAACATATCATAATCAAATTAGCTTTACCGGTTGATGTACACTCAGATTCTGAGTTAGGGAGTTTGTGTGCGGGCGGAAGGAAACGAACCACATATTGATTTAAATTTCGACTGCGGCACGACTCCGGGGACGCTGAAGCGAGTCGAAGTCTCCGGCATGACTTATTTGCGTCTGGAGCATATCACCGGAACGGTTACTCGCACTTCTACCGGATACCTGGTGGTTCCGACGGGAATGTGCGCGCTTTGCATCAACCTGAAGGGCACACTGATCGTCCGCAGCGGCGTACAGGGCAAATTAGTCCTTGTTCCACCCAGAAGCATCACATTCGTGAGGGGCGCCAAGCTAATTGTTCAGGCGGCAAGAGGAGAACATCTGAGCCAGCTGCTCTCGTGGGAAGGCCGGGTGACACCTCTGCTCGACAACTGGATCGCAGGTCGAATCGGTCGGCCGAATAGCCTTTTCGCCCGATCGGTCGCATGCAAACCGATCGACCCCCACTTCAAGGGAGCGATCGCGCGATACGATCATGCGATCACTCAAGCCAACGAAACGATGGAGCCGAGCGTCGTTTCGGTTGTATATGAGATCGCCTCGCGACTCATGACGAGCACGGATCAAGTTCAATTGGCAGCGGTACCGAGCGATTTGCCGGATACGATTCGAGATCTCATCGCTCGGGTTCGTCAGAATCCGGCGCACGGCTGGCCCCTACGCGACGCTGCCGATGCAGCCGGGTACTCGCCATTCCATTTTTCACGCGTTTTCAAGAACTTAGTCGGATACGGTTTCCACGAGTATGTCGACCGATGTCGGACCGAAGCGGCGGTGGACTTGCTGTGCACAACGGACCAAGCCGTCGATCTCGTGGCTTCGACTTGCGGATTCGGGACGACTCAGGGCCTTCGAGAGTCCGTCAAGGAGTACCTCGGCTTGGTGCCATCGGAGTTAAGAACCATTCCCGAGGCGCCAATCAACGGACTCGACTAAGGCTTATTCGAGTTCGATGGTGGCCGGTGGCTTGCTGGTTAGATCGTAAAAAACCCTGTTCACTCCGTGGACCTCGTTCACGATTCGACTCGCAATTGCCTCCAGAACCTCAAAAGGAATGTTCACGGCCCGTGCCGTCATGGCATCCTCGCTCTGAACCGCCCTTAGCACCACCGGCTGTTCGTAGGTGCGCTCGTCGCCCATTACGCCCACCGTCTTGACATCCAGCAAACCTGCATAGCTTTGCCAGATTCCCTTGTTCAGGCCCCGTTCCTTCAATTCGGAGCGAAAAATCCAATCCGACTCTTGCGTCATTCTCACCCTTTCGCGCGTGACTTCGCCAAGAATGCGGACCCCAAGACCGGGACCGGGGAACGGCTCGCGCTCCACCATCTCTTCCGGTAGCCCCAGCCTGCGACCGACCTCGCGAACTTCATCTTTGAATAGCCAGCGCAGCGGCTCGATCAGCTTCATGGTCATCCAATCGGGCAAACCGCCGACGTTGTGGTGGGTTTTGATCTTCGCCGCAGTCGGCGAACCGGATTCGATGACGTCCGGATAAAGCGTTCCCTGGGCCAAGAAATCGCATTCCTTCAGTTCCGATGCGTGATCCTCGAATACCTTCACAAAGTTCTCCCCGATGATCTTCCGCTTGCGCTCCGGTTCGGTGACCCCTGCCAGAGCGCCAAAGAACTGCTCCTGGGCATCGAATACCTTCAAGTTAGCGTGGAAGTGATCGAGGAAGGTCTCCTTGACTTGGTCAGCCTCATGTAAGCGAAGCAGGCCGTGATCGACAAAGACGCACACTGCGCGCTCTCCGATCGCCTTGATCAGAAGCGCCGCCATCACCGAACTATCGACTCCGCCGGAAACCGCGCAGAGGACTTTGCCCGCGCCGACAGTCTGCCGAATGGAATCCACCTGCTCATCGATGAAACTTTCGCTGGTCCAATCAGCCTTCAGCTTGGCATGATCGAAAAGGAAGCCCTTTAGAACGGTCTTGCCATCCGGCGTGTGGGTGACTTCAGGATGGAACTGCACGCCAAACTGATTGGCAGACGGATTCTCGAAGGCGGCGATGGGGCAAGAGTCCGTCGAGGCGGACACCACGAAGCCGGGCGGGGCGCTCAATACCTGGTCTCCATGACTCATCCAAACTTGGTCGTTAGCCATACCTGCGATGAGGCTCGAAGGAACCTCCGGGTTCGGAACGAGCGTCCGATGACCGTACTCTTTCAGGCTGGCTTTCTCGACGCGCCCACCTAGGAGCAGGGCCATCAACTGCTGGCCGTAGCAAATTCCAAGTATCGGGATACCCTTGAGGACATCCATGTCGATAGTGGGCGCTCCGGCCTCAAGAACCGAGCGTGGCCCCCCGCTAAGAATGACTGCGCTGGGACGATGAGCTTGTATTCGGCTCGCCGCTTCAGTCCACGGGATCATCTCGGAATAGACTCCGAATTCGCGTACTCGGCGAACGATCAACTGGGTGTACTGTCCGCCGAAATCGACGACATAGACGGTCTGGTGGGTCATAGACCCTTCTAATTATGACAGCCACGCGTATGGCGAAGCTTGGTCCAGACACGAACCCAGCGTATTTGCAGCGATTCAAGCCGTATTCGGTACGCGTCGTTGAGAGCGTTGCCGTAAGCCATCGCCTAGCGGTGAGTTGTGGGACTTAGCGAGACCTTAAGCTTCGTTTTCAGCTTGCGCTCCGTCGTCGCCTGGGACTTGAGGTCGGTCACTTCACTGACAGCGGCCGCACTGACCGCAAGACTTTCGACCAAACCACGCTTCATATCGAATGTAGCACTCCCCTCCCCAGACAGCTTTGTGACCACCTTGGACTGGGCTGCCGATTCGTCGCTCGAGTTATGGCTCGCATCCTCGAAGTCTGTGTACTCCTGAGTCAGTTTGATCGCCAACTCGGTACGATCGCCTTCAATCTTCGTCGGCGTTACGTCGTACTCCACCGGGCTTCCCCCAAAATCCTTCTTGAACCGGAACGTGTGATTCGTCTCGATTTCCCCCGCCGGAAACTCGATTGGGAGGAATGTAATGTCCTGGAGCCTCTTGGAATCGAGTCCGGGAAGGCGAAACGGAACCTGCCGGTCTGGAACGTCCGTTTTGACGAGTTTTCCATGCGACGTGAACTCAATCGTTGCCTTGGGATAGAACTCGCGAACGTTGGCCACCCCAAACGGCATTACGGCCCCGTTATAGGTCAACTGAAGCGTCTTGATCTCGTTCGTTGCCCTCGGGTTGCCCTCAGGCGAGGGCGTCAGCCCGACCGCTTCAACGGCCATCTCGACCTCAGCCCGGCCGACTCTCCCCCCCAAGATGGGCAAGTACCCATCGAATGAGACGTTCACGTCGTACGTGGTCTTCGAGCCCGCAGGAAACGAATACAGAGCAAGTGCGGCTAGAGTTAGGAGCATTGACGGTTGGCCTCGACGAGTTGAAACACTCGCACATCGTGGCAGATTCGTTGTCCAAAACGTACAGAGGACGCCTCTAGCCGGAAGGAGGCCCGTTCTGGTCGAGGCGTCCGTTTAGCAATAGTGGCTAGGCGCACCTCGCGTCTATTGGTCTTGATCCATGTCCGGCGATGTTCCCACTTGGGTCAAGGTCCATTGACCGCCGATATCCTGGAGAACGTAGCTCACGAAAACGGTTCGCGTCCGGTCGCTTGGATCCTTGTACACGTGCCTGCCCGATACGCAATAGACACCCGGCGACCGCCGATGGAGGTACTGCAAGTCCAGCGAGATCGTTTGCGTCGACTGAATGGCGTCTCGCGTCATGTCGACGAAGTCGTTGGACGACAGTGAATACTGATATTGGCCTCGTTCATAAACGGCGACCGACATGTTCGGGTCGATCAGCGACACCAAACCATCGATGTTTCCGCCCTGAAATGTCTCTACGATTTCGTCGAGAGCGTTGTTAAGCCCAGGTTCCGTCTGGTCAAGTGTCGGATCGTTGATCAGATTTCCGTCATCGGCGTTATAGAAACCTTGGCAGTTCTGCCCGCTGTAGATCGGTACATCCACGAAGAGAACGGCCGGTGGAAAGGCGTGACAGACTCGAATGTCCACATAGGGCACACACACTCCGAAGTAGAAGCCGAACGGCGACCTGAAGCTGGCCCCCGCCACAAATGTCGAACGGTAATACGGAAAGTGAACATGCCCCCGGGGGAAGTAGTGTCGCTGCCAATCCTCGGTGATCTTTGCTCCCTTTCGCAACACAAGGCCGTTATCGTAACGCCTGCCTTGGCCGGTTTTCGTGAACGTCCGCTGGTTCTGAATGGTCTTTGGGATTGCTCTGGCCGGTGCTTGCCCTGGCCTAGTGCGGGCAACCCCGCCCGAACGAATGCGCATTGGCAACTGCTCCCTTGCGGGTTGAACCTTCTGATAGACGCCGCCTCGGGTCCGGCTGACGGCATTCCGGGTACGGACACTTTCACGCCTGGCATGTGCCTGTCCTCCCTCTCCTACTTTTGACCGGCTGGTGTTCTTCTGAGCGTGGCTCGCGCCACCCGCCTGAACCCCCGTCCCCGGGAGCGCCAAGGCAGAAACTCCTACGAGTACCAACGCAATTGCCCACTTTCTGAATACACACTTGTGGCTCATCGTTTCTCTCCTCTAGGTAGTTTTACGCCGCTCGGTCGCACCTGGTCCTGGCAATCGTCAAAGCAAGTCCTGTGGATGCTGGAAACGTCAGGAGGCCGTGCGGCTCTGAGGTCAGCGATAATAAGGGCATATGGTGGTCGATCCGGCTCCGCTAGAACCGGGCTGTCAACTCGCTGATCGATTTCGCGTCCGCGAGGTCTTGGGGCGCGGCGGTTTTGGCATTGCGTACCTAGCCGACGACTTGATCCGCCAAGATCTGGCAGTTATCAAGGAGTTGGCGCCATCCGGCGTCCGACGAACCAGGGATCGCGTCATCCAGTTCGATGGGAGTTCCGGACCGCAACTACGCGAGCGATTCCTTGACGAGGCTGGAGTGCTGAGCCACCTGAACGTCAAGGGCGTCCCGGCGATCCGGCAAACCTTTAGGGAGAACGGCACCGCCTATTTCGCGATGGACTACGTTCCAGGCGCAACCACGCTTGAGGAGTACCTCCAACGGATGGGAAGGCTGTCGTCGGAGAAGGCAGTTGCGATCTTCGAAGCCCTTCTCGACATCCTGGAGCCCATCCATGCCAAACGTATCCTTCACCGTGACCTGAAGCCGTCGAACATTTTGCTCGACGAAGACGGGCGAGTCTACTTGATCGACTTTGGCGCCGCGCGCGAGTGGCATGCGGACTCCGCCACCAAACACACGGTCTTCTATACGCCAGGATACGCGCCGCCTGAGCAACTCTCAGAACGGGCGAGGAGGGGCCCGGCCACCGACCTGTATGCATTGTGCGCAACCGCCTTTGTGATGTTGGCCGGGGAGCCACCTCCTAGCCCCAACGACCGCCTTGGGGGAATTCCGCTCCCCGCCCTTTCTACTTACCGCCCGGACGTAGACCCGGTCCTCATTCGCACGATCGAGGAAGGACTATCGCTCAGCTACTCGGATCGCCCCCAGACCGTCGCCGAACTTCGCGATAGGCTTGAAAACGTCGCCATTGGAGCCCACCACACTGGCCTGGAGGCACTAGACGAGACACTACTGCGACTCAAGCAGTTCAAGTACGAAAAACGGTCCTGCCCGGCGTGTGGCGGCCTGCTGCATGAAGCCAAGCCGATCAAGCGGAATGTTTGCCCGGTCTGTCACGAGGGGATGCTGCGTAAACGCGACATCAACGAGAAGGTTTGCCCTATGTGCCGATCGGGAGTGCTTGCCCACATTTCGAATTCGAGCCCTTTGGCGATCTGTCCATCGTGCAAGCACGGAACGCTCCACTATCGCCGCAAAGGAATTCTCAGTCTAGAGCAGACTGCATCGTGCGACGCCTGCGATGCCCGATATGATGTCTGCGGCGGGAAGATGACGGACCTGTTGCAAAACGATTCCGAACCCCAAGATTTCGCGGTATGGAGACGCTTGTCTTGTCGCTCGACCGACATATGGCGTTGCGGCGATTGCCCAGCTCAATTCGATGTACTGCCAGATGGACGCTGGTCCCAGGTAATTCCCGGTCTCGATTCAAAGTACAGAAACCTCTTTCCTGACGAGTGGGCCCGTGTTGCGATTGGCCTGGATCCTGGGTCTGGCAACGCCTCCTGCGAGACTTGCGGCGCCGACTTCTATCTCGAAGGTGGGAACTTGACTCTTCTCGACGCGCGTGACGACCCAAACGGATATGCCGCCGCGTTTATGGGCCGACTCATTTCGTTGGAAGCGGTTCGATGGCTGGCGGTCGGAAAGTCGAGTCCACACGCCGGCTGCCTTTGCGAGCATTGCCGCACCGAGTTCGATCGAGACGGCGACTACTTGCGGCTGATCGCGACCGCTGACAAGCGCATGACCATACATGTGGACCGCCTGAAACGGCTGGAGGATTGGCACCGCATTGCCCAGGGCCTGCCGACCGTGGATATGGAGGCCAACTTCCAGGGCGAATTGGATGCGGCCCTCCATGACTCCTATCGCCGCCGCGTCTTCAGCTTCGATAACGAGGGCCGAATTCTATGGAAGGGCGCAGCGGCGGTGGCGGGCAACGAACACACATCCACGCTAACGGTAACGGCGGAAGAAATCGTGTTCGGCGGTGTGATTCGAAAGAAGCGGTATCCGCTTAAAGCACTGGTGGCAGTCTGGGCCGATAATCAAGAGATTCACCTGCGACTATCGGGAGCGCGAGATACGGTGGCCTATCAGGTGGCGCCGATCACGTTGACGACCAAACTGGCATCTGGCAACTACACTATCCATCTGGATGCCAGAGATCTAGCCGCCAGGCTATCGTACGAGTTCGACCTCTAGTAAGATCACCCGCTTGGCGTGGCACGATGCCGCAGGGGGACGGTTGGCAGGCTGAGCGCGTCCTGGCTGGCGGACGTGATCCGGATCAACCGATCGAGGATAACCTTCACTGATCCGGCAAGCGGAAAGGCGATGATCATTCCGACCAATCCGAAAAGTGCGCCGCCGCTAAAAATCACGAACATGCTGACGACCGGGTCGAGTCCGACCGCTTTGCCAACGACTCTCGGATACACCATCGAGTCGAACGTAAAGTGGCAGATCATGTAGATGATCAGGAGGATAAACGCAAACGTCCAGGAACTCGATTGATGAAAGAGAAGTCCGCTTGTTTTTCCGCTCAAGCCGGTGACGACCACCAAGAGGGTCCCACTGATCAGCACGTTCAAGTAAGGGACTAGATAGAGTGCTCCAAAGATCACTCCGAGAAGCACCGAATAGGGGGCGCCAATAACCGCGAGGACGATGCTCATGACCGTCATGTAGCCTAATACGGCAATCGTTACGCCGCGTAGGTAGCTTGTGAAAACCTGTCCTATCTCGTGGAGAATCGAAAGCGTGTTGGCGCGAATGGACGGAGGTATCCACATGACGCTGCGCCGCTTGAACTGATCCATGTTGAACAGCATCAGCAGCACCAACAGGGGCACGAACATCAAGGTAAGCAGGTGCGACACAAATCCGCTGGCGATCCCCAGGAAGCCCTGCAGGAAGCTCTGAATCGACTTCCCTAGCTGCCCCCGCTGAGGTTCTACGTACTGAGCGATGAAGATCCGCTTGCTTGAAGGAAGGTTGAATTTCTGAAGGAGTTCCTGGTTCTGAGTGAACAGCTTGTCGAGCCAGTCCTGCTCGGTCGCATGTTCGATCTGAACGACCGGATTCCAGCGTACGAAAAAGTTGTCGTTAGTGCTTTGGGTGGCGATCGAGGCGGTTAGATCGTCAATTCGACCCTTAAAGCCGACAACCTGATTCGAAATTGTTGGGGTCAGCCACACGCCCATACACACGACCACTGCGACAAACGCAGAGAAAATTGCCCAGATCGCCAAAGGACGCGGCCATCCTCGTAACCGAAGTTTCTTGATCGTCGGTTCGAGGACGGCGCTTATTCCGAAGGCGATGATAAATGGCAGGAGAATGCCCCGTACCAAATACAGAAACATCAAGATGGTCAATACGATGACCATCCACAGGGCAACTCTCCAGCCTGGCATCGAAGTAGTGACTAGACGCCCAGTTCCTCAGTCGCGCCTTCGACGGCTCTCTTTGCGCGCTGCTCAGTGATCCACTCTTCGGTCTTGCCCTTGAGTTCCTTGAGCTTGCCGCCCAAGTCTTCGCGCAATTCGGTACCGGCTTTGGGTGCAAAAAGGAGACCGGCGGCCGCACCGATAATGGCGCCTAAGCCCACACCAGCCAGCATATAAATCAAAACGTTGCTATCGTCGTTATTGTTGCTCATCGTTAACCTCCGCGTTCTACCCTTGATTGTACGCTCCAACAGATTCAGTTTGAGGCATACCGTATATAAACTGAACGCCCTATGTGTCGTTCGCCGTTGCAGTCTGAGAGTTCATTGGGATTTTAGGTCCGATTATGCCTCCCGCAACGACCGTCTTCCCTCGATAGGCGACGGCGATCTGCCCGGGCGTAACCGCTCGCACCGGTTCGTCGAAAACCAGACGAGGGCATTCTCCGCCAAAGAGGGTGGCCTTCTGGCCAGCCATGTTGTAGCGAATCTTCGCGATAACTTTCATTGGGCCGGACACACCAGATCCACTGCTCCATTCCAGGTCGTAAATCGGCACCTCGGTCTCCAGAAGTTCGTCTGCCTCGCCCACCACCACTCGATTCTCGGACGGCCTCAATGCGATGACGTAGAGCGGTTTGCCGCTCTTGGGACTGAGTCCAATACCGCGTCGCTGCCCCACCGTGAATCCGGGCACGCCGGCGTGTTGTCCGACCTTTCGTCCGGAGGTATCCACCAGTTCGCCCTTCTCGAAGATCTCGGGGCGAGCCTTTCGCAGAAACTCTGCATATCCGCCAGCTTCACTTACAAAGCAGATCTCCTGCGAATCGGGCTTGTCCGCAACCGACAGCCCAAGGCCAGCCGCCAACTTTCTGGTTGCCTCTTTGCTCGGCAACTCACCTAACGGAAACCACACTTGGGAGAGTTGGCGCTGGGTGAGCGAGTAAAGGACATAGCTCTGGTCCTTTTCGGCCCCGCGCGCTTTGAGCAACCGGTACTGCCCAGACACCTTCTCGTATCTGATCCGAGCGTAATGGCCCGTCACGAGCTTTGCGCAACCGAGTTCCCGCATCTTGTCGAGGAGGATCTCGAACTTCACATGCCGGTTGCATTGCACACATGGGTTCGGGGTCCGCCCCGCCGCATATTCGTCGATGAAGTTATCGATGACGGCGCGCCGGAACTCCTCCTTGAAGTTCATGACGTAATGCGGAATTCCAAGTGCGCGCGCGACCCTTCGAGCGTCCTCTACCGCGCCTAGCGAGCAGCATCCTGCATGTCTCGGGTCCGTTTGACTTTCCTGCCAAATCTGCATGGTCAGCCCGATAACGTCGTAGCCGCGCTTAACCAAAAGGGCGGCGGCGACACTGCTGTCGACGCCGCCTGACATTGCGACGAGTACGGGTTGCTTCCTATCCATTTCCGGTCAATATCGGCTTGTACGTATCGCTGTTGAGTAGCGTTAGCACGTCGCGAGGACCGGCAGTTTGAGTTTTGAATGATTTGGCCAAGATAAAGAACGTCGGCGTCGACTCCACGCCGACCGCGTGGCCGAGGTTCAAATCGGTGGCCACTCGGTCATAGACGGGGTCCTTTGGATCTTGTAGGCGTTTCCGAATGTCGTCCGGCTTTAGGCCGCAAGATTTAGCGACTCCGAGAACTTCATCCACCGATTCAGGTTGGCGCTGAAGTCCCATGATCCCCATGGCGAAGTCCCAGAACCGGCCACTTTCTTGGGCACATTCGCTTACAGTCGCCGTCAATTTGCCTAGCGGATGGATCGAGAGCGGAAAATCCTTGAACACGAGCCGGACTTTGCCCATGTGCTGCATCACGAACTCCTTCACCTGAGGCGACGTCTTCTGGCACGCAGGGCAACACAGGTCGGCGAATTCGACGACGGTGATCGGGGCGTCGATGTCGCCAAAAACCTTTGAATCCTTAGTTACGAGATCATTGACGCCAGGGTCCTTGATCTTCGCGTTAGGCGCCAAGTTGCGAGGAGCACGATCGTTGCTCGCCATCATTGCCAAACCAAGTACGAGAACTACGGGCAAGCCCGTGACCAACCAGGTATCGACTTTCGAAAGGTCGCTTGTCGGGGATTCCTGATTGCCGACCGTGCCGTTCAACATCGCATAGGCGATGACGGTGATAACCATCGTGATCGCAGAAGTCAAGCAATAGGGGCAGACCGCGTGAATGTGGAAGAACGACAGATACTGTAAATACACACTATAGATCGCCCCACCCACTGAGGCGGCAAACCCGATCTGCACTAGCTTCCTATCGTTTACGACAGTAAGAGCACGGGCGATTGCCAACCCAGCGAATAGGATATAACCCGCAAAACCGATGTACGCAACCGGCAATATACCGAAGAGCCTCGAACTCGGGTCGGAAGCCACGACGGCGCATCCGTGACCTGGACCACAGGGTAATACGACATTCAAGTACATCTCCAAACTGAGCGAACCGGCTACAAATAAGCCGATGAAGGAGAGGACCAAAAGGATGCGGTTAAGAAGGATTGCCTTCACCGCATGAGTATACGTAACGGACTGGTCTAGATTTGACGAAAGGGCCATAGGGGTTCCTATGTTTTGCAACATACCAAGGCCGAGCGAGCGTTCCGGTATTCTATACAGTCACCGACAGTTTCTATTCACAGGCGGATGATTCGAATGAACTCCGCCCTGCCGATACTCCAGACACCACGATGTCCCAAATCGTCGTCAGCCCAAGAGATCTCCTGAACGCGTCGCGTCCCAAGACCCAACGCGGGACCTACTACATCCAGACTTGGGGCTGCCAAATGAACGAAGAGGACAGCGAACAGATGGGGCTCTACTTGGAAACCATCGGATTCGAAAAGGCTGACAATATCACCCAGGCACACGTCATCCTGCTGAACACTTGCAGTGTGCGAAGGAAGCCCGAAGACAAGGCATTCTCCCTTCTAGGCGAGATCGAGCCTCTGAGATGGGCCAAACCGGACGTTATCATCGGCGTATGCGGTTGTATGGCCCAGGCACGGGCTGACGAGATCCGTCGCCGGGCCCCTCATGTGGACTTTGTCCTAGGAACGGGCGACATCGGCCAATTACCCGCCCTAGTAGAGGAAGTTGCCCAGAAGCGCCGGTTTCAGAAGCGAATCGAACTACCGGAGCGAAAGGGGAACGTCGTCGAGGATGTACCTCAGCGCCACTTGGGGCGCACGCCAAAACTGAAGGCCTTCGTGCCGATTCAGTACGGCTGCGACAAGTTCTGCACGTTCTGCATCGTACCGACAACTCGCGGGCGCGAGCGGTCCCGCCCTACGCTAGACATCCTCGACGAAGTGGCGACCCTAACGACCGGAGGAACCAAGGAAGTTACGCTACTTGGCCAAACGGTGAACTCATATGGCAAGAATCTGCTGGAAGGCAGGGTTCCCTTCAGTTCGCTTCTCTGGCAACTGAACGACCTGCCCGGCTTGGAGCGGATTCGGTACACCTCGCCCTATCCGCGTGACTTTCGAGCCGACCTAATCGACACCATACGGGACTGCCCGAAGGTCATGGAGCACGTCCACCTCCCGATGCAATCGGGTGACGACGCAATGCTCAAAGAGATGCATCGGCTTTACACGGTCGAATCCTATCTTGAGATCGTCCAGAAACTTCGCAAGCAGATCCCCGCTATCGGACTGACGACCGACATTATTGTGGGCTTCCCTGGCGAAACGGAAGAGCAGTTCGCCAACACTCTCTCAATAATGGAGAAGGTTCGCTTCGATGGCGCATTCATGTTCGCCTATTCGATCCGTCCAGGAACGCCGGCAGGAGACCGCATCGACCAGGTGCCGGAGAAAGTCAAGAAAGAACGGCTGGCGCGCCTTATCGCTTTGCAAAACACGATCACTTGCGAGATCAACGAGGCCTACGTTGGACGTACCCTGGAGGTGCTGATTGAGGGCCCATCACCAAAGAATCCGAAGATCCTTCAGGGCTATTCACGCGAGTTCAAGATGGTGCATTTCGAGGGACCGATTGAGCGAATTGGACGCGTTGCCGAAGTCCGGGTTACCGGCAGCCAGCTTTGGGGACTTCGCGGCGAACTGGCGTAATTCGAGCACTTCGTCCATGGTGGTGTCAGGGGCGCCGGGTACCCTCATAGGGACATGTCCCTACTTAACGCGAAGATCGGTTCCAACGCTCCTGTCACATTTAACACCATCATCGAAATACCAAGGGGCAGCACTAACAAGTACGAAGTCGATCAAGAAACTGGCCTGATTAAGCTTGATCGCGTTCTGTTTTCTCCGCTCTTCTATCCGTTCGATTACGGCTATATCCCTCAGACCCATTACTTGGACGGCGACCCGTTGGACGTGTTGGTTCTCATCACTCACCCAACGTTCCCAGGTTGCGTAATCGAGGCGAGCGCGATCGGCGTGCTCGAGATGCGCGACGAGAAGGGTCCCGACGAGAAGATCCTATGCGTCGCTACCAAGGATCCCCGATATGGTTACCGAAAGGACATCGCCCAAGTCAACGAACACACTACAAAGGAGATCACTCACTTCTTCGAGGTCTACAAGGAGCTTGAAGAAAAAACAGTCGACGTCATCGGCTGGCACGGACCGGAGCTCGCGATCGAACTCATCCAGCGGTACCGAACCGACGGCAAGGCGACCGGCTAGCAGCCGAACCGCTACTTGGCCTTGGCAGCTTTCCGAGGCTTCGCCTTCGATGTGCCGGTTGCCTTTTTGGCAGCCGGCTTTTTGATGCTGGACTTCCGTTTGCCGAGACTTCGCGAGGAAGGTCCAGCCTCACGCTTGGTGTGAAGCATCGCTAACGCCTGATCGGCCGTGACGTCCTCCGGATTAGAGCCCTTGGGCAATGTCGCGTTGGTCTCGCCATCGGTGATATAGGGACCGTAGCGTCCCGACAGGACCCTAACCGGCCCGGCTGCCCCCTCCAGAACTCCGAACTCCTTGATCGCCGCTGAGGCAGCACGCTTCGCTCCAAACTTGGGTTGGCTCAAGATATCAACCGCCTGCGCAACAGTCATCGACTGCGCGCTCCTCCAGTCTTCGATCGTCCTACGCTCGACACCCGATTCCAGATAGGGTCCGAATTTTCCGATCCGGAAAATGATCGGGGATTGGGTTTCGGGATGGACACCGATCGTCATAGGCAGCGCGCACATGAAGTTCAAGTCGTCCTGACTGAACTTATGAGGATCAACGCCCGGCGGCAAGCTGATCCACGTTGGCTTGGCCTTGCTTTCGATCTCTTCCGGAGTTCGCTCAACTTCAAGGTAATAGCCTTGCCGGTTGCGCAGCAACAAGCGACGTCCAGTAGAGGGATCGATTCCAATCGATTCGGTTTCAGGCCGCTTCTGTGCCAGCAGTTCAAGCGCCTTCTCGACGGTCAAGTCGGCCGGAGCAAGATCCTCAGGAACATTCGCGTAGCGCTTGTTGTCGCCTTCTCCTATTTGAATGAAGGCGTTCCCGTCTTTTCCGTTCCTTACCAAGATCGGCTCACCGGACTCGTCTTGACCCACGACGAACGCTGGGTATGGGATCGAGCGCTTTCTCGAATCCACGATTTGTTTGAGCCCCGGCTTCTCGGAGTCGCCGAGGAAGAAGTCAGTTAAGTACTTCTTCGAGTCCTCTTTGCCTTCGGAGATTTCGTCAAGAGACTCGTCCATCCGGGCAGTGAAGCCAAGGTCCATGAGTTCCTGGAAATTGTTCTCAAGGACCTCCATCGTCAAGAAGGCTTTAAATGTCGGAACAAGCTGTTTTCCCTGTTTGCGCACATACCCACGATCGACGATCACTGAGATGATAGACGCGTAGGTGCTCGGCCGACCGATGCCCTGCTCCTCTAGTTTCTTGATCAGCGTGGCGTCGGTATAGCGTGCCGGCGGCTTTGTCTGATGTCCCAAGGCATCGACACCGATCTGTTGGACCTCCAACCCATCTTTGAGCGTGGGAAGCTTGGCGCCGTTCGCGTCCGCGTCGTCGTCTCGCCCCTCCATATAGACCCGCAGAAAACCGTCGAAAACAATCTGCTTACCGGTCGCAAGGAACGTAAGTCGCTTGCCGTCGGCCGTCGTCGTTACGTCGGCTTCAGTCCTCAGGACCCGAGCGGGCTTCATTTGAGAAGCGACCGTTCGTTGCCAAATCAGCGTGTACAGTTTCTGCTGATCCTCGTTCAAAAACCGATGGACTCTCTCTGGGCGCCGGTTCACGTCGGTCGGGCGAATAGCCTCGTGCGCTTCTTGGGCATTTCGTACTCGGTTTGTGTACACCTGGGGCTTGTCGGGCAAACAATCGCTATATTCCCGTGAAATCAGCTCACGTATCCGATTCAGCGCTTCACCGCTGAGGGTCAAGCTGTCGGTACGCATATAGGTGATCAGGCCAACCTGCTCGCCACCGAGATCGATACCTTCGTAGAGTCCCTGTGCGATCCGCATTGTCCGGTCTGCGCTGAATCCGAACTTACGGTTCGCGTCCTGCTGCAGAGTTGTAGTCATGAATGGAGGGGCAGGTCGCTCAAATCCCTCGGTCGTTTCCAATCGAGAGATCGTATAGGGTTTGGCCACTCTGGCAGCCCCTGCCAACGACTCCGCCGCCTTCTGGTCAAGGAGGGCGACCTTTTGACCCTTCCCAACCTTGAGTTCACCGGTCGCGTCGTCGAAATCAGAGCCACTAGCCACCCGAACGCCATCGATCGATTTCAGATCGGCTGCAAAACGCTGTCTGTCGCACTCCAACTGGACCCGCAAGTCCCAGTAAGACGCTCCACGGAAGTTACGGCGGGCGATCTCCCGCTCCACGATCAGCTTAACGGCGGGACTCTGAACGCGCCCCGCGCTGAGGTTCTTTGTCACGCGAGACCACAGCACAGGGGATAGGGTGTACCCATAGAGCCGGTCTAGGATTCGTCGTGTCTCTTGCGCTTCCACAAGGCAGGTATCGACTTGCCGAGGAGACTCCATCGCCTTGAGGATGGCTTCCCTCGTAATCTCGTGGAAAGCAATTCTCTTGATCTCGACGTTCTTGTTCGGCTTCAGAACTTCGAGAAGGTGCCACGAAATTGCCTCACCTTCTCGGTCTTCGTCAGTTGCGAGTACCAGTGTGTCCTTGCCTTTTAGGGCGTCACGCAACTTCTTGACCTGGGACGCCTTCTCGGGCGGGATCTCGTAATACGGCTCGAAGTTGTTGTCGACGTCGACGGCATAGTCGGACCACCACTTTTTTCGAAGTTCAGGTGGTAGCCCCTTTGCGTTGGGCATCAAGTCGCGAATGTGCCCTACGCTCGCTTGGACGTCATATTCGCCCCCGAGGTAGCTGCCGATGGTCTTCGCCTTTGCGGGCGACTCGACGATGACGAGTTTCTTTGCCATGTTGTCTTTAATGAGCCGATTTCCTAATTCGTTCGCGCGCCCTTTCGGAAACCTGACTGCATTCTTGCTCCAAACGTTGATGTCGGCACTAAACTTTAGGGCCTTGGCACTCTACTTTCGCGCCGAACGGCATGTCAAGCCACAGTTTTCACTGACATCTTGGGACTGACAAACCTGTGGACGTGCGTAGTAACCAAAAATGATCAGGACGGGAAAGGTAAAACCGCCGGACGAGTCGAGAGGCTATCCTACCCGGAAGAATCCACACCGATAGAGAAGATGAGAACATTTATCGCCTTGTGCATGTTGGTTGCTTGTTGCCAAACATTCGCCGAAACGACCTATTTGGCGCTTTATTTGAAGGGCAGCAAGATCGGCTACGCATCGTATGCATCGGCCAATTCCACTTACATGGGCAAGTCTGCTGTCGAGAGCATCTCCACGACGGTCATGGATACTAGCCTTTTAGGCACGTCGATGGTAATTCGGATGGACTCCAAGTCTTGGACGACTAAGTCCGGCAACCCCCTTCGCATGTGGTCCGATACCCGCAGCGGAGGTCGCACCAGCAAAGTAGATGCGATATTCGGCGTAAAGTCAGTCGCCATGCACATCGTAAATGAGGGAATCTTCTCGGATCGGTCGCTGCCGATACCGGTCGGTGTCCCCGTCGTCGACGATCCCCTCACCCTTGTACTTGGGCGTGGAATGAAAGTCGGTTCGACGAAGTCGTTCTACGTTCTCGATCCGATGACCGCCTCCTTCATCAAGAACGATGTGAAGTTCGTCGGCAACGCCGTTACGACGGTGAACGGAAAATCGCGGCACGCAAAACTGATCGAAGTGACCGACACCCGGTCGTCGATGAGAGTTTTTGTCGGCATGAAGGGCGAATTGGTGCGCGTCGATGGACCTGCCGGCATTTACATGCTGCCAGTTTCGAGGTCCGTGGCCCTTGCCAAGAACTCGGAGTATGCGTCGTCGACCGACTTGGCCTACTCCACGAGTCTGAAGCCGGACAAAACCATCGAGGATCCCGCCGAGACAACCCGTCTCAAACTCCGAATCGTCGGACCCGATCTGTCTCGCGCGCCCTCGGACACCCATCAGACGATTACGAAGAGCGGTCCAGGTTGGCTTGTCGACGTTCATCCCGTCAAAGTGCGGACCGAGGCGGCTGTGCCCATTTCGGTGGCAGCAAAATCCAAGGCAGCATGGTTGCAGCCGAGCCTGTACATTCCGTGCCGCGCCAGTCGTTTTCTCCAACTCTCCGCCAAAGTGGTAGGGGGAAAAAAAGATGTTCCGTCTGCCACCCTTGCGATTCAGCGATTTGTCTACGAAAATATGAAGCCTAACGCGGGAATTGGCGTCCTGAGAGACGCAACCGACGTCTTGAACTCAAAAGAAGGTGTTTGTCGCGACTACGCCATACTGACGGTCACGTTGCTTCGAGCGGCTCAGATCCCGGCTCGGCTGGCAAGCGGCTTGGTCAACTGGGATGGGGAGTTTTACTATCATGCTTGGGCAGAGGCCTGGGATGGTTCAAACTGGATAGGAGTGGATTCGACAACGGACCAGGCTCAAGTGTCGGCGTGTCACATAAAGCTTGGTGATGGGAACGTAGATACTGCGTTTTCGTTTACTTTCTTGGAGAAAGCAAAGCTTCAGGTTCTTGAGGCGCGTAAGGAATAACAAGGATGAAGGGACTGCCAAAAGGAAGGAAAGTGCTGCCGCTACTGGCTGGCCCAAAAGCGGCGGCAAGAACGATCACCGTTCTCGCATGCGCAGTGATCGGAGCGATTCTTCTCGGTTCGGTAGCTCCCGCGATTCTCGATTGGCTCTACCAACTGATCGTCAACCTCCTTAACAAGGGTAAGGGGGCGAGCGACCTAAGTGTTACAGAGCCCCTCAAGAAGTCCGTCTTTACGACCTTTCCGCCGTTCGCCGTGCTCGGAGCCATTCTCGGCGCGTTCCTCGGACTTCGATTCGTGCGAGGGCTCGAAAGGATCGGCAGTCGATGGGATCGGATGGAAATCGGCGATAAGGTCACCTTCTTCGTGGGCATCTTCGCCGGCCTAATCGCGTCTGTTCCGCTCCTGCTGATGTTTCAGGCTCTCGAGTTGCCTGGACAATACCGCCTGCTTTTGATCCTGGGTGTCACCGTTGGCTTTGGGGCTCTCTCTGTCTACACGCTTCAATCGATGGCTGAGATTCTCCCTTGGACCAGGGGAACTGTGCGACGCCGGCGTAGCGGCATCAAGTTGCTTGACACTAACGTGATCATCGATGGCCGAATCTACGATGTCGCAAAGACTGGTTTCCTGTCGGGTGAGATGTACGTTCCGGGCTTCGTCCTCGAAGAGCTTCAGTACATTGCCGACAGCCACGATGCGCTAAAGCGACAACGAGGAAGACGTGGCCTCGAAGTACTCAATCACATGCGGAATGAGTTCGATGTTCAAACTCAGGTCCACGATAAACTCGCACCTGAACAAGGGGACGGGGTCGATTCTCGACTTGTTCGCCTAGCAAAGGCAATTGGAGCCGATATCGTGACGAACGATTTCAACTTGCGCCGAGTCGCCGAGTTTCAGGACGTACACGTCATGAGCCTGAACGACCTGGCCCTGGCCCTTCGGCCGAATGTGCTTCCGCAGGAAACATTCGAATTGACGATTATCCGCGAGGGAAATCAGGTGGGCCAAGGAGTCGGCTATCTCGAAGATGGAACGATGGTCGTCGTCGAAAACGGAAAGCCGCACGTAGGTGAAACGGTCGAGATCGTCGTCACCCAGGTGATTCAGACAGAACGTGGAAAAATGATTTTCGGCGAGGTAGACACAACCGAACCACCCCCACCTTATGAGATACGAGCCCGGCGCAAACCTACCTCGCCACGCAATGGCCTGTGATAGTCGTTGCCGCCATTCTTGCGGCCGGAAGAGGCACGCGGTTCGGCTCGGACAAGACTACGGAGATCTTGGGAGCCAAGCCAGTTTGGCGATGGTCACTGGACGCCTTCCTCGAGCATCCAGACGTAGATTCTGTTTTGCTTATCTGTTCGCCCGACCGTGTCGAGTACATGGCTACGCAAGTCGGCGAACGAGTCCGCGTTATCGCGGGCGGCGCCACCCGGCAAGCAAGCTCGCGAGCAGCCGTCGAGGCGTCGCCGAACGCCGACATAATTCTCATCCACGATGCCGCGCGGCCGTTTGTCACCCAGCGCATCATCTCCGAAACAGTCTCCGCGATTGAGCGGAAGGGGGCGGCCGGCGTTGCCGTCAAAGTGATCGACACGATCAAGGAGGTCGGGCCAAACACTATTCGGACATTGAATAGGGACGAGCTCATTGCCATGCAAACGCCCCAAGGCGCCCGAAGGGAAATCCTCGATCGCGCCCACAAAGGGGCCAAGGCAGATGTCACTGACGAGATGTCGCTCTTCGAAGGTATTGGGGTACACCCGGAGATCGTGGAAGGCGACCCCAACAACTTCAAGATCACGACGCCAGCAGACTTGGAGCGAGCCAGGGCGGCTCTCCAATACGCTGAGTCGAGAACGGGCATCGGATACGACATTCACCCGTTTTCGGATGACCCCGCACGGGACCTCTTCCTGGGAGGCATCCACTTCCCCGACCACCGAGGACTTGAGGGTCATAGCGACGCCGATGTGCTTCTGCACGCCGCCTGCGACGCTCTGCTCGGCGCAGCCGGTCTCGGCGATATTGGCGAGCATTTTCCCAACACTGATCCTGAATGGAAGGGTTGCCGGTCAACGGTCTTTTTGGCAAAGTGTGCCGAACTGGTGAGAGTCGCGGGATGGTCCATCGTTAATCTGGATGTGACAGTAATTGCCGAGACACCCAAAATCATGGAGCGGGCCCCCGAGATAAGGTCGGTCATCGCAAGCGGGCTAAAAATCGACGATTCTCGTGTTAGCGTCAAAGCGACGACCAACGAGCGCCTCGGAGCTATCGGGCGAGGCGAGGGAATCGCCGCAATGGCGATCGCCACAATTCGAGGGGGACAGCCCGCAAACGAACCAAGTTAGTCGAGGGGGTCGCCGCAAAAAGCCATGACACCGACCTCCAGGGCCCCTCGGAGTTTGAGCACTTTCGCACATTCCCGAGCGGTCTTCCCGCTTGTCACCACATCGTCGATCAGGAGGATTCTCTTGCCCTCCACGTCCCGAATGACTTCAAACGCACCCTCTAGGTTCTTCAAGCGCTCATCGGTCGACAATCCCGCCTGAGGTCTCGTCGCTCTTGATCGCCGCAGGCAGGCTGCCCGGTTGGGCAACCGTTCGGCCAGCACGTCTGCCTGATTAAAGCCTCGCGAGGCGAGCCGAGTCCAATGAATGGGTATGGGGGCGGCCAAGTCGAATTCCAGTCCTTCGTCGACGATTGCTCCAGCGATCGCATAGGCCATGAATGGGGCTAACGAGGTTGCTCGATTGTATTTCAATCGCCTAACCGCCTGCCCGGCGCGGCCCGGATATCGATAGATTGTGGCGCGGAAGTCCACCGGTCCGTCTTTCCAGTAGCTAAACACGGGGTCGGCCGCTTCCATCTCAGCTATGCACTGAATGCACGGATTGGATTTTGAAAGCGAGCGGCACAGCGCGCATTTAGGCGGATAGACCGTGTCCAGGATAGTGCTAGAGAAGCTGATCCATAAGTCTGAGGCTTTTGACATCGAGGTCCTCCAGCTTTAGAATCTCGAACCTCGCTCCATCCACACTCATGATCTGCCAGCGACCAGGTGTCGTCTCATGAGCGCTATCCCGCCAGTTGCGAACGTAGAACCGGGTCGCTCCACGTTGCGTCTGGACATCGAATCGCCACATTCCCGCCTCGGAGCGAAGTCCGTCGATTCGTGAGATGTGAGGCGTGAAGTAGCGCCGATCGAGTTGTTCATTGAAAATCGCCATACTCTCGGCATCAAGGCCGTGGGTCGTGCGAAGTACGCCTTGCTCCTTCCCCGCTCCATCCAGAATCGACACGTAGAGATTCGGGTTGCTAAGCGGAAAGGCCCGTTTGATGACGGCTGAGAGAATTACATACTCATCCACAACTTCGACACGTGGATGGAGAGCCCCAGGAGACCGAAAGGCTCGAATTTCATTAGGCTCGAAATAACGGACAGTGGTGCCGGACACTGACTCAGTATGAATGCACAGGCAAGTTCGACGACCCCTCATCGATCAAACTTGCCAGGCTTTTTGACGTGCCTCTGCAGACCGCCAGGCTTTTTAGGCCTCACGAAACTGCGAAAAGCTGGGTTCGAATGGAATAAGGCCCAACCGAGTCGCCGCACGAAATGCCTGAACCCTGTTGTTGACCTGTAACTTGTCGTAGATGTTGGCTAAATGGAAATCGACTGTACGCTTAGAAACGTAGAGTGCATCGGCCGCCTCCTTACTGCTGCACCCTTGCGCGATAAGGCTGAGCACCTCTATCTCGCGTTTCGTCAAACGAATGGCTCGCTGAGCGCGTTCAATCGTGAATGCTGAATATCCTGTCATAAACCACCCCGATATTACGTTCGCTTGGCACCGACCCAATAAGGAATCGAACGCCAAAACCAAGTGGTTGAGAGGCACTGCAAGCAGTTTCCATCGAAACCCAAACACCCGCAGTACCAAACTGCCGCACCCCTGAAAAGCGGAGAACCACCCCCATTGTGTTGAATGCGAGATTCCTCGCATTAACACCGATATTGTCCGTGAAGTTTGCCCCTCGTGGAGATGTACTTAATCCTTTTTGCGAAACACACCGCACAGGTAGACCTACTAGGCTTCCACGATGCGCGCACCATCAACAACCTTGCACGACATTGCCTCTCCTTGGACCCCGGTCGCAAGCTTGTATAGACCTAGTACAGACTCGGTGAATGCATCTACCAGGTTTGTTTTGACAAGAGCTACACAAGCTCCCCCAAAACCGGCTCCCGTCATACGTGCACCAACGCAGCCAGGGGAAGCCCAGGCCGCTTGAGCCATCGCATCCAATTCATCGCAGCTGACCTGATAATCCAGGCGCAAGCTTTGGTGGCTTGCCTTCATCAGTAAGCCGATCTCGCCAAAATTCCCCTGGGCAAGCGCATCCTTGAATTTCAGGCACCTCGCATTCTCCGAAACCACATGCTTCGCCCGACGATAAACGACGTCGGTCATCTTGGACTTGTTTACGTACAGCATGTGCTCATCCGCGTCGCGTAGTTTGCCTACCCCCATTAGTTTGCTAGCTTCTTCACATTGCGAACGCCTTTCGTTATATGCCGATGTCGTCAGCGCTCTCTCCTTCTTCGTGTCGCAAAGAACAATGGTAAGCCCGTCCGGTACGTGGGCGTATTCGACGTCAAGGCTGCGCGTATCGAGAAATATCGCGTGGCCCTCCTTTCCCAGAGCACAAGCCATCTGGTCCATAATTCCGCAGTTGACTCCCACGAACTGATTTTCGCACCGCTGCCCTAGGATGGCTAACTCCCGATTGCCCAGAGCGAGCTTTGCGAGATGACTCCACGTGACGCCGAAGGCAAGTTCAATGGCGGCGCTGCTGCTCACGCCGCTCCCGATGGGAATCGTACTATCGACGACGGCTTCCAAGTTTGGGAGTTGAATGCCGGACTCCTGGGTGATCGCCCAACCCATGCCTGCCGGATATTTGCTCCAATTCGTAGTGAATTTTGGCGCCACCCTGCCTACTCTGAACGGAACGCCTTCGCCAGTCTGCACCGAAAGAGTCAGTGTCTCGGGCTCCTTGACCGAGGCCGCCACATACATCCCGCGGTCGATCGCGGCCGGGAAAACGAAGCCGTCGTTGTAGTCGGTGTGCTCGCCGATCAGGTTGATCCTTCCGGGAGAGATTGCGATGATTTGCGGCTCGTGGCCAAAGCGTTCGACGAACTTCGAGCGTACGTTTTCGACAGACATTCCAACTGGGTTAATACCCGGAAATCCAGACCCTTCACCGCTTGAGTCTCTATCTGGCTCGCAAGTCCCTGGGTAAAGTCGAATCATGTCAGACTCCATGGTTCTCAAGATCCAAGATTGGCTACGCGCCCACGAAGAAGAGCTCTTGGAGGACACGATTCAGATGCTCCAGATTCCGTCGATCGAGTCCGAAGCGAAACCGAACGCTCCCTACGGAACGGAAAACCGTCTTGCCCTTGACTTGGCGCTAAGCCTTAGCGACAAATTTGGCATGAAGACGACCGATTTGGAAGGTCATTTAGGTTACGCCGAATTCGGCCAGGGAGACAAGCTGATCATGTCTCTCGGGCATCTGGACGTAGTTCCCGTGGGTCCCGGGTGGAAGCACGCTCCATTCGGCGCGGAGATAGAGGATGGGTACATCTACGCTCGAGGCACGACCGACGACAAGGGTCCGACGATGGCCTCACTCTATGCAATGCGGGCAATCAAGGAGTGCTGGCCAGACGTACCGGTAAGGATGCGTCAGGCTTTCGGGTGCAACGAAGAATCCGGGTTCGGTTGCGTGGCCCGCTACGCCCAGACCGAAGAGGCGCCCACGTTTGGAGTGGCGCCCGATTCCGGTTGGCCGCTCTATCACTGCGAAAAGGGAATCGCCAACCTCGAAATATCGGTTCCATTCGTCAAGGGCGAATTAGAATTGCTGCATGCTGAGGGCGGCCAACGACCGAACATCGTCATCGATTCTTGCGCGGCAAGAGTTCGTGTCGCCCCAAGCGCTCGCGCATTCGTTGAGGAGAAACTGGCCGATAGCTGGGATCGAAACGTCACCTACTCCTGGGAAGGCGACGAACTGGGGATCTATGCGATCGGCAAAGCGAGCCACGGCGCCCACCCATTCGGGGGCGACTCAGCCGCGATCCGCGTTTTCCGCTTTCTTAAGGAGATCTCGCCACTTAGCACCAGCAGGTTCTACACCGAACTGCACGAGCTATCGCACATCGGTGGCGCCGGACTGGGAATCGCCGGTTCTGACGAGGCAAGCGGGGCCCTCACCTGTAACCTCGGAATCGTATCGGTCGATGGAGACAATCTAGACCTCCTTTTCAACATTCGTTATCCCGCCACGTGGAAAGGAACGCAACTCCAAGACCTTTGTGAAGCTCGGCTTGCCGAATTGACGAGCGGGTTCAAGCTGAAAGTCACGCGCGATAGCCCGCCCCTCTACTTCCCTCTCGACCACCCGCTTGTGGAAACGATCGTGAACGTCTACGAAGCCGAATCCGGTGAGCGGAAGAAGCCGGGAGTCATGGGAGGAGGCACCTACGCCCGAGCGATCCCCAATACCGTCAGCATAGGGACCTGCTGGGATGGCGACGGCCACGCCCATGAAACTGATGAACGAATCAAAATCGAAAGCCTGTACCGAGCCAGCCGGATTTACGCCCACATCTTCTACGAACTTGCGCTGCGCGCTTCGAACTAGGCGATGATGCGAGGCTCAGCCAGCCCAGGCCCTCAGCCGCACCAGCCGCTGCCTCCGCGGCAGCGAAGGAAAGGGTGTATGGATCGATCAACCGGATAGGGACGGCACTTCTGACGAATTGGACGACCGACAGGTCCCCAATCCCACATCCCGTCGCCTATCCGCGAGTCCCGTGAATCGTATGTTCCATGCGTTGCCACGGAGGCAGCGGCTACGGGGTCTGGGGACTATCGCCGGTCTGTCTCCTATCGGCGTGTCCCGTGTCCCGTATGTTCCATGCGTTGCCACGGAGGCAACGGCTACGGGGGCGGCGGGCGATCGCCAACTGGGGCTAACTTCCCGCCATCTCGCCTTGTGCCCACCGCGAAACGCCTTGTCCGTGGGTGGCGTAGACTGAAAGTGCCATGAGATTTGTCCCAGTAACGTCCCTAATCATCGCATCACTTGGGTGTCTATCGATTGCAATGGCCACCTCCGGCCGACGCTCAGAGCCGAGCACCATCTACGATTTCAAGATGACCAACATCGACGGCAGGGCCGTCAAGCTGAGCCGCTTCAAGGGCAAGGTCATCCTCGTTGTGAACGTCGCAAGCAAGTGCGGCTACACGCCTCAATACAAGGGTCTGGAGGCTCTCTATAAGGAGAAGAAGGACAAGGGCTTTGTCATTCTTGGCTTCCCCGCCAACAACTTCGGCGCCCAGGAACCGGGCAGCGATGCCGAGATTAAGCAGTTCTGCACCGGCAAGTACGACGTCACCTTCCCGATGTTCTCCAAGATCTCGGTCAAAGGAGACGATGAGCACCCTCTTTACAAGTGGCTTATCGAGAACAGCGACCGGCACGACGACATCGAGTGGAACTTCACCAAGTTCGTCATCGGCAAGGACGGCAAAGTGTTCAAGCGGTTCATGTCGAAGGACACCCCGGACAGCGAGCAAGTCACCCAAGCCATCGACGAAGCACTCGCCAAGTAAGGCCCACAACAGCCGAAACGCAACAAAGGCTCGGCGGAAGCCGGGCCTTGAGCATCGCTTGCTGCCCATTCCGGGTACTTTGACGGAATGGTCGATCCGCCCCGCTGGCATGTAACCTGCTTCTACTGCTTCTTTCGGATCGAATCAGGTCGACTTCCATCGCTCCGTCATGAGATCAAGGAGTGGATGACGAGCAACGAGATCAAGGGGCTGGTCCTCGTTGCGCCGGAAGGCATCAACGGAACCGTGAGCGGTTCCAGCGAAGCGATATCCGCCCTCAAAGCGTTTGTGAGGCAAGTGACCGGCGTCGAGGAGATCCACTTCAAGGACTCCGAGAGTCACGTACGTCCGTTCAGGCGTGCCTCCGTAGATATCCGAAGCGAGATCGTCGGGATGAAACGCCCCGATCTGGTTCCCGACTCTCCCGAGAATCACCACTTGACGCCCGAGCAATGGCACCGAATGCTCGACTCGGATCATCCGCCAGTCGTCATCGACACTCGGAATCGCTACGAAACGCTCACCGGAAAGTTCAAAGGCGCAATCGATCCCGGCCTCAAGTCGTTCTCCGAATGGGGGGACTATCTTGAGCAGGCCGAGCTCCCGAGGGACGAGACGATACTGATCTACTGCACGGGAGGAATCCGCTGTGAAAAGGCGATTCTCGAGATGCGAACCCGCGGCTTCGACAAGGTCTACCAGCTCCGCGACGGGATCCTCGGTTACTTGGCCGAGTATCCCGAGGGCTACTTCGAAGGAGACTGCTTCGTCTTCGACGATCGGGTCGCGCTGGATGGTCATCTTCAACCCACCGACCGTTTCGGGATCTGCCCCGGATGTGGTCTGACGTCCGGCGATCGCCGCGAGTGCGAGTCTTGTGGCAGACCCTACTACGTGTGCACCGAGTGCGCCCCAACTTGGCCGGCTGCCTGCAGCAAAGTTTGCCGAGATCGCCTGGCTCAGGCCGCCAAGCGCTCAGCAAACCGAAGGTAGCGCCTTACATCCACGCCAGGGACTGCTCGACCCATCCGTGCAGGCTATCCCAGAAACTCCTTGACTCCGGAGGGCGTTCGACGGGAAGGTCACGGGCAACCATCTGTAGGGCCTTTAGCGCAATTCTGGGAGCAAACTCACGCCGAGAAACGCCCCTTCGCCAAAGCACCTGCTCAACGAAGCCGGTATGAACAAAGGGGTAGCAGTCGTAGATCCAGACCATCGCCAACCCAAGAAGGGGATCACCGAAATGTCCGAACGGGCTGGTGAACTCGACGAGTGGGTTCTCGTGCGAGACTGGGTCTCCGGGCCAACCAAGCGGCATGTCAAACAACTGATTGCCCGGTTCGATCCGATAGTTCCCAGGAAAGAAGAACGTGTAGTCGGTGTAGACCAGGAGAGTGTCAATCTGTAAGGCCGCCTCTCGCACCTGGCCAAGGCACCGTCTGAACCAAGGATCTGCAAGCCACCGCCGGCGGTCTCGCCCGGCTTCGGCTAGCCAGGGGTCCTGAGCCCACCGGTCGTCAGTCGTGAGAATCTCCACTTCGTCGAGAAGGGAGCGTCTCTCAATCTCGGCGCCAACCGGATCGGAAAGCAATTCATCTGCACAACCCTGTAGCCGATCGATCGCCTCGATCGCCCGGTCGGTCGCCAGCCGAATGCGGTGAGCAGTTCCGTTCATGGTCCAGTTCGTGAGGTTTTCACCCCTGGCTTGCTCACAGAGGCATAGCCCGGGCATCTCCAGAGATCTGGCTCTCACGCGAGGTCCGGGTATTCCCAGGCGCTCGAGCGCGCCGAGCAACGCCAACCTCTTGGCGCCGATATCGCCACGGAAGTCGACCGCCGTTTCGGTTCCATCGGACTGTCGGAGCCGCACGCGTGGCGAGAAGGGTTGCCAAGGTTCGGGAGTGTCCAGAACTTCCAGAATCGTCGACTCGGGAAAAGTCGAGAGAAGTAGGGCCGCGTGGGCGGCGTTGAGCTTTATCGTTTTGAGTGGCATAGGGGTGTTCGTGGTATTCGAGGCTTCAAGAAGGGATCGCAGTCGCTGTTTGGCAGCCATAAGCCGACTCCGAACGGTGTTCTCTGGAATGGCAAGCAGGCTGGCGATCTCCGGAATCGACCAACCTCCGTCAAATCGGAGCAGGAAGGTCGTTCGAATCGGCTCGTTGAGGCAGCCCAAGGATGTTCGCAGATCCAGATGCCTGGATGGGTCGATCCGGATGGCCACCTCCATACAGTCGCTGAGGCTTGTGCCAAGGCGCCGGGTCCCTCGGTTCCGCCGCAGGTTTGCGCATTGACTCAGCGTGAGTTGTCGAAGCCATGCTTCAAACCGATCGTGATCCCGAAGGGTCGGCAACTGGATGGAGGCGTAGGCAAGAGACTCCTGGACCACGTCCATGGCATCGTCCACGTTGCCGAGCGCCCGGATGGCTAACGAAAACGCGATCCTTCGGTGTGCCTCCAAGAGGCGTTCCAAGGCGATATGGTCGCCACGGAGCGATTGTTGAATCAGTTCCCGAACGATTTCACGCGTCATCGGATGTATTGGCGCGTCTTCGGTGCCCAAAAGACCAGAGTCTTTTTTCAGTTAATGCCCACAGACCTGCCGGGGCTCACCTCTCTCAGTATTCCGACATGGAGGGATCGACCGTGCGCGCCCACCCATTGATACCGCTCGTGAGATTTCGCACGTGCGTGAACCCCTGCTGAAGCATATAGGTGGCCGCTTGTGCGCTTCTCGTGCCTCCACGGCACATGATCACGTAGTTCCCATCCTTGTTCAAGTCGCCTACTTTCTCCGGCACCTGACCGAGCGGAATGTGAATGGCTCCCTTGAGCGAGGCGATCTCAAGTTCATGAGCCTCTCGGACGTCGATGACTGTCGGGGGATTTGGCCCCTGCAATTCAGCTTGAAGTTCAACGGGTGATAGAGATGGCAACATCTATTGGCATTTAAGCACAGATCTGCCGGGATCTTGGCGTTCGTTTGGGGCCGCCATCGTCATTCGGATACAGATACACTACCGGCATGACCTTTCTCATTGCCGCCCTCACATTGGGTGGCATGCAGGTAACCAAGCGCATGACTTTACCGATCATTCCCGAACCCGTTTCCATCCGATACGAAGACGGCCATTTCACTCTCGGCCCCAAAACAACAATCTCCGCCCCTTCCGAGCTTGCTTCGCTTGCCGAGATGCTCAAGGAGGACATAGGACCCGCATTCGGATTCGACTTGCCAATCGTCAACCACGGCGATTCCGACTCGATCCACCTCACTCTCGACAAGAAACTCGCTCGACTAGGCGTTGAGGGTTACACGCTTCGAGTGCACGCCCACCGAATCGAGATCTCGGCGCCAGAGACGGCCGGCGTGTTCTATGGCATTCAGACATTGCGCCAGCTATTGCCAACCGAGTCGTTTAGAAAGGACAAGACCGAAAACGTCGCTTGGACTGTGCCGTGCGCCAGGATCGAAGACTATCCTCGATTCGGTTGGCGCGGAATGCACATCGACGCGAGCCGTCATTTTATGCCTAAGGAGTTCATCCTCAAATACATCGACTTGATCGCCCTTCACAAGATGAACGTCCTTCACTTCCACCTGACCGACGATCAGGGCTGGCGCATCGAGATCAAGAAGTACCCGAAGCTAACTTCGGTCGGAGGGTGGCGCAAAGAGAGCATGGCCGGCCACTACGGCGAGCACCGATTCGACGGAGTGCCTCACGGAGGTTTCTACACGCAGGAGGATATCAAAGAAATCGTCCGGTATGCGCACGACCGTTTCGTGAAGGTCGTGCCTGAGATCGAGATGCCGGGCCATGCCCAAGCTGCAATTGCGGCGTACCCAGAGCTTGGCAATACCGGCAAGCCGCTCGATGTCTTTACGGAGTGGGGCGTTGACGAAAATGTCTTCAACGTCGATGACTCAACGATTCATTTTCTGCAGGACGTGCTCACTGAGGTCGTCGGCCTCTTCCCTAGCGAGTTCATCCATGTCGGCGGAGATGAATGCCCCAAGACCCAGTGGAAGGCAAGCCCAGAAGCCCAAGCGCGCATCAAGGCACTCGGCCTAAAGGACGAGAATGAACTTCAAAGCTGGTTCATCCATCAGATGGACACTTTCCTTGCCTCCAAGGGACGACGGCTGGTTGGATGGGATGAGATCCTGGAAGGCGGCCTCGCTCCCGGTGCGACCGTCATGTCCTGGCAAGGCGAAGAGGGCGGCGTCGCCGCTGCCAAAGCAGGCCACGACGTCGTAATGACGCCGGCTCAGTATACGTACTTCGACCACTATCAGACTCAAGACCACAAAGCCGAGGGCCTGACGATCGGGGGTTATCTTCCCCTCCGCCGAGTCTATGGCTACGAGCCGGTCCCGAAGGAGCTGAACGCCGAAGAGGCCAAGCACGTCCTGGGCGCCCAGGGCCAACTGTGGACGGAGTACATCCCCAACCCCAAACGGCTGGAGTTCATGGGTTTCCCCCGAACATGCGCCCTAAGCGAAGTGCTCTGGACGCCGAAGAAGGAGCGAGACTACGACCAGTTCCTGTCACGCCTGTCCGTACACCTCGAGCGTCTCACCGCGCTCGACGTCAACTACTGCCCCCTGGGCCTGCCCAAGTGACCCGGTGAGCTGAGTAGTGGAGTAGTGGAGATTGCCCTGAGCGAGTCTGTCATCGCTTCATCACTCCATCACTCCATGCCCTGCGCCCCGCTCCCGGTAAACTGCTATATATGGATCACGGCTATTTCAGCTATCCCTTGCCTGTCAACGAGCCCGTTCTCAACTATGCTCCGGGCAGCAAGGAGCGCGCGGCCCTCAAGGCGGTCTTAAACGAACTCAAGGGCCAACAGATCGACGTGCCGATGACAATTGGCGGACAGGCGGTCCGATCGAATCGCCAAGTTGCGATGCATCCGCCCCATGAGATCGCGCACGTCCTCGGACACTTTCACGCCGGCGATGCGGAACACGCGAAACTCGCGATCGATGCCGCCCTCAAGGCCAGAGAAGCCTGGGTCAATACGAGTTGGGAAAACCGAGCCGCCATCTTCCTACGCGCCGCCGATTTGATCGCAACAAAATATCGGTCTCACATGAATGCGGTGACGATGCTTGGGCAGAGCAAGAACGCATACCAAGCCGAGATCGACAGCGCCTGCGAATTGATCGACTTCCTTCGCTTCAACGTGCATTATTTGAGCGAGATATACAAGCAGCAGCCGATCAGCGGACCGGGTATGCACAACCGGGTGGAGTACCGTCCGCTCGAAGGTTTCGTCCTCGCCGTGACTCCGTTCAACTTCACCGCGATCGGCGGCAACCTGCCGACCAGCGCGGCATTGTGCGGCAACGTGGTCGTGTGGAAGCCGGCCAACACCGCCGTATACAGCGCGCAGATGTTCATGAAGATCCTCCAAGAGGCGGGATTGCCCGACGGCGTAATCAACCTCGTCTTCGTCAGCGGACCGACCATCGGCGAAGTCTGCTTGAACCATCGCGATTTCGCCGGTGTTCACTTCACCGGTTCGACGGGAGTGTTCAACTCGATGTGGAAGACGATCGGCGCGAACATGGCCAACTATCGAACCTACCCGCGGATCGTCGGTGAAACCGGCGGCAAGGACTTCGTCCTTGCGCATCCGTCTGCTGACCCGGACGTCGTCGTAACCGCCCTTCTCCGGGGCTCCTTTGAGTACCAGGGCCAGAAGTGCTCGGCTGCTTCGCGGGCTTACGTTCCGTCCAATATGGCGGCGGAGGTCAAGGAGAAGCTCGTTGCCGGGATCAAGTCGATGAAGATCGGGACCGTCGAGGACTTCTCCAATTTCGTCAACGCCGTCATCGACGAGAAGAGCTTCGATGGCATCCAAGCGTATATCGAGGCAGCCAAGAACGACCCGGCGGCCGAAATCCTGGTGGGCGGGGGCTGCGACAAGTCGGTCGGCTATTTCATTGAGCCGACGATCATCGAAGCCAAGGATCCCAAGTACGTTTCGATGTGCGAGGAGATCTTCGGTCCGGTGCTCTCGCTATACGTCTACCCGGAAGATCAGTTCGAGGAGACGATGGACCTGGTGGATTCGACGTCGCCGTACGCTCTCACTGGCTCCATTCTCGCTCGCGATCGGGCCGCCATCAACCGCGCCACGGTCCGGCTGAGAAACGCTGCCGGCAACTTCTACGTCAATGACAAGCCCACTGGAGCCGTTGTCGGCCAACAGCCATTCGGAGGCGCAAGGGCCAGCGGCACCAACGACAAGGCCGGCTCGATGCTGAACCTCTATCGTTGGCTGAGTGCGCGAACGATCAAAGAGACGTTCGTCCCGCCGACCGACTACCGCTACCCGTTCCTTCAGGAACCATAGGTTCTTAAGGTGGATGCGACACCGTCGACGTATCCACCTGACGTCCTTTGCCGTCGTGCCCGTGCGCAATTCGAAATCACGCAAGATTTGTAACGAACGTCTGCGAAGTCGCAGCGAAGGAAGTGGATGTCGTGCCACTTCTTCTCTACAACCCACGCGTTGCCTGCAACAGTCTCGTACCTCTTGC
>JARLGV010000078.1 GCA_031292555.1 Fimbriimonas sp.
GACGCGCTTGGACCCTTTCTTCGGCTCTCACAATTCTCGCTAGTATCTCCGTCTGCTCCGTATGCATGTCCAGGGCCTTGGCCATTGCTTCAACTCTCCCTTACGTTCGAGTATTGTACGATTCTTCGAATTCGTCGCAGCTCTCCGTCGATTCAACGGCTTCGAAAACCCGCTGCCCTTGCGGATCAGTCGGTGATCGTGCCATCGCCCCAACGCAAGATCGTAACGTCATGAGAGATCCGGATGATCTGTCGGGGCGGGTTTGGGAGACAGTAAGGTGGAGGATCAGTGGCTAGCACCCGCCGTACGTTGAACGTTTCGAACACCAGAACGTGGCCGAGGGCGATCAGTCGGGCTCAGCGCTGAAATCAGTCTTCCCGACCGCATTCGCAGGTTGCAGGGCCCCTGGGTTCGCGCGTAGCCGATCCAAAAGGCCGCTGTCGTATGACTGCCGATGGTTTGCATAGCGATTCGACTTCGACGAGTCGATCACCAAGTAGTTTGAGGGCTTCATCCATCTGCGAAATGGGCGTACGCCCAATTCAGGAATTAGACAGACCTTCGAGGATGGAGGGCCTTCCGTGGGCGTAAGCGCTGGCGCACGGCGATGGGTAGCAAGGTTGTGACGAGGATCGTCCCGAAGGAAAAGACGAGCGTGGTCATCGTTACTTGAAGATTATCGATGTACCTCCGCCAGAAAGGCGCGGCCAGAGCCTCTTTTGCCGGTCCGACCTGATCTCGCGTCCACTGGTCTAGGTTCACGACCCAGGAGCCGGCGAGGTTGTAGTTCCTAGACTGATCTAGGATGAACCGCTCAGGATTGGCTACCAGGGATTTCGCCATCCCAACCGGCATATATCCGATGCCGCCGTGGGTCCAAAAATTGATGGTCCTAAGTGGCGAGATAATGCCGATTGCGATCACTGCGGCGATGGCCAGCCTCTTCAGCGTCCCACGGCGAAGGGAACCGATTTGTGCGCTTCGCACAAGCATCGCAATCCCAAAGGCGAGCAGGGCGAGCCACCACTCGTACCAAGCGACAAACTGGATGGCAAGGTCGGCAGCAAAGGCGAGCCAGCAAATGAATGCGAGACCAAAGAGAAACAGCGGCTTGTCGTGCTCTACTTCGTCTCGATGAACCATCCCCATCTGCCGGACGAATCTCTTCGGTTGGTGGAACGAACGCACTGCCCCAATTTCGGCTATTTCGGATGTTTCGCCGAGTTCCAGTCGGGCTTGAATGCTCTCCGTAAGGTGCGCGTCGACTTCCATGACGACGGCGATGGCGACATCCGGCTCGAAGTGCAGGGCACACTCGCGATGTAACTCTTCGAGAAAGCCCCGACGCGTTACGTTCTGGTTGGCACGTTTGAAGTTCATTTGGCACCCCCGCTTGCGGGATGTCGCGGACTCAGCAGAGCTTCGACGCTTTGAGAGAACTCCTTCCACTTCATCCGATGAGCGCTCAATTCTCTTCTTCCCTCGTCGGTGAGGGCGTAGACCTTGCGCGGCGGCTTTCCTTCGTGAGGCACCCAAATGGCGCTGACAAAGCCGTCCTTCTCAAGATTGTGCAGCGTCGGATAGAGTTGCCCCTCCCAAACCTGGAGCGCCTTCGCGCCCGTTTGCTTGATCCGCTTCGATATCTCATAGCCATGCAGATCTCCATCCTGCAGAACGCCAAGCACCATCGCCTCTAGATCACCTTTGAACGCCAATAAACCCTCCGAAGAAATTATACATCAAAAAAAGAGTTATGTGGATAAATGAAGAGTTGTGAAGCATTGTACGCGGCAAGGCACGGCTGCCTGTTCGTTGGCTATTTCGCAACTGTTACGAAATCATCGACCGAATCACCTAGTTCGCGTATTTGTCGCTTACGACGATCTGCCTTTGACAATTGCCGACCGTCGCGTCGCCGTACCGCGGCCACGGACTATGGCCAGTGGCGTTGATTCCGGTGCCCTCTGGACTCGAACACAGCGCGTTACGCCTCACCCACGTGGTCGGACCGGGAATACAGCGATAGTCGGCCGGCTTGTTCGGAGCGATATACGCATCAGGATCGGTATATCGCATCACGCAGTTTTCCTGGCCGGTATAAGGACTCGGCCTCTGCGCGACCAATACCCGGTTCGCCTTTAGTACGCTGTCGAAACTGCCAATGCCGGCCAGGCTGGAAAGCACTTCGGGACCGCCGCTCTCACGGAATATGTGAATTTCCTTGATCTCGCCCGTCGGCTTGCCGGCACTCGGATCGTATAGCGACTCATGGACGTGAGGGTTTCCGTTCGCGTCCTTCCAGATGAACCAAAGGGCATAGAACACCCCTTCACCATGGTGGCGAATGCCGACGCAATGCCCAAGCTCATGGGCGATCGTGCTGATGTTGTCTTCGGCGCTCTTGTCTACCGGTCCCGATGCGGCACGCGAGTATTTCCCGCCCTTGGGAACGTTGATATGGGTCGTCATGACTGGAGGGCCAAATCCCTTGTCTGCGTCGGCGGCGATCGCCTCGGCATCCGATTCTGCCGGACCGACCGTAATCGGGATGCCGTGCTGATCGACGATGTGGGGCCCCTCCTTGTGGTTTCGGTTGATTACTCGTGTGCCGCCGAGTTCGTCCGCCGTCAGCTTTCGGTGAACTTCGATTCCCGATATCGCATGGAACAGATCGGCTCCTGCCGCCGCCATCCCGCCAGACTGGTCGGATAGGAATAGGTCTTTCACCTTGGGATTTGTACGAATATGTTCCCCGCCTTCCATGAAGCCACGGTACTCCTCATATACGGTCAGGCCGTCTCCGTCCCTCGATCCATCGCCGGCCGGGGTCGAGTCCTTGTCCTCGTTGGCGGGGGCGCCCTCGACCCCAAACTTCTTCTCATAGAAATCGGCGATGTGATTGCCGTCGATGTCGTACGGCACGTTGACCGTCGACTTGCCGGTCGTAGACTCCTTCGCCTCTTTCCACTCGCCGCCCATGAACACCTCGACCTTCAACTTGCCCCAGCCACCGTAGTCAGTAGCGTTCACGTCGATGTGGACCGTCTTGACGTTGTCGTCTGGTACGACGAATGTTGCGGTATAGCTGCTGCCCGAGGCCGATCCCTGGTGATCGATCACCCATGTTCCTTGGGCGTCGAGACGGAGATCATCCTCGTCGCCGGTCTTCTGGCTGTTCAGGCACGTACCCGTCTCGTGGCTGATACCCGTCAGTTTTGCGCGTACTTGCTCTGCCTTTCCCTTCCATTTGATGTCGAAACCGCACGGCTTGCCTGGCTCGGGCATCCAGTCTTTGTCCGCAAACTGGAACGTGCTCTCGCCGGGAGGCTCCATTTCCCAAGGGCTCAGACTCCAGGAGACGTCCATTGTCTGCTTGCCGTCGGCGGCGAGCACGGTCGTGCAAAGCACCTGGCGAGTCTTGCCGAGAATCTTCGTGCCCGTGGCGGGGACCTTGTCGGTCCAATCTCCCCTGCTGGTGCTAAGCGACATTCCTGGCATCGGCATTGTCGCCTTCCCTCCTTCGCTGTTCGAGAGTTCCATGCTCCATGGCGCGGAGTGTGCGAAGGCGAACAGCCTGAATTCCCCGTTACGCGGGTTGATCTCGAATCGGGCGTCTCCTCCGTCAATACCCGCTGCTTTGGCTATATTGCGAGTCCAGTAGGTGGTGCCGTCGCTTCGTTTTGTCGTGTCGAGATGATCCCCCGCATAGGAGAGGGTTCCTACCGGCTTGTTCGCTTCAAGAACCCGCCACATATACATGTCGGATGTTGTGTCGTCGGACTGCGTCAACTTGAACTCGACCTTGGAGGCGAGATCGTCTGAGTAGGTGTGGGTTGTCGAGTCGACCGTCTCATTGGTGTGCACGGCGAGGCCCCATTGAACGGTTAAGCGCCAGGTTTTCACCTTCATGAACCGCTCAATTCCGGCCTGTCCCGGCTGAGGACGAGCGATCGCGGCCGAACTCCCTCCGATACCAAAGGCGATAGCGCCGACGACGATTGACGAAAGGACCCACCCCAGACCTGTGTTCACACCGCTCTCCTGCACGACGTCGGGACCAAGCCGTTGCCCTAAGGATGATCCTGATCAACCTGGTTAGGCAGTCGTGGCTTCTTTGTCCGGGGAACTAGGTACGCGGGGATCCTCCTTTCGCGCGTCGGCGCCTTCTGCTGCGCAGTTCTGGCGATTATGCCACCTATGTCGGGATCCTTGACCATATTGGCATTAGGACTGCAAGTGGTATAGACTGAAAATATGATCCATTGGTCGGGGTGTCTCGTTGTACACTTGGTTGGATGATCGCTTGAAACAACGGCGACCTCAATTCGCACCCAATCGTATTCCTGGAGCCGTCATGGCCATGGTTGCACTGGGCCGCACGCCGTTCTGGCCGGCTAAACCAACGCGAGACAAAGGGCGACCTTCGAACTGAGAAACCCGGTCTCCGGCGCATTGATGCAGGCCCTCAACGTGCCCAGCTCGAGCCAATCGGCGCGATGGCCGAGATCGAGCGAAGCCAACGCAAAGTCTCGTTCGCGCAAGTCGTAGCTTACGCAACTGCCGTTGGCATCTCCGTGGATGAAATCGCGAGCTTGGCAGCTATCCGGCGGTAGGTATCCGGCACCCGGAACCGCCTCTCTACCCCTCGGACCGATCGCGATACTGAACCGCCTCGGACAGGTGCTTCTTCACCACTCGATCCTCGTGGGCCAAGTCGGCGATCGTGCGCGCCACCTTTAGCAGACGGTCGAATACCCGTGCGCTTAGGTGGAGACGGGCCATCACGAGCTTCATGAAATCTTCGCTCTCCTTGTCGAGAGGCACCAACTCCCGAATCTCCTTCGGCGTCATTTTGGCGTTGACCCGATGACCGCCCAATCGCGCGTGCTGCCGGTCTCGAGCGGCGACGACTCGCTCCCGGATCGGTGCGCTCCCTTCGCCTTGCGGCGCCCCTATAAGCTCGTCCGGCTTGAGCCGGGGCACCTCGATGTGCAAGTCGATCCGGTCCATCAGCGGGCCGCTGATCTTGCCGGCGTACCGCCCGCACGTTGCTGGACTGGAGATGCACTTCTCCTCCGGCAGCCCCTTGAACCCGCACGGACAGGGGTTCATCGCCCCGATCAGGATGCATTCGGCGGGGAACGTCATCGTCTGCTGAACCCGGGCGACCGTCACCACGCCGTCCTCCAGCGGCTGCCGCAACGCCTCCAATGTTGGCCTTTCGAATTCGGGCATCTCGTCCATGAAGAGGACGCCGAGGTGGGCCATCGAGATCTCGCCCGGCTTGGGATTGCGGCCGCCACCGACGATCGAGGCGTGGCTCGCGCTGTGGTGCGGCGACCGGAACGGCCGCTCCCAGATCAAGCCTTTGCGGCCGCTCTTCTCTCCGGTGGCACTGAAGATCCGGGTGACGGCAATGCTTTCCTCCAGCGATAACTGCGGCAGGATCGTCGGCAATCGGCGCGCCAGCATCGTCTTGCCCGAGCCGGGGGGCCCGGTCATCAGCATGTTGTGGCCGCCCGCCGCCGCGATCTCTAGCGCCCTTACCGCGTGCCGCTGTCCCTTCACGTCGCTGTAGTCGACCGAGTACTCGGCCTGGCGAGACTGGGCGGTCTCATCGAACCGTTGGGGAGGGTAGAGCGTGGACCCGTTCAGAAGCTCGATCGCCTCCAGCAGGGTCTGTACGCCGTATACGTCGATGCCGGTAGCCACCGAGGCTTCCGCCGCGTTGTCGGCCGGCACGATCAACTTCTTGAACCCCTGCTCCATCGCCATCAGCGCGACGCTCACCGCCCCGTCGATCGGACGAAGCACCCCGTCGAGCCCGAGTTCGCCCAGCATTAGGGTCGTCTTGAGTTCGTCCGCCGACACCTGCCGGTTCGCGGAGCAGATCGCCACCGCCATTGGAAGGTCCAGCCAGGGCCCCTCCTTGCGGATGTCGCCCGGCGCCAGGTTGCACATCACCTTCTTGTTCGGAAAGTCCAGACCGCTGTTCCGTATCGCCGTTCGGACCCTCTCCTTACTTTCTTGCACCGCCTTGTCGGGTAACCCCACAAGGATGAAGTACCGCTCGCCATCCCCCTGAATGTTGCCCTGCAGGTCAACCTCAATCACCACCGGTACCGCGTCGATACCTACGAGAGTAGCCGAATGAGTCTGGGCGATCATAGGAGAGAGAATAGTCGAAGGAAGCGTAAAGACGCTAGCCACTCCTTGCGGAACTACTCTAGTGGCAAGAGATCATCTCATTAGTCCCAACCTTCGATTCTCCGGTGCAAAGCAACTGCTCTGGTCGGAGGCCATGAGAGCTTCACACAACTGCTTTAGGTAAGTCCCATTTCCTTCGCAATGGCGTCCCACCTCAGATCGGCCGTAAGGAGCCCGACCCCATCCCTGAGTGCCGCCGCAAGGAGGTGGACGTCCATCCAGCCAATCCCCCGCCCATGGTGTCGATTCCGCTGCACCAGCGAGACCGCTTCGGAATGCGAGCAAGCCGCCGACCAAGGAAGCAAGCGGTATCGACTAAGAAGAGGCAGCCGGCCACCGGGGTCGCCAATCAGCAGTTCGCCGTACACCAGTTCGTGCCCGAGGACGGCGTCTAGCGCAAGCAAGCGATCAACTTCCGAATGATGAGGCTCGCGTTTCTGCAAAAAGCGAATCCAGGCGCTGGTGTCGATCAGGACGGGCACTCGTCACCATTGCTGAACTCGGGCGGCCTGCGCCGTGGCGTATCCTTGGCGTCCGGCTCCGAGCCTCCGAGACCGCGAATTTCCTGAGACGCAATATGGCTTACAAGTTGGCGCAGTCCCGGATGAATCGCCTCGGTATCGGTCCGCGCGTGGCTCATTTCGCGTGCTCTTGCCAACAGGTCTGCGTCGACGTTGAGAGTCTTCCTCATGCATACGATCATGCCGGATTGGATGCATGCCCCCGACGCCAGGTTGCCTACGATTCCCTGCTACCAGAAGTACAGCCCGCTGTGTAGGATCGCACCTCGCGCTTTTTCCCTGCTTTCCTGAACTCCTTTATCTGGAACGTAGACGAGAAATGAAGTGCCGTTCGACGGCCCAACGGATGTTGCCACGCAGGTCGACTTCGATCCTCGCCGGCACTCACGAGAATTGCGAAATGAGGGGTCGATCACTCGAACAGAATGGTCGAAGGAGGCGATTACGCGCTACGGGACTAGAAGATTCCGCTATTCGGTAGGGAGTCTGGAGAGGATGTCTGTTGCCGCTTCGAGCATCTCGGGACACCTGTTGACGGCGAGGTCCCAAACGATCTCCTCGTCAACGCCGAAGTAATGATGTACGAGCAGGTGTCTGAGACCCACAATTCGCGTCCACGCTATTTCGGGTCTGAGCATGCGTGTTTCTTCAGGAAGACATCGGACGGCCTAGCCGATATTTTGAAGATTCCTCACAACGGCATCAAAGAGCACTTCATCGCCCACGAAATTCACAAATGTCCTGCCGGAAACATACCGACCGAATTTCTGGCAAGCTTCTGCAATATCCAGAAGGAAAAGCCGGTCTCTACGCTACCTTGATCGCCTCGGCGAGGATCCTCTCCCGGAGGGCCGGCTTGAGCGCACGGAATGTGACTAGGTCGATGGATGTTTGGAATTCATGTTCAAGAAGCTCTTTCAGGCTCATGTACCGGTCGAAGGTAGCGGGCCCGTCAAACTCAACTAGAAAGTCCAAGTCGCTGCCTGGATTTGTCTGACCTGTCGCCCCCGAACCGAACAACGAGAGCGACTTAACACCGATCTCGGTCAAGCGATCATTCACCTCCGCCAACCTAGCTTGAATTCGCTGCCCGTTCATGGTGAGATTATTGCACGGTCCCACTTCGAAGCCGGCTGTGCGAAACAGACTCGTCCGAGTCATCGCGACCGTGATTCGGTTCCCGACCGACAGGATCGGAACCACTGGTCCATCCAATATCACTTCGATTGAATCGTTCTGCGGAAAGGTCCCGGCCTGGCCCAGCGTGCCCAGAAGCAGCGTAGATCGAAGCTCCCGATCGACGGTCTGCCGGTTCGCCGCTGAGATCTCGACTACTTTCGGCTGGTCTCACTGGGGCCTCTCTGATTGGATGTTCCCAGCACCAGTTTTCACACACGGCTTTCTTGATCGGGAAGTCCAACTAAGATAAGGTACTTCTCACCATCGCCTTTAATCCCACCTTGAGGTCAACTGCAACCACTACCTGCACTGCGTCAATGCCCACTAGCGTGGATGAACGGTCTTGGGCGATCATTTGAAAATATGCCTGGCGATTAGCTAACGCATTCCTATTTGGAAGGATTGATTGTGAGAACAGCGGTATGGGTGATGCCTTCGTAGCTCGCCGAAATCGTGGCCGATGTGACATCCCGCACCGTTTTCGTTCTCACCGTGAACGTGGCCGTGGTCGATCCACCCGATACGAAGACGCTCGATGGGACCGTGGCAGACGAACTGCTTGAAGAGAGCCGCACGACTGCGCCATAGGATGGAGCTGCCGCCGTGAGCGTAACCGTTGCCGTCGATGCCGCGCCTCCGGTGACGGAACTAGGCGAGAGGGATAGGCCCTCGATGGACAACGGAACGATCGTGAGCGTGGAGCTATCTTGTTTCGAGCCCTGAGATGCCGTGATCGTCACCGTAATGCGTTTCGTATTCGCGGTAGTAGTAATCGGAAACCGGACGGAGGTGCTGCCGTTCGGAACTGCCACGGTCGATGGAACAGAGACGCTGGGATTGTTCGAGATAACCTTGACGTAAGTGTCTCCGGTTGCGACGGTGCGCAGTGTGATTGTGCCCGACGCAGTTTGTCCGCCAGGCACGATGTTCGGGAAGATCGTCAGTTTAGATAGGATCGCCGGTAAGACTTGCAGTTGTGCGCTAGCCGATACCGATCCTTGCCTTCCCGTGATGTTGGCGACCTGAGCTTGGGAGTTTGAGCCCAATTTGATGGTGAAAGTTGCCAAGCTCCTCCCGGCCTGCACGAATACACTCGGCGGCACGGACGCAGCTGAATCATCTGAAGTTAGGGTAATCGTTGCTCCGGCGGGTCCGGTAGGTCCGCTAAGCGAGGCGACGCCAGTCGATGATCCGGGGCCAAAAGCCTGACCATTGGAGCCTACGGTGATGCCGCTCAATGAGCCAGGAACGACCGTAATGGTCGCGGTTTGCGTGCCATTCAGTGTCGCACTGATCGTCGCGGTCGTATTGTGACTTACGACTGAAGTCGAGATCGTGAAGGTTGCTGTAGTCGCTCCTGCTGGAACCGATACGGACGCCGGAACTCTGGCACACGAGTTGTTGGAGGTTAGCCTGACGAGGGCTCCACCCGACGGCGCTGGTCCGTTCAAGGTGACCGTACCTGTGGCAGAGTGCTTTTCGACGACACTCGTAGGTGAGATGGTGACTTCGGTGACCGATGTCGGTGTCAGAGTCAAGACGTCCTCAGCGGTCGTCGAGCCAAGTTTTGCCGCGATCGTTGCGGTGGAAAGCGTGCTGACGCGGCGCGTGTTGATCGTGAACCACCCCGTAAGTGCACCGGCGGGAATGGTGATCGAAGTCGGTACAGAAGCGCTCGTGCTGGTCGAGGCCAAATTCACGACGGCGCCGTTTGGACCTGCCGGGCTGTTAAGAGTGACGGTTCCCGTGGAGGTCGATCCGCCCGCGACGGACGTTGGACTGAGCGAAAGCGCCAAGCCCTGCGCAGACTCTATGGTGAAGGACGCCGTGCAGGTGATGCCAACCATCGAGGACATTATCGTAACGTTGGTCGCGCCGGTCACACCGAACGTGGAGACAGGGAAGGTCGCCGTGATATGTCCTGCCGGGATGCTCACTGAAACCGGAACACTTGCATAGGAATTGCTGGGCCAAACCGTTACGACCGAACCGCCCGAGGGAGCCGGCGCCGAGAGCGTTATCGTTCCGGTCGCCGTCTTTCCAGCCACGACCGTTGCCGGTGAAACGCTTACGCTGGCGAGCGAGGTGTAGTAAAGCTGGAAGACGATTCCGGCGCCAGGAGGCATGTTCTTCTGACTCCCGGTTGGACCACCCGTCCAGGCGCTACCGTATACATTTCCCGCCGCATCGAGCGCCAAACTGTCAGGATACTGACCATCGGCATAGGTTCCGTTTGAACCGTCCAGAGTCCCGCCGAACGCATGAAGCACTTGGTAAGCGCCGCCGGCAGAGTACTCGTAAACGGTGCCGCCGTAGTCGACCCAACCTTGCTGCTGCATGGTGCCACCTTCCGACGTGGCAAAGACGCCGCCACACGTCGTTGCGCCAATGAGGTTCCCAGCCGGATCTATGATGACGCCTGATTCCGGCGCGATGCCGTCGCCGCTATACAAGCCACCGAAATCATGCAAATCCTGATAGGCGCCCGTGGTCGAAATCTCCCATAGAACCCCTCCCGAACCTGCGCCACCGGCTGAGGTGGTCCCGTACATATTGCCGGCCCCATCCAACGCCAGGGCGCAAATCGGCCAATAGCCGTCTGTGCCGGTCGAACCATCGGATAGCGTGACCGTCATTCCAAAGTCGTGCAGGTCCCTATACGTGCCGCCGGATGTGATCTCCCACACATTGCCGGCGCCGATGGAGAATGGACTTCCGGTAACGCCGCCGGCAGAAGTCACACCAAAGAGGTTGCCCGAAGCGTCTAGGGTGGGACCGGACAAAGGCATGCCGCCATCTGGGCCCGAGGAGCCGTCGGCAGTCGTGATCGTCCCACCAAAGTCGTGAAGGTCTTTGTAGACGCCATCCGAGGTGATTTGCCAGATCATTCCGTTTCCGGAAGTATTTGGCGTGGCGCTGCCGTTCTCCGTGACGCCATAAAGATTGCCGTTCTTGTCGATGACCACATTCCCGAAGGGCGTCTGCCCATCCGGTCCAGACATGCCGTCCGCATCCGTTACGGTTCCTCCGAAGTCGTGAAGGTCAAGGTAGTGCCCCGCAGCCGTAATCTCAAAGGCGATTCCACTGCGATTCAGGCCGCCGTTTGCCGTCACACCGAATATGTTGCCGGAGGCGTCGATGGTCAAGCCTTGTACAAGGGAGCCATCCGGCCCGGTCGCTCCGTTAGTGTAGGTTATGGCGCCGTTAAAGTCGTGAAGCACCGTCTCGACCCCGTTGGGCGCAAACCTGGCGATCAGACCAGCGAAACCTGGTTTCTGAGTCTGAAGCGCCAGGTAGATGTTTCCAACCGCGTCGAGTACGACGCCGCACCGGGGTCCAACGCCGGTCGCCTGAGTTAGGTCGAAGAGATCCTTATAGGCGCCGGTTTGAGCCGAGGCATAACCTGTCAACAAAGCCAGCGCGACGACCGCGCAACGCCGAATTCCCAGCATTCGCACGGTCGCAGGCAGGGTGCTGAGTGAGCGAAGATAGGGCATCTGGAACTTTCCCTTAGTGTAAATGTCAAGCCGCCGTCTTGCCTCTCCATTCCAGGGCGCAAATGGTCCCAAATATCCTAGAGCTACAAATGAGTGCTTGCCGAAACACGAGCGATCACAGTTTAAGCGCTTAAATGCAACGCCCGGTAGTCACGTTTCAAAATGACCTCGTTGTTGCTCTCCTAATCGCTACAATTCGGGTTTGCCGGATCATTGATCCAGCACTCCGGCCGCTCACCTTGCCGTCGATCGGCGGCAGCACGCCCAGGACTCAAACTCAAAGTAGGCGGTCGACCGCCTCGCCGCGCATATCGCAATCGCCGTCGGCAGCTCAAGCCGTGGCTCCTCCGTCCGAATATGCTTGGTGCCAAATCACACATGATTCTCCGGTTCGGAAAGCCAGCCCCGAGTTTCGAATCGCCGTCCGGGCCCCTTCTTTGCTCTCGTTGACCGCCTTATCCGGTAGGCCGACCAGAATAAAGTACCGGTCCCCGTCTCCCTGAATGTTCTCCTGCAGGTCGACCTCGACTACCACCGGTGCCGCGTCGATACCAACGAGGGTAGCTGAATGGGTTTGCGCGATCCTTGCAAGAGGATAGTCGAAGATGGCAGGTGGACGCTATCCCAGATATTTGGTTGTTACCGTTCGATGGGCCGCGGGCCGGAGCAAGAAGATGATCCGGCCGAACTGAATCAGTTGATCAGAGGTTCGAGAGTTGCCGACTAAGGTGTGATCGTGGCCGTTGCAGTCCACGACTTGCTCAACAGCTTCAGGATGATCTTCGCCGAGGTCGACTTCGTCACCTTGGCAGTGGTAATCGTGAAGGTCGCCGAAGTTGCGCCTTGAGGAACCGTGACCTTAGCCGGTACTGCCGCGCTGGTAGTGGTGGTGGAGAGTGCTCCCCAGATCCCGCCAGCCGGGGCTGGACCGGCCAAAGTCACCGTTCCGGTTATCGAGTTACCTCCGGTAACAGTTGTTGGGGAGATTTTCAAGCTGACGAACAGGTTGGGCTTCACGGTCACATTTGCAGTCTTGGATGAGCCTCCCGATTTGGCCGTGATCGTATTTGTCAACGCAGAACCGACTGCGATCGTTAAGAGCTTAAACGTAACAGAGCTAGCACCGGCAGCTACGGTTACGCTTTCCGGCGCCGATGCGATGGTTCCGCTCGAGGATAGCGCCACCGAGACGCCGCCTGAAGGTGCAAAACCGCTTAATGTAACGGTGCCCGTCGGCGAAGCTCCTGCGATTACCGTCGAGGGCGAAATCGTAAGGCTTTCTAGTGCCGGAGGATTGATCGTTAGCGATGCGCTCTTTGAGGTTGGGCTCACATTTGCGGTGATCGAGGCCGTCGTCTGAGTCCCAACGCCTGCAGTGGTCACCTTGAACGTCGCCGAGGTTGCTCCTGCTCCGACCGTGACGGTGCTGGGAATCGTCGCCGCCGGATTGCCGCTAGCCAAACTCACCGTGACGCCACCGGTTGGCGCGACCGACGCGAGTGTGACAGTCCCCATCGCTGTCTTTCCGCCGATGACCGACGTTGGATTGAGGGTTACCGACTTCACCGCTGGCGGATCGATTGTGAGATTCGCCGACTGCGAGGCACCGTTCACACTTGCCGAAATCGCGACCGCTTGTTGAGTATTCACTGGCACCGTTTTCACGGTGAAAGTAGCTGAGGTTGCCCCTCCAACGAATGTCAGCGTAGAAGGCACCGAGGCAAAGTTCGCACTGGCTGACAACTTGACTGTCAACCCTTGGGCCGGCGCCATTCCATTCAAAGTAACGGTTCCCGTGGATTTGTCGCCCCCATCCACGCTGGTTGGAGAGAAGGAAACCAATTCAACTAGTGGAGGACTCAGCGTTAGTTTGGCTGTCTTTGACGCTCCCCCGTAAGAGGCAGTGATCGTCGCAGTGGTCGTTGTCGAGACAGGAACCGTGCTGCCGGTAAACGTCGCCGAAGTTTGCCCGGCCGGAATCACTACAGACGCCGGAATGGTGACGGCGCCAGTACTCGACGTCAATTTAACGGTCGTGCCACTAGCAGGCGCGGTTCCGGACAGGGTCACCGTCCCGCTAACAATGTTCCCGCAGGTTCCGACAGTTTGGGTCACGGAGAGGGCGTTGAGCGCCAAACGGATGCCCCAAACGATCCCGCCACCTTCACCGATGCCGAATGAGTACGGCCCTCCATACGCCGTTGTACCGTACATATTGCCGACAGAATCGAAGGTCACGTTTGCCCAAGAGTAACCGCCATCGGGGCCCTGCGTGCCATCGTAATTTGCAATCGTATGTGTGACGCCGAAATAATGCAGTACAGAAAACACTCCTGTCGGAGTCAATTCCCAGAGGGTGCCCGTATACCCGGTCGAAGGATCGCCGCCCTGAGAGGTGGTCCCGTACATGTTGCCGGCTGCATCGAGAGCAATCGCGCCGTAGGGGGCCTTGTCTTGGCCATCGGTTCCGAAGTTGTGGAGGATCGAGTAAGTTCCGGAGGCGGAGTATTCCCAAACCGTCCCGAGGTCGAAAGTTCCGCCAATCAAAGTCGTCCCAAACAAATTGTCATGAGGATCGATCGTAACCGTTGCCCAAGGCTCCCAGCCATCGGTGAGGTAAGGCGTCCCAAATGTATGAAGAATGGTATAGACGCCCGAGGGTGTTAGCTTCCATAGATTGCCCGTTCCTGTGGAGCTTTGAGAATTCCGGGTAATCCCATACATGTTCCCTTTGCTGTCGAATGCGACGGCACAAGTAGGATTCACCCCGTCATTTACAAAAGTTCCGCCCATCGAAACCGGGCCGCCGAAATCGTGCAGGTCCCTATAATCGCCTGTGCTCGTAATTTTCCAAACCATGCCACAACCGGTGCCTTCGTTTGGATCGGGATAGTATTTGCCTCCCAAGTAGGCGGTGCCGTAAAGATTGCCGGCGGCATCGATCGTGACCCCAGCATACGGTTCAAACCCGTCGGGCCCCTGGGTGCCGTCCGAAACAGTTATCTCGGCAGCGCCGAAATCGTGAAGATCCTTGTATTCGCCGGATGTCGTGATTTCCCAAACCATTCCAATCCCATTGACGAGATTTGCAGGATTTCCGTTAGCGCATGTTCCATAGAGGTTGCCTTTGGAGTCAATGGTTACTCCGCCGGCGGGAAAGCCGCCATCGGGGCCCGATTTTCCGCTCGCGTTGATGATCGTTCCGCCAAAGTCGTGGATGTCTTTGTAAACTCCGGTAGCTGTAATCTCCCACACCATTCCACCGGTGTAAGCGCCACCCTTCCAGGCCGTTCCGTATGCGTTACCCTTCCCATCGAAAGTCACACCGGCATAGGGAACCGTGCCGTCGACGCCTGTCGTCCCGTTCGCGAAGGTGATCTGGGCCCCAAAGTTGTGAATGTCCGTATAGGTTGATTGAGCGATTGCGATGCCTCCATGAAGCGCCGCCAAACCTGTTAAAGCAGCCAGTAGGCCAATCCGCAAGCAACGTATCGAAGTCAACATATATCTAGGTGTATCAACCCGTCGTATGGCAGACCGTATAAAATAAGCGGGATTATCGGATCAACCCATGGAATTCGAGCTGTGAGATTCCGCTTGTTGGGCGAGTTCTTCCTTGAATTACGTGGAGAGCTGGTTCCGCCGCCAAGGCCCAAAAAGGCGCGGATGTTGCTTGCCTATCTTGCTCTACACCCACCCCATGTGGCTAGCCGCCGGCTGTTAGCAAACATCCTTTGGGAAGACTTAGACGCGGACCGGGCGCTATTCAACCTCCGCCAACTCTTGGCCGAGATTCGGCGCGAAACTCCTGCCGTGTCCCCACTCCTTCTCGCGGAAGACCGGCAATCCCTTGGGCTCGATATGGCTCAATCAGAGATCGACGTCGATGAGTTTCGGCAGAAAATCAAAACTGCCCCCACCCAAGCCGTCGATATCTACCGAGGCCCCTTGTTGTCTGGGCTGGACCTGGAATGGATCCTACCGATTCGCGCTGAGCTGGAGCGATCGTACGTCGCAGCGCTTGAAACGATCGCCGATGGATGCGACTCACGGCGTGCTGTGGAATGGCTCCGAAAGGGGATCGAAGTCGATCCGCTATCGGAGCCGCTTCAGCAAAAACTGATGTTGCGACTCGCCGAATCGGGAGACATTGCTGGTGTAACTGTCGCCTATCGCCGATTCCAAACCTTGTTGCACAAGGAAGTTAACGCTGCGCCGTCGGAGGACACAAGTCGTTTGTACCGCCAGCTCTTGCAGGCAGGTACGACGATTCGATTTACTGTGCCGGAGGTCCCTGCCGCCACCCATCGATTGCCAGTGCCATCGACGCCGCTTTTCGGACGCGAACGCGTCATCGAGGATGGCTGCCGGATGATCGCGGATTCTAGGGTAGTCACGCTCTTGGGCCCTGGGGGAGTTGGGAAAACCCGACTTGCCATCGCCATTGGCGAAAAAGTGTTACCGATTTTTCCAGGCGGGGTGTGGTTCGTCGATTTGGCTTCGCTCTCGGCCCCGGATATGATCCCCCAGACGGTGGGGCAAGTCCTCGGACTGCGGGAGCGGCCGGATCAATGTTGGCTTGACCTGCTCGTCCAGGCGTTAATCGGGCCGCCACGTTTACTCATTTTGGACAATTGCGAGCATTTGCTCGAGGAGTGCGGCGAGACTGTCGAGCACTTGATGGAAGCATGTGGAAACGTTTCGGTGCTGGCAACAAGTCGCTTGCCGATCAACTGCTCATTCGAGCAACGCTTTCCAGTGGAACCGCTGTCATTGCCTGTAGTCGATATCGTCTTTCAAGACTGGAAGCACTTTTCGGCGATAGTTCTTTTTGAGGCCAGGTCAAAACGGGCCAACCCAAAGTTCGCAGTCACCGCCGAGAACCTCCCCAATGTAGTCCGAGTTTGCCAGTTTGTGGATGCGATGCCGCTCGGGATCGAGATGGCGGCCGCGACGTTGGCGGCACTTTCCTTGGATGACATAGCAAGCAGGCTCGGAAGGAGCGGAGAGATCTTGAAGAATCCCGCAGGCCGATCCGCGCCACGCCACCGTTCGTTAAACGAAGTAATCGACTGGAGCTATTCGCTGCTCAGAACAGAAGATCAGAAGCTGCTGCGACTGCTTTCCGTCTTTTCCGGTTGGTGGACCCTTGACCATGTTGAAGTGGCATTTGGTGAGAAGTCTGAATTCTCGGCAATTGAATCGGTCATGCGCTTGGTTGAGGCCTCCCTAGTGCAGATGAACGAGGGGCGTTATGCACTATTCGAGACGGTTCGGCAATTCGCAAACCCCCAGCTTCTACTTCGCGGGGAGGAGTCTTACGCTCGGGATAGGCATCTTGATTGCATTTCGGTGCGGTTCAAGGGAGCGAGGGACCATTGGTATGGTCCGAACGCAAGTCAGGGGCCCGGACGGTTCGAAAGTGATCTTGATAACGCTAGGCTCGCACTCGATTGGAGCATTGCAAGCGGTGCCATCGAGAAGGGCCTCTTCCTGGTAGCCGACGTTGCTCTGGTTATGGGGTTCCTTGGTCTTGACGGCAATCCTTGGCTCACTCGGTTGCTTGCCGCGGAAGTACCGGATCGAGGATCGCCCGGTCGGATGGCTGCTTTGCGAACCGCATGTTCTTCGTACTGCACAGCCGCGTTTGGGATAAGCCAAGCGCAAGCGCATAGACGCGGGCTTAAGGTCGTCGAAGAATATCACCAGTTGGCACGCGAAAGGCACGACCTCGCCAACTTGTGTAATTCTTTGGCTTGGCTCGGTCAATTGTTGTATCCCACCGATACAGCCAGGGCCTATGCTGCCCTAGAGGAGGCTCTCGGCCTATGCAGCCAAACGGAAGATCGCCAAACAGAATTATTTATTCTGGCGAACCTCGGTTCCCATGCAAGCGGCAGAAGTGACTATGTGGAGGCCGTTATTTTCGCGCGCCGGATGCTTGCCATCGCTGAGGAACTAAGCGACATCGTGTGGACTGCTGGCTCACTGGCTCTTTTGGGCTATGCACTTAAGGAGCAGTGCCTTTACGCAGAAGCGCGAATCAAGTTGCTGGAATCGAGAACCTATTCCCTGGCAATTCGGGCCGTCCACCGCGAACGATGTGCCTCACAAATGCTTTGCGAGTTATACATCGATTGTGGAGAACTCGACCTTCTTGCCGAAGAACTCTCCGCCGCCGCGCCCGATGCTCTCGAACACGGTGATTGGCTAAGCTCCGGCCAGATTGAGTTGATCTCTCGATTTCTTGCTGTGAACCGAGGCCAAGTTGAGGAAGCAGCCACGGGCCTCTCATCTTTGATAGCATCCTATGTCGCGAAGGCGAGAAAAATGCCCTCGCCCGCTTACCGATGGGCAGGGCTCGGGCTGGAGGTGCTTGCAGCCTGCCTAGCTGCCAGCGATCGAAAGGAAGATGCCGCCCGAATTTTCGGCGCAGCCCAGGCCATGAGTGCTCGAGATTCTATCGCAGTCTCGCCAAGTATTCGCCATCGATGGGCTCGCCTGGCAACCTCTGCCGGGCTAACTTGCTTTGATTTGGCGATCGAGGACGGTAAGCTCCTTGATCCTGCTGAAGCAGTCCATGCCTGCAATGTTTCGCTTACGAACGCGGGCTTCTCTGTGTAGCCTGTTACTGAACCGAGGCGAGTCAATGCGTTCAAGGCGCTCCGCCCCTACGAGATCGTAAAACCCCGGTCTTTGACAAACCGCCAAACGTAGCGGCTATCATCGCGGTCGGCTGAACCTTTACGGTCTTTGTCTTGATCGGGAACGTGACAGAGGCCCTCCAATTTAAGATCAAACTGCTCGTGCGAAAAGTGGGCTCTGCAGCAGCGAAAGCTCGATCCGAGCAAGTGGCACTCTTTGTTGCGCTCTCGCCCTTACACCATCTGGCGCCCGACTAGATCGGACGCTTTGGGGTCGTGCTTCTTGGGCCGAATCACAGTCCCCGTAGATCGATCAACGCTCCATCTTGAACAGGTCCTGAAAGATGAGTTGGCCCCTGGAGTTGCCGCGCGCATGCACCAGCGCGCCGCCCTCGCCGAGCCTTCCCGACTCGACGGGCGCGAAGCCAAGTCGTTTGGTCAAGGCTGCCACGGGAGCGATCGCGTCCTCGTCGTCGCTCGACAGAAAGACGACTCGGTGGCCGCCTTCGACGACCGGATCGGACGCCAGGGTGGCCGCAATCAGGTGATTAAAATCCGTTTACGAGCTTGGCGCCGGTGAACGCCTTCGCGACGAAGGCGGAGGACGGGAGGCCATCCAACTCTTCAGGGGACACGCCGTAGGCATTGGTCACATCGAGGATGGTCTTTCCCTCCCATGTGGGTAGCGCCTTCGCCACTTCCGGGTGCGCCTCGAAACGGACGGCCAAAAATATGATGTCCGCCTTGACGGCTTCCGCCACGGTATTTGGAAGGATCGTCGGTCCGATCGTGGCCGCGGTCGATGCAAAACTTTCCGGATCGTGTGTGGCTGCAACGGATACTTCGATGCCGTTGCGGGCAAACGCCTTGGCCAGAGCGTGGCCGATATTGCCGAAGCCGATAATTGCGTAGTTCATAATGTTTTTCCGATCTTGTGTTAGAGCTAAAGCTTGAGAAGCGTAGTCCCACGACTGGCGGGGCTGGGGGCCAGCCACAGGACCGCGTCGGGGTCAGACCTGCGCCATGCCCCCATCGACGGCGAGATCTATACCGGTGATGTAAGAACTTTCATCGGAGGCGAGGAACGCGACTGCGGCGGCGATTTCCTCCGGCATGCCTCTGCGACCCATTGGAATCTGCGTGGTGAACTGTGCGACTGCCTGCTCGGCCTGTTCAGGGGTAAGGCCGGTGGTCGTCGGTAAGGCCGGGGTATCGATTGCTCCGGGGCTCATACAATTCACGCGGATCTTGCGGTCTTTCAATTCCAGAGTCCAGCCGCGCGCGAAGTTGCGCACAGCCGCCTTGCTTGCGCTATAGGCGGTCATCCCCGGTGCGCCCGTAGTGCAGGCGCTCGATCCAGTCAGGATGATTGAACCGCCCTGGCCCATCAGCGGCAGCGCCTTCTGGACCGTGAAGATCGTCCCCTTCACATTGGTGTCGTAGGTCTCGTCGATGTGCTCGGCGGTGATGTGCCCAAGCGGAAGCGGGCTTCCCGTCCCGGCGTTGGCGAAGACGATGTCGCGGGTTCCGCGCTCGGCCTTCACCGCCCCGTAGAGCGGTCGAGGTTGGTCTCATCGGAGAATGAGCATTGCACCGCGCGGGCATTCGGCCCAAGCTCGGCCACCGCGGCGTCGAGTGCTTCCTGCCGACGACCGGAGATAAAGACGAACGCCCCCTCCTCGATGAAGCGTTTTGCCGCTGCCAGGCCGATTCCGGTAGCGCCGCCGGTGATCAAGGCGGTCTTGATCGCGGCTGCGATCTGCAGTTGTTCGCCTCGTTGGAGCCCCGCCTCAGCGACGGCGACACTGTTTTCTGCCAATCAACAAACCGCCTCTCACAATCCCTTTCATGTGCGGATTGAGCCCGGAGCCGAATCGGAGTTCGGAGCCCTGCACATGTGCTTGATTGTGTGTGGGGAATATCCTGTCCGCAGTTCCGTATCGCTGTTCACACCCGTTGGTTGCTTTCCAGAACGGCCTTTTCTGGGTGGTCGACGAGGATGAAGTACCGCTGAATCTACACATGTAAGTCGACCTCAATCACCACTGAGGATGACGATGGACGTTCTGCGCTCGAGTCTCATCCGAGGCAGGAGTTTTCGGGCGTTATTCAGGGCGACCATGGTGACCTCGTCAGGATCTACGTTAGTGTTCTCGCATTTGATGCACGCCAACGTATCGGCGACAAGAGCAAGAAACTCCTGGCTTGACATTGCGGTTGTGATTTTGGGTGTTCCGCAGTGAAGGAATTGTCCATCTCGTGGTTCGACTTGTATCTGTGAAGATCTGCATAGGCTTGTTCCAACCAGTTACGCAAATTGCCAGGTTCGACCTGGCGTGGGAATCCTCTTGTGCTCCTATGTCAAAGGCTATTCCGGCCCATAGTCCCAAGCAAGGCGGTATTTAACTCACGAAGCTTGGCTCTCATCAATCCAAGCGATACAATCGGACTGAACTCGCGACATTGGTCTTCGCGATTCGATCCGGTTCAAAAAACAGGGTCGTTGCAAATGACTGTCAGTTCATCTTGCCCCGGATTGCTGGGCGAGAATTCAAAGGAGAGAAACATGCACAAATCATCGAGACACCACGTCTCAGGGAGGGCTGCGCTAGCCGGCATCGCCCTGGTAACTGTTCTGGTTGTAGCTGGGCTCCTTCTTAACAACAGGGCGTTCGCTCAAGGGAATACCTCCCGATTCAAAATCACCGGCTTTGGTCCCGCGATCATCGGTCCCCTCGACTCAACAGGAAACGGCGGCAACTCAATTCTCATCGGCTTGCTGCTCCCGGCTGTCCAAAAGGTCCAAACTCCGTTCACAATTCAGTTGCTGAACGACGACACCAATGTGCTTGTGACATTAGCCGTCAACAGGGATGGACGGACAAGCTCGTTCTTCGATGTGTTCACGACGAAGGCTACAAGCTCGAACGGTGGCGGCCAGATGATTCTGCACGTCGTGAATCAAGCGACGGGAATGGACCAGACCTCGTCAACCAATTACCAGAACGTGACCATCCGGATTCTTCCGGCCGTGCAGCGTGGGGGAAATGTTCTTCAGCCGCTTGGATCGTCGGCGACGGTGAACGGATTTAAGCGACTCATGATGGGCGACGGAAGCGTCGTCCCCCTACCATTCGAATACGCGCTTCCGGCTGTTCAAGAAGAGAATGTCGACTAAGCACCGGCGCGATTCATGCCCGATTGGCTAACAGGCGTGACGTGCCGAGGGACGAGGATGAGGTTTCGCTCCGCGTCCGCCTGAACCTTGCTTTCCAGGTCGACTTCGACCTTAGCCGGTGATGCATCCATGCCTACGAGCGTGGCGCTCAGGCGTCCGAGACAAACTCGCCACGCTCCAAAGTTCCTTACCGCTTATGGGCCTGATTGTAGTAGATGAGGGCTCGGGCTTTCGATATGTCACCCATCTGATAGGTGAGCCTGGACTCCATGTCGCCCTCCCACAGCTTGATGTGGCAAGCCGACAATTGGTCGTGCCGGTCGGTGGCGTCGACGCCGATCCAGCGCTTTCCGTCCCAAGCCTCTGCCCAGCCGTGCATGAATAATTCCGAAGCTTGCGGATCCCAGGTCACCAGGCCGGAGACCGCCCGGGAGGCA
>JARLGV010000079.1 GCA_031292555.1 Fimbriimonas sp.
CGGGCAAATGGCCTCCTCGATCATGTAGAAGCGAACAACGCCGCTGAGTCCGCTCTCCTGACCGCGATTTCCCAACGGACTTTAGTGTCGCCTGCCGATTCTCTCGTACCGCTTTCACAAAGTGCTCTGATCACGAATGATCAGGGGATTAACTACCATCGGATGCTGCGTTCCGAGCTACTCAGTGCAGATCGAGTCGATCTCGTGTGTCCTTTCATTGGAAATCAGGGCCTCAATCTCCTGATCGATCTTCTACAGGATCTGGGTTCGAATCTGCGGATCATCACGACTACCTATCTCGGCGGCACGCATGCTCGAGCACTCGAGCGACTGTCCGAGCGAGGGGCTCGGATAAAGATCGTCTACGAGCGGCCCGATCAGAAGACGGCCCTTCATGCCAAGGCCTGGATTTTTCATCGCGAAAGTGGGTTCACGACAGCGACCCTTGGGTCCTCGAATCTGTCGCCTAAGGCTCTTGTCGATGGTCTCGAGTGGAACATCCGTCTGGGCACAAACGATGCGCCCCAGGTACTGCAGGAGTTGATCATTACATTCGATCGGCTTTGGGCGGACCCGCTCTATGAGACATTCGATCAAACTCGCGACGGAGACCGTCTGCGGAGCGAGCTCCGGGCAAATCGAACTGGCGATGGGGATGGTCGCACCGAGTTCTTTGCCGACGTTGTAGCACGGCCGCATCAGGAGGAAGCGCTAGACGCGCTCAGGTACGCCCGCCTTGATGGGCGCAATCGAAATCTGATTGTCGCGGCGACCGGCACGGGCAAGACGCTCATAAGCGCATTCGACTACGAGCGTCTTGCACGCGGTTGGGGAGGTCGTCCGACGATCCTGTTCATCGCTCACCGTGCAGATATCCTAAAGCAGTCGCTGGGTGCATTTCGGGCTGTTCTACGCGATGCTACTTTTGGTGAGGTTAATGTTGGCGATCAACGTGCCAGTGGCTGGCGGCACACGTTCGCCTCAGTGCAGTCATCGGCATTCAAGCGCCTGGACGACTTCGATCCGGAGCACTTTGATGTCATCGTCATCGACGAGTTTCACCATGCCGAAGCGCGAACTTACGCGCGTATCGTCGATCACTTTCGGCCTAAACAACTCCTGGGCCTGACGGCGACTCCGGAGCGTACCGATGGCAGGCGTCAAGTCATCGAATCCCTATGGCCGCCGACGTTTGAGCTGAGGCTTTGGCATGCGCTAGAACGCCGGCTACTGTGCCCTTTCCATTACTTCGGGGTCGACGACGGCACGGACCTCTCCAGCCTCCGCTGGAGTGAGGGCAAGTACGATGTCGCGGAACTCGAGGCCGAGTACGTTGACCGGGGAGATGAGCGCGCCCGCTTGGTTGTAAGGGAGTTGCGAGAACGGACCGAAGCAGACAGCCTGAGAGCGGTTGCATTCTGCTCGTCGCAGCGGCATGCCGAGTTCATGGCTGACCGATTTCGGCAGGCGGGGTACAAAGCACGGGCCCTTCATGCCGGCCAGCGCAACGAAGATCGAAGCCTCACGGTCCGAGAGTTTCGGACAGGGCAGCTTCCAATAGTTTGCACGGTCGATCTGTTCAACGAAGGTGTCGATGTTCCAGAGATCAACACGGTTCTGTTCTTGCGGCCAACTGAAAGCGCAACGCTCTTTATCCAGCAACTGGGCCGTGGGCTGCGCAACCATTACGATAAGGGCGCCCTAACGGTTCTTGACTTTGTGGGTCAGCAGAACAAGAAGTTCCGAATGGACCTGCGATTTCGCTCGATGACCGGCCTCTCGCGAACGGAACTCGAGCAAGCGATCAAGTCGGGTTTCCCCACCCTGCCACCAGGGTGCGACATCCGTCTCGACAAGGTCACGACCGAGCGCGTCCTTCGAAACATACGTCAGGCAATACCTTCAGACTTGCCTCAATTGGCGGCAGAAGCGCGCCGACTGGCCGTTGGTGGCAGGAGTCTGACGGTCGGTCAATTCCTGACGGAGACGGGGCTAGAGCCAAGCGACCTTTACGCGGCTAACCGCAGCTTCACCCAAGTCCTGCAAAATGCGGACTTGTGGAACGGTGACCTTCCTGAGCGGCACTACCGAGTGGGGGCGCTGGCACATGCCGACGACCGTTTTCGCCTGGAACAGTACCGGTCGGTGGTTCGTGAAACGACGTACGATGACCGATTCCGTGCCATGCTCGCGTTTCCCGTCTGCCGTCAGGCGGACCTAGCGGGATTGGCCGACTCGACTCGGGATGAACTGAGTCAACTGCTCGACTACCTATACGACGCATCTTCGTCGCTACCGCCGATAGCTGACGATCTGCCCTTTTCGCTACATGCACGGTACACCCGGGACGAGATCGTCACACCTTTCGGGATCAATCCAGTGGCCATGCGCGAGGGTGTCTTCCTGGTCCGCGACATGGGACTCCACGTGAAACTCGTCACCCTGCGGAAATCAAACCGAAGCTTCTCGCCAACGACGCGGTATCACGACTTTTTTGAAGCGCCGAGCCTGCTCCACTGGGAAAGCCAATCGACAACGAGACTTGGATCTCCGACCGGACAGATGCTTGTCCACGATAAGGGTCGGCACCTCTTCTTCGTCCGCGAGGATCGTGACGACCCATTCCATTGCCTTGGCTTTGGCCACGTGATTTCCCACGAGTCAGAGCGCCCCATTCGAATTAGATGGGGTCTCGATCACCCCGTTCCTGATCACGTCTATGTCCGCTTCGCACGCGCGGCTGGCTAAGTCCCACTTACTGGCTGAGTACGCTAAACAACCGACGCCTGTGCGCTCCAGACGGTGGATGCTGATCTCACGATCTGGCATTTGGCTTCGAATACTCGAGTCGGGTCTTGGTAGACCCGTGCGGCTGGGGCTGCATCCAAGTTGCCGATGACGATTACCCAATAGTCTTGCCTGAGAGCTTGTGCCTCTGTCCACTCGCGTTCAGTGAACAGAATGCCGCCGGATCCCACCTTCATGCCTTTGATTTCCAATGCCACGCCTGGTAGTCGATCCGTGGAGAAGTCGAACCCACATGCGGTATGCCGGAGATCCGCCAACGATCCAGACGGCACACCGATGATCTCCTGGCACGTTCGCATGAAATGCTCCTCAGCTCGTCGGCCGGTTAGGAGCCGCTCGGCAACGTTCGCCACTCGGACAGCTGGCTCACGCACATGTTTGAGAATGTCCTGCACTGATTCCTGGTCTTTTGCCAGGATTCTCCTTACCACCTCTACAAGGGCGACATCACTGACACTTTCGAACTCGCGTAGGATCGCGAGTCGGCTTGGATGAGGCTCGCGCAACAGCCAACCTCTACGGCCATTTGGGAAGAAAACGTCAAATTCGTCCCGCAGGAGCTTTATGCTGTTGTGCTTCACTTCCAGAGCAGCGCTCGTAGCCGCATACGCTTGATCCCACGTCCCATAGCCCAGTGCGCTCAAGAGGCTTCGATTCAGGCGACTCAGCGCGTATCCCACCACTAGGGCGTCTGGACGTAGGCGATTCTCAGGTTCCGCCTTCCTCGCTCTCATCTCATATTGAGTCTACGCTGATGCCCATCGACCTGACAAAGGTGGCCTCTCCCTGCCGCAATAAATCATCAATCCGCCTCTATGCCGAGGCGGAGAGTGTCCTCCCCGACCTCCACCACGCTTGAGTTCTCCTCGGTAGCGTCAGCAACGAGCGAGTCAGCAAGCGTCTCGGACATGAGGAAGTCGCGGTGGCGGGCGATGGCTTCGGCGAGTTGGCCGGTGGCTTCGTAGTGGATTTGGATGCGCTGGGTCATTTCTAGGTTCATGCTCTTCCGCAGAGTCTGAATCGCGCGATTGAGGTCGCGGGCGAGACCGGCGAGGAGGAGGTCCTCGTTGAGTTCAGTGTCCAGGGCGACGATGAGGCCCGGTTGCGAGGTCACGAACAGGTTGCCGACTTGCTCGTACGTCACTACCAAGTCCTCTGGGTTGAGCACAGTTTTCTGACCGTCCAAGTCGATCTCGATCGACTCGCCGCGCACCAGCGCGTCGTGCAGAACAACCGGATCCGACTCCTCGATCCGCTTCCTGGCCAACTGCACCTTGTTGTCAAGCTTCGGGCCGAGAACCCGGAAGTTGATCTTGACGATCGGGCGGATCAAGTCGCTGTCGCCCTCCAACAGGCCAATGGCCAACACGTTGGTCTCGTCCATGATCATCTGCTGATAGAGCGGATCCGATAGGGTCGCCCGGTCCATCTCCGAGGTCGTTCGGACCCATAGCTGCTGGAGCGGCTGACGGACGCGGATCCGCTGCTGGTTCCGGATCGACAGGACCAGGTTCTTAAGCCGAATCGCCACCTCGATCCGCGCCTCGAGCGTCCGGTCGATGCGCTCAGCGCGCGGCTGAGGGTAGCCCGCAAGGTGCACCGAGACAGGAGCATTCGGCTCGGCCTCGCGAACCATCGACTGGTAGACCTCCTCGGCCAAGAACGGCAGGATCGGAGCAAACAGTAGGATCAGCGTCTTCAGCACGTCGTAAAGCGTCCGGAACGCCGCTTCCTTCGATGCGTTCGGGCCCGACACCCAGAATCGGGAGCGCGACCGGCGCAGGTACCAGTTCGACAACTCGTCGTTGAACCGCTCCATCTGTTCGAGGAAACGGTGAACCTGATACTCGCCGAGCAGACGGTTCGCGTCGGAGACCAGCGATTCGAGCCTCGAAAGGATCCACCGATCGAGGATCTCCTCGCACGCCGGCGCATCGCTCGACGGCTTCCAGTCCTCGACTTCGGCATAGGTGATGAGGAACTTGTAGCAGTTCCAGAACGTCGCGATCCGCCGGATCGCGATGTCGTCGAATAGGGTCTTGCCGCCGTCTTGCCTTCGGATATCCGGAAACCGTAGGTGCGTGACGGTCGGCTGCGACGCGAAGATGTAGCGCATCGGCTCGGCGCCGACGATCTCCGCTGCTTCGTCGAAAGCGATCGAATTGCCCTTCGATTTGTGCATCTCCTCGCCGCGCTCGTCATGAACCAGCGCGTGGCCCAGCAGCGTGCGGAATGGCGCCTGGCCCGTCATCTTCACGCTCATCGCGAGGAGGGCGTAGAACCAGTTGCGGAACTGCCCCGGAAAACTCTCGAGGATCAGGTCAGCGGGGAACCACTTTTCCCAGTAGGCTCGATCGGTGTTGTAGCGCATCGTCGACAGGGCGACGATGCCGGCGTCCAACCACGGATTTCCCACTTCCGGAATTCTCTCGGCCGTTCCCCCACAGTGGTCGCAGGTGAGCTTAACAGCATCGACGAACGGCCGGTGGGGCGAGTGCCCCTCGAAGATGTCCCATCCGCTCGTCGCCCTTTGCTTCAGTTCCTCTTTCGAGCCAATGACGGTGATCCCTCCGCAGGCGCCGCACTCCCAGATCGGGAGCGCCAACCCCCAGAATCGGTTCTTGGAGATAAGCCAGTCGCCCATGTTCTTGAGCCAATCCAACTCGCGCTTTTCGCCATCGGCGGGAATCCAAGTCGCGGTCGGCACGACCTGCGCGATGTCGCCGCGCCAGTCCATCTTGATCTTCCAGCCGTCGACGAGCCGGAACACCAACTCGGTCTTGCACCGCCAGCATTGCGGGTAGACGTGGGCGTACTCCTCGCGCGCAACGAGCAAGCCGCGCTCCTTGAGGTCTCCGACGACCTCGCGGTTCACGTCGGCGACTTTATGGCCGTCGAACGGTCCGAACCCGGACAGGTACGTTCCATCCTGTTCGAGGGGGGCGATGACCGGCAGGTCGTTCTGAACCCCGAGTTGATAGTCTTCGGAGCCGCATCCTGGCGCAATATGAACGACGCCGGTTCCTTCTTGGCCGGTGACCTCTGTCCAAGCTATCGACACGTGGGCTAGGGCGCCCGAGACGCCCTGTCCGCTCATGGTTGGGTAAGGAGAGACGCCGCCCGGCCGCTGTTGGGCGGAAAGGTGATCGAACGGGCCGTCGTAGCCCAGGCCGATCAGATCTTCGCCCAGGAACTCGCCGAGAACCTCGGGTTCGTGGCCGGCGTTCTTCAACACCCGGCGAAGGCTTGGGAGGCTCCGCTTGAACTGAGCCCCTTCCGCCTCCAGAGTGGCCTTGCGCTCGTGGTCGAAGTTCTCTTTGCCCATGTAGTAGGTCCATTCGCCGTGCCGGACCTTTAGGTAGGTCTGCTTCGGATTCAAGGCGACGGCTACGTTCGCGGGCAGGGTCCACGGTGTGGTCGTCCAGATGAGGAACGCTTCCCGCTCGCGGCCCCGAATCGGGCATCGGACGTAGACCGAAGTGTGCGATAAGATCCGGCGACCCTCCGCCACTTCCATCTGGGAGAGGCTAGTTCCGCATCGCGTACACCACGGCATTACGTCCGTCGTTCGAGCCAAATTGCCCTCTTCGTGGCAGGTTTTGAGGAAGTTCCAGATCGAATAGTTGTTCTCTTCGGAGAATGTAAAATAGCTGCCGCCCAACTCCGGGGAGCCGAGCCGGCCGCAGATAGATTCCGGGCTGCCGGTCACCGTCACGCCCGATGCGGCTCGATAGGAGACCTTGTTCTCTCCGTCATGCAGGGCACGTCCGAGTCCGCGCAGACCGTCCGGATCGTCCCAATCCATCCAGTAACCGAGGCGTTTGGACTGCTCGGTCTGCCTCGCGGAGAAGGTCAGGACGCGCTCCTTGCACTCGCGAACGAAGTTCTCGATGCCGTAGGCCACGATGTCCTGCTTGGTCGCGAACCCGTGCTCCTTCTCGACTTCGACCTCAACCCAAAGCCCTTGGCAGTCGAATCCGTTTTGAAACCGCACGTCGAAGCCGCGCATCGCGTGGAACCGTTGGTAAATGTCCTTGAGCGTGCGGCCCCAGGCATGGTGTACGCCCATCGGGTTGTTGGCGGTGATCGGTCCGTCCAGAAAGCTCCACGGCCTTTTGCCGGCAATCTGGTCACGCAGCTTCGCGAACACATCTTCGCGCTCCCAGAAGGCGAGCATCTCGTGCTCGATCTCGACGAATTTCGGGAAGTTGGTGACTTTTTTGTACATGATCTACTGCGCTAAGGGAGGGGGATGCCGTCCCCTCAGAGCAGTGTGGGGCGGCATGTTTGGGATCAAATAATCCCAATAATGGAAATCAGGAGGCCATTGAGCCCCGACTTCGCCACGAACCGGCCATCGCAGTGGATGTTGTGCCCTATCGGTTTAGTGTTGTTGCGCATGGTCGCAGCAAGGTCGCCGTGCTCTTTGTACAAGAACTGAGACGGCGTCGAAGTCTGGCTCCATTGTGACGCATAGGAGACCGTGCAGATGCTGCCGCTGACGATCATCCGATACAAACTGCCACCTATCCAGACTGAGGCGGATCGTGCAGCCATTCTTGCCACGATGCGTCCAGGGGACTCTCCCACAGAGCAGCAAGGCTACGAAGGTGTTTGAGGGCGAGTTGGCGGACCCAGTCCTCGTCGCCGTGTTCGGGGGCGAATCCGTAAAGATCGGCGGCGACGATCTCGCGGAGGCAGCGGCCGATGAACTCGTGGTCCTCACGTCCATAGGCGGACAGGGATTCGGGAAGGAACTCGGCGGGGATGTGGCCGAAGTCGAGGGCGGCGTCGCCCCAGCCGGCATCGCCCCAGTCGATGATTCCGCTCATCCGGCAGTCCGAAACCATGATGGTCTGGGCGTGGAGATCGTTGTGGATGAACACGTTCGGAGCAGCACCAAGCGCCGAGAATCGATCGGCGAAGTCGGTTGCCCACTTCGCCCACCCCACGGGCAGGCGATCCGCCGACTGCCCTAGCCAACGGGCGAGATCGGTGTCGTCAGGGACGTCCAGCCAACTATTCGGGTCGTCGACGCCCGATATCTCCTGGTGCATCTTCCCGACCTCGATCGAGGTCTGAACCCAGACCGCTCGAGCCTCTTCAGGATCGGGGTTCGGGCCGAGGGCGTCGCCGTCGACCCGTCGGAAGATCGTCGCCTCGCTCTCGACCGTGTCCTTGTTGATATCGAAGACGAGCAGTTCGGGAGTGCGGATTCCGGCGTGGAAAGCAGCCGGCGCGGCCACCGCCTCCGTATAGATGTCGCTCGCGTAGTCCTGATCCTTCAGAACTCGCACGCAGAGGTCGCCGATGAGCCGAACATAGGTCGTTACCCCCTCTCGTGTGACGCGCCTCAGGTCTCCATCCTCGGGAAGGCGGTGCTTTGCTAACAATGCCCGAAATTGGTCGTCAGTCGGTTCGAGCAACATTCAGAGGATCGTACCTCTCGCAGTGTTGGCATATAGTTGAAAGCGAGTGGTGACGGTTGAGGGCAAGCCTAGTGATCTGCAACCCTTAAGGCTTTGGCTGATTCCCAGGTCTATTACCGCTGCGCGGGGGCCGACAAGCGGCCTCGGATTTATTCGCTTGCCACTTCCGACCCCCGGGTAGGCGCAACGGAACGCCAACCCGGGGCTAAGGTACGGAATCCCTCCGGGATTGCCGGAGCGGACTTCGTCCTCTTGTTTCACTCCAGTCCTGGATTGACGCCATTGCTTCCCCCCGCCCCAGATGTTGACAAGCGCTTTCGCGGGGCCAATACTGGGAGGTAGCTCGATGATGAATACAATTGCCCTTGCCCTCCTCGCCATGACGACTCCGAATTCCACGCCGGCGGTTCAGATCGGCGCGCACTACACCGACGGGTTGGCGGGGCTCACGGTATACCGCAGCGCGAAGGAGTCGGTGCTGCTGAACATCGGCTGGGTGGGGGCAGACGGGAAGGAGCGGCAGGGATACAACGCGCTGTCCGATGCAAAGTTGCGGTTCTGGGAGGCGGCGCCGGACGACTCGTATCACCGGATCTCCTGGGAGGTGGGTTCAGCGACCGTCACCTACGAATGGGGGCGCGTCGGCAAGGACTCGGCCGAGGGGCGCATCAGCGCGAACGGTGCGGTCGAGATCGGCATGAGCATTGGGCCGGCGTGGCCGGGCAGCAAGCCGACCGAGATCTCGAACCCACATCGAATCATCGAGAAGGCGGGCGGACTGGTCGTCTCGTTCGACGCCACCGGACGTGCGATGCCATCCGGGCTGCAAAAACCAGGATGGTCGGAGAGGTTCCTCGTCGGCCCCGCCTACCCGATCCGATTCGCGATCGGAAGCGGGGTTCTGCCTGACTTCACGCACGCCGACAAAGTGCTGGCCCAAGCCCGCACCCGATATCGGGCGACGAGGCTGTGGGCGGAAGGGGACTGGGGCGACTTCTTGGCGCCTATCGAAAACCAGTTGGGCAACTCCAAGGTCTACTCCATCGAGACGGGGCGGCTCGCCCATATCGTCTCGCGGCGTTGGTGCCTGCCGGACGGGCAGGTGCTGTTCTGTTGGGACAGCTTCTTCAACGGCCTACTAAGTTGTCTCGAGGACCCCTCCGGCGCGAAGCAGACGGTTAGGGCGGTGCTCAACGGCGTGACCCCCAAGGGGTTCGTTCCAAATTTCTCCGGCCGAGGTTGGGGCACCAGCTTCGATCGGTCCCAGCCGTGCGTCGGCGCGATGTGTGCGTGGAAGATCTACCAGCACGACCCTGACCGGGCATTTCTCAAGGACGTCTATCCCAAATTGCTGCGCTGGCACAAGTGGTGGTTCCCCACGCGGGATGGGAACCATGACGGGCTGCTTGAATGGGGCAGCGCAACTGGCGACCTTCAGAACGCAAAGTTCGAGAGTGGACTGGACGACAGCCCGATGTTCGACGACGGTACGATGGCTGGTCCGAACATGACCCTCGATTCGACCGACCTCAGCTCCCTGTGGGCGATGGATGCCGACTACCTTGCCCGCATCGCGGACGCGATCGGCCGGCACGACGACGCGCGCGTCTTACGCCGAGATAAGGAGACGATGACGCGGCGGATCGACGAGAAGCTCTGGAACGCGGCCACCGGAACCTACGCCTACCGCTACTGGGCGCCCCAGCGTCCGATGGAAACGATCGATCCCGAAGCGACGCTGACCGCAAACGGACTGCCCGGGCTTCAAGCGGAGTACTTCCAGGGCAGGGAACTCAAAGGCGATGCCCGAACCCGGCAGGATGCCAAGGTCGACTTCAACTGGCAGAACGGACCGATCGAGGGGATTGGGAACCTGAACTTCTCGGCCCGATGGACAGGCGAGTTCACCGCCCCCCATCGAGACGCTTACATCTTCCGGGTCACGTCGGACGATGGGGCTCGCCTCTGGGTGGACGACCGTCTTGCCGTAGACGCCTGGACCGTACATGCTGCCACCACCTACGAAACCAAGCCGATGACGTTCGATGCCGGCAGCCGCCACAAGATCCGCCTGGAATACTTCCAGGCGGAGGGCGGGGCCGAGATCCACCTCGTTATCCGGCGCATCCTCCTCGATGCACCGGGCGAAGTGTTCTCGAAGCGTCTGTCGCCGCTCAACTTCTATCCGCTGATCGCGGACGCGGCCTCGAAGGCACGAGGCAGGCAGACGCTGGACGTGTTCTTCCGGCCCGACAAGTTTGGCGGGCCGCAGGTCTGTCCCACGATCTCTCGCGACGATCCCGCATTCCCGGCTCAAGGGTATTGGCGGGGCACCGTTTGGGGGCCGACGAGCTACCTTACGTTCCTGGGGGTGAGGAAGTATGCGACCGACGCCGAGTCGATCGGCTATGCCGAGAAGTCGGTGCGGCTGTTCATGCAGAACTGGATCGCGGAGGGAACGTGCCGGGAGAACTTTAACATCCAGACGTTCAAGTCGGGCTCGGATCCTCACTACACATGGGGCGCGCTAATGTGCATGTTGGGCCTTGAGGAGCTTTGCGACTTTGACGCCGATGGTCGTCTGTGCCTAAACGGCGACTCAGGTCGGCATATCCATATCCACAACCTGCGACTCGGAGGACGGCTCTACGACGTGACGATAGAACCGCATCGGGCCACGTTGCGGAGCAACGGCAAGACGGTCGCGGTGGCGCGCGGGAAGGTCGCTCGCATCCGGTTGCCCCGGTGAGCCGGCCTTCCCGCCGTTTCGAATCTAGGCGACTTTCTTGAGGAGGGTCACCCGGCCGATCGGTACCCACTCCGCCACGAGGATGTCTCCGTTATGGAGGAAGATCGCGTGGTGGGGATGGACGAACTTGCCGTTGATGAACTTGTCGCGAGGTTGATCGCGTAAGTTGGACGGGTCGCCGTCTCCGAGCATCTCGATCACTTTGTTGTCGCGATCCAAGAGAGTCACGACGCTACGAAGGTCGGGGACCAGCAGCGTGTCGTGGCGGAAATAGCAGTTGCACGGGCGTCGCATGCCGTCGGTGTCGAACCGCACGAACTTGCCGTCGAGGGTCAGATACTGGAGGCGGTGGTTCTCGCGGTCGCTGACGGCAAGAAGGGGCTCATGACCGCGAGGGTCGACCCACAAGCCGTGGGGCGTCTGCATCTTGCCGGGGTCGGTGCCGGTGCCGCCGAACGTTCGCACCCAATTCGCGTTCTTGTCGTACTCGTGGATGTATCCCGAGCCGTAGCCGTCCGCGACGTAGAACCCGCCATCTGGATGGAACGCGACATTGGTCGGCACGAAGGGTTCCCCCTTCTCATAAACGCCCGGCTCATGGGGCGTGCCCTTCTCCCAGATCACATTGCCGTCAAGATCAGTCTTGACCACGACCCGGTGGGCGATATCGCAGTGGTAGAGGAACTCGTGATGCCCTTCCTTGCGGAGCGCGAGGCCATGGGCGCCGCCTCTGAAACGACCACCCCACGACTTCACGAACTTGCCGTGCGGATCGAACACGACGATCGCGTCGGGACTTTGGCTGCTCGGGTGGACGGTGTGGGCGACATAGATGAGCCCCTTCGCATCTTGGGCGACGCCGTGGGTATCGCCCCACTTGATGTTGTCGGGCGGGAAGAGCCAGTCGTGATGGCACTCGTATTTGTTGCTCCCGGAACCCAGCACAAGGGGCGGGTTTTGCTTGCCCGTAGCGCCAAAGCTAGGCAGTCGTCCAACTGCCAATGCGGCGGCGGCCATGCCGGTGTGGGTGAGGAACTGTCGTCGTGAAAGATCGTTGGCCATGAAGGGGGACACCTCGGTGTGGAGGGCTCCTATTATAAGCCAAACGGCGCAACCCGTTAAGCACCAATCGGGTCCTTCTAAGTGTTGAAAAGTTTACGAAGTTGCCCAAACGATTTTCATGATCTGGGCGTCGTTCTACTGGGTAGGTTGCGTACTTCTCAAGGCATGGGTGGGGTCCAAGATGTCGTTCCGTCGAAAATCGTTCAAGACTGCTTCTCTCACATTGGCTTTTCTTCCAATCTTGTCGCTTTGTCAGGACGCAAAACTGGGAGCGCCGGGTGTGAGCAAAGGCACGCCGCCAACTGCCCAGGGCGCGAGCAAAGGTTCTCCCCAGGCTCCTGCGAGTAGCGCTGGACCAAGCCATACGGTGATCCCGGAAGTCGGGGACCCGTGGGAAAACCTCAAGCTGGATTCGAAGGTCCGCATCAAGCTCAGTTTCCGCAACGCCAATATCGACAACATCATCGCGATGCTGGAAAAGGCCTCGCACGTTACGATCGTCAAGGATCCCCAACTGACTGGACCGATGACGGTAACGACCGCCGATCCGGTAGGGATCTCGGAGGCGTTTCATATCTTCAACACCGTGCTCAAGCTCAAAGGGTACGAGTTGACGCGGGACAAGAAGATCCTGATCGTGACCTTGCTCAAGAAGGAACAGCCCCAGCCGCCTCCGATGCCGATGATGCCCGCCCAGCCGGCGGTCGACCCGAACGCCACAGTCGTCAAGTTCTATCCGCTTCAATTCGCGAGCGCGAATCAAGTGGCGCGCGCCATCAATGAAGTCTTCGCTGCCGGAGGCGGTCCGCAGCCGGGACAGCCGTTTGGAATCATAATCGGCGGTCCGGGCGGTCGGCAACCGCAGCCAGGCGGCGGCGGTCCGCAGGTTCATGCTTCGTACGAGGAGTTCAGCAATTCGGTCATCGTCAATGCGCCGGCCGCCCAGCAAACCCAGGTTGCCGACCTAATCAAGGAGATCGACAAGCAACAAAGCCAGCCGCTTCGCACGAAATCGTACGACCTCGTCTACGCTAACGCGTCCGATGTTCTGCCGACGGTCCAGAGCGTGATTGAGGCGAACGCCTCCAAAGGACGCGGGGCCAAGGATAACAGCAACCAGTTTCTGTCGTTCATTTTCGGTTTCGGTGGATCGAACCAGAACACGGCGGTGGCCGACTCCCGCACGAACTCGGTCATCGTTACCGCGACGGAGGAGTTGCTTACGATCACCGACAAGCTGATTGAGGGTCTGGATCACAAGATGCCGATCACGTCGACCACATTCGTGTTCCGACTGAAGAGCGCCCGAGCCGATACCGTTGCGAACTTGCTGACCGCCGCATTTGGTCCCCGGCAGGGCTCGCAGACGAACAATCGGACGACTACGATCACGCCCACTAACAACGCTTTCAACAACACTCCGCCCACCAATACGACCTCAGGCAGCCGCCCCTCCGGGTCGATGAACAAACCCGACGATCAATCGCTTGCGCTCAAGATGCAGGATCCCAACTCCTCCAGCGGAGACCTGCTTACGTCAGTCGGTGTGACGCAGAGGTTCGGACAGGGCTTCGGCGACCAGTTCGGCCGCCGTTCGACGGGCGAATCGATGGGACACGATCCCCAAGGCAAAGTGATCGGCGTTCACGACCTGACTGGTCAGGTCACCGCGATCGCCGACCCCAACACCAATTCGGTTATCGTCGTCACTGCGCCGGACAACGTCGAGCTCGTTAAGAAGGTGCTCGACGAACTGGATATCCTGCCCGAACAGGTGATGATTCAGACGGTGGTTGTCGAGGCGTCCCTCGACCGATCCAAGCAGTTCGGTCTTGAGTGGAGTTTCGCCCAAAGCAAGCTCCTTGGGAACTCGGGCGCGAACGGTACCGGGAACCAGAAGTTCGGCCTGCAGAACGCGAACCCCGCCTTACAGGGCTTCAGCTATGCGCTGACCGGGAGCGACCTCACCGCGTTTTTTAACATGCTGCAGACCGACACCAAGTTCCAGGTCCTCTCCACGCCCAGGATCTTCACCACCAACAACATGGAGGCGCAGATCAACATCAGTCAGAGTGTGCCGTACGTGTTGAGCACTATCCAAAACATCACGGGCACCAACAGCTTCAACTATGGCTTCCTCGATGTTGGAATCGTGCTGACGGTCACTCCCCACATCACAAGCAACGGCTACGTGACGATGGATGTGGTCCAGACCGCCAACGATCTCCAAGGCTACACGACCTTCAATGCGCCGATCGTGAACCAGCGGGAAGCGGAGACGACGGTGTCGGCCAAAGACGGCGAGACGATCATCCTCGGTGGGATCATCTCGAATCAGGTCACGTCGACCGTGAATAAGCTACCCCTGTTCGGAGACATACCGGTTCTGGGCAACCTGTTCAGGAGTACGAGCCACAACTCGCAGAAGACGGAGTTGCTTGTCTTCCTCACGCCGCGCGTCGTTCGCGACCCGGCAGAGGCGAAACGTCTGCGTGAGGAGACAGAGCGCGACATGAGCTCCGAAACGACGAAGATGATCGGGAACAAGACGAAGTCCAAGACGGGCGGCAGTAACTGATCGGCGACTAGCGCCAGATTGCGCCGATCGGCACACCCACAATCTGGTCGTCGAGAGGTTGCATCGCGTCGCCCACGTACAAAACGATGCCGCGCTTGAAATTGGGTCCGGCGAGGTCGCGCAAGAAGCGCAGCCCCTCGGCGTCGTCTTCGTGGAGCGTGGTCCCGGCTTTGATCTGAATACCCACGACGTCGCCTCGCCGCGACTCCAGTACGAAGTCGACTGAGAGGTGACGGATTGTGCGGAGGTGCAAGAGCCACGGACGGACCGCGCCGAACGAGCACTGCTTCTGGAACTCCATCGCGACGAAGTTCTCAAGAACGGGCTTGAGCCGCAGCGAATCGGACAGCAGCGTGCGCGCCTCCAAGTTGGCGAGGTAGCAGAGCAGTCCAGTGTCGACCATGTATGCCTTCGGCGCCTTCGTGAGGATGCGGCTCCGGTCGTGCGACCACGTGTTCACCAGGCGCAGAAGGAAGATCGTTTCGAGCAGGCTCAGGTACCGCTTGAGCGAGGTGTATGGGATTCCGGTCTCAGTGGCCAAACTTGCCGCGTTCAACGTGCTGCCTGACCGGGCAGCGAGGAGCCGCAGTAGCAGCGGCATCTGGGCAAGGGCGTCGATGTTGGCGACGTCTTTGACGTCACGCTCCAAAAGGGTCCGTACGTAGTTCGCAAACCAAGACTCCCGACGGGCCTGAGAACTGCGAAGGCTCGCCTCCGGGAAGCCGCCACGGACCATCCGGTCCACCAGGCTCTTCAGGTCCTCTGGCTCGAACAGGGGGGCGAACTCGTCTTCGAATGCGTGGTCGACGAACGAGTCCGGCAACAACTCGAGTTCGCCTTGGCTGAAGGGAAGCAGATCGACGATCTCCATTCTGCCCGCCAGCGAGTCGGCAAGCTTGGGCAAGTTCAAAACGTTCGCGGATCCGGTCAGCAAGTACTTGCCTGGCCGCCGATCACGATCCACATCGAGTTTGATCGCGAGGAATAGCTCCGGTGCGCGCTGGACCTCGTCGATCATAACCGGGGCCGGATAGGTCTTTAAAAACGCCTTGGGATCCCGCCGAGCCAGACCGAGGGCGATCGGGTCGTCCAACGTGACATAGGTGCGCTTCACTTCGAGGTTCTGCCCCAGCGTACTCTTGCCCGACTGGCGCGGGCCGTGGATCAGCACGACCGGCGTATCGGCAAGGGCTTCAGTTAGGGTACGGGCGGCTTGACGCTCGATCATGCCTCGATTATAGAGGATTATTCTCCATCAAGTGGAGAATTTTTCACCAAGAATCGGCGAAAATCAGCGGGCTCCAGTTCCAAATTACGGAGGAGTTAGCGTCGGGCGGCAACCAACATCTTTCGCCAGCTTTGGCTAAGATAGGTCGTGGTGACGGCGCCCTTGCCGTGAGACGCATGGATGAAGTAGCCGTAGCCGAGGTAGATGCCGGTGTGACCTATCTTGCCTCTGGCTTTCTCATAGAAGTAGAGGCGATCGCCGGGACGCAGATCCTCGAGCCGCTCGATGGGGGTGCCCACGTAAACTTGTTCGGCGGCGGTTCGGGGCAGGTTCAGCCCGATCGCGCCGGCGATGTCCTTAACAAAGCCCGAGCAGTCGACGCCGGAACTCAGGTCGGTACCGCCCCACTCGTAAGGCGTGCCCATATAGTTTTGGGCCAGATCGGCCATTGCATTGCCGCTCCGAACCGTCATGCCGGAACCTCGAGAGGCAACGTAACCGGTCCGAGTGTGGGTGCGGCGGTAGACGGTGAAGGGAAGTTCCACCACCGCTTCGGCGGGGATGTAAGCGAACCGCATGCTGCTCAGCAGGACCTTATACCAATAGGGGTTGTCGGAGTGGCGAACGATCAACTCGGTGTAGGGGGCGACACGCCATAACCGTCGCGCATGCTTGCTCGGCGAGGCATAGACCGTCGTGAGGTTGAGGGCTTCCGCCTTCTTGCCGAGCACGATTCGTTGGTCGGCGGGCGAGCAAGTCGCCAGCGCAACAAGGGCCAGGGCAGTGGTTAGGCGGAGGTCGATCATTCTTCCGTGCGATCCATTATAGTCTGAACCGGAAATCTTAGAAGTTAGAGGCCACTAGCTTTAAGGCATCAAGGATAACCATGCCGTCAGTAGAACCCAGCAGCTTGCGGGTCGCCCGTTCCGGGTGAGGCATCAAACCTAACACATTCCCCTTCTCGTTCAGTACTCCCGCGATCGCGTGGGCAGAGCCGTTAACGTTCGATTCGTCCGTTCTTTCGCCAGATGCATCGACGTAGCGGAAGGCGATCTGGCCGCTATCCTCAAGGCGGGCTACCGTCTCGTCGTCGGAAACGAAGCGGCCCTCGCCATGAGCGATCGGCAATGTCAGCACTCTTTCGACGCCTCTGGTCCACAGGGAGGATCGGTTCACTGCGAGAAGATAGACGTCCTTGCACAGGAATTTCTGACGAGCGTTCAGCATTAGCGCGCCGGGAAGCAGACCCGCTTCGCAGAGGACCTGGAAACCGTTGCATGCGCCGATTACCGGCCGTCCCTCGGCTGCGAATCGGCGCACTTCGTCCATAATCGGGGCACGGGCGGCCATCGCGCCGCATCGGAGGTAGTCGCCGTAGGAGAATCCGCCCGGGAGGAAGACCGCTTCGTACCCATCAAGCGAAGTGGCCTCGTGCCACACATACTCCGCGCCCACGCCAACGTCGTCCTTCAGAGCGAAATAGGCATCCTGATCGCAGTTCGATCCGGGGAAGCGGATGACGGCGACCTTCATGCGACCACCTCGATCGTGTAGTCCTCGATCACCGGGTTTGCGAGCAGCTTGTCGCACATCTCCTTCACACGTGCCGGTTCGTATTCCTCCACCTGCAACTCGATCAGCTTGCCGATACGTGCCTGGTGAAGCTCGTCGTATCCGAGCTTTTGAAGGGCGCCGGCGACAGTACGTCCGGCGGAGTCGAGCAGAGAGGGCTTGAGGGTGACGTACACGCGGACGGTGGTCATAGCCGATTTTGACACAGGTGGAGGGTGCGGAGTGGGTTCGGTGGTTTCGATCGGCGTGAGGTGGTCGGGACGATTCCCCGGCGCTTGCTGTAGAATCGGAATCTTCATGATTGGTCTGCTCCCTCTCGTCGCGGTCTCTTTGTCGGTAGCCCCGGATTCGTCGCTCGTTGGCTTCAAGCCCGAGTCGGTCTCGGCGCAGCTTTCCGCCGAAGCGAGTTTCGATCACAGCTTGAATCGAGAGGACCTTCCTGTTTGGCTCAAGCGCTTCTCGGCGAAACCCCATCACGTCGGCTCGCCGTACGGACTTCAGAACGCAAACTTCGCGCTTAGCCTTTTCAAGAGCTGGGGATTCAACGCCCAGATCGAGCGGTTCGATGTCCTCTTCGCCAGCCCTAAGGAACGGGTGCTGGAGATGCCGGGGTTCAAAGCAAGGTTGGAGGAGCCGGCGATTCGCGAGGATGCCACATCCAAAGCCCCCGGCGGACTGCCTCCTTACAACTGCTATTCGTGCGATGGCGACGTGACGGCCAAGCTGGTGTACGTCAACTACGGCATGCCCAAGGACTATGAGACATTGGAGTCGTACGGCGTGAGCGTCAAGGGCTGCATTGTGATCGCCCGCTACGGCGGTGGATGGCGCGGTATCAAGCCCAAGGTAGCGGCGGAACACGGGGCGGTAGGATGCCTCATCTACTCGGACCCGAGGGACGACGGCTTCTACCAGGGCGAGGTGTATCCGAAGGGCGCCTATCGAAACCCGAACGGGGTGCAGCGAGGGTCGGTGGCGGACATGCCGGTGTACCCTGGTGACCCATCCACGCCCGGCGTGGGATCAGTTAGTGGCGTGAAGCGTCTGCCCCTAAAGGAAATTCCCACCATCACCAAAATTCCTTGTCAGCCGATCTCATACGGTGACGCGCTGCCCCTGCTGAAAACGCTTAGGGGACCTGTCGCGCCTGATGATTGGAGGGGGGCCTTGCCGATGACCTATCACATTGGCCCTGGCGATGCCGACGTCCACCTCAAGCTGAGCTTTCACTGGGACATCGTTGAGGCGCGGGACGTGGTCGCCAAGCTCCCTGGAAGCGTTCTACCCGACGAGTGGGTTATCCGAGGCAACCACTATGACGGGTGGGTCACTGGCGCCGACGATCCGCTCAGTGGTGCGGTCTCGCTGCTTGAGGAGGCAAAGGGGATTGGAGCCTTGGCCAAATCAGGATGGCGACCCAAACGCACGATCGTGTACTGCCTGTGGGATGGCGAGGAGCCCGGGTTGCTCGGATCCACCGAATGGGTGGAGACTCATGCCGACGAACTCGCCCACAAGGCGGTGAGTTACCTCAACACCGATTCGAACGGTCGCGGCTTCTTGGGCGTGGGCGGTTCGCACTGCTTGGATAAGTTTGTAAATGAGGTCGAACGCAGTGTGACGGACCCGGAGACCCACCTTACCGTCGCCGAGCGAGCGTTGGATCGCAAACTCGTCTCCGCGACGGCCGATGAGCGGAAGGAGTTGCGGGCGAAGCCCGAAATGGAGATCGCAGCTCTGGGGTCCGGTTCGGACTACAGCTCGTTCCTCCAGCACCTCGGCATCGCGTCGCTCGATATGGGATTTGGCGGGGAGGGGGGAGGCGGCGTGTATCACTCCACCTACGACTCGTACGATTGGTACACCCGTTTCGGCGACCCGAGCTTCGCCTACGGCATTGCGCTTGCGGAGACGGCCGGTCACACCATGCTCCGGCTAGCCGACGCCGATGTGCTGCCGTTCGATTTCGTGCGACAGGGAGAGATCTTCTCGAAGTACTTCCAGGAGATCCCCAAACTGGTCGATACGATGCGGAACGAAACGGTCGAAACAAATCGAGAGGTTCTTGAAGGCACTCTGAAGGCGACGTACGATCCCACCAATCCGAGGGTGTTGCCCAAGATCAAGGACCCGGTCCCCGTATTCGACTTCGCGCCGGTCACAAAGGCGTTGGATCGGCTGAAGGCGGCGGCCAAGGCGTACGACGCGGCATCAGCCACGGCGAAACCTGCGCCTGAGTTGGACGAAGCTCTGCTCGCAACCGAGCGCGCTTTGATCGGCGACGGCCTTCCTCGCCGCACCTGGTATCGGCACATGATCTACGCCCCCGGCTTCTACACCGGATACGGGGTCAAGACCTTCCCATCCATTCGAGAAGCGATCGAACAACGCCAATGGAACGAAGCGAAAGCGGAGATTCCAAAGGTTGCCGCGGTTCTCGACCGGCTGATCTCGGCAATTGAACGGGCCGCCCACAAGGGCTCCTAGAGTGGCCCCGCCGGTACACTCTTAGCCGATGGCTAAGAAATACTTTATCACGACGCCGATCTACTACGTGAACTCGGTTCCTCACATCGGAACCGCGCTTACGACGCTGGCTGCGGATGTTACCGCTCGCTACCAGAAGATGCGTGGACGTGAAGTATTTTTCCTGACCGGCACCGACGAGAACGGCACGAAGGTGAAGGAAGCGGCGGAGAAGGCGGGGAAGGACCCGATGGCGTTCGTCGACGAGATCTCTGCGAAGTTTCGTGAGATCTGGCCCGGGCTGTACATCGAGTTCGATGACTTCATCAGGACGACCGAGCCCCGGCATTTCGCGACGGTGCAGGAGTTCTTCCGCATTCTGCAATCGAAAGGCCACATCTATTCGGGCACCTACGAGGGCTGGTACGACGTCGGCAGCGAGACGTTCTTTAAGGAGACCGACCTGGTTGACGGGAAGAGCCCCGACGGCAACGAAGTACGATGGGTCAAGGAAGACAACTACTTCTTTCGCATGAGCGCGTTCGCCGACCAGTTGCTCGCCCACATCGAGGCTAACCCAAAGTTCATCTTGCCCGAGTCGCGCAAGAACGAGGTCGTGTCCTTCATCAAGCAGGGGCTGCGCGACGTCTGCATCTCACGCACGAATCCAGGTTGGGGCATTCCGGTTCCCGGCGATGAAAGCCAGGTGGTTTACGTCTGGTTCGACGCTCTGATCAACTACGTGGCGGCGACGGGTTGGCCCAAGCCCGGCTGGGAAGCATACTGGCCCGCCGAGGTGGAGTGGATGGGCAAGGACATCCTGACCCGATTCCACGCGACCCTCTGGCCTGCGATGTTGATGGGGGTTGGCCTGCCTCTGCCCGAGACTCTGGTCGGTCACTCCTGGCTGCTCATGGGTGGTGAGAAGATCTCCAAGTCGAAAGGCAACGTGGTAGCCCCGCTCGATCTCGCCAAGGAATTGGCCGAGCGGTCGGGATGTTCCGATGCAGTTGCCATCGACGCCGTCAGGTACTACATGGCGGCCATCCTGCCGATTGAAACGGACGCCGTCTTCACGAACGACGAGTTCGACCGCAAGTATAACAACGACCTCGCCAACGACCTTGGCAACGCCCTGAATCGCAGCCTCGCGATGAGCCACAAGTTTGTCGGTGGGGCCATTCCGGACGCCGCGGTCGAGGCGCAGGCAGTCGAGGCGGTCGCCCTGGCCAAATCTCGCTACGAAGCAGCGATGGCGGATTTCCGGGTCAACGATGCAGCCGACGCCGCGCTCGGCGTAGTGCGGTTCCTGAACAAGTACATCGACACACGGGCGCCGTGGGCGCTTGCCAAGGCAGGAGATCCGGCTTTGCCGTCGGTGATGCGTTCGATGCTCACGTGTTTGCGGGCCGCTGAGGGCTTGATCCGGCCGATCATGCCGAAGACGGCCGACGAGGTGGCCTCGCAGTTGGGTCTGCCGGCTCTGACCGATTGGGATCGGATCGGGGACGAATCCTCGCTGCCCGCCGGCGTGGCTCTGCTTCAGCCCAAGCCGATTTTTCCCCGCCTCGATCTGACGAAGAAGGACGAACCCAAGAAGATGGAACCCACAAAAACGCAAACTCCGACGCCCAAACCGGCACTGACGCCTGACGAACCGGCCATCGAAATCTCGATCGAAGAATTCGCAAAGGTCAAGCTGAAGGTTGGCCGCGTGCTGGAAGCGGAGCCGGTTGAAGGTTCCGACAAACTCGTGAAGCTGCAAGTCGTGATCGGATCGGATCGACGACAGATTGTTGCCGGCATTCGCAAGAACTACACCGCCGAGGACCTCATAGGACGGCAGGTGATCGTCTGCGTCAACTTGAAACCGGCGAAGCTGCGCGGAGTAGAGAGCCAAGGCATGCTGCTCGCGGCCATCGACACGGATGGAGGGGCAATTCTCCTGCAGCCGGAGCGCGAGGCGCCCGAAGGCGCGGGAGTCCGCTAGGACTTCGCTTTCAACGGACGGTCGCCCGACCATACGATCGGGCGATGTCCGTTGATCGTGACTTCGACCGGTTCGTTGCCGCCTGTGCGAGTGATCTCGACATCCTTGTGGGTCGCCCGGATCGTCAGGATCAGGTCGTGCCAGTGGATCCGGTCAATCGTGAACTCCGGCCATTCCTTTGGCAGGCGCGGGTTGACTTCGATCCCGTCCCCTTTCGGCACGAATCCCATGAACCCGTCGATGAGAACTTGTGGGACGAGGATGCTCTCCGCGAACTCCCGGTCCACGCCGAGTCCGCCGGGAACGCCTCCTCCCTGCAAGTGCCCCTCGTGGGATCCGTTGTAGTACTGTCGGTATCCGCCGGCCGCTTCGATCTCGGCGTACCAGAAGGCGATCTCCCTCAATCGGTTCCAGGCATCGTCCGGCCCGATCACCTGCAATCTGGACATCACGTCGTGGTATGACCAGCCAAGGACCGCGCCGCCGTCTTGGACCTGGTCTCCCCAGGCGATGGATTCGGGGGCGCTCCACGACCAGATGTACCAGTCGACGTTGCGCCGTGTGGTGGCACGGGGAGCGAACCTCCATCGGTAGATGTCGGTTCCTGTCGCGGTATCGCTTCCTACGATCCGCTGGCCTCGGATCCACTTGAGGATCTGATCCGCATGCTTCTCATCAGCAAAGTCGTAGGCGATCGCCTCTAGGTTCAGGAAGGTGTAGCCGTAGTCGTGAGTCTTGTTGTCGGTGTCGATGCAGGCAACGAATCGGCCGTCCTTGGGACTCCAGAACAGGCGATTGCCCTCACGTTTGACCTCGGAGGCGTGAGCTTCCAGCCGTCCCTCGGAAAGTGCCTTTGGGGGAGCCTCGATCCCCCACTCCCGGTGGTCGCGGATCTCGTCCTCCAGTTCGGCAACGGTCTTGAGCGCGGCGTAGTAGCGCACGGTGGCGTAGGCGTCGAAATTGCCGAACGGAAGTAGGTCCCAATAGTTGTCGCCGATCCCTTGACCCGCTACAAGCACCTTCTTGCCGTCTTCAAACCGGATGCCACTCTTGCCGTTATGCCCCACCCAGGTCGTATGAATCGCCTTGAACTGCAGTCCCCCCTGCTGCACCATCAAGTACTGGAGGGCAATGCGGATGCGCTCGATGTTGAATCGTAGGAACTCGATATCGCCGGTCCAGTGGAAGTAGGCGGCACAGCCGTCAATGAAGCTGGCGTTGTTGACGTTCTGGCGCGTATCGAACTGGGTGAACAGAGCCTGAATCGTGACTGATCCACCGGCTGAGTTGTCGAACCCCAACCGCAAGCGAGTGGCTTTGCCCTTCCACTCCTTGTGGAGATACATCGGGATAACGGTGTGCGTAGTCGCATCGGCCGGAACGGGATCGAAGTACATACGCCTCGATTTGGAAAACCCGCTCTCGCTCTCGGTTGCCCATTCGATATAGGGGTGAGCGTTCGTGAGTCCGGTCGAGCGCCACCGCAGCTGAATGAACGGCGATTGGAAGGTGTCGATTACCTTGACGGGAGCGGTCACCTGGGCGTTACTGTCGTCGAGGTGAATGTTCCACCCGTCCGGACCGATGTTGAGGCTGCTGGCGCCCGAAAGTTCCCATCCCTCGGTGTTGCTAAGCGTCTCGGGCCGCCACGGGGGGCCGACCGTGTCCTTGAACGAGAAGTGCCAGCCGTATCCGCCGTCGCCTTGAGACCAGAACGGGAAAGGCCATCCGAGCGGGTGGGCGATCGAGGGGTGCTGGTGAGTTCCGACGTATCCTTCGCTATCTAGAATGCGGCTAGAAAGCGCCTGCTTCCATCGTTCCCGGATCTCGACCATACGCGCTTCGGTCGCAATTGCTGGCCACAGCGTTGGGCTTGGGATCCATTCGTCCCACAGGGTGGCTCCCGGTCCGTCTTCGAGATAGTGGTGCCAGAAGAGGTCTCGGAGCGCCTGCATCTCCGGGTCGTGGCCCGGAACCTTGAAGTGGGGGAAATCGTCGGGCGGCGTGTCGGCCCGGACGGACCCGCTGGCAATAAGGGCACCAACAATAACGGCCACAAACAGATTGAAGGTGATTCCTCCGATCGATCTGTTCTTGGGTCGCGGGGCCACGTTGCGCATCCGTTCCTTTTGATTCCGCTACGTACCTTGCGAGTTCGAGCGGATGATTAGTTTAGTGCCATTCCACCTCAAAGAACGACCTGTCGGTCAAAAATAACGCGCCAAGGCAGCCACTTTTCAGGATTTCGGCCCGAACGGAGAGCAAGTGCAACCCGCTTCCGTAGCTGGACGATTACGTATTGGCGCAGTTGCGCGGTTGGAGGATTCGATGTTCATTCAAGGCGACGTTCTAGCTACGATATCGCTGCTTATCGGCACTTGTGTTTCGGTTTGGGCGCTGACGATCACTTACGGGCTGCTCTTCCCCGAGCGGAGCGAGATTGCGAAGGACGCGGTTTCCGCACAGCCGTGGCAATGCGTGGGGCGCGGGGTGGCGATCGTGCTCACGGCGGGATTGCTCGGGGTCGTCCTGGTCAACATCCCCAACCCGCTGGTCAAGCTTCTCGGTTGGGTTGCCATCCTCGGCATTCTCTGTGTCGCCGGACTGGGATTGTCTGGTATCGCTCGCAGCGCCGGTGAACACCTGACCCGAATGGCGCCCGACATGAGCAACTACGCTGCGTTTTCGCGAGGCGCGGCCCTCATGATCGTCGGGTGCGTGGTGCCAGTTGTCGGTTGGTTGGCCTTCGGCCCATTACTCTTTTTGGCTGCTGTTGGCGCCGGCTCTCGGGCAACGTTTGGGCGGATGGTCCGCTCGACCGGGCTCTCCCATATGGAAGTCGCATGAGCCATCTGTCGCGTAGAGACTGCCTCCGTTTGGGGCTGGTCGGCGCGACGGCAGGTGCAATTGGCGGATGCGCAAAGATCGCCGACCGATTCTCCGAGCACCATACTGACCCCGATCTCCCGGCCGGAAAGACAAGCGAGGCGAAGCGCCTCCTCGATCGCGTGGGTTTCGGTCCGCGCCCTGGGGATATTGCGCAGGTGAAACGCATGGGCCGGGAAGCCTTCGTCGACGCGGCGCTTCGCGCCGATGCGGGAGAAGAGATGCGTCTGCAATTCCTCCTGAACCGGCTGGACGTGTTCCAGATGGACCCCTATGAGGCGCAAGACCTGCCCGAAAACGAGGTGCTGAGGCAGTTGCAGATCTCAGCGATCTTGCGGGCCACTTATGGGAGCAACCAACTGCTCGAGAGAATGGTCGACTTCTGGACCAACCATTTCAACATTTACGGACGTAAGGGCCTAGCCGCATATCGGAAGGCGGCCGACGAGACGAACGTGATTCGCAAGAACGCCCTGGGCTCGTTCCCCGACATGTTGTCCGCTTCGGCCCATAGCTCGGCGATGCTGATCTACCTCGATAACCAGAGCAACGTGGACGGGCGGCCGAACGAGAACTATGCCCGGGAGATCATGGAACTCCACACGCTGGGGGTCAAAGGCGGATACACCCAAAGGGACGTGCAGGAGGTCGCGCGGTGTTTCACCGGCTGGACGATCGAGCGCCGCTTCCTCCGTCACCGTTGGGCCTTCCGGTTCGACGAAGATCGGCATGATAACGGCGTCAAGCGAGTACTCGGGCACACGATTCCCGCCGGGGGCGGAGAACACGACGCGGACATCGTGCTTGGAATCCTGGCTCACCATCCAGCGACGGCAAAGCACCTGGCGGAGAAGCTCTGCGCCTATTTCTTGGGGTCTGCCGGCGATGCATGGGTGCAGCCCACCGCCAAAGCCTACTTGGAAAGCCGGGGAGACATCCGAGCGATGCTCCGGCCGATTTTGAAGTCGTCCGAG
>JARLGV010000080.1 GCA_031292555.1 Fimbriimonas sp.
CGGGGTTCCCCAGTCTGAGTGGACCGAGAACCCCGACTTCCTCTCCGGATTTCACGGCAGCGGTCCCATCCCACGACTTCAAGTCCGCTTCTCGTCATCCTGGTCGGTCCAGGAATCCAGCCCTCATCCGTGAACTCATGGTGGAGAAACTCACATGCAACGACCTGAAGACTTGTGGTTACCGCAACGTTGCAGAGACGCTTCGGGAGCAAATACGCGCCGGAGCGATTGCCATCGGCTCCCTCTTGCCCACTGAGCGCGAGCTCGTTGACGGCTTTGGCGTAAGTCGATCAACTGTTCGCCGGGCCCTACAGGAGTTAGTTGGTTCCGGATGGGCCGAAAGTATTCCGAATCGCGGTGTTTCGGCCCGAATGGGTCACACCGAGGCGCGGCGGCAGGTTGTCGGATTTGTCGACGACGCAGAAGCCGTAGTCCCTGACCTATTCTTTGCGCTGAACGCTCGGCTGCAATGCGAGGGACTCGTGCTGACCCACGTAGATTCACGATTCCTCGGAACTGAAGGCGCCTTGGAATACTGCTTGGAGCACCGTTTGGCGGGAGCCGTCGTTTGGTCTAAGACCATTAACCCGGATCGAAACCGGCTTTCAAGAGTCCTCCGATCGATGCCGATTGTCGCGGTTGATCATGCCCTGCGGAACATCGATACGGATCTAGTGACATGCGACGTATTTGAGGGCGCCAAGACGGCAGTTAGGCACCTGGCTGCGCTCGGATATCGTCGGATCGGCATCGTCGGCATGCTCGACAGCTTGGATACTACTCAGGAGCGGTTTGGTGGTTACCTCGAAGGGATGTTCGAGGTTGGATTGCAGCCTCAGCCCCGAGACTTCATCTTTACGCGAACAAGTGGTACCTGCGTTCCGGATACGGCCGCCATTGAAAGGCGGTTGACGGAACCGGATGCACCCGACGCAATTTTCGTCATGCAAGACCATTGTATGGGGGACGTAATCACGGCTGCGACCCGTGTCGGCGTTTCCATCCCGGAGTCTCTTGCGATTGTCACGATGGGGTCAGACGACCCATACGACGTGCTGCCCGAGACCGGAGCGACGACAGTTGCTTTTGATTGGGCACAAATGGCTGATTTCCTCTTTGACCGTGTTTGCTGTCGCCTCGCCGACCCTGCTGCTCGTACCGTTCGTGTTGTCGTTCCCGCTCAAATCGTGGTGCGCGGCAGCTGTGGCGCTCCGCGCGAACTTTGGTCCAATCCATCGCCCCTTCATGACTCATTAGCGCCCTCTGCAATCACGGGCGCGGCTAGTCAAACGCCCGGCTCAGGAGCTCGGGCGAACATTCATCCGTACCGCGCCAATGGCGGGACTCCTCAGCCCTTATCCAAACCAACTACATAGAGGTAGACATGCAAAAGAAAGCATTTACGTTAATCGAGCTTCTCGTGGTCATCGCCATTATCGCCATTCTCGCCGCCATTCTCTTCCCCGTTTTCGCGCAAGCCAAACTTGCGGCAAAGGGCACTGTCTCAGTTTCGAACATCAAGCAGCTTGCGACCGCCTCCCTAATCTACACGAACGACTATGACGACAACTTCGTCGCCCAGTTCATCGATCCCAACAACGGTTGGGGTTGGCAGGGTAGTTGGGTCATGCTGACCCTTCCGTACATGAAGACCTATGGTATCGTCCTCGATCCCAGCGACAATATCAAGCTCACGACTCATTTCGATTCCGGCCCAAAGTTCAGCTATGTGGCTAACGCCATCCTCTCTGGGACGTGCGGAAGTAGTTCTTGGTCTTGGAACTTCCACGGCGTCGTTGGGCAGAACGGCCCTGCCAATAGCGGCAGTACCAACTGGTTTCAGAATGGCACTCGAACTCAGACCCAGATCGGCCAGGTTGCGTCGACCATTCTCTTCGCGTCCCGCTTCAGCACCCCCCATGGATCCAGTCATGCGGCTGATGCGGGCCTAATGGAAGGATCGTTCGGTGCTTGGAACAGCATCCTTCAAGGCGCCTCCGAAGAGGACTTCGATGCCACGCTCGGCAACAACCGTCACGGAACGCTTCCGGGCCAAGACAACTACTTCGCGGCGCCCGACCCAACATATAAGGGCTATCTGGATCGCGTATATGGCGGAAAATCGCCAGTCGCCTACACGGACGGTCACGCGAAATCGCGACAGCCTGAGCAGACGGTAGATATCCCCGGCGGTATCACCGATGGTAACGCTGGCGGATGTGAGGGCAAGCGCTTCCTGAATGAGTGGGATTCACTGAGACAGTAATGAAGCGCTTGCTCTATATTCTGATCCTGCTCGGAACCATTCTGGCGGCTATAGGCTGTACATCCCCTTCCGAGCCCACTGGCTATACAAAGGAGAACTTCGCGAAGAGACCGCCACCGCCCGGCTACGGTCCACCCGTCAGGAGGTATGGGAATCCCACTGTGGGGCACTAACTAGACGGTAACTGACTGAAGAGCAGGCGGAGGGTGTTTCCCTCCCGCCTGCTTTTCGCTAAGCGAAACAAGTGTCACCCACTACAACCGGCCCTCCTCAGAACTGGATTGAGGGCACCAAAGTGGACTCTGATCCCTTATCCTCGCAATCACGGCCACAACTTAAGTGGGATCGCCGGTACCGTCTTCGGCATTCACTTTGTTAGCCATGTGGATCGTCACGAAGCTGTCGTCGGGTTGATTTAGCGACTGGTCCAGCGAAACAGAGTTCGAACGGGGCCGATCGGCGTCAAGGCCCTTACCGACACTGCTGGCACAATGGGCGCGTGAAGCTCCGAGAGAAAAGGGGGCAAACGCCCCCTTTCATGACTGACCTACTTTCGTCGAAAGAGTGCGACTCCCTCATCCGTGGAGTGAGGCACATAACTCGATATGTGGCCGTTTACAACAACGACACTGGAATCTTTCTCGATGCCAGTTTTGAGGTTGAACTGTCGCATCTCGTAATCTCCGTTCCCAATACCGGGAATCATCAAAGTCTTTGGTTGCGTACCGATGCCTCCAAGCCACTGGAGTCGCATAAGGCTATAGTTGCTCGACGAAATACAGGCGGCCAAGACCCCGGAGCCTATGCTGGGAATGGTCACCGCTTTGAGTTTGAACCAGTCCGTTCCGGAGTTGTCGATCGTAAGCTCGTTGCTTCCTTTCGAATAGGGCACCAGAAACTCTTGATCGACTACGTGATCGGCTGATCCCGCGGGCCAGGAATTTGTCACAACTTCCTTCCCGTTTAGCGAGAGTTGAAGTGTTCCACCTGCTTTCGAAGCCTCGCCGACTACGACGCGAGCGACTCCCTCCTTGGCGGCGGTAAAGCGTAAGCGAATGGGCTCCCGCATGAGGCCCCGGTTGTGGCTCCCGACGCTTTGAATGTAGCTGGACAGATCGGGCAATGAGCCGGTAGCGCCATCGATCGGAAGGTTGTAGATGAATTTTGCCGTAGTCCCCCACCCAATTCCGGGTGTCACCGTTAAGTCTCCGGGGACTCCTCCCGTGACTTCAATCGAGACTGGCTGAGCATCTGGGTTCTCGGCGAAGCCGGATCGGTCTAGGACCTTGGCTTCGCGGACGTATTCGTCGTACAGGTGGTACTTATAGGCTTCATCCCAATACCAATACTGGGCTGGGCCAGCTTGAGCAGATAGCAATGCTGCCCAGAAGCCGTCCAGCAAGGCCCGCTTCGCGACTGTCTCATCAACGGTTTCAAAGTGAACGCCGAACTCACCAAAGAAACTCGGTTTGTCCTTCGGGATTGGGGCGCCGAGAATTGCAGCGTATAGATTTGGAGGATAAGAGTGCGGCTGCAGATAGTCCATCGATTCGAACACCTTGGGACTGAGTTCCTCTGAAGAACTGCTTGTTACCAGGTGGTGATACGGATCGAGAGACCGGACGAAGTCACCCATCTCGCGGTGCCATGCAATGACATCTGCGATGCGCTCGGGATGTTTCTTTACTGCATCGACCCATTGGACCTCGTTGAACAACTCCCAAGCCATGATTGCCGGCGAATGGCCCCAACGGGCCACTGCGTATCTTAACCAATCTCTAGTGAGTTTCCTTGCTCTTGGATTCACGAAGAAATCGGTTGGGTCGGCAAGAAATCCGCCATTCGCCACGTTCCACGGGTGTTCTCCCCAATTTGGATCGGTCGTCGTGCTAAACAGCCCGTGGTGGAACAAAACGAACTGAAACTTGATGTGATTCTTTTCGCATTCGTTGACGATCGAATCCCATCGTTCGAACGCCGGTTCGTTCATCCATCCCGTCTCGAGTTTCTTTGTCTGGTCTTGAGGCAAGAACGGGCTCTTGCCGTCCCAACGATTGGCCCAGATTCGTGTCCAATTAAGGCCGGCCTTCGCCATATCGGCCAACTGGGTTGCGTATGACGGAGCCCCACCGTATTGCCACGCGAGGTTATGCCCAAATGGCACATAGGACTTTCCCGAAGTCAGTCTGAAGCGCTTTCCATTGAGCCGAACGAATTCTGAATCTTCGGCCGGACGAAGTGCCACTGTGATGGGCTCGCCTGGAGCCAGTTTTCCATTGATGAGGAACTGGGCCTGATACGTGCCGCCTTCGGGAGCAGACAGGGTTGCATGCCACTTTCCTTGGCCAAAGTAGGCTAAGCGCTCGTAATGGCGAGTCGATCGACTGAAGAGAACGCGAACGTCGTTTGCGGTTGAATCAAAAGGGTTGCCAGTCGTGGGCAGTGTGCGTTCGACCGTCACCGGACCAAACCACTGGGTGCCAAGACTGGCGATGAACAGAATACAGGTTAGAGCCATCACTGGCGTACCGTCCCAAGACTGTCAGAGTAGACCTCGTCGGGCGTCGCCTTTACGCAAGTGTCTGTTTTGACCCAGAAACACATTCGCGGCGCCTTCGATGGATTTTGCCAAGAAGCAGTATCGAACACATTGCTGCTAGGTTTGCCCACTGCTGTGCATTCCGAGCTGAAGCGGGCGGATGTCGCCAGTGCGGTCCCCAGTTCGTCGCCATCCGAGATGCAGCTATGCCATCCCTGCGTCGTGCATTCCCATGATTCGATAACGTCGTCTTTGGGTAGCAAACTCGGCTTGCGCATTGAGTATGGGCCGCCAAGAGGCTTGAGTGAGCAGTTGGCAAACCAGTAGATTTGGCCGGGTACGGTCCCTAGGTCGGTTAGCGAGATGCGCACGTTCGAGTCGTTCCATGGCCCGCTGAAATCGAAATGCAACAGGGTCCAGGACGTGGTCACCGGCAGCTTGGCGTTGGTTTCATGTTCCCAAGGTTCGTGGTTTTGATTGCATTCTGCGGTAATCACACCTGGGCGCTTTGATTTCGCCCAAAACGTCATCACATATTTCCTTCCTTTCTCAATCCGCATTCCCGTCTGATAGATCTGAATGTGCCAGGAGTGATCCTCAACTTTCAGGACATTCAAGCGAAGTGCTTGCTTGCCGTCTGGCCCATCCGCTACGACATCGGCCGTTCCCTTCGCGTCTCCAGACTCCTCCAAGACCCACTTCGACATGCCATTGGCGAAGGAGCCATTGGCAAGCATTTCTGCGCCTGGTTTTGCAGCGGGAAAAGCGGCAACTGCAGCCGTTTCGTGTTGGATCGGTTTCGCACCTGCGATTCGGTTCTTGCTCAGGACCAAGTTATCAATCCAGACGATGCGGTTGCCTCGTGTAAGACCGCTTGCGAAGAACTTGATGGCAAATCCGCGGGCGTCCGAGACATTGCCGATGATTGGGACAGCGACGTGAAACCACCCCTTCCGAGTATCCAGGTTCTCTCCATACTGCTTGAGAAAGGTCTGGCCCTTCTTTCCTGTCCTGATGCCGAGTTCGAACCATCCGGCATGAAAATCACCCCAAGCCGGGGACTTCGGGTCCACTTTCACGTCGAGGCTGATGGAGGCATAGCCTTTGGCCTCAATATCTATTCCATCTGGAAAACTGTCAAGGTTGAAGTCGAATTCGCCGTCCCTGTTGAAGGGAAGGACTAACTTCATGGAACCCTTCGATGGCCCTCCTCGCGCATCCACATGGGAATCGAACGCGAGCTTGCTACCTGGCAAGCCCGTTGCCAGGTTCCATCGAGCTACGTCCGCAGGACGATCGAAGCGGCTGATTACAAGTTCATTGGACGTTGATTTGACGTGCTGCTTCCACGTCCTTGGTTGATGTTGAGCCATTGCCGCTTGCATTCCTTGTCCGGCCAGCGCGATTACGGCGATCGTCACGAGGTGGATTGATGTTGTGAGATACTTCATGATGCCTTCTCTGCTATCTCGCAGGGCGAGACCTAGATTGGTGGACATTCTGTCCTTCCGATGGAGTTGGTTGAACGGGGATGAGAGCATGACTCTCGAACGATGAGTTGAGGCGGGATGAGGCGGTGTTTCGGTCCGTCCCAAGTCGTTGGCGACTTCATTCGCTCGACCAACGAATCCACTGCAGAACGGGCCGTCTGCTCCATCGACAAGTCAACTGTCGTCAATTGAGGGCAGAGGTACGTTCCTAGATCGAGGTTGTCGAATCCGGCCACCGAGATCTGATCGGGAATTGAGACGCAGGCTTGCCTCAAACACCGGCATGCCATGGCCGCCAAAGAGTCCTTGTAGGCAAAGATGGCAGTGGGTGGATTTGCCATTCTGAGCAAATACTCAATGCCCAGCCTGATCTCTTCATTGGTGCGCGCCGGAATATGGACATCAGTGTCGATGCCTGCTTCCTTGAGGCCCCTTTGGAATCCAACCAAACGGTCAAAGGTCCCCCGGTGTGGCGCCGCTCCAAAGACTACGATCCGTCGATGGCCGAGTTCTGTGATGTGCCTCGCGACCAGGTAACCACCGGCTGCATCATCTCCATAAACCATGTCCACCGGAGGTGCATCGTTAACCCACCCGAGCAACACCACGGGCGCGCCTGTGGAGGCCATCTCGTTCAAGGCGTCTCTAGCGACAAGACCTCTTTCAGAAGTTACAAGTACGACTCCGTCAACTCGTTGTTCGCGTATCGCAGCCAGGCACTCTGTTTCTGCATCCTGAGCGACACCGCTCAAATGCAGTTGCAGGTGGTATCCCGCTTCGCGCGCTGCGTCCGCAATGAGTTGTACAAGCCTAGGAAAATACGGATTTGCGACTTCGGGGACCACTAACCCAATGGTCCGAGTCGACCGAACTCGGAGATTGCGTGCGACTTGGTTGACTTTGTAGCCGGCATCGAAGGCAATACGCTGAATGAGTTTCTTCTTCTCGGCGCTGATTCGAGGGCTGTTCGCCAGGGCTCTAGACACTGTCGACTCCGATACTCCCGCTTTTTGCGCAATGTCAGAGAGCTTGATCATGATTCCTAGTCGATGCAAAGCCTGGCCCTAGGCCAATTGCGCAATCGATTGTACAATATCGGCGCGTGGCTTTGCAATCGATTGCACAATATGGGAGATTTCTGGTAATACAGCCACGATATGAACCCCAAACTAACTGATCTATCACGCTACATCTATGGAACCACCCGTCTTGGCGACGAGAGCATTTCCTTTGAAGAACGGCTGCGTATCGTCCGAGAGGCAGTTAGTGCTGGGGTGTGGATACACACAAGCCACCAGTACGGAGACGCCTTGAGAGTGCTGCGAGCGCTCTTTGATGAGGACCGATCCAAGATCCCTCCAGCAATCTTCAAGCTTGGCAACAGCTCGCCAGAGGAGGTCCGAGGGCAGGTTATCCTTCAGCTAGAAGCAGTTGGGACTTCAAACATGGCTATCGGGCAGATCTTTCCGAGTGGACAACTTGCCGAAGATCTCTGTACGGGAGGGCCGGGAATAGCTGGACTAAGTCAACTGAAGTCCGAGGGCCTCGTTGGACGTTTTGAGATGGAAGTTTGGCCGTGGAGTTCAGACATCGCGCTGCGATGCATAAAGAACGGGCATGCCGACGGTGTCATCGATGGCTACACCTTCTACCTAAACCCGCTTCAGAGGTTTGTTACCAATGAACTCTGGGATCTGATGATTGAGCGCAAAGTAGCAATCGTAGCGATGCGCACAGTCGGCGGCGGCGATGTTCACCATACGCGTCAAAAGAAGGATGCTCCAGAATATCTGCGCACGCGAGCAGCCGAAATCGCCCCGATATACGATCGATCTGGAGTTGAGTCCTGGACAGAGTTCGCGGCACGATTCTCACTTGGGTTCCCCCAAGTTAGGGCGACCGTCGGATCCACTGCCCGTAGCGGGAACCTCGCCGAGTTCTTGCGCACGACGACCGATGCCCAGCCCTTGCAACAGGAAATAGTAGACCAGATCCTTTCCCTTCAAAGAAGGTGGTCTGACGAACACGATGCGCATGTGGCGCCATGGTCTATGTAGTTTGGCCAGAGTCATGTCGCTGCTAGGCGTAAAGCGATCCTGGCTCGGAAACATCCGGCCGTGATTGAGGATGGAACCCGCGTCCTTGACATGGCCGGATGAAGGCGCCTTAAGCGATCTGAAATACGCTTTCATAGTGCCTAGGGGATCGATTCCGTTGTCCACCTTGAGGCGCGGAACCTCTGCATCTTCTCAGGCTAGGCTCACTCTACAAAGGGCAATGCTTGTTTTGGGAGAGGGCGAGATGCTCGATATCCTAGCCGAGGCCGTGCCAGACGCGGCCGGCCTGGCTAAAAAGGATGAGTCCATCCGCCATGGAACGCCTATGCTGCTCGGGCCATCAGAGGCTAGACTTTGTCGGAAATCCTGCCAGCATAGGCAGTTGGCTCTCAGTCATCGCCAGTCTCGACTTGAGCTTCTGGATCAGGGCAACATAGCGGGGGTCTCGAAATCGCCGGTAGGCATACTCATAGGCAACGGTGCTTGGCGTGCCGATGAGCTTGGCAAATTCGGGGTCGGCCGGCTTGGCATCGGTTCCAAGCATGAGTTGCAACCCGGCATCGAAGGGCTTCTTCAGGGCCATATTGTCATAGCCGTATAAGTCCACTCCACGGTGCCACATTACTTCGGCGACCTCGGTCATTACGGTCAACGAGGCGGCCCCATCCTCGGCCTTCGTATCCGCACCCCACATGACGTCGGCGCGAATGTACTTGGGTTTGAAGCAGTCCATAAAGCCCCCACTAGGGTTGGCCCTGGTGCCGTCCAATCCGTAAAGGGCGCCATCAACCAGCTTCTGGTCGTCCAAAGTTACGCCCGCAATGAAGATTCCGTATAGGCATACCATCTTCCACCGGTCGTGTCCGTTGTACATGTATTTCGCGCTGCTAAGATGCTCGGCCAGTGGGCGGATCAGGTCACGTTCGATGTGGACTCGTTCTTTGGCGGAAAAGGTGGATAGGTCATGGATCAGGTCGTAACCGGAGCATGCCTTGGAAAGAAACATCCCGGTGTCGCCGCCATCGAAACCGTAGTACTCAAAGTGATTGAACCCGTTTGGGTCAGGCTGGGAACTGCCCAGTCCATACCCGAAAGCATCGGACAAATCCAGCAGTAGCTTTCGGGCATAGTCGGCGTAAGCCTGGTTGCCAGTCAACGCGTACACAATTCCGAGGTTCGAGACATCCGCGGTACGATTCTGCAAGGCGCCGTTGAAGACCCATTTGAAGCTCCAGTTGCCCTTGTCATCCTTCGTCCCCCGAGGGAACTCTCGGTAGGACCAAGTTCCGTCGGCCTCTAGGGCGTGTTTAGGCACGCCCTCCGGCTCGCGGATGCGCTTGTCTGCCCAGTCCTTGAGCTGGTCCAGGGCCGATTTGAGCCCTAGATCCGTCTTGAGCACCTGCCTGTAGCGCCGGATATCCTCCTGATCCCAGATGGCGCGCGGATATCCCACGGATACTCTGGGCTTTCCCGTGATCTGGAGACAGGCTGTGACTGGAGCGACGGTGGCCTTGCCGTTGGCGTTGATGCCGTGTTCAACCGAATTCGGTTGAGCGGCCGAGGGAATGATTGCCGCGACGGCTATACCCGCAGTGAGGAGGGTAGCTGTCACGATCGCAGCTAGCAGTTCTGTTCGGACGAAGGTTCTTCCTAGCATCGTAGGTTTCCGTAACTTGCCGTCATTCGCGGCTACTTGGCAGCCCCTTCGAGGAGCGAGCACTTGGAGAACCAGTAGGTCTGGCCAACCTTGGTCGCAAGATCCGTGAATTGGACCTTCATTTCGGGATCGTCGTATGGGCCAGCGAACTTGTACTCGAACTTCTGCCACTTGGAAGTGAGCCGGATCTCCTGTTGAGCGCCGTGGTGCTCCCAAGGTTCGTGGTTCTGTTGGAAGTTCAACTTGATCTGGACGTTGCTGTCCGCCCTTCCCCAAAACGACATTACATAGGAGTTGCCTTTCGTGAATTTGATTCCCTTCTGCAAAACTTGGAGGTGCCAGGCATGGTCGGAAACTGCCTGAACCGTGACCTTCATGGCCGGCAAGCCATGGGGTCCTTCCTTTGCAACTATGGCTGTTCCGCGCGCGGCTCCGTTTATCTCGAATTTCCAGCCAAGTTCACCTTTGGCAAAGTCGCCGTTGACCAGTCGCTCCTGGAGCCGAGGGCCACTGGACGCTGCTTGGCAGAGTGCTGCCGCCATGGCGATGCTGAGAATTGAAGTGATTGGACGGGTGCTAAAATGATTCATTCCTTGTTTTTCCTTCTTGCAGGTGAACGTCTGGCCGCCGGATCGGTGAAACCAGGGGTTCGGGTTTGGATCGATGCCACGCCTCGGAAGGGCGTCGATTCTGTGCAGTCGTCCTCCGCCAATACAAATGCGAAGGTTGGTGAGGAGTTCGCGGTCGTTCTACGGACGGACCAATATGACGTTCGGCTGTATTGACTTCGTGGGCACGGGATAGCCCGGTGGAAACCTGCGAGCAGATAGGGTTTGTTGGTCCACTCTACTTGGAAATCGTCGCGAACGCCTCGTAGGAGGGGTTCGCCCAGCGCAAAACTGGCCTTCAGTTCGCTAGCGGGATCTTCCGACTTGACGCCAGATTCCTCTCCAAAGGCGACGATCTGGATGTCTCGAGGATGCCAAAGGCTTGCCCGAAACTTCGATTCGACGATGCCGGGGACCACTTCATCTTCGAACATGCACAAGCCAACTCGTCGGTCCGCGTCGCGCTGAGGTTGATCCAGCAGCACTGAATCGGAGGCAGCAATTGAGCTTGCGATGCTAACGACAAATCTCCCGAGGATTCGACCTTGAGGACATCTTGTATGTATTATACAGCAGTTATCGCGCCTGATATAATAATTTGCCAAAGATAAAGGACAAGTCGTATCTAATGCGTTAGAATCAGTTTCGAAGGCAGCAGCTTACGAATGAATCAAAGACACGTCTTGGAGTTTCGATCCCCCTGTCACCGATTTCTGATACAGCTCGTATCGCTTATTGCGATGTGCTCCGCCAGCGCGAGTTCCCAGGCGGCGGTTACCCTCCGCTTTTGGGCAGTCGGCTCCCTTGACGACGTTCCGCTCTTCCGTCGGCTGGCCGACCGCTTTGAGAAGCAAACGGGGGTCAAGGTTGATGTCACGTCCCTCGCATGGGGCAATTTCCAGTTCAAGTACTTTACGTCGATGGCGGCGGGGATCCCGCCCGACGCGGGCATAACAAACCTGGCCGGGCCATTCGATTACGGCAGCGTTGGTGGTCTCCTGGCCCTCAACGAGGCTTTCCCAGGACAATATAAGGCTCTGACCGATCGGTTCGATCCGAAGTTGCTCGATGGGTTCAAGATCGGCGGAGAGCTCTACGGAATTCCGAGCGATATTACGACGCTGATTCTCTATTACCGGACGGATATTTTTGCGAGGGTGGGCGTTAGTCCACCTAAGACGTGGTCGGAACTGAACGACACAATCGCAAGGCTCGAGGGCAAGGGTTATCAATTCTACTTTGGCTGGACCAATGGCGCCCAATGGGCGGTGAGCATGTATACGCTGCCCTATGGCCTCCCTGGCCAACACTTGGACTCTAGAGGTAAGCCGACAGTGGACTGGATGGATCCGAGATACCAGAGGGGGATCGTCGAGGCGCTCAAGCTCTGGTACATGCACGACTCGCCCGGAAAGGATCTTGGCGGCAGGGCGATGGGCATGTTTGCGGAGGATGCGCCGGGGAAGGCGGTCGCAATGATGGCGGACACCGACCAGGCTGCGACCCAGATCCACATCACCAAACCCGAGATTGATGGCAAGTGGGCGATGGCTGCTTGGCCCAAACCCGACGATGCACCGCTAGCAAACGTTCTCGGTGGGACCTCGTACGTGATCTTTAGGCAATCCAAGCACCCGAAAGAGGCTTTTCAGTGGATCCAGTTCATGAATACGCCGGAGGTTCAGCGCGAGATCATTCTTGATCATCTTGACCGTGGCGACAATTCCAACTTCCAGATGTCGCCGATCTTGGCGATTTGGGACGATCGGGGAAAGGACTTCTGGGCCCGGCCGGAACTGGCCACCCATCGGCCCCTTTACGATGTTCTCAAGCACGTTGTTCCAACGTTCCGCACGATCCCCGGAATCCACGGTACCGCCGCGACCGCGCCAATGGAGGCCAACCTCCTGGACTCTATGGACACGTACATCGTGGAGCAACTAAACGATGAGGCGACCAAGAAGGGTGTCAGCCGCTCCCAGCTGGTTCGGGCGTGGGGGCAAGGGAAGTGGTTGGACATTCGGCGGCTGGTCGAAGATCGCATTGCTGACAAACTCCGAGCCGGCTATGCTGAAATCACTCCGAAGGCGCTTGCGAAGCTCAATGAGGAGACCAACCACTATCAAGAGAAGTACGGCAATATCATTGGGAATCTAGACCGGTTGGAGCATTCCGCCAATGCCCTGACCTACGCTAAGGCAGCGGTGGGAATCCTGCTGATCCTGGGGCTGCTCTCCCTCATGATCAACCCCAAGTTTCGGCCGTTTGCTTACTCCTATGTCTTTGTGGCGGCGCCAGTGCTGCTTGCCCTCGTTTTCGTATACATCCCGGCGGTGGTGGCGCTCTATCTTTCGTTCACCGAATACCACCCCGTGATGCCCTTGGCGAGCGCGCGATGGGTGGGATTCCAGAACTACTTCGATATCCTCACCAGCGGCGATCTCCCTAACTCGCTGAAACGGACCGTCGTATATGCGCTGGTCACGGTTCCGATAGGGATTCTCCTTTCCCTTCTATTCGCCTATCTCCTTTCAGGCCAGACGAAGGGGAGCCGATTCTGGCGTTTCCTCTACTTCTCACCGATAGTCACTAGCACCGTTGCGATCGCTCTGATCTTCTCCCAACTCTTTCTCGGTTCCAAACAGGGGTGGCTGAATATCGCGGCGATGAGCTTGGGCGTGGCAAAGGACCCGGTGCCGTTCCTGACCAACGAGCACTTGTTCCTGCCCTCCTTGATGGTAGTTGCGATCTGGCAGGGGCTGGCTTTCACGATTCTCGTCTTCCTGGCAGGGTTCCAGCAGGTGCCCCAGGAACTGCACGAGGCCGCATCAGTCGACGGCGCCTCGCCCGGTAGGCGGTTCTGGTCGGTCGCGGTGCCCGGCATCCGACCTCAGGTCTTCTTTATCTCGGTCCTGGGCGCAATTGGCGCCTTCCAGGTTTTCGAGACGATCTACCTACTCGCGAACAAGAGCGGAGGTGCGGAAGCACGCTTTGGGCCCAGCGATGCTGGGCAGACGGTGGTGCCCCTACTCTATCACTTCGGCTTCGAGACCTACGAAATGGGTAAGTCGGCGGCAACCGCCTACATTCTCTTTGCGATCGTGCTAATGCTCACGGTCATTCAACTCCGGCTCTACCGGAAGGGAGACGTTGCCTGATGAAGAAGACACTCCGCGAGACGCTTGTAAGCTATGGCCTCCTCACTGCGGGTGGTTTGGTGCTCGCCTTTCCTTTCTACTACATGGCGGTGACGTCGATGAAGACGGGAAAGGAGGTGAACCAGCCGATCCCGACTTTCCTTGTTCGCCATCCTTCATTGGAGGCGTTTCACGACCTGCTAAAGGATCCGCTGATCTACCACGGCATCTTCAACAGTGTCATTATTGCTGCGCTACAGACGGTCGGAACGCTCTTCTTTTGTACATTGGCGGGCTACGCTTTCGCCAAGCATCGGTTCCCTGGAAAGAACCTATTCTTCTTGGCCTTACTTGCCACGATGATGATTCCAGGGGCAGTACTCATGATTCCTGGCTTCCTCCTCTTTCGCGATTTGGGTTGGCTTGATACCTGGGCTCCCTTGATCGTGCCAGGCCTTGGCGGTGCGTTCGGCGTTTTCCTCGCCCGCCAGTTCATAGAAAAAATCCCGGACAGCCTCGTGGAAAGCGCCCGTCTGGAGGGCTGTAGTGAGCCGCGGATCTATTCCACGATCATCGTTCCTCTCTCGAAGCCGTTGGTTGCCACCCTGGCGATCCTCACCTTTTTGGGATCGTGGAACAGCCTTGTTGGCCCTCTCATCATCCTTCTGACCGAGAGTAAGTTCACCCTCACCCTCGCGATCTCGATGCTTCAGGGGCGTTTCCCGGGCAAGGACAATGTCCAGATGGCAGGCGCAATGATCTCGATTGTCCCTCTGATGATCATTTTCTTCGTCCTTCAGAAACAAGTCGTGGCTAGCTTGGCAAACTCGGGGTTGAAGGATGTTTGAATGACGACACATGCCATGTCGCGATTCGACTAGAGAGGCATTCTCAATGTACATACCTACCATCTCGCATTGCGAAACCGTGAGTTGCCATTCAGAACCCATGAGTAGAGTGTTGCCTCTGGCATTTCAGTAGAACCCCTCCTAAGTCAGACTTTTCTCACGTATATTGGTGATTGCTTTGGCGATGAAGACCAGCAATCGTGCTCCGAAGAACTTTTACGTTCATCTAGCCAACGAGATCGCGCGTTCGATTTCGGAGGGTGAGGTTCTCCCAGGCAGCCTCTTGCCGA
>JARLGV010000081.1 GCA_031292555.1 Fimbriimonas sp.
GTTCGGCTTTCCTAACCAAGAGCGGGTTATTGAACGACTGCCCTTCTTGGACGACACCTGCTTGGGTCCAATCGCCCGTGTGAGGGACGATGGAGTATCGAAACGTGCGTGGTTCGCCGAGTTCGAAACCGCTGTCCGACGTGTGGCCCAGGTTGTAGTCACCCAAACTCTGTGACCGAAGGAGCGAGAGCATCAACGTGCCGTCGTTCACGAGGTTGCCGGGCATGCCGTTGTTTAGGAGGGCGACCCCATAGCGGTCGTTACCGTAGTCGACCCACGTCTGAGCGGGATACTCGACGCCGATTGGCCGCTGGACCGCGCCGAACGGGATCTCCTGGACGTATCGGCCGCCCCGGATGGCGGTCGGGACGAGAACCTGATACCGAACCTGCTTCTCATTGTTGACGAGCGTCGTCTCGATGTCGATCCGGCGAACGCCCTTCGATACGCGGATCCGAGTCTCGAAGGAACCACTTCCGAATGGGTGGGAGACGTGGAATTCCGAAAAGGTGGCGCCGTGGACTACCGAACCGGGCTTGTCCGCAAAGGCGTTGCTCAGCAGGGCGTTCGTGGAATTGGGGACAGGTTGTTTGTCGGTGGCGCCGATGTACATCCCTCCATCTAGCGTGTGATACATCTCCCAGAGATCCCCCTTATCGTCTTGCCGCGACACGACGTTCGCCGGGCCTGAGAGCACGTTCTGACCGGTCGCCTTGTCAACGATGCTATCGATCTCCCCGGACTTGAGGTTCACGGTGACAGTAAAGAACTCGTTTTCAAGGACGTCTTTGGTCGGATTCGCCGAGCTTGTCGACGGCGTCTCGGATGCAACCGAATCGGGAACCGCCCGAAAGGTCGCGTATCCGAGCGCAGGGATGTTCTTGGCGAGAAAGTCGATCTTCGCTCGGCGCAACGATCCGTCGCCATAGGCTTCGGTGGACGCGAGTTGGGCGGGAATCTCTTTCCCGGCCGAGTCGACGATATGGATCGACCGCACATTGGGAGCGATCGAGCCCAGATCCGCCTCGACTACTTCGGATCGCGGTTGGCCGAGACTGTTGAATACGAGGATCGGGTTCCCGACGCCACGGGTGTCGATGTGGGCGGCGACGGTACTCCACCGATGTTCGATCATCTCTTCGGCGAGGCGCTTGGAGTACTCGTTGCTCTGAACGGTATCGCGGTAGACATGATCCGCCATCGTGCCGGACGCGAGGTCGTGGGTCTGGTTGAACAGGAGCGGTTCCCAGGCCTGCCAGAGCATCTCCGGGTCGGGCTTGTCGCCGAAAAGACTGGCAAGCGAAGTCAACTTCTCGGCATCCAGGAGCTTTCCTTCGATCTCGCGAGTCGCCTGCTTCAATTCGATCCGGCTGCTATAGGTGCCCTGGAAAATCGGATTGAAGTCGCCGCTGAGGGTAGGCGTATCGGTGCGTTTTGCGACGAGGTCGGCAAACTGAGTAGGTACAGAGTAGCGGATCGTGAACTTCTTGTCCTCCTCCGCGTTGAATGCACGCGCTAAGGGAGTTACGTAGTCCTCCGGTTCAGATACGTCAACCCCGGCCAGTCCCACGCGCTCCGGATAGTGAGTGTGCTTGTCGAGGGCGTTGAAGCGGTCCACGAAGAACCGATCGAATCCGGCTTGATCTCGCGGCGGCCCGTAGAACAGCCCATAGAAGCCGGGAAGCCACACAGCGGGGATGGTGCTTCCGTCGAGGCCCTTCCAGTTGAACTCAGACGGCAAGTCGTCGTTGGGAACTCCCCGGCAGAACCAGAACGACTTGAAACCCGCTTGTTTCAGGATCTGGGGCATCTGGGGGTGGTGGCCGAATGTGTCGAGCAGCCATGCGACCGTCACGTCGATCCCGAGTTTTTCGCGGCAGTATTGCTTCCCGTATTGGATCTGGCGAACGAACAACTCGCCACCCGGCTTGACGTCGTCCGGCATCACGTCCTGGCCGCCGACAATCTGCAACCGGCCTTCCTTAATGAACCGCCGGAACGCCGCGGCCTGCTCCGGATACCGCTCAAGGAACGGCTTGAAGTAGGCGACTTGGTCGAGAACAAACGTATATTCTGGGTACTTCTCAAGGAGTCGCAGTGCGGAGAGGATATTCGAGAGCCCGAATTGCAAGTACTCCTCGCGGGTGTAGAACACGGCGCCTTCCCAGTGCGTGTGCGGGATGTAGTAGAGGGTTTGTTTACCAGGCAAGTGGCCCGCCACGGGGCCATCCGTCGTGGCTGTCATCGAAGCTGTCAGCAGTACGAGCGCATTGAAAAACATGTTCCGAATCCTCAATCTTTGGCGCCGTCTTTGCAGAACGTGCGAGTCCTCCGCCATGATAGGCAAATGTCGCCTCGTTTGGGGCGAATCCGCCATGAGAACGATCACTTTTCTGCTTGGAGTACTCGCCGCCAGTTTGGCGCCGGGCCAGTCGTACACCTACGTCAGTCCTTCGATCGCTAGCCTCCACGGCCATCGGATCGAATGGCCCCTTTTCAATGGTTGGCGCCTTCTCTCGCCCGCGGAATCGGCGGTCTACAAGCGTGCGACGATGGAATTTACGCTCGTGAAGACCGAGCCACACTCGCTGCACAGGACTTCGATCGTGGGAGCGTTCACCTTTGGACCGAAGCAGGCGCCAAGACAGAACCATGCCGGCAACTCTGGTGTCGAACTTCGACAATCCGTTAAACGAGCCGTGGACGCTCACTCCCTCCAAGCCGTTGTCAACGATCCAGGCTCCGGCAATCGGCTGAATGTCGTCTTGCGCGCGGTACCACCCGTGTACACGGATTTCTGGAGGGTTGAGGTGGCTCGCATCCGTATTCGCTCAGTACATCAGGCGAAATAGTATCCTCCTTTGGTCTCGTCGCCGGCGGCTAGGGATGTGAGAGTTTCAGCACGTGCTGAAACTCTCAGCCAGTCTCGTGGATGTGCCTGATCCAAGGCAGAATTCGTAAGGCACTCCTAGTTCGAGTGGAGCCTTGTTGCGGCGGCCTCCATCATCAGGAAGAAAGCCTGCCCTTCGGCCGCGATTCCTGGACGATCGAACATTGGGGCGCCGCACACTGGCTGGATGAGGCCGAACGTGTCCATGTGGGCATGTGAAGCTTTGCGCGCCAGATCGGCGCCTCTTTGCAGGGATTCGGGCAGCCACCCTCCTCGCATGCCTTCGTAGATTGCAAACGCGAACATCTGGCCCGCATTGAGCTCCACAAATGTTTGCGAATCGTCGAGCACGTTGTGAAAGAAACCATCAGGTCGCTGGAGCGCCTGGACCGCCGCCAGCAGGGCTGACAGGGTGTCGATGAGACCCGGACGGGCAGGATGGCCGCTGGGCAAGGAACGGATGACCCTTGTTAGGCCGGCTGCCGCCCAGCCGTTGCCAACCCCCCAGAAGGAGGCATCGGCGAAGGCGCCGGTTGCCTCATCCCATTGGAAATGAAACAGCCCCGCCTCCTCGTTCCAAAGGCGACGCTTGAGGCCGGCGAACTGGGACAAGGCCGATTCAAATTCGCCGACCGCCGCCAGATAGGGTCCCGCGCAATGGTGGCTATCCACCCAAACCTGGTTCGGCAGATGATGGAGCGTGCCATCCGCTGTCCGAGGGGCGCCGACAAGGATGTAATGCCGCAGCTTAGCCTCAGCTTCCACCAGCAATGGGTCTCCGGTCTGGGTCGCGGCCCTATACAACGCCTCGCCGATCATCGCCGAGTCGGCGAGGCCCGAATCCGTCAGCATCGCAAGCCGTCCGTCCTCGCGGGCAAAGACCAAGATCGCTCGTGCAAGACCAAAGGCGACCTCATGCGCCCCCAACTCCAGAAAAGCCTGCGCCACCACCCCTTGCTCCCAATCGCGTCGCTGAAGAGCCAGCGCGGCGTTTGCTGCAGACTTCACGAGAGGTTCGTTTAGCATCGATTCTCCAAGTATGTTAATGCTAAGACAATAAGATATCTTACAAGGGCATCTTGGATCAGCGTTCTATGAGGAGGGTTCACGTCTCCCTGATCAACTTGGCCGATTTTGGCTACAGCTTGGCATGCGTCCGTTGGCTTCTGTCCCAGGGAGGGCTGGCCATGGCTGCATAGCAGAGACATTTCGTATCGCATAGACCTGATCCAATGCTGAAGGAAGCGTGCCTCGATGCTACCACTTTCGCGTCCACTGGGATGAACCAGAAGATCCGTTGTGCTGAGAATCCCTTGTTTTTGGCCTTGCCCCAAGGTCGATGCGCTGTCCGGGGATCCACTGGCCATGCTCCGCCAGTTTTGGTGCACTCGGCCCAGAGTCTGAATAGGTGCCGCTAATTTGGTGCCTGTATTCGCAGAGGTTACGCACATTTCAGTCTAAAAGCGTGCGATTGGCCGATTCGCAATGGATGCCGGAGATCATTGGTTCCGCTAAGCCTGGCAGTTCGGGACTCTTGATTGGCGCGCGCGATCGCCCACTTCAGCAAGGTGAATGCAACCGGTTCGCTCCAAGAGCATGGACCTCAGAACTGGTTTCTGCTGCCAGAAGTCGCTACATGCTGGATTTTCCGAGTTGAATCTCTAACGTCTCGTATCATATGTCCATGGAATTCAACATGGTTCTTATAAGTGACGAGTTGTCTCGCATTTTTGTAAAAAGCACTTCCAATTTGGACTTTTCTCACGTATATTGGTGATTGCTTTGGCGATGAAGACCAGCAATCGTGCTCCGAAGAACTTTTACGTTCATCTAGCCAACGAGATCGCGCGTTCGATTTCGGAGGGTGAGGTTCTCCCAGGCAGCCTCTTGCCGA
>JARLGV010000005.1 GCA_031292555.1 Fimbriimonas sp.
CCGTCAAGCCATGGTTCGCCGGCAAGGCCGACATCGCACCACCAACCTGGGACTTCAAGAACGACGGATTCGAACTGGCGGGAGGCAGGATGGACTACATCGCCGGGCGAGCGACGCCAGTCTTGACTTATCACGTTCGAAAGCACTGGATCAACCTCTTCGTCTTTCCCGACTCCCTCGAATCGCAGATCGCAACCGAAAACCGCTCTGGCTTCCACATCGTCTCGTGGTCTCAAGACGGACTCGCTTTTGCTGCGGTCTCGGACGCCGATGCGACCGCAGTTGCTAAGTTTGTGAAGCTCTACCGAAAGGCATCAGCCGAGGGTGAGAACCACTAAGATCGATAGACGAGGCATGCGTTTCTGGCTGACTCGAACCTAGCACACTCATCACGAAATCGGGCTCGAATGTCTGGGAGAGGCGTCAGATCCTCGATCGCCTGCCTAAGCCAAGCGTTCCCAGCGAGAATGTCGATCGGCAGCTTCTCATATTCATACTCGTATGGTGGAGGATTCCACCTGAAGTCGCTCCCGGCTTGGCGGATTGTCTCCTGGAGCAACGCGACGAACGTCAGCACCGGATCGAAGGTATGTCGGTCCGTAACGTGCAAGAACACGCCTTCGCAAAGAGTCCGCGCATGTTTGTTGAAGGTCGGTTCGAACTGAATGGGACGAAAGCGAACACCGGCGAGGCCCGCGCCATTCACTGCCTCCGCGAATCGCCATCCATCCAGATATGGCGCCCCAATGATCTCGAACGGACGAGTCGTGCCTCGTCCCTCGCTCAGGTTCGTCGCTTCGATGAAGCAGGCCCCCGGGTAGACAACTGCCGTGTCGACAGTGGGCATATTGGGCGATGGAACTGCCCAAGGCGCACCAGTTTCGTCCATGTAGTTCGCACGGCGCCATCCGTCCATTGTCATCACGTTCAAATCGGCGCCGGGGAAATACTCGCTGCGAAAATGCATTGCGAGTTCTCCGATCGTCAACCCGTGCCGAATCGGAAGCGGGTAGAGCCCAACGAAACTGGCATAGGACGGGTCCAAAAGCGTTCCTTCAATACGTTCCCCTCCGATCGGGTTGGGTCGGTCGAGCACCATAACCTCGATCCCCTCTCGTTCGCACGCCTTGAGGCAAAGAGCAAGCGTCCAGATGAACGTGTAGTAGCGGGACCCGACGTCCTGGAGATCGATCACAAGGAGATCCAAACCGGCGAGCATCTCCGACGTTGGCTCCCGATGCAGACCGTAGAGGCTATATAGGGGCACCGGCAGCCGAGTTCGGCCGTCCGCCTCCCACTCGATCATGTTGTCTTGGGTGTGCCCGAAGAGACCATGCTGAGGACCAAAAACGGCCCCGAGAACGATCTCCCCCTTCAAATGGATAGGCAAAACCGATTCAAGGACGTGCCGGTAGTCTCCGGACACCGAGGCCTGGTTACAGACCAATCCAATCCTCCGACCACGAATCGCTTGAAAGTCGTCCCGGATGAGCCTATCGAGGCCAGTCCAAACGCACATAGGTCCCGTCAGATTACCTCTGGACTTTCAGGCAATTCCCTGGATTGAATGACCCACTGAAATCGGCCCTTCACGTTCTGGAACGTAGTACGCGCCAAACATCACGTTGAACCCATCCTTCCGATAGGTCGCAAGCGTCTTGAGCGGCTCGACGCCGACTTCGCCCGTATCCTGGTCGGTGGCGGTGACCGAGCATCGTCCGCACTTTTTGGCGAATCGGAGACTGACATCGCTTACCTGAAGACGCGCCCACCCGTCTTCGGCGTGAGGTTCCCATCCAGACACGATGATGTTGGGTCGAAACCGGTTGACGGGAAGCGGCATCTCCAGTTTCTCATTGAGACCGGCCATCGACGACTCGCCCAGAACCAGGATCGGAAAGGCATCGGCAAAGCCAACGATGTCGCCTTCCTGAGTGAACTCGCGACTCGTCTCCCTCAAGGAGTCGTCAGGCATATACACCAAGGAGCATTGCTGGTTGAGCAGATCAGCGAACCACTCATCTAGCTCGGCGGAGACTTGCACGCCCTCGCAGACGCTCTTCCACACTTGGACAGACCTGCGCTCGCCTGTGGGTTTGTACGGAACGTGCCGGGTTCCAGTTCCCGGATGACTGAGGATCAATCCGTCGTCATCGATCTTGATGCGGAACAGGGCGAGACGCGTATCCGACCGCTGAGTAAGGAACATCCCCTCGCTGTCTACGAGCATCCATCGACGGTCGAATCGAAGTCCCCTCCTTTCGACGCCAGTCGTCGCCAATTCGACGCCACCGAACGACTTGATCGGATAGATCCGAAGGCCGCTGATTGTTCCCTGATTCATCCGAAGAGAGTACCGTCGGCGCTCTGCTCAGAACCATCCAATTGGGTTTACCGGGCGGCCGTTGACGCGCACTTCCCAGTGGAGGTGAGGCCCGGCGGCAAGTCCGGTTGCGCCAGAGGCGGCAATCACTTGGCCACGGCGCACCGTCTCTCCGCTGGAAACGTTCAAGTGCGAGCAGTGCGCATAGACGGTCGTAATGCCTCCACCGTGATCGATGATGATCACGTTGCCAAAGCTCGTCGAATAGTGGGCGGTGATCACCTGGCCGTCGGCTGCGGCATGAATGGACGTGCCAGATCGCACGCCGAAATCGATACCGGCATGGAGCCTTGTGATATGCAGGATCGGATGGTAGCGCATCCCGAATCCGCTCGTTACCGGCCCCCCGACGGGTCGCAAGAACCGGCCATGGAAGGCGGGCAACTCCTTCTCGCCTGGCTTACGGCGGCGGCGGGCAAACGCAGCGATTTGGTCGGCAATGTCGCGTTCGTCAGACTCAAACTGGGCGAGCAGGTCTTGCAGTTTCCCTTGCTTGTTGCGCAGACCCTTCAATACCTCGCCCTTCTCGTCGCGAACATCCTGAAGTTGAGCTTGCTGGCTAGCCTCGCGCTTTACCAAGTCGCGAATGCGAACCACGACCGCGTCCTGGCTCTTCTTTCGGTCGGCGATTACATGCTGGAGGTTAATGAAGGACGTGAAAAGCTGTCGGTCGCGCTTGGCGATCATCTGCAGCAGCGCACGCCGCGAGGCGACCTCGCCAACCGATTTGGTGCCCACGAGTGCCGACACGAAGGAGGTGTCGCCATGAACATAGATGTGTCGCAGTCGCGCTCGCACTTGCGTCCGCGTCGAGTCCAGTTTGCCGGTCGCCTGTTTGAGTTCATCGGCAAGTCGAACCTGTTCCTGACGGCTTCGTGCTAATCGATCGGTTGTATCGTCCAGTTCGCCCTGGACCTTGTCGAGTTTCTGGTCGACATCGAAGATCTGCGACTGCACCGCCTTCTTCTGACTCTTGGTTTGGCGAAGCTGCTTCTGCAGTTCGTTACGCTTGTTGCGTAGGTCACTTAGGTCCTTTCGAAGTTCGGACGCCGATCGGTTTTGGTGACTCGAATGGGAGGACTTGCGCCTATGGGAATGGTGCTGCGCCGAAACCGGAGACACGACGCCGGCCATCAGCCCCAAGATCAGAACTAGGGCGCACAATGACTTCATTGGGCCCGGTTCGGAAGCGTAATCGCCAACCACGAGCAAAACAACCCGTAGATCCCGCCGACGCCGCCAAGGATGACGAGAGCCTCGGCACCCGGAAATGCGGATAGGTGGACTCGGGCGTCGAGATCCATCAGGAACTTCTGAAACACCTGCTGCGCACCCCCCAGCATGATCGCCGAAATGATCCCGCCAAGAATTCCCTGTACCGTCCCCTCGATTAGGAACGGAACTTGCACCATGAAGCGGGATGCTCCCACCAACTGCATGATTCGGATCTCCCTTCGACGATAGGTTATCGTCAACTTGATTGCGTTGAAGATTAACACGCCGGCAGTGACGAACAGGAGACTGGCAATGAACGTGCCCAACCAACGCATGACTTGAAGCCCCTCGTCGATCAGGTGTTGCTCATCCTTCAAGTAGATAACGCCAGGCTCGGGGTCGATCACGGCCAGTCGACGGATTTTCTCGGCTACCGGATCGCCGTCTTTAAGGGTCTTGATCGTGATCTTGAAGCCGTCCGGATAGGGATTCTCGATGCCAACCGTATTGGCGGGATCGTCCTTCTTTTCCTTGGCCCATGCCTTCTCTTTCGGAATCCATGCGACGGAAGCGACCCCAGGAAATCCGCGAATCGTGGCCGCGGTTTGGCTGATCGTGTTCGGGTCTACGCCTTGCCGAAGATAGACCCTCATATCGAATTTGCCGGGAATCGAGTTGGCGTATTCGACGACCCGAAGGTATCCGTATCCCAAGCCTCCCAACAAGAACAGCGACACCGCAACGGTGCTGATCGCGGCAAACGTCATAAAGCCGTTTCGCCTGAGCGCTGTCATCGCTTCACCGATTACGAAGCTCAACCGGTCAAGCACTAGGAGTCGCCTCCTCGTGCGCGGAGTCGTGCACGATCTGACCGTTCTCAAGCGTGACAATTCGCCGCGCCATACGGTGGATAACCATCATGTCGTGGCTCGCGACAAGAACCGTCGTCCCGTTTAGGTTGAGGGATTTGAGAAGCTCCATGATCTCCCACGACCGCTCGGGGTCGAGATTGCCAGTCGGTTCGTCGGCAATTAGGAGGGGAGGGTTGTTGATCAATGCCCTGGCAATCGCCACGCGCTGCTGCTCTCCCCCGGAGAGTTGGTGGGGGAACGCATCGGCCCGATGGCCGATGTTGACGCTGTCCAGTATTGCCGGCACCTTTCTGCGAACCTCGGTGCGCGAATGTCCCACCGCCCGCATCGCGTATGCGACGTTCTCCCACACCTTTTTTCTGGGCAACAGGGCAAAGTCTTGCGGCACGATTCCCATCTCGCGCCGCAAGGGCGGGATGTCTCGCTCGCGAAGTCTGCCCAAGTCACGTCCAGCAAGGGTGACAATGCCTTTCGTATGAGTCACTTCTCGAGTAATGAGCTTGATCAGCGTGCTCTTTCCGGCGCCGGTCTTTCCGACGAAAAACACGAAATCACCCTTATCGATTTGGAGAGACACGTCCCGAAGACCCGTGACGTGGCCCGGATATTCGACTTGAACATCCTTGAATTCGATGTAAGGGGAAGACTCGCCGCTCAATGTATTGTTACAGTTCTTCGGTCACCGATTCGCCACCATGTTGTGTGGCGCACGCGAACGCATCGGTTACCCGTCTGTGTATAGACGGAGAGTTTGCGCTCAGTGAAGCACACCTATGACAAGTTGCCGCTTCATGCCGAGAATGAAGCTAAAATGCTAATCTTTTTAGGGGACAGAGCGAAATTGTGGCCCGTCGCACGAGCCTAAAAGCTCGGCCCTGGATCATTATGCCGACAAATCGATTTCAGCGAACCCGCGACGACCATCGGCGCGAACGAGCTGAGGACTATGTGGAGTTAATCGACTCGCTCATTCAGCAGTGTGGCGAGGCGCGGGCTGTTGACTTGGCAGACAGGCTCGGAATCAGCCACGTCTCGGTATCCAAAACGGTGCAGCGGTTGCAACGAGACGGCTATGTCACGTCGCAGCCCTATCGAAGCATCTTTCTCACGCCGAAAGGCACCGAATTGGCTCGGGCTTCCCGCGAGCGGCATGCCTTGGTTCATGGGTTCCTGATCGCCTTGGGAGTCGATCAGGAAGTCGCCGAGATAGACACAGAGGGGATCGAGCACCATGTGAGCACCCAGACCCTCCAAGCAATGCGAGCCTTTCTGGAAAGCTCGCGATAGGAACTCTATACTTCCACGACGATCGGCAGGACCAAGGGACGCAGGCCGGTCCGCTTCTGGATCAGTCGCTTCACCACATCTCCGGCGTCGTGCTTGACACGCGTTGTGTCCTTGAGTTCTTCCTTACTCAGCGCGGCAAGCGCATCAAAGAGCACGTCGTACGCGGCCTCTAGAATCCCCTCAGGGCCAGAGAATGCACGGGCTTGCAGTTCCGGGTCGCCTGCCATCTGTCCGGCGGTCGTGTCCACGGGGATCGTGATCACGACGATGCCATCGTTGGCAACGTTATACCGATCACGCAGGACCTCGTCCGGCACACCCGGCGTGCCGCTATTGTCGACGAGCACTCTACCACAAGGCACGCGCTCTCCGAAGTAGCCGCTCGTTTCATCCATACAAAGCGGAACTCCGTCTCGCATCGTGAACATGCGATGTTCGGGGTACCCCATGTCGCTTGCGATCTTGTTGTACAGAAACTGGTGCCTCGGCTCTCCGTGGACCGGCGCGATGTAATACGGACGCGTCAGGTTGATCATCATCTTGAGTTCCTCCTGATACGCGTGACCGCTCACGTGGATCGGAGTACCCGATTCGTAGATGACTCGGCAGCCCTGGTTGAACAGGCGGTTGATCGTGCGCCATATGGCGCCTTCATTGCCCGGGATAGGGCGAGCCGAATAGATAAGGGTGTCTCCCTGCTTGACCTGGAGCCGGCCATATTCGCCCTTTGACATTTGCACCAGCGCCGACATGGGCTCTCCCTGGCTTCCCGTCGTCAGAATTGCGAGTTGGCTGTCGCTATACATGCGCATGTCCTGAAGGCCAATGCGAACGCCCTTCGGAATCCGCACGTAGCCCATCCGCTCACAGATCTCGAGGTTCTGCTCCATGCGGCGGCCGACGACCGCGACCTTTCTCCCCATCTCGGCAGCCACTTCGTACACCTGCTGCATGCGATGGATGTTGCTTGCGAAAGTAGTAAGAAGCACTCGGCCCTGGGCTTCTCCGAATACGCTTCGCAAACCTTCGCTGACCTTGCGCTCGCTCGGTCCCCAGCCCGGTCGCTCCACGTTAGTTGAATCGCTGAGCAGCAGAAGGACGCCTTCTTGGCCCAATTCGCCAATTCGAGTGATATTGGCCAGCTTTCCATCGACAGGCGTGAAATCGAATTTGAAGTCGCCGGTGAAGAACACGATCCCGTGGGACGTTCGCACCGCCATCGAGCAGTTCTCGGGGATCGAGTGCGTGACCCGAACTGGCTCGATCTCGAGGGCTCCCGCTTTGAGCCGGTCGCCCGGTTTGAAGACGCGGATATCGATCTTCTTACCTGGGAGTTTCTCTTCGAGTTTCCCTTTTATGAGGGCTTGAGTGAATTCCGTGCAGTAGATAGGCACGTCGATCTGGGCGAGCAGATAAGGTAGCCCACCCACATGATCCTCGTGAGCGTGTGTGATGAAGACGCCGCGAACAAGCGACTTGTTCTCGACTAGATACGTGAAATCCGGAACGACGATATCGATGCCAAGCATCTCCTCGTTCGGGAAACTGAGTCCGCAGTCGATGACGGCGATGTCGTCGCCCTCACGGACGACCGTACAGTTTTTACCAATTTCGCCGACGCCACCCAGTGCGATGACTTGAACTATTCCCATTCGCTATAAGGTACCTAAGCTGAGAGATACGCCTCTTTGAGCGATGGGATGCGCCATTCTTCACTTTCTCCTGATATTCTGATGTCGTGCCGCTAGATGCTCTGATTTTTGACTTTGACGGTCTTATCGTCGACACCGAAACGCCAGAGGCCCTCGTCTGGCGAGAGGTCTTTCGAGAACACGGCCAAACGCTTCCCGACGACTACTGGAACGATTCAATCGGTAGGGGCGCCGAACAAGTGAAGGAATCGCCCCTTCAGCTGCTCAACCGCCTGACGGAGGAGAAACTCGATATTCAGGCAGTCGACAAAACCCGCGAACGAAGGCTGTACAACATGATTGCAGCGGAGCCTGCCCGGCGAGGCGTCGTCTCTCTGCTGAAGGAGGCGAAATCGGCGGGCATGAAACTAGCTGTTGCATCAAGCTCAAAGCACTGGTGGGTTGACGGCCACCTCGAACGTCTAAACCTCAAGCAGTATTTCCAGCACATCGTATGCGCTGACGACGTCCCCCGAGCAAAGCCGTTTCCCGACCTCTATCTGAAGGCGGCGAGCAAACTCCAAGTCGGTCTGGCCGAGGTTATGGCGTTCGAGGATTCGCCACATGGCATCGCCTCGGCAAAGGCGGCGGGGATATTTGTCGTCGCCGTGCCGAATTCGATGACCGCCACCCTCGACTTGACGGCGGCTGACGTCCGGTTCGAATCGCTGGATGGAGTGGGGATCGGCAGGCTATTCGAGATCTTTCACTTCTAAGAGAGATCGATCGGGGCGCCATGCATGCTCCAAGCCACGCCAAGGTGAGCTGCGACAGTCGCCCCGACGGTCGTCATCCCCTCGAGATCGCCTACCGATCGAGTTGCCAGCCCATGCCTGACCGCACATAGCGGCACATATTCTCGCGAGTGGTCGGTCGAAACGGTCGTAGGGTCGTTTCCGTGATCGGCGGTGATTAACAGAACGTCGTCCGATGAAAGTCGCGAGAGCACCTTGCCTAAAGAAGTGTCAAACGCCACGAGCGCCTTCGCAAATCCCATCGGATCGTTCCGGTGGCCATAGAGCATGTCGAAATCCTCAAAATTCGCAAAAACGAACCGCGCATCGGACTCAAGCGCCGACCAGAGAACGGACTCATGCTCGCTGTTGTTTTGGGTGCGGTGCACCTGTCGAAAACCTCGCCCTCCAAACAGCTCGGGCACAACTCCGATTCCATAAACATCGCCAAGCTGATCAACCAGATTCGGAGGCGCCGTTATCGGATAGTCTTTTCGGCGCTCAGTTCTCTTGAATCCGCCTTGTTCGTCTCCCAGAAACGGACGAGCGATGATGCGTTGGACGTTGTTTGGAGCGACGCACAGGTCCCGGCCGATGCGGCAGATTTCATACAGGCGTTCGATAGGCACGACTTCCTCGTGACAGGCCACTTGAAAGACGCTATCGGCACTCGTGTACAGGATCGGGTAGCCGGTAGAAACGTGCTCGGAACCAAGCTCGGTGATGATCGCGGTTCCGCTGGCAGGCTTGTTCCCCAACACCTTCGATCCGATACGAGTTTCGAAGGCTTCGACCAAGTTGGCTGGAAAGCCACTGGGGTACGTCGGGAACGCGGTCGGAGTGACGATTCCCATCATCTCCCAGTGGCCGGTTACCGAGTCCTTGCCCATCGAGACTTCTCGAAGCCGGCCAAAGCGTGCGCCAAGACCATGATCCATCCCGGTTGGGGGTAGGTCGACGCCGCATGCCGAAAGGAAGCCGATGGCTCGCAGATTGGGCAGATCCAGCGACCCTGCCCTTTCCCAAACGTGCCGGATCGTAGACGGATGATCACTATCGCCGAAAAGACTTGCGTCGGGAGCCTCTCCCGCTCCACATCCATCCATCACGATCAGAATCGCGCGCTTCATGGACTAGGTTATAGACCGTATCCGATCATGGTCGCCAGATGGACGCCACGATCTGATCTAGAGCGTCATCTCGCGAAGGCTGTCGGAAACAGTGAAACGGGCCTCCGTCTTGCCCTTGATCTCGTCGGAGTTCGAGCCAGGCGCCAGTTCAGTCAATAGCAGACCGCTGTCGCCGACCTCGAAGACGCAGAGGTCCGTGATGATCAGATCGACGCACTGTTTGCCGGTTAGGGGCAGGCGGCAGGCATGGAGAACCTTCGACTCGCCTGCTTTGTTCGTGTGCTCCATGACGACCACGACGCGCTTAACGCCGGCGACCAGATCCATGGCGCCACCCATTCCCTTCACCATCTTTCCGGGAATCATCCAGTTGGCAAGATCGCCTTGTTCGCTGACCTCCATTGCTCCAAGAATCGCCAGATCGATATGTCCGCCTCGGATCATGCCGAACGAATCGGCGGACGAGAAGAAGCTGGTTCCTGGAATGGCAGTGACCGTCTGCTTTCCCGCATTAATCAGGTCTGGGTCTTCCATGCCTTCGTAAGGGAACGGACCAAGCCCGAGCATTCCATTCTCGCTCTGAAGCATCACGTCCGTTCCACTCGGGATGTAGTTCGCAACCAGGGTCGGTATGCCGATCCCCAGATTAACGTAGTAACCGTCCCTAAGCTCCTGCGCCGCCCGCTGGGCTAGTTGTTCGCGCGTCAATGGCATCTTCGTGTTACTCCCTTGGCCTCGTCGTGCGTCTCTCAATTCGCTTCTCGAAACTCGGTCCGAGGATCATTCGCTGTACGTAGATGCCTGGCGTATGGATTTGGTCCGGATCCAGTTCACCCACATCGACTAAATGCTCCACTTCCGCGACGCAAGCCTTGCCGGCCGTGGCCATCATCGGGTTGAAGTTCCTTGCCGACTTTCGGTAGATCAGGTTGCCCGACCGATCTCCTTTCCACGCCTTGACGATGGACAGATCGGCGACAAGACCTGTTTCCATCACATACATCTCGCCGTCGAACTCGCGGGTCTCCTTGCCCTCTGCGACCAATGTGCCGTAGCCGGTTCGGGTGTAGAACGCCGGAATGCCCGCCCCACCCGCACGTATGCGCTCGGCCAGGGTTCCCTGAGGGTTGAACTCGAGTTCGAGTTCGCCGCTGAGGAATTGTCTCTCAAACTCGGCATTCTCTCCGACATAGGACGACAGCATCTTTCGGATCTGACGAGTCTGGAGCATCAGACCCAAGCCGAAATCGTCGACCCCGCAGTTGTTGCTGATGATCGTAAGATCTCTTACGCCAGAGTCGCGGACGGCAACGATGAGGTTCTCCGGTATTCCGCAGAGCCCAAAGCCGCCGGACATGATCGTCATGCCATCGAAAAGTAGACCTTCAAGGGCCGATTTCGCATCGGGATAGACTTTGTGCATCGCAAAACTCCAAATCGCGGCACAAGCCTATCAACCGGCACGTCGTTGTCCGCTGGGTCCATTCTACACCGGCAACCCGGCTCGGCACAAAAAAAGGGAGCCTCGCTTCGGGCTCCCAAATTGCGTCAAGACAAAACTCTCCTTTCCTGGTTCTGACTGGTGAAGTGACGAGGATATTCCCCAATCGTTCAGTAACTCTCGCTGGAATTCTCACTTTTTCCTGTAAGGCTGTCAAGAAGTGCCTCGATCTTGAAAGTGATCTCGCTGTTTGTGGCAACCCTGTCACAACCGGCGCTTCGCCCGAGTTCGAGGATTTCCTTCTCGCGGTGGCCCGCGTGACCGATAACGTGCGCGCCCCGTTCCCTCAGTTGCGGCACCAATTCCTGAGGTCTCATGTTAGTCGAACCGAGATTCACGATCGCCACCGTGCCAGAAAGCGAACCCTCGGGGATGCTGGTTGTGACGACCGGCTCGTGACCGAGTACCTTCAGCGTCCTGACGAATCGAGAACTCCACAGGAGATTGTCCTCAAAGACGAGAATGCGCATAGTGCGTTTAGCCCCCTGCCAGCATGCCCGTCTCTGCAACCACGATCGAGCTAATTCCCCCACGAACATTGAAGATGCCGGTGACCCTCATCCAGCGAGGTTGGCAACTGCCCGAAAGATCGTCGAGCAATCGGTTGATAACGGATTCGAAATAAATCCCTTGGTCGCGGAACGAAAAGTAATAGAGCTTGAGCGACTTGAGTTCAATGCACGTCAGATCTGGGATGTACTCCAACTCGATGGTGGCAAAATCCGGCTGGCCGGTCTTAGGGCACACGCTCGTGAATTCCGGGCAGATATGCTTGATCGTATAGTTACGGTGCGGCGCCGGATTGGGAAAGACTTCGATTTCAGCCATACGAGGGGCTAAATTGTAGCATGTCAGCCTTCGCTCACTGACTTACAGGCAGTTTGTAGATAGCCGCATTGGTAAGGCTCGAACCGAAGATCAGATCTTGGCCGATCATTGTCGTCCCGTTGACATACATGTCATCTGATCGCATGATAAAGCCTAGACCCCGGCCGTCGCCGGATGCCGCAAACCGCACCAATTCGGCAGGAAACGATCCGGATGCGGCGCCATAGAAGACACCTTCGATGACAGCATCCGTGAAGCTCGCTCGCAACGATGAGGACATCTCCCCGAAGGGTATTCCGTCCCTCGTCGCCATCGAAATAGCGTTCCGATCCAGTCCAGCATAGAATTTGAGCGCCGGAAACCCCAACTGAATGGGTGTCGCGTCGAAATTCACGAGCACCCCGTCACGAAGGCAGAACGGTTTGGCTTGTTCAGGGGTCAGCTTCGTCACGAAAGCGCTGTAGTCGGCAAGTGTGGGCGACAACTTCGGTGTTTTGGCTTCGATTGCCGCCAGTTCATCCTCGGGAGTCTCGAATTTACGTAGCCGCCAGAAGCCGCCGTGGCGCACCATCATCACGCCGTCTTCGAACCTGGTCATCAATCCGTTGTTCGATTTCAAGTGCGACATCCAAGACGGAAAAGACCCGATCCCGCTGTTGAAATCCCGATCTTGCATCGGAGTCCGGAATGCATCGGCGACGATGGGCACCTGGGTCTGGTCGAATGCCTTCTCAAGAAAATCGGCCAGCGCGTATAGGTGGTTTGCGTAGTGTGATTGTGGGTCTGATCTCGCGACTCCGAGTTTGGTCCAGTTATCGTCGGAGGGAATCGGCATATCCCAACTCAACACTTCCTTTCCAAAGCGCAATTTGGCGAGGGCGCCGGTAGGGAGGGGCTGAGTAACGACCCTCGGCAATCGCTTCGCCACGAAACGGACCCCGAATCCTTGCATTACCTGCACGCGATAGAGCAGCGGGTCGTACTGGACAAAAAGGGGCATCCCGTTCGGGCTGCCTCCATTTGCTCTTCCCTGACGCCCCGGCACAGGCGGTCCACCACCGCGTTCATTTGCCAAATTCGGGTTGACCGCTACAACTTCTCCCCTCCAAAAGGCGCTCACCTTGCCGGCACTCATGCTTTGCAGAAACCTCCCAAGCATGACGTCCTGGCGGTTCGCCGCATGCTTCAGGAGCTTCTCTCGTTCTGGATCGGTTTTCGCAGTAGTATTCTTCGGGTCGGCCCTTGCACCCGTCAACTCAATTAGTTCCTTCTCGGCGGCTGCTGGGTCCATCTGGGCGACCTTGGAGATTGCATCCAGTTCGTCGACGATCTCCTTCTGCGCAGCGCTGTCCTCGGCTTCGACGTAACGGGTTCGGGCATTTTGCTCGTCGGCGTCCATCCCGAGCCGGTAAAGCTGCCCATCGGCTCTCCACTCGCATCCGAGGGTCTTCGCGATTTTGTCCAGCACGATGCCGGCGGGAACGTCTTGCACGAGTACGGTGATCTTCAGGTCTTTGATAGACGGCGCCTGGTCTAGAGAAACACCAGAGAATCTTGAGATCTGCGACAAGGCGGTCGCGATCGGGACGATCTTCATCTTGACGCTGACCAGCTTTTGAAGGCGTGCGTCCTTGGCGAGGTCTGCGCTTTGTCCAAATGCCACGCCACCAAAGGCGAGACAAGCGACGAAGCACGCCAATCCGCGGGCAAAGGAGGTGTGTGTCATATGGGTTCCGACGTCCAACGGCAGTCGATGTTACACGACGCCCTACTTCGGGAATGGAATGTCGACTACGTTGATCACTCCATCCTTGTCGCTTATGCCGGCAAGAAACTCAAAATGACCGTAGAGCGTCTTGTCCGGCATCTTGGTTATTCCCGGCGGCAGGTTCAGGGCTGAGCGGAGAAACAGGTAATGCGCATGGATGTCGTTCGTCCTTCCGAAGTTGGCAACGAAAGCAGGATCCTGATCGGGACTGCGGTTCCAGAGCCCGAGATACATCGACGGGAAGTCGAAATCCTCGAGCATATCGCGTTCCTTACCGGTCGGCGTCCCCCCATAGAAGATCCCCAGCGACGCGCTCGTACCCAAGTATATGTCTTGAACCGTTGAGCCGATCTCCACCGGCCTAGTGAGGGAGAACTGCGTGACCGTTTTGGGGCGTCCCTTACCGTCCTTGCCTCGAAGTAACTGCGACTCCCAGCGCGTTTCCTCGTCTCCAAATACATGGTTGATGGTATCGAAGTAGCCACCCGACAGAACCGCCAACCGATTCGCGGTGGACATTTGACCATAGGCCAAGAGCGGATACAGGTTGTCCCGAAGCGGCTTGGAGTCGAATCGAGTCAAGGGAATTTCCTGAGTATCGAAAAAGGGTACCGCCTGTTGAATGATCAGGCCAACAAGATCCTGCGCGGAAGCCAGTGCGAAATCGGCATAGTCGTTGAGATCCGGCGCCGCTAGCTTCTCGAAGGCGCGAACCCTCTCCTCGTTGGGTTCGTAAGAGCGTAAATCCCAGAATCCGCCATGGCGGACAAGAACGCAACCGTTATCGACCCTGACGAAGCACTTTTGGGACTCGCGAGTTTGAGAGAGCCAATTCCGGATAGTGCTTGACTTGAGCGGCGGCGGTGTTCCGATCGTCGGCATCCGGAAGGCGTCGGAAATGATCGGCTGCTTCGTCTTGTCGAACAGGGCCTCGAGATACTCCTCGATACCGCGTAATCCCTTATTGAATCCGGACGGCTTCATCTCCATGTTTTCGACCGGCTCGTCCAAGGCCGAAGACTTGTCAGTTCCCAAATCGGTCTCCCATTCGAGGAGCCACTTTCCGCCAATTTCCTTCGCAAGCGATTGCACTGGCCGGGGGTACTTGACGAGGTACTTGGGCTTGACCGCTCGATGAGCGGATGCATCCACGAGCACCGCTTCGAGCGTGCCCGCCCAAGGTAGAAATCGAACCACGGTGTGGGCATCACCAAGATTGACGGCCAATTCGCCACCCGCGCCACAGTCAAACCAACTGGCAATCTCCACATTTGGGGGCGCAATGAGCCGGAATGCGGTCGGCCATCCGGTGCTATAGAGGTTAGTGGGACGGATGGGCTGAGAAACGGATGTTGCCGTGCCTTTCCACGCAATCACCGGAGTGTCGCGGAACATGATTCCGGCAACATAATAGGCCTCATCGGCAATCACCCTCTCTGCCCATTGGGCCGGCGTTTCGTTGTCCGGCTCGGGGGCCGACGATGCATCGACGCTTTGCTGACGGAATGAATGGGTCCTAACGTAGTCGGCAAGCGCATGTGCCTTTTCCAAGTCGTCCTGTTCCAACGCATGCCGCTCCGCTATCTCGTAGGCAGCCAATTTAGATTTGGCCTTGGGATTGACCACCAGTCGCCACTCGCTGCGCAAATCATGCCACTCGCATCCAAGCACGTCGGCGACCTCGTGCATGACAAGTCCAAGAGGAACCTTATCGACGAAGACACAGACCATCAGTGGTTCGATCTCCTTCGACATCGAGAACCTCACACCGGTCTGCTTGTGCAGTGCATCTGTCAGCTCCGGCAGAAGCGCACGCTTGAGATGTAGATTCACGGGTTGCTGAAGGCTAGGAACCTTGAATGGGTCGGATACAACTTGGCTGGACGCAACTGCTGCGACAAGAGAAAGGAGGAGGATGATTCCGACCTTGGACACACCCATACCCGAAGGACGGGGCAACCAGGTAGCGGGGTTCAAGTAGGAGGTTGGGGCCATTGGACCGGGAAGCCGGGGGAGTGTCGGAATGATGGAGCTGCGGAGCAGCGGAGTGATGAAGTGACGGAGTGATGAAGTGACGGAGTGATGAAGTGACGGAGTGATGAAGTGACGGAGTGATGAAGTGACGGAGTGATGAAGTGACGGAGTGATGAAGTGACGGAGTGATGAAGTAGCGGAGCTGCGGAGTAGCGGAGTGATGAGGTGATGAAGTGACGGAGTGATGAAGTAGCGGAGTGATGGAGTAGCGGAGTAGCAGGGTGATGAAGTGACGGGGTCACGGAATTACGGAGTGAAGGTCCGGGAGCGGCGTGGGCCCTGAGCAGTGGATGCGGAGCGCATCGTAGTGCGGGGGTGAACCTGGCCGGACGGCGGCGGGCCAGGCAATCGAATTGGGACTGCCCACATTCGGCTTGGCCGAATGTGGGCAGGAGCCGGAGCAGCTACTTGTGGATGGCGTGGCCCTGGGCGTCCTCGAACGCTTCCAAGACGGCCTCGGACATAGTGGGGTGAGCGTGGATGCAGTCGACCATGTAGTCGAGCGTCGCTTCTAGCTTCAGAGCGACAACGCCCTCATGGATCATGTCGGTGACGTGTGCGCCGATCATGTGGACGCCGAGCACCTCACCGTATTTCTTCTCGCATACGACCTTCACGAAACCGTCTTGCTCGGTCGTTGCCATCGCTTTGCCCAGAGGGCGGAAGTTGAACTTACCGACCGTCACCTCATAGCCCTTGGCTTCGGCTTCGGCCTGCGTCAGCCCCACGCCCGAGACCTCGGGATTGGTGTATACGCAACTCGGCACCGCCTTGTAGTCCATTTTCTTCTGAGATCCGGTGATCGCGTTGGTGACCGCAATGATTCCCTCCGCCGAGGCCACATGGGCAAGCTGCATCTCGCCGGTGACGTCTCCGATCGCATAGATGTTCGGCACGTGGGTGCGCATCGTGTAGTCCAGCAATTCGACACCACGCTTGTGCAGCCGAACTCCGATGTTTTCAAGGTTCATGTTGGCGGTGTTCGCCTTACGGCCGACTCCGAGCAATACGACGTCGACCTCGATGACCTCGACGTCGGCGCCCTTTACAATAGTGACCTTCCAGCCGTTGCCACTACGCTCGCATTTGTCGATCGTGGCGCCGACTTTGACCTTTATCCCCTGGCGTCCCAGCAGTTTGGCAAGCTCAACGCCAAGGTCGCTGTCCATGACGGGCAGCAACTGAGGCATCATCTCGACGATCGTGACCTCGGACCCGAGACCGTTGAAGACATAGCCGAACTCGCAGCCGACTGCTCCACCACCGAGGATCACCATTTTTCTAGGCACGAACGGCGCATTGACCGCGTCGTCGGACGTCCACACATTCTCGTCTCGCCCGCCTTCCAGACCAGGTACCGGAAGATGGATGACCGACGATCCCATGGCAAGCACGAAGTTCTTCGCCCGGATCGTCTCCTTCTTGTCGTCCTTCGTGACCTCGATCGTGTGAGCATCGACAAACGACGCAAAACCCTCCACGTGGCGGATGCCGTTCTTCTTGAAGAGCATGCCGACACCACCTCGCTGGGTCTGCACGATTTTGTCTTTGCGGGCCATCATAGCCTCGAAGTCAATAGAGGCATCGCCTCCAACCTTGACTGCTAGTTTGTCCGCGTGCTTGACGTGTTGCAACCGTTCCACGCTCGCGATCAGCGCCTTACTCGGGATGCATCCCCAGTTGAGACAGGTGCCTCCCAGATACTCCTTTTCAACGACGACGACCTTAGCCCCAAGTTGCGCAGCGCGGATTGCCGCTACGTATCCGCCGGGCCCTGCGCCGATAACCACCAAGTCGATGTCGAAGTTTTCGTTAGCCATTAGCTGTTCTTGCTCCTGTACGACGGGAATGCTGGCAATGTCCCTGATCAAAGACTCGATGGGAGCCGCCACCGCCACAGGTCCGTTCGTGGGAGTGCTGGATCGGGGTGTTTGCTTGCTCATTCAGATTCCTAGCGTCGATCCTTAAGTTTACCGGACCTGCCGATCCCCCCTTTTGTCCCGAATAACCGCTCGCGCGCGCTTGGTGTGGCGATCCGTGCCTATAATCGATCCAAACATCGATGATAGGGTTAGCACTCCTTACGCTCGTCGTTGCCGGAAGCGCCTCGAACGATTATCGAGCCGATTTTCCATTGCCATCGGCTTCCGTTCCCCAAGGCTGGGGAGTCAATATCCACTTTACGGACGCGGCTCCCGGCGAAATGGAGAAGATCGCCAAGGCCGGCTTCAAATGGGTACGCATGGACTTTGGCTGGGCGGGAGTTGAACGCAAGCGCGGCGTCTACCAATTCGCTCCCTACGAACGCCTCATGGCGAGTCTGCGGGCCGTAGGCATGCGGCCGATCATCATCCTCGACTATGGAAACGACCTCTACGGGAAAGGGGCCCCGCGTTCGGCGGAAGCGGTCACCGCATTCTGCCGGTTTGTCGCGGCAGCAATGAGACGGTTCGCCGGTCAAGGGATCGTGTGGGAGATGTGGAACGAGCCGAACATCAGCTTCTGGCCCCCCAAACCCAACGTTGGAGAGTACATCCGCCTCGCAACCGAGGTGGGCAAGACGATCCGCCAAATCGCTCCGAAGGAATGGTATGTCGGCCCCGGTGTATCCACGATCGACTGGAACTTCCTAGAGGAGTGCTTCCGCGGCGGATTGTTGAAGTACTGGGATGCCGTAACCGTCCATCCCTACCGGGGCAGCAACCCTGAGTCGGTGATTGAAGATTGGCGCCGCCTCCGCAGGTTGGTTGATCGGTATGCCGGAGGGCATTCAGTTGGATTGATCTCGAGCGAATGGGGCTATGCCAGCCAAGAGGGCGGCGCAGGGCTTGAACAGCAAGCGGATTATGCGACGCGTCAGTACCTTGCCAACCTAACCGGGGGCGCCAACCTATCGATTTGGTATGACTGGAAGAACGACGGACTCAACCCCAAGGACCCGGAGTGCAATTTTGGAACCGTAGACACGACGCTGACCGCAAAACCAGCCTACTCTCAGATCGAACGGCTCAGTCGAGACCTGAACGGCTACCGGTATAGGATGCGCCTTACGCAAGGATCGCCGGACGATTACGTGTTCGCATTCGAGCGTCACGGCGTGTACAAATACGTTGTCTGGACCACGGCTGCCGTTCCGCACGAGGTTCGACTCAACCTCGGCCCAGACTCTCGGTCCATCACCCTTACCGGACGGCCGACTGCGTTGCCGTCCATCGATTCGAGTTGGTTTGGGGCATGGAACCCAATTTCCCCGGAGATTCTGTTGGGCGACGCCGCAACCGTCAAGGGTCGGCTCAAGAACCTCTTGGGGCCGATAGTTTCGTCGTCGCGGACACGCAAGCTCAAGGTTTCAGTCGATCTTAATGACGGGGGAGACGGGTCATCCCAGGTATTCACCCTTGCGCCTTCCAAGAATCCGAACTCGATCGATGCACTGTCGAGACAGATAACTGGCGACTGGTTAGCACACCCAAGGTCGTTGGTGTGGACGCTTGCCGACGGCTCGGGCCGGTCGATGAGTCAGCAAACAGACTGCATTCAAACGGACGCCGTGTCCTTCTACCCACTCATTGCCGACGGTCGCATCTTTTTGAGCATTGCCGATCCGCTTCATCGCAAAGGAACCGGTTGGATTCAGACTCCCGTGGCTTTTGAGACTTTGCAGCCTGCGTCGAGCGGACAAGTAAACGGATCCATCGTTCTAGAGTCCAAAAGCCCGACCAAGTCCGAATCCTATCGGGAGACACGAATCGGCTATGGGCCGAGCAACGCGATACCTCGTCGCTCCGAGGCAACGCCTCTATCGCTGCTCTCCATCGGTAAGTTTGCATCTCGGGGCTCGACGACGATCGATCCTTCCCGCTACGGGTTACTCCAGGATGGAGACGCCAAGATAGCTGGTGCGGTAACCGCTTCGATGTCCTCTACAACGTCTTGCCCGATCCGGGCAAGCGAGGCGGTCAAGATCGATTACCAATTCTCCTTTGGCTGGAAGTTCCTATTCCTGCAAGCCCGTGGCGAGGTCTCGGAGCGACGATATGCCTCACCGGTTTCATTGAACATGCTCATCATGGGTGATCGTTCGAACGACTCGCTCAGGATGCGATTCGTCGACTCATTGGGTCAGACCTTTCAGCCCGACGGTGGAAAGATCGACTGGGACGGATGGAAAGCAGTGTCGTTCCCGCTAGACGGGCGGGACGCCGGTCACTGGGGCGGTCCGGACGATGGCGTGGTCCACTATCCTATTCGTCTCGATGCCCTGGCTTTGATCGATTCCACGGGAGGAGCCGGAAGTCGACATTCCGTCGAGATCACTGCCATCACACTTGTCGAGCGACAGAAACCATAATCCGTTATCATGGGACTGCTAGACGACTTGGGCCACTCGGTCAGAAAGCAAGGCGCGCCGTTCACGGTGGCGCTTATCGCTTCGGTCATAGCGTCAGCGCTGTTTCTCTCTGTCTCGCGAGGGATCAGCCCAGAGGACCTCGTTCTGTGGAACGGATCCTTGAGTCACCCATGGACATTTCTGACATACGTCTGGACGTACGCGCCGTTCGGCAGCGGGATGGGACTGATCACGTTCGCGTTTCTCCTCATCTGGCTTTTCCAGTGCGGCGGAAGTCTTGAACGCGAGATGGGGACCGCCAAGCTCGCCGCCTTCTGGTTCGTGAGTATCCTCGTCGCTTCTGCTGCCCTGTTTCTCGCCGCCGCGATCGCCGGATATCAGTTGCGCGCCGCTGGGCCCTATCTTGCCTTGGCTACCGTCACCGTGGCATGGAGCGTTCGGAATCAGTCCGCGAGCGTCATGCTTTATGGAGTCGTTCCTTTTAGCGGCAAGTTGATCGGTTGGGCGACTGCGCTGCTCGTGCTCTTCGGCTTCGGTATCCCCAATCCGCTCATGGGTATTGCAGCGTGCGTTCCTTTGGAATTGACCTTTCTATTCGCGTCCGACCGAATCCCTGGCCTGGCGTTTACTGCGAGCGGACCGTACCGGTCCATCGGACGCCGCCGGTTCAAAGGAAAGGAGGCAACCACGCGGGGACAGGTGATGTACGACCAGGCGTACTTCGACGACGTGCAGCGACGCGAACAGGAACGTGATGAACGGGAACGACTACGGAAGCTGTTGGGCGAGGACGAGTAGATAGTGATGGAGGGTTGAGGAGCGGCAGGGCCCAACGTTCTAAACTGAAACGTGTCCGCTTCTTCGTTTATCCATAACTTGCGTAATTGCCCGTTGGTGGCGTCCGTACAGGCGACCGAAGGCTCTCCCGTCGATAATCCGTCGACGCTTTCCCTCTTGGCTCAAGCAAGTCGCGATGAGGGAGTCACAACGCTGCGTCTGCAGGGCGTCGAGAATATCCGATCGATTCGCAAGGCGACTCAGCTTCCATGCATCGGCCTCATCAAGAGGGCCTATGCCGATTCTGAGATCTACATAACAGCCACGCGGCGCGAGGTGCTCGAACTACTCGAAACCGGCTGCGAGGTCATCGCTCTGGACGGCACGCCGAGAACTCGTCCGGGCGGCGAGAACCTTGGCGACCTGATCGCTCTGGCCCATGCAGGGGGAATTCCGGTTCTTGCCGATATCGATTCCGTTTCGAGCGCACGCTTCGCGGTTTCGATGGGCGCCGACATGGTGAGCACTACCCTCGGCGGATACACCAAGGAGTACGTCTCCACGGGCGGCCCGGACCTGGAACTGCTGCGCACAGTCAAACAAGCCGTGGAGGTCCCTGTGTTCGCCGAAGGTCGCTATGCCTTGCGATGGCAATGCGAAGCAGCCTTGAGAATCGGGGCGGTCGGCGTGATCGTGGGCGGTGTTCTGAACGACCCGATCAAGACGACTCGAGCAATCATTCCGAGCAAGCCTCCTAAAGGTCGCGTCGGAGCGGTCGATATCGGTGGAACTTGGATGCGATTTGGCGTCTTCTCCAACGACTGGAAGCTGGAATCGATCGAAAGGATGCCACTGCTCGAAAAGCGCGACGACAGACTTGCCTGGATCCGTAGTCAGGTTCAAGCCACCGGTGTCCTGGCGGTAGGAGTGAGCACCGGCGGAACCGTCGATGCTCGAACCGGTGAGTTGTGGGAGGCGAAGGCACTCATTCCCGACCACGTCGGATCGATCTTCAGCGAGAAGACGTTGGGTGTTCCCACCGTCGCATTGAATGACGGACTGGCATCGGCCTGGGGGCATGCCAACCTGCCGAAGTACGCCGGCAAGCGGGTTGCGACACTTGCGATCGGCACGGGCGTCGGCTGTGGCTTCGTTGCCGAAGGCAGGATCCTAATGGGTCCTCGCGGCGAGTATCCCAGGTTGAACGACATGCCCGGTCCCGGTGGATCATCGTTCGAATCGATGCTCGGCGGCGCGGCGCTCAGCCCCAATCCCTCAGCAACCCAGAAGGCAACGGCGCTCCAGGCGTTTATCCAGGCTGGCATCGTTCTGCAAGAGATGTACTTCCCGGATCAGATCGTGGTTTGCGGAGCCGTCGGATTGAGTGACTGGCTCGCACCCTACCTAACCTCGCCCGGTCTATCCCCATCGCCTTTCGGCATGGACGCCGGCATCTACGGCGCGGCCTCCCTGGTTCTCCATCCAGAAGGCTAACCTCCTAGCGCGATAGGAAGACAATCGTCGCATCTATGTCTTGTTGGGCGGAGGTTCCGTCGGAATAAGTAGACTCACGAGTGATGCTTCAGACGACTTATCTGCACTCCGGTTGGGAATTTGCCGAGAAGAATTGGCCCGGAGGCAGAGTCGGCGCGATCGCCTCGGGATGGCTACCGGCGGCTGTCCCGGGACACGTACACCTTGACCTCGTTGAGAACGGAGTCATCGCCGATCCGTTCCTTCGGATGAGCGAGTTGGGCTGCCAGTGGGTTGACGAGAAGGACTGGGTCTACCGCACGCGTTTCGAGTGGTGGGCCAAGGACGGGCTGCCTCGACGAGTCCTTCGATTCGAAGGGTTGGATACGATCTGCGAAATCTTCCTCAATGACGACAGGATTGCCACTCACGACAACATGTTCGTTCCGTTAGAGGTTGACGTCACCAAGTTGCTCAAGGCCGGAGATAACGACCTGCGGATCGAGTTCCAGTCGGCCGTTCGGGTCGGCAAGGAAAGGCGTCAGGCTTATTTCGCGCAGGAGGGCCTTGCCGAAGACACTCGGTGCTTCGACGAGCGGGCATTTGTCCGAAAGGCCCAGTACATGTTCGGATGGGATTGGAGCCCACGCTTGGTGTCTTGTGGGATTTGGCGGCCGATCTCGCTCATCGAGTTCACCGCCCGAATCACCGGGATCCAGATCCAGCAGACTCACCTTGAGTCCGGGGGGGTGGAGATACTCTGCGACGTCGAGCACGACGGCGAAGCCGATGGCTGGATGGTTCACGGCTTCACTCCTGACGGCGAGTCGATCGACGAGTTCCAGATGGCCGGCCCTGGGCAACCGATAGTCATCTCCGATCCGGTTCTTTGGGATCCGCGTAACCCACGGCTTTATCACCTCGCGTTCACCCTGGCTAGCGCCAATTCCGTGCCCGAAGTCATGTTCTTGGAGGGCGACGAGGAGCCGATCGTCGTTCACGAGATCGCCTACCGAGAAGTCGGGCTCGTCCAAACGCGCCTCCTTCAGGAACCGGACGCCTTTGGCGAGTCATTCGAATTCGAAGTAAACGGCAAGCCGCTGTGGATTCGTGGCGCAAACTGGATACCCGACCATTCGTTCCCGTCAGTGGTGGACAAGACGCGTTACCGCGACCGGTTGGAAAAGGCCAAAGACATGGGCTTCAACATGCTCCGCGTCTGGGGAGGAGGGCTCTACGAAACGGATGAGTTCTATGAGCTTTGCGACGAGTTGGGTCTTCTTGTCTGGCAGGATTTTGCCTTCGCTTGCAGCTACTACCCCGACGATGCTGAGTGGCAGGAGACAATCCGAGTAGAAGCGGAAACGAACGTTAAGCGCTTGCGCAGCCATCCGGCGCTCGCTTTGTGGTGTGGGAACAACGAGAATCTCGAGATGTTTGCGAATCTTTGGGGCGGCGCCCACCGGCATCCGAAACGCTACTATGGTGAAAAACACTACGATCGCGTATTGCCGGCGGTGGTCAAGGAATGGGATCCAGAGATCTGCTACATCGCTACGTCTCCGATCGGTGAAGACCCGCAAAACGATGGCAAGGCTTCCAAACAGATCGGCCCCAACTCTGGCGGATTCGGCGATCAACACTGCTGGGATGTTTGGCATGGACGTGGCGACTGGAAGTACTACGCCGACTCGACCGGGCGATTTTCGAGCGAATATGGATTCGCGTCCTCCTGCAACTCCGCCCTTTGGTCCTCGTGTCTCGACGCGGAGGATTGGCTTCCTCATTCGCCCGCCGTACAGTGGCACGACAAGACGGGCAAGGGGCACGAGACATTTCACAACCTCGTCAAACTTCACTATCCGGATTCGGTTTCGCTTGACGATTGGGTCTATTACAGCCAGCTCAATCAGCGCGACGCTCTCCGCTTCGGAGTAGAGCACTACCGGCGCTCCGAATTCTGCAAGGGCTCTCTAATCTGGCAGTTAAACGACTGTTGGCCAGTACAGAGTTGGGCGATTCTTGACGGGGCTGGCGACTATAAGGCGTTAGCCTATGACCTGAGGCGTCTCTACGCCGACCGCCTGCTGTCAATCGTGCGAGAAGAAGACCGAGTCGTATTGTGGGCCGTAAACGACGGTGAGGACACATGGGTTTCGTCCGTATTTCTCTCCGCCGGCCATCTACGAACGGGGGAGCTACTCGAGATATGGGAAGCCGATTTCGAACTTGCTCCCGGCGCACGACAGCCGGTGCTTGAGGCTTCGATCCACGGGATGTCAGTGCCCGACGTTCTGATGACAGCGGGAGACATTTTCGGCGAGATTCACACGTGGCAGCTAATTTCCGAGCCTAAGTCGGCGCGCTTCGCTCCTTCGGACACGTTGGTTGTATCGACTTGGGCGGAGGACCTGTTGACGATCAAGACTGAAGTTCCCCTTGTCGACCTGATGCTCACCGAAAACGGCTCGACCGCCAAGTTCCGAACCAATTTCGTCACAATCGCAGAACCGGGAGTGTTTACCGTCGAGATCGACAAAGCTCCGACCACCATCGAGGCTCGATCGCTGGCCGGCGTACATCGTGTGAAGCTGACTCGTTCTCCGCTGTAGGACGTCTATAGAAACGAAAAGTCGACCGGGCGTCCTAGGCACATGTCAACGCCCGGATACGCCTCTCCGGGCGAATCGTCGTCGTCTCCGTCGACAATCATGAAGATCGGTATGTCGGAGAAGTTGTTGACTCGACGGATCGGCCCAACCATCTCGATACGATCGACGATCGCAATTCCGGGTCTGAGCAAGTAGAGGGCGGCGGGGACCTCTACAGGCCTTGTCAATGCAAAATACCGGTGAGCCCGCCGTTGCAGGTGGCAAAGCAGAACATCCCGCTCGCTTGGTCGCTCAAGACCAACCAACACGCGAAGGGGGCCTCGATCCCACGTACCGTTGGCAGTTCCATGGTCGTAAGGCGGGATGGTCGTTCGGAGTTCGCAAGGTTCCAATATTCCTCCATATCGGAGGGGACGGAGGACTTCATGTCTTCCGTTCGATAGAGCGATCATGCGCGCGTCCGGCGTCCCAGGATAGTGGATTGCCGCTCACCTCATGGAACGATGTTCGTCCATGAGGTGAGCCAACCTCGGGGCCAGCGCTCCTCTAAGGAGCACGGAGTCAGGATTTGGGCGGGTCGAAGCTAGTGGGGTCGAGCTTGTTGTCTACTTTCGCGGAACGGTATTCGATCTCGGTATCGCCTTCGGTGTCGTGGTTTACGATTTTCATCGGGAGCATCGTGCCGGCAACTCTCCGGTAATTCGAGAAATCGTCGATCTTGGCCATGCTGCCCAAGATCGATGGATAGCTGCGCGAGATTCGGACGAGAAGACCCGTCGCCTTATCGAAGTACATTGAAACCCGAACTCGACTTGCATCTGTTCCCGAAACGACGAGAGTGTCCTTGCCGGCGAGCTTGGCTGTTGCGCCCATTGTATTTTCGAGCTTGGGCAATGAGGCTGGTCCGGTGTAGGTCAGGCGCTGATTGACGTATTGGAGGGCGATCGGAACTGGGACAGGCTGGATACCCTTCTCCGTTGTGAACCAGGCGAGGGTTCCGTTGCTACCCGTCCGATTGTCTCCCTTGGCGCCGTGTACGACAAACGTGTACTTGTTCTCGGAAGCGGTGGCGTCGACCTTTGACTTCACGCCGGCCATAGTGCACGTCCCTTCGAACCGCAGTCCAGTAATCGGATGGGCTCCGTCGCCCCCGACCGCCTTGCCGTAGGCTTCCAGTACGCTCGCCGGCGAAACATCGCTGCTTCGGCGCGGCCTCACTTCAATGCCCTCAACGGGAGGAAGACTGA